>JAFWHX010000001.1 GCA_017533915.1 Eubacterium sp. | reverse complement strand
TCTAATGGAATATCGAATTCCCATTTTCCATCCGCATTCTGTGCTCCTGCGATCCAGTTCTCTGTCGCGTCTCCGTTTGCGACTGCATCCTCATACGTACCCTTGAACAGGTTGCGATATCCTGTACCGCTAAGTGCCATCTTCAGATACGTCGTCTCACCTATCGTCTGAAGCGATGCTGTTTCTGCCTTGAACATTGTTGTGTTGTTCGTGATCGTAAGACCTGGATCAGTTGCTGCGGTCACTTCACCAAGTATAAAATGAAAATGATTCGATGCATTATACCAGTCACCATCATGAGCTGCGCTATACCCTTTCTTATAACGCACTACAAAATTCAGATTATTTGTCAGCTTTGACTTGTCAAATCTGGTAACAAACAGAAGCCCTTTTACAGTAGGCTTTCCATCAGTTCCTATGGTGTCCTGGTTTTCTTCTGTAATATCAGAATAGTTACCGATATAGATCTGGCTATATCTTTTTTTCGGAGTCTCGCCAAGCTCTACTGACAAAGTGACATCATCACCGCTTATCTGAAGTACTGCGGGCCGATTGGGCTCAACCATACCTGAAGAAGCTCCTATCTCATTAAGCAAGTATGTGCCATCTTCAAGTTCAGTATCATCTACTCCTCCTGCATATGCAAATGCAGTCATGCTCATCGCCATTACAAATGCCATTATAAAGACAAAGAGTAGATTATAACTTCGTTTCATTTCCTGTTTTTCCTCCTTCAATATAATCCTCTGGCCCATCTCCGGTGGGCCGCGCCGGACAAAACAAAAGACCTCCTCCGGAACTATACGGAAAAGGTCTTAAGATTCATTCGTCAACGCAGCAGGCTGCAATGTGCCTAATGGGTCAGGGGCGCGCACTGCAGGAGCATGCAGGATCATAACAAATAAAAAATGCCTCGAACTTTCCCGGAAGTTCTTGTCACAGATCTCAAACCGGCAGGTTTCCTGACTTAAGTTCATCACATCGGCACGCCTTCTCGGAAACGGCTTATCCCCTCGCTTTGCGCGGAGGCCTTATTGTTCCAATGGCATAATGTGCTTCTGCTCACTTACACAGTGACCGGATCGTCCAGGATTCTGACCTGGTTCCCTATTATCACTTTGCATTCTTGTTCCAGATATCTCTTCGAGCTACTTATCCAGAATGCAAAGCGCACCGGCTTGGTTTTGTTATTAACTTTTCTTTAGTTTTATTGTACCACCGCAGAGCATAAAGTCAATGCTCTGGGACATTAAAAATCCCTATTGAGCATGCACCTTATGGAGTTCAGTACGGCTATGATCATCACGCCTACGTCTGCGAACATCGCAAGCCACATATTCGCGATTCCGGACGCCGCGAGGAAGAGACACCCTACCTTTACTCCGAGCACGAACACTATGTTCTGTGTGACGATCCTCATACATTTCTTCGCGATCTTCTCAGCACCTGCAGGCTTCCCGGGATCATCGTCCATGAATACCACATCGGCGGCTTCTATCTTCTCGTCGCTGTCTGTTGTTCCGACTGCTGTGCTGACGCCGGATATGCCTTCGCTCGAAAGCTTCTCCAGGCTGCTGTCTCCTTTTACGAATATGCCTTTGCTGCACGCACCCCCGATGGCTGCGGAAAAGCAAAGCGGTATGCTGATCACGATCGCGCACGGACAGCTTATCACCAGGAACGTGCATGCCCTCAGGATCCAGTCGGACCATATCGCGCCTGTACCCGCATAATTCTCCGCGCCGTTCCCTGTGATCATGATGAACAGCGGAGGAACTACGGCTGTAACGAGCGCGGCGCAGCATACCACAGGAGTGTATACCCTCGCGATCCTTGTGATGAGTTTCTCCGAGCCCGATTTCTCCATAAGCCTGTCGTCATGCTCAAGCTCGATATGATCCGGACGTGTTTCCATAAGGTCGAATATCGCCTTTCTGCTCTTTCCGACGGCATAGCTCTGGAAGAACTCGCCTATCTGATAGAGGAGCATGACCGCGACACCTTCACCGTACTCCCCGAGCACGATCGCACCGATAGTCGCGACCATCATCAGGAAGTTCTCATCAAAGACCTGCCCGTTTTTTATCCCGAGCAAAGCCTTCCTGATGATATCATACCCGACTGTGATATAAGGGATCAGGAACAGAACTATCAGCGCCGGATCAGGCATATCGACGTCCACGATCTCTTCTGATATCAGATAGAGCGGCACGAAAAAAACCGATGCGATGATTATCCTTATCAGCATGCTTTTCTGTTTCTTGTTCATAAACCGTCTCCATTGTATACAAAAGCAGCTCCGGACAAAGAAGCTGCTCCTGATGTCATTCTTCAATTGTTATTATATCATATGCCGCAAGCCCCGTCTGAACACTGTCGCTCTATGTATATGCCCTGCGTCAATGCCGCCTGCCAGCAGGGCTTTGATGCCGGATCAGCTCCAGTATTCCGGATGACCGTTGTGCATGGCGTGGTCTTTGAGCGCGACCATCAGCCTTGCGAAAATGAAAATGAATGTGACCGCGCAGGTCGCCCATGTGATCGGATAGACCACTACGACCGACTCCACTGTGTGGAACGTGCCGGAGAACATCGCGAGGAGCGCGATCCTGAGCACACACATATTGAATATCACGATGACCATGGACAGTACTGACCGGCCGATAGCACGTACCGCGCCGGAAAGGACTTCCAGCACCGGATAGATGAAATAGAACGGGAAGGCTATCATGGCAAGCTTCACAGCGATCTCAATAACATCCGGATCTTTCATGAACCATCTGAACACCGTATTCGGGAAGAGGAGCACCAGCCCCGATATGCAGACCACTGAAGCGATCCCCAGGGCAACGATAGTGATCGTACCTTTCAGGATACGTCTGTAATGCCCCGCGCCCATGTTCTGACCGACGAATGTTACCGCAGCCTGGCCGAACGCGACGATCGAAAGCCAGTTCAGGTTCTCCACCTTGAAGTATGTAGCAAACGCAGCGACCGCTGTGTCCCCGTAACCGTTTATAAAATACTGTACGATGACATTCGACAGTGTGATCACGATCGTCTGTATGCCTGTCGGCAAGCCGATCCCGAGGATCCTCCAGAGCGTGCCCGAATCTATCCCGAGCTCTTTGATGTTAAGTCTTACCATGCGGTCTTTCCGGGACGCCAGCACTCCGACGAACAAAGCCGACAGCGACTGTGTCACGGTCGTGGCTATCGCCGCTCCCGCGACGCCAAGGCCCATCACGACTATAAAGAGTGCATCAAAAACAACATTAAGAAGTCCGCACACCGCCAGAACGATGAACGGTGACCTTGAATCGCCCTCCGCTCTGAGGCATCCCGATACCATGTTGTAGAACACGAGCATCGGTATGCTGAAAAGATATATCCTGATATACTGTATCGCCTGAGGGAGCACAGACTCAGGCGTATTGAGCAGCCTCAGGATCGATGGCACTCCGAAGAAGCCGAGCACGAGTATCACGATACCGCCGATGATCCCGAACGTCACCGACGTATGCAGCACCTTTCTCGCCATGTATTCGTCGTTCGCGCCGATGGCATTTGCCGCCACTACACTGCAGCCTACCGAGATCCCGGTGAACAGCCCGACCGTGATCGCTATCAGATTTGAGCTTGATCCCACCGCCGCAGCGGCTGTCTTGTCCAGAAAATTACCGACGAAGAGGAAGTCGACCGTGTTATACAGCTGCTGGAACACGCTTCCGCCGACTATCGGAAGTATAAAAAGGATGAGCGGCTTTAGCAGCGGCCCCTGCGTCATATCTATAGTCTTATTGTTATGCCCTTGCATTGCCTGCCTCTATATGCTGGTGAATTATCACCATTGCCTTCTATATGGATATAACAAAAGACAGCGCAGAGCCGCGGCAATGCGCTGTCATAGAATCATTCTTTTTAAAGGTTCTTCGTGAACATGCAGCGGATAGCGTTGAGTACCGCAAGGATCATAACACCTACGTCAGCGATGATAGCGATCCACATGTTCGCGATTCCAAGCGCCGCAAGGATGAGGCAGAGGATCTTCACGCCGAGCGCGAATGTGATGTTCTGCTTTACGATCCTGAGGCACTTTCTGGAGATCTTGATAGCCTTCGCTATCTTCAGAGGATCATCGTCCATAAGGACGATATCGGCTGCCTCGATAGCCGCGTCAGATCCAAGGGCTCCCATCGCGATACCGATGTCTGCTCTTGAAAGCACCGGCGCGTCATTGATGCCGTCACCGACGAAAGCGAGCCTGTCGTTTCCTGTGCATTCCTTGAGCAGTCCTTCTACCGCTGTTACCTTGTCGGCAGGAAGGAGCTCTGCTCTGAAGTCCGTTACACCGACTTCTTCTGCAACTTTTTCTGCGACACTCTTCGCGTCTCCAGTCAGCATCACGGTCTTCTTGACGCCTGCTGCCTTGAGCTGTCTCATAGCCTCCTTGGATGTCGGCTTGAGCTCATCGGAGATGACGATATGCCCGTAGTATTCACCGTTAACAGCAACGTGAATTATAGTCCCGACATGATGGCACTGGATAGGCTCCACGCCGACCTTCCTCATCATCTTTTCGTTTCCGATAGCGACGTCGTCTCCGTCGACTTTTGCTGTTATTCCGTGTCCGCTGATCTCCTGGACGTCGGTGACTCTGCTCTGATCGAGCTTCCCTGCATATGCCTTTCTTAAGCTCAGGCTGATAGGATGCGATGAATGGCATTCCGCGAGAGCGGCATATTCGAGGAGTTTTTGTTCGGCGACAGGACTGTGGTGTACAGCCGTAACATCAAAGTTGCCCTTTGTGATAGTTCCGGTCTTGTCGAACGCCACGACACTGACTTCAGACAGTGTCTCGAGATAGTTGGAGCCCTTCACGAGCACGCCTTCCTTGCTCGCGCCGCCGATACCTGCGAAGAAGCTCAGAGGGATACTGATGACTACCGCGCACGGACAGCTTATTACGAGGAACGTGCATGCTCTGAGCACCCAGTCGCCCCAGATAGCACTTGTAGAAGCGTAGTTCTCGATGCCGATCTTGGTCAGCATGATGAAAAGAGGCGGGACGATGGCGAGTGCAAGTGCGGCATAGCACACGATAGGCGTATACACTCTGGCGAACTTGGAGATGAAGTTCTCCGACTTGGATTTTCTGGATGATGCGTTCTCGACGAGATCCAGGATCTTGGATGCCGTGGATTCCTCGAACTCCGTTGTCGTCTTTACCCTGAGCACGCCCGTCATGTTGATGCTTCCCGAAAGCACTTCGCTTCCCTCGGAAACATCGACCGGCTTGCTCTCTCCTGTGAGAGCGCTCGTGTTCATGGCAGAGTTCCCTTCGACGATGACTCCGTCGATAGGCACTTTTTCACCCGGCTTTACGACGATTATGCTTCCCTCCTCGACTTCATCCGGATCGACCTTCTCTGTCGTTCCGTCTTCCTGCTCGAGGTTAGCATAATCAGGCCTGATATCCATCAGGTCAGAGATATTCTTCCTGCTCTTTCCGACGGCGTAGCTCTGGAAGAACTCGCCGACCTGATAGAGCAGCATTACCGCGACGCCTTCTCCGTACTCGCCTAGCACGATCGCGCCGACAGTAGCTATAGTCATCAGGAAGTTCTCGTCGAATACCTGCCCATTCTTGATCCCGAGCAAAGCCTTCCTGATGATGTCGTATCCAACCGTAAGATACGGAATCAGGAAAAGGACTATCAGAGCCGGCTTCGGTATGTCCACCTGTACGAATCCTTCAGAGATCAGATAGAGCGGTACAAAAAAGACTGCAGCCACGATAATCCTGATAAGCAGATTTTTCTGTTTCTTATTCATTCTTACACCTTTACTGTATGCAAGAGCAGCCCTGTTAAGATCCAGCGGCCGCTCTCCTATTCATTCTGCGCCAGAAACGATTGCTGTATTCGATTAGATGAATACCTCACAGTCGTCCTCGACCTTCTTGCAGTTAGCTCTTACCTGCTCCATGACAGCCTTTACATCGGCTCCGTCCTCGAACTCGACCTTCATCTTGAGTGTCATGAAGTTTACTGTAGCGTCCTTTACGCCTTCAGTCTTCTGAGCGGCAACTTCCATCTTGTCAGCACATGCTGCGCAGTCTACATCGATCTTATAGCTTTTTTTCATTATGATATCCTTTCTGTTTTGCGTTAATGATTTACAGAATATATATACCCCGTCAGCTTTGACCTTAACGCAGCAAATCTGCCAGATTCACCTTTTTAACGGAATAAATGCAACAATATCTGCAGTTTTATGGCTATTTTGCCGCATTAAGGTCTGTGAACACTTATTTCGCGCGACGCGCGACGGCATCTTCATACTTGTATGCTTCTGCCAGCTTTTTCAGGTCGTCGTATGTCGCGTCTTCATTGAATTCTTTTATGACATTCTGAAGGTCTTCATAGTTGTACGCCACTTTTTCGATACTGCTTGCCATTGAGAACTTTGCTTCATAGTCTTCGCGTGAATCGGATGACCAGAAGCCTTGTCTGATATGGAACGCTCTTCCATTGTCACGGAAGTCTTCGGCGTGACCTGTTATCGCGTTATATATAGCTGCAAATGACGGTCCGATGATAGAGCTGTACTTTCCTGTAACGTAGCTCATCTGTCCGTTGGCGAACAGTCTCTCGTTGGTATCGCTGTAGCAGTCGATAACGGCGAGCTTGGAGTTCTTGAGCGACGGAATGATCCTTGTTGCAGGAAGTACGGAGAGTACTATGTCATAATCTCCGCTCTTATACTTTTCGATCGCCTTCTCCACCTCTTCATCCATCGTAGGATATCCCGGACAGATGCAGAGTCTCAGATCTTTTTCCTCGATCTCAACTATCTGGTCAGATACTGCGAGCTCTTCCGCTGGAGTGCTGAGCTTGACCCCGTAAGCGCTTTCGAACGCTTCGATAAGTCCAATTGTACGCAGCCTGTGCATCTCGTTTCCAACGAACCCGCCGCCGCTCAGGATGAAATATGACTCTTTTCCGTCGCGAAGACCGAGGCCTGCCTGAGTAAGATTCACTCCCGCGGTGTATTCCATCTCATCGCCGGGTCCGATCTCGCCGACGAAGTACTCATTATCCGCGACAGACTCGAATGCTTCATCTGTCACCGTTCCAGATGCAAGAATGAAGTACATGCCTTTCTGTGCGCAGAGATCGACTTCTTTCTTAAGGTCGTAAGTGTTGAACGACATCACGCCTTCTGCGCCGAACTCGGCTGCATTCTCCAGGAATGTCATCGCTTCTTCCTGCGTGCTTATGCTCTCTGAATACAGGAATTCCACATTGAAGATAGGTGCTATATAACCCTCCAGATAATTCTTAAAGGAAAGCACCTCGTCATCCGTACGGTTATATACCAGCACAGCGATCTTATGCTTCGCTGCCTCCTGCTGCTCTTTCTCTTCACTCTCAGACGTATTTCCACCCGGCTCAGAACTGCACGCCGCGGCGCTGATCACAAGAAGAGCCGCAAGCAGCATGATCAGTAACTTCTTCATACTACTCACTCTCCTTTCTGCTCAACATGAGCTTCTGGTCCTTCCCCGGGAGCATGCTCGCTCACGAAAGCTCCTTTCGCGAGTTCTTCACAACAGTCGTCATCTTTGCTCTGGTCTGTTTTACAGTGGCCGCCGCATCCTTCTTTATCAAACTGATGACACGCGACCATATGATCCGGCGCGACTTCGACGAGCTTCGGCTTTACTGTCTTACAAACTTCCATGCAGCATTCGCATCTGTCACAGAACGGGCAGCCCTTAGGAGCGTCGAGCGGGCTCGGCACTTCGCCCTTTATCTGCTTGATCTTTTTGCTGAAGTCCATCTTGATGTCGAAGACGGATTCGATAAGGGCTTTGGTGTATGGGTGGAAGCAGTCCGGACCGATGTCCTCGCCCGGCATCGTCTCGACTATGTTGCCAAGGTACATGACGGCGATCTCATGTGAGAATGACTGCGCGAGCCCGAGATCGTGGCATATAAAGCCGATCGCTATATTCTTCTCGCGCTGCAGCTTGGTGATGAGCTCGATGATGGTCTTCTGTACTGAAACGTCGAGAGCGCTCGTAGCTTCATCCATCACGATCATGTCAGGCTCGAGAGCGATAGCCCTTGCAATCGCGACACGCTGCCTCTGGCCGCCGGACATGTTGTGCATGTATCTATCCTTAAGCTCTGCCGGGAGCTCTACCATCTCGAGAAGCTCCGCAGCCTTGGCGTCCTTCTCGGACGGCTTGATCCTTCCGAAGTTAAGAAGAGGCTCGCAGATGATGTCTCTTATCTTCATCTTCGGATTGAACGACGTTGCCGGATCCTGGAACACCATCTGGATGTGCTGGCGGTTCAGTCTCAGCTTCTCTCCCTTGAGCTTGGTAATATCCTGTCCGTTAAAAAGGATCTCTCCTTCTGTCGGCTCATCAAGAGAAAGCAGCATACGCATGAAGGTCGATTTACCGCAGCCGGACTCACCTACCAGTCCCAGTGTCTTCCCTCTGTAGAACTTGAGATTTATGTCGTTATTCGCAACGAGTTGTCTCCCCTTGCTTGCAGGGAATATCTTGGTGACGTGCTTTGCTTCTACGATCAGATCTTTCTCATCAAACATAGCGCTCACCTCCTATTGAAGGAACTGCGTCGAGCAGCTTGTGTGTATATTCGTTTTCTGAGGAGTGGAGTATGGCGTCTCTGTCTCCTCCGTCCTCGATCACGCCTTTCTTCATGACGATGATCTGATCCGACATGTAGCAGGCGACTCCGAGGTTATGTGTTACGATGATGATGCTCGTTCCGTAGTTATCGCGGAGCTCCACCATCTGACGGACGATCTGTGCCTGAGTAGTAACGTCCAGAGCGGACGTCGGCTCGTCAGCGAGAAGCAGCTTCGGCTGATATGTCATACCCATCGCGATACCGACTCTCTGCCGCATTCCTCCGGAGAGCTGGAACGGATAGCTTTCCATCACATTCTTCCCGTCAGGAAGCCTCATGCGCTCAAGCATCTCTACGCCTTTATCGTAAGCTTCTTTCCTGGTTAATTTCTCATGTGTCAGGATATATTCGACGAATGCCGATCCGACTTTTCTGGTCGGATTCATCATCGCGCCTGAATCCTGGAATATCATGGATACTTCCGTCCCGCGGATGGATCTCCATTTTTTATCTGAGTATGTCAGCACCGATTCGCCGTTAAGCAGGATGTCGCCCGCGGTGACTTTGCCGCCGCCTGCAAGGAGTCCGAATATCGCGCGGATGACCGTGGTCTTTCCGCTTCCGGACTCTCCGACGAGGGAGCAGATCTCTCCCTCATCGAGCTTCATCGAGAAATCTTTTACTGTCGGCACGTTCTTATAGGAGATCGTAATATTCTGTACTTCTAACATTGACATATTACTCACCCCCTACTCATCTGATCTTGGATCCAGAATGTCTCTCAGACTGTCTCCAAGCATGTTGAATACTACTACTGTAATAAATATTGCGAGTCCAGGGAATACCATCAGCCATGGTGCTGACTGCATGTAAGCTCTTCCCTCGCTCAGCATGAGGCCCCATTCAGGTGTCGGCGGAACAGCGCCGAATCCGAGGAATGACAGGCCTGCCAGCTCCAGCATCAGGCCTCCGATATCTGTCGCTGCAGTGATGACCACAGTCGGAAGAACGTTAGGAAGCATATACCGTATAAGTATGTACGGGGTCTTTGATCCTGTTACTACCGCTGCTGCCACATAGTCTCTGTCCCGGATCTTAAGTACCAGCGACCTCGCGAGTCTTGCGTACTTTGGCCATGTAACCAGCGCAATAGCAAAGATCGCGTTTCTTATGCTTGCTCCCATGATACCGGCTACTGCCATAGCGAGTACGAGTCCAGGGAACGCGAGCATCATGTCAGCTATACGCATTATGATAGTATCGACTGCCCCTCTGAAGTATCCCGCGAGTATTCCGAGTACGATACCGATAACGAAAGAGAGCAGCACTACTGAGAACGCCGCGACAAGGGAAACTCTTGATCCGTAGATGACTCTCGCATATATATCACGGCCCATCTTGTCCGTTCCGAACAGGTGTCCGTTACCCGGCGGAAGGATCGCGTCGTTGATATTTCCCTCATTAGGGTCTATGCCTCCCGATACTATCGGAGCAAATACCGCAATAAAGACGATCACCAGAGCAAGGATGCCGAATATAGTGAACATCTTATTCTTGACAAAGAAATTTTTCTTGTCTCCGAGTCTTGGCCCGGTCATTTTCTTTTTATCTTCTGCCATGCTGATCACCTCCCGAGTCTCATTCTCGGATCAATGTAATTGTAGGAAATATCTACAATCAGGTTGATCATCATGTACATGAGCGCTATCCAGAGGACATAGCCCTGGATCAGGTTATAATCATTCGACGTGATCGCAGCTACAGCCAGGCTGCCGAGTCCCGGGTAAGAGAATACGACTTCTACTACTGCGGTACCGCCGAGAAGCGATCCTACCGAGAGACCGAGCATCGTGATCAGCGGGAGCAGCGAGTTAGGAAATACGTTCTTCCACAGTATATTGGCCTCGCTTACGCCGCGGGCTCTTGCCCCGACCACATAATCCTGATTGAGCTCCTCCAGTATGGCTGTCCTTACCTGTCTTGTGTATTTGGCTGTCATCGCGATCGCAAGTGTCACCGCAGGAAGGATCAGGCTCTTCCAGTCACCGCCTGAGCAGATGACAGGGAACATGTTGATCTTCACGCAGAAGAGCAGCATGAGCATAAGGCCTACCCAGAAATTCGGAACAGATACACCGAAGAATGTTATGAACCTTACAAGGTTATCTATCCATGAGTCCTTGTGTACAGCCGAAAGCATTCCGAGAGGAATAGCAAAGGCAAGCATTATTATCATAGATGCAAGTGTCAGCTTGACTGTAGGCCACAGCCTTGCCAGAAGAAGTTCTACGACTGGTTTGTTCAGGGAATATGAAACACCGAAGTCTCCGTGGAGCGCCGCTGTCAGCCAGCGAAAGTACCTCACGAGGAACGGATCATTGAATCCCATCTGCTCAGAGAGCTCGTCTATGGCCTGCTGCGTGGGCATGACGCCTGACGAAGTCAGCATGACCTGCGCAGGATTTCCCGGCGCAAGATATGTGAGCAGAAATGTGAAGAAGCTGATCCCGAACAGAACTATTACGATCTGGATCAGCCTGTATACTATCTTTCTTTTTTTCAACTGTTGCTCATCTCCTATCTGATATCAGCTTTCGCGGGACATTCTCCCGGGGGGCCTGACACCCTCCGGGAAGTTTCCGCGTAGGAGGCGAAGGGGGATACAGCTTGCCGTATCCCCCTTCGGGGAATGTCGGCCGGGTCTTGTCTTAACCAGAGCCGGCATCCCGGAAAATCAAATTATATTATGCAGCCGGCTGGATCTCCGTCGTGATCCAATAGTAGTCTGCTGTATGAATAGGAGCTGAAGCTACGTTCTTGGAGAAGATCATCGAGCTGTTATAGTAGCCGTCGACCAGAGCAACAGCGTCATCTACGAGTATCTGCTGCATCTTTTCCATGATCTCAGAACGCTTGTCTGGATCTGCTTCCTTCTTGAACTCTTCATAGAGCTTGTCATATTCGTCGTTCTGGTATCCGCAGTAGTTGGACTCTGACTTTCCGTACCAGTTAGCCATGTACTCCGAAGGGTCGCCGTTTCCAACTGTAGTCCAGTTGTTATTGTTGCAGTCATATTCGAATGCTACGAGCTTGCTCCACTGGTCGTCGGAGCTGCCGTAATCAGCTGTGACCTTGATGCCGATCTTGTCGAACGCCTGTGTGAATGCGTCAGAGAAGTCGTTCAGCAGTCTGTTCTCATATGATACGAACTTGAGATCGATGTTCTTCCCGTCGAGCTCTCTATATCCGTCTCCGTCTGAATCCTTGATACCAGCTTCGTCCAGAAGTTTCTTTGCTCCCTCAGGATCATACTCATACGGGTTCTTCAGATTATCATATCCATATGAGAGTGTTGATGGAAGTACTGAGAATCCTGCTGTGTAGAGTCCGCCGATCGTATTGGAAGCGCAGATCTCTTCGTGGTTGAGAGCCATCTGGAGAGCCTTGCGCAGCTCTTTGTTCTTAAGAGGGCCTTCCTTCATGTTGAGCCATGCAAATCCGCAGCGTACGCCCTGAGCGATATTGACTGTGTAGTTGTCGTCGTTCTGGAAGTCCTTAATGTCTGATACGTTTGTAATGTTCTCAGCGACGTCAATCTCTCCGCTCTTAAGAGCCATTGCCTTGGCAGAAGCGTCGCCCATGAACTTGACGTTTACTGTGTCGTATGGAACGTCTTCATAGTAGTTCTCATTCTTTACGAGAGTGTAGCCAACCTGATCCTGGAATTCCTTGATGACATACGGACCTGTTCCTATGGTTCCGTTGTTCCAGTCCTCGATATGCTCTACGTCCATGATCTCGCATACAGGATAAGCCAGATTTCCCTTAAGGTTGAAATCAGGCTCAGGGAGCTCAAGCGTTACTGTGTTAGCGGCGTCATCCGCCGTGATCTTGGTCTCATATGGGAGATACTTTTCAGGCGTAGATGATCCGTTAGGACCGTCATCCAGCATGTGCTGAAGTGACTCTGCTACCTTTGTCGCTGTCATATCGCAGCCATCAGAGAACTTAACGCCTTCCTTGAGCTTGATCACCCATGTTTTGTTGTCTTCTGTCTCAGCGCTCTCAGCAAGCCACGGCTCTGTCTCCATGCTGTCGTTGAACTTGAACAAAGCCTCGCCTACTCCGAAACGCATGCAGTTCCATCCTCCGTTCGTATCGAACGTAGGATTGACGTTACCGTCTGAATACATCTGGGCTCCGAAGTTAAGCTCTTTGCTGCCGCCTTCGCCGCTGCCGCCGCCGGATGATGAACCGCCGCATCCCGCGAGCAGGCATACTGTCATGGCAAGAGCCAGACCTACTGCAAGTAATCTTTTCATGTTCTTACTCATTTCAATCCTCCTGGTCAAATCATTAAGTAAACTTTTCACGGACACACAATACCTCCGGCACCGATGTGATCTTAAGGTGCCGGCTCCGGCGCTCCGTGCGTGGTGAAGAGGTGTAACTCGCGTCCGAAACGTCTGTGCAGCATCAAAAAATCCTCTGTGCTGAAGCAATCTCAACACAGAGGAACAACCATCATGACTGGCTTATGACCAACCTGTAAGATAGTCTTGCCTAACTTGACAAACTAACCTTATATTCCTGCATTCCTGCAGATCTTTTCGGACGTCCATATATTCAGTCGATTATAGTTTTCATATCGCCGTATGAAATTGCTACGACAGGATAAGCAGGTCTCCTGACTTCAGCCCATCGCAGGCACGGCGCCTTCCCGGAAGTATTTCTTATACTTCCAGTGACATACTGCCGTCTGCAGACTGTTACAGTGACGGGATCGTACCGGATTCGCACCGGTTTCCCTATTACTCCGCTCTCGCAGAACTTATCCTTTCATGTCCGTTTATTTAATTATATTTTAATGATATCACATTCTGACCCATAGTCAAGCACTACACTTATACATGTGGCGAGTTAATACCTACTAATTATAGTATATTTAAAGCCGTGTCCGGGACAGATGCACAATCCCTGCGGACACGGCTATATTCTACCGTTTGTGATACACTTTCTTTTCCTGTTTCTTCTTCAGCACGAAATTCAGGATCCCCCCGAGGACTGCGACTACCGCCGCGATCGCTATCACGCCCTTGGCCGCTTCCTGCGGTATCTTGTTGCTGGTGCTGATCGAGTCCTTGTAGAACGTCAGCTTGTAGCCGATCGCCACCGGATCTCCCATTGAAGTAGTATCTCCGACAACGTTCATGATCGTATCGAACTGAGTGATCGGGATAGTGAATGTGGAGTTTCCTCCGTTCGTTGATTCGTTCAAGTACTTTTTGCCGCCTACCAACATGAAATCGTAATATGAGCTGCTCCACAGAAGACGCGCGTAGGCTTTGCCGTCCTTCACTATGAGCCATGTCGGCGAGCTCACGCTTGCACGGCCGCTTCCTCCGGTCATGTTGACCTCTATCGAATACGTACCGTCCTTCATGTTGATGTCAGCAGGCTCTGAAGCACCGTCGGCTTCCTCCCCCTTCTTCGCCTTCTTCTTTGCCTCGGCAGCGTGTTTTTCGAGCTCTTCTCTCGTGTCAGTTCCGTTCTCCTGGTCATAGAGCTCGATCGCGCTCTCGATCCTGTTGTAGTCCGGCACCAGAAAATCGATCTTGGTCACAGGGATCGTGGACGCGTCGACGATCACCAGCCTGTCGTACCATTTTTTCTTTTTCTTACTGAAAGCTGCAAGCGGAAGTTCTTTGTTGAGAGCCTCGACAGGGATCTCGAACGTGGTACCGAGGTCGGTGTCCTCCGCCATGATGTAATCTTCAAGCGGCGCCTTCGCGGCCTCTTCGGCTGTTCCCATATATACGCACTTGTAGCTGTAGCTCGCGATGAGGAAAACCGCCTTCATCTTGCCGTTCTTCACAGTGAGCTTACAGTCCACGATGTGGAAAAATGATGAGCTGCTCTCCATCGTCACATTGTACGTGCCGTCTTTTATATCCTTGCCGTATATCGGCACCATGCCGTATTTTCCGACCGTGAGAGCACTCGACATCTCGGATGACGACGCGACCTGATCATAGCCTTCCGCGGCGTATGCCATATCAGCATCAAAGCCCAAAAGCATTGATATCACTGATATTACAGCCAAAACGCCTATTAACGATCTTGCCATTCTGTCATGTTGTCTGCTGCGATATTCCATCGTATCTAGATCTCCTCTGCCTCCCTGGCATGCTTAACGAATCTTGCCCTGATCTTCGGATATTCACCAAGGCCCTTTATTACAGGGACAACTTCATATCCTTCTGCAGCGATCACATTTTTCCATGAATCCGGCTCGTCTCCCGCCATGTCGTTATTGGCGTGGTCGCCGGCAACGATAAGGTATGGTGTAATGTAGACTTTTCCCGGAGCAGGAAATGCAGCCTTGAGCTTTTCAACAGTATCCTCAAGTGTCGGTGTTGCTTCGACAGTTCCTACGAACACATTGTCATATCCGAGCTTTCTGAAGCTGTTCTCCTGGTCGAGATAGACTTTGTTAGGATCGCTCTTCGGATCGTAGCCTTTCTCCCCTGCCTTTACAGGAGTACCGTGGCCCATGAGGACCAGCGCCGCCTTACCTTCTTTTACTTCAGGGAACTCAGCCAGCACGGACTCTGACATGTAGTCGATATCGTCCTCGCTGACGAGCATAGGCCTGCCGACTTTGATGCTGTCAAAACTGTCCTTCACGTCTTTCAGAACTTTCAGCATCCTGTCGTTCTCAAAGCCGTCTGTCATATGTGTCGGCTGGACCAGCACGTCGGTCACTCCGTCAGCCTTCATGTGGAGCACAGCCTCTTCCAGCTTATCGACGATCAGGCCTTCTGTTCTTGCCACTTTCTTGATGATGATATTGCTTGTCCACGCTCTGTAGAATTCCCTGTCTGGGAACTCGTCCCTCAGGTCCTGTTCAAGCGCGCAGATCGTCTTCTCTCTTGTCTCTTTGAATGATGTGCCGAAGCTGACTACTATAAATGCGTTTTTCATTTATATACCTTCTTTCAGTTACAGATTTTTCTTCTTATAGATGAATCCCATCGATATCAGTGAGAATATGATGAGATATGTGAACAAAATCACGAAGCCGCGCGGTTCCGGCTGGCCGCCTGCTGCGATCGCTCTGATCATGTTGCTTGCCTGCGACAGCGGGAGCAGGTCTACTACCTGTCTGAAGCCGTCCGGCATCTGCTCTGTCGAGAAGAATGTGTTACAGAGGAATGACATCGGCATGATGATGTACGACGTGTACCTCGGCGTGTCGTTATAGCTCTTCGACAGGAACGATAGCGCAAGACCTATAGTCGAGAACACTGCGCCGTTAAGAAACATGATGAATATCGAGAGTCCGTTGAATATGAGCCCCGTCCTTATCGGCGACGTCAGGAGCAGGATCACGAGTCCCGCGTAAAGACCGCGTAAGCTCCCGCCTATCACCTGTCCGGTTATGAACTGCCACAGCGGCGTCGGCGACATCATCACCTGATCGAGCGCTTTCTCGTAGAGTCTCTGCAGGCTCATGTTCTGTGCGATCGCGCTGAAGCTTCCGGTCATGGTCGACATTGCGACTATGCCCGGGATCAGGAAGTTCAGATACGGCTCTCCGTGTGAGGTCGTCTGAATTCCCAGTCCGAATATGATGAGATACATCAGAGGACTTATCATAGCGGACATCGTTATTTTATAAAAGTCGCGGAGAAATTCTCTCCATTTCTCCCATAGAACTGCTACTATGCCCATATGCTGCCCCCTACTTCTTCATCAAAACCTTGCCGATACGCTGGATGAACACGTCTTCCAGAGTGGTGTTCCTCATATCCGCATCTTCCTCGCTGGTGAGGTAATCGATAGCTTCCTGCCTGTCGGCAAAGTACCTGCTCTCGAGTTTCCCGTCTACAGTCTTATCCACAGCATATCTGCCCAGGTCGTCGATAAGTCCGCGCGGCGTATCAATGTATGAAAGCTTGCCGCTGTCGATGAGCGCTACCCTGTCGCAGAGTGCCTCGGCCTCTTCCATATAGTGCGTCGTAAGGATTATCGTTATGTTCTTTTTCTGAAGCTCTTTCAGAATGCCCCAGGTCTGACGCCTTGCGATAGCGTCCATCCCTGCTGTCGGCTCATCAAGCAGGATGATTTCCGGCTCAGTCATGAGGGCACGGCATATCATGAGTCTTCTTTTAAGTCCTCCTGACAGATTTCTGACGGATCTCTTGCGGAAATCCTTTAGGCCGACAAAGTCCAGAAGCTCGTCTGTCTTCTGCCTGATCTCTTTTAGCGGCATATAATACAGTCTGCCCTGATACTCCATTACTTCATCGCAGGTCATATCCATCCTCAGCGAATACTCCTGCGTGATCACGCTGATCTTTCTCTTGATAGCTGACGACTTCCTTGTCAGAGGCTCCCCGTTCACGAGCACCTCTCCGGAATTTGGAAGGAGAACTGTAGATATCATACTGATCGTAGTCGTCTTTCCGGCTCCGTTAGGACCGAGAAGTCCAAAAAATTCACCTGTGTTTATAGTCAGGCTGAGATGGTCGACAGCAGTAAAGTCGCCGAACTTCTTTGTAAGATCCCTGATCTCAATCATTTATACGTTCCTTCCGTTACAGTTCATATCCATTCAATACTTCGATAGTTCTATCTACGTCTTCATCTGTCAGTGCGTCTGACATGAACATGGCCTCGAACTGCGACGGGGCGATATAGATGCCGTTCTCGAGCATATAGCGGAAATATCTTCCGAATGCTTCCGTATTGCTTGTTACCGCTGTATCGTAGTCGATGACTTTCTCCGGCGTAAAGAACGCGCTCATGATGGAGCCGACCCTGTTGACACACGCTCTGTCTCCGAACTTCGCTTTGTACGCAGCCTCAAGCTTTGCTCCTTTTGCTTCGAGTCTCTCATAGATGCCAGGATTGTCTTTGAGAGTCCTGAGCGTCGTGAGGCCGGCTGTCATGGCTACCGGATTACCTGACAGTGTTCCTGCCTGGTATACAGATCCTGTAGGCGCGACCTTATCCATGATCTCCTTACGTCCGCCATATGCTCCTACCGGCATTCCGCCGCCGATGATCTTCCCCAGCGTCGTTATGTCCGCCTGGATCCCGTAGAGCTGCTGAGCTCCACCAGCCGCCAGCCTGAATCCCGTGATGACTTCGTCAAAGATCAGGAGCGCGTCGTTTTCTTCTGTGATCCTGCGAAGGCCTTCCAGGAATCCAGGAAGAGGAGGTACGACTCCCATGTTCGCCGCGACAGGCTCGACAACTACTGCCGCGATCTTATCCTTATATTCGTCAAAAAGCTTCTGTACCGAGTCAAGGTCATTGTAATCTGCAAGCAGCGTGTACTCTGCATATCCCGAAGGGACGCCTGCGCTGTCTGGTTTTGATTCTGTCATCGCGCCAGATCCTGCCTTGACGAGAAGGCCGTCACTGTGGCCGTGATAGCAGCCGATGAACTTGACAATATAGTCGCGGCCGGTATATCCTCTCGCGACTCTGATCGCACTCATGACTGCCTCGGTCCCGCTGTTGACCATCCTGATCTTTTCTATCGAAGGGATCATTTCTGTGATCAGTTCTGCGACTTCATATTCGACACCTGTAGGAGCTCCGAACGTGAGCCCTTTTGCGGCTGCCTTTGATACGGCTTCCAGCACCATCTCATTTGCGTGCCCGAGGATCAGCGGTCCCCACGATGTTACATAATCGATATATTCATTACCGTCCACGTCAAATACGCGGTCTCCTTTACCGTGATCGATAAAGACAGGATCGCATCCTACAGCGCGGAATGCTCTTACCGGTGAGTTCACGCCGCCCGGTATATATTTCTTGGAGAGCTCAAAGAGCTCCGATGATCTTTCATGCTTCATGTTCATACTCTCTTTCGATCATGCGGCAGCTGCTGCTGCCTAAAAGATTCCGCTCCTATTCGTCTTTCAGCCATTTCGCTACATCAAGAGCATGGTACGTGATGATGATATCTGCGCCGGCTCTTTTGATCGCGATCATATTCTCCATGACGATACGCTTCTCGTCGATCCATCCGTTCGCCGCGGCCGCTTTGACCATGGAGTACTCACCGCTGACATTATATGCAGCCAGAGGAATATCAACGTTCCAGGAGACTTCCTTTACGACGTCGAGGAACGCGAGAGCCGGTTTCACCATTACGATGTCTGCTCCCTCATCAACATCGAGCATCGACTCGCGGACCGCCTCGCGTCCATTATGATGATCCATCTGGTATGTCTTCCTGTCTCCGAACTGCGGCGCCGAATGTGCGGCGTCTCTGAACGGTGAATAGTACGCAGAAGCGAATTTGGTGCTGTACGACATGATCGGCGTATTGGTGTGTCCGCTCTCGTCAAGCGCAGCCCTTATCGCCGCGACTCTTCCGTCCATCATATCCGACGGTGCGATCATATCCGCACCGGCATCCGCGAGCGTTACGGCCGCTTTAGCCAGCAGCGGCAAAGTCTCGTCGTTGAGGATGATACCGTCTTTGATCAGCCCGCAGTGGCCGTGCGATGTATATTCGCACAGGCATACGTCTGCCACCACCATGAGCTCTGGAGCATGCTCCTTTATGTGGCGGATGGCGCGCTGTGTGATGCCCTGCTCGTTATATGCTTCGCTCCCGACTTCATCCTTGTGTGCCGGAACTCCAAAGATCAGGATCCATCTGACTCCGCTCTCGACCACTCTGTCGAGCTCCTCGTCGATCCTGTCGATCGAATACTGATAGATGCCCGGCATAGAATCGATAGGGTTCTTTATGTTTTCACCCTCTACAACAAAAATCGGGTATATCAGCTCATCAACTGATAACCTCGTCTCTCTCACGAGGCGCCTTATCGCCTCGCTTGACCTTAACCTTCTCTGTCTTGTGATCATGGCTTTCATTCCTTTCTTCGTCGATATTATATATATTGTAATAATTATCTTCTGCTCCGGTACCTGTTCAGGTCCGGATCGTGATCATATCTGTTCTGCTACGAGCTTTGCGAGCTCTGCTGCTGTGTGCTTCTCTGCGGAGATCGCCGCTCCATATCCGTGTCTGGCGAGCGCGTCAGCGGTCGGACCTCCGATACAGGCGAACTTCACGCCTGACGGGATCTTTATACCCGCCTTCTCCATCTCGCTGAAGAACACATCGACGCCTGAACCGCTCCCGAAAATGAGCCAGTCGAGGCTTGCGATCTCATCAGCGGACATGACCTGCTCTCCTGCTGAATCGTACAGCATCACCTTGTCGTAAGGTATCTTTCTCTCGTCGAACACTTTGTAGAGTATCTCGTTACCCTTCACCGCACGTATCGCAAGAACTTTATTCATGACTCCTGACTCAGCTGCTTCAGTCTCGAGCTCTTCTGCCATTTGTCCGGCGAGCGCTTCTACAGTGTAGTCCTCTGGCACGATGTCGGCGTCGTAGCCGTACTTCCTCAGCCATTTTGCTGTCGATCCTCCGACTACAGCCATCTTGAGTCCGGCAAAACGCCGTCTGTCGATCTTCTCTTCATCTGCCGCGTCAAAGAACATGTCGATCGCGTTCTGGCTTGCGAACAGCACATAGCCGTACTTTTCTATATCGTTCAGCGCCTCTTTTAGCGCTTTGACTCCT
Organism: Eubacterium sp.; assembly: GCA_017533915.1. Lineage (GTDB taxonomy): Bacteria > Bacillota > Clostridia > Peptostreptococcales > Anaerovoracaceae > Aminicella. The sequence goes on along the minus strand of JAFWHX010000001.1, from coordinate 114,370 downwards.
TCTTCTTCCTTTTTGAGCTTCACGCGGACAGCCTGCTTAACGACCGCGCCGGCGCCTGACTGCTCAAGCCTTTCAGCCATACGGCCTGTGAACGCGTCAGTTCCGACTATGCCGATCCTGGTCAACCTGCCTTTACGCCCCGAGAAATCATGCTCCGTCACTTTTCCGACCACGATGATAGCAGGCGACACCAGACCTGCCTCTTTCACTTTCGCCTCTATGTCGGAAAGCTTACCTCTCACGGTCTTCTCGTTTACGGCGAATCCCGATGAGATCACAGCAGCCGGCATTTCCGGGTCCATTCCGCCTCTGATAAGGCCGTCTCTGATATTAGGTATGTTATTCAGGCCCATCAGGAAAACGAGCGTTCCGTCGATATTCGAAAATGCGCTGTAATCGATCTCGCTCCCTGCAGCTGTATGCCCGGTTATAACGGTGAAGCTTCTTGCTTCTTTTCTGTGCGTCACAGGGATCCCTGCATGCTCAGGAACAGATACCGCAGATGTCACGCCAGGGATCACTTCATAATCGATCCCGGCCTCTTCAAGCGCGATGGCTTCTTCGCCGCCGCGTCCGAAGACGAACGGGTCTCCGCCCTTCAGGCGGACTACTCTGTCATATTTCCCCGCAGTCTCAACGATGAGGTCGTTGATCACGTCCTGCGTCTTATATTCTCTTCCCATGCGCTTACCGACGTCGATCAGCTCAGCGTCACTTCCTGCCTCATCCAGTATCTCATGTGGGATAAGGCTGTCGTAGATCACCGCGTCAGCTTCCCTGACGAGACGGAGAGCCTTCAGTGTTACCAGCTCCGGATCCCCCGGTCCCGCTCCTATAAGATATACTTTACTCATTTATTCCTCCTGGGTGTCCTGTCCCTGTTCTGCTTTGAGCATCTTCTCGCCAAGATCCTCTGCGAGCTGTATGCCCTTGTCTTCCTGCGCGTCAGCACTGAAGACGACGCATTTATCGTCTATGTATTTCATGACGCGGAGCTTTATCTCACCATCTTCAAGCTCGGAATAAGCGGCGACCGCGTCGTGGCAGTCTGCGCCGATAGCGCGCATGAAGGCTCTTTCTGTCATGAGACGTGTCATGGAGTCCGGCCTGTTCAGCCGGGCTGCGATGTCGTGGATCTCTCCCGATTCTCTGCTCTCGATCGCGATGATCCCCTGTCCTGCAGCCGGTATCGAATCATCAAAATCTATATATTCGTAATTGAGCTCAGGATCCTTGTCGATGCCGAGCCTTCTGATCCCCGCTGCGGCGAGGATGATGGCGTCATATTCGCCCGCCTTGAGTTTATTTATCCTGGTCGGCACGTTGCCGCGGAGGTCTTTTACCTCTACTTCGTTAAGATATCTGTCTACCTGGCACTGCCTCCTGAGGCTGCTCGTTCCGAGCACGTGTATATCTTCTTTCTGTGTGCCCTTCCTCGTCACGAGCACATCGTGCACGTCCTCTCTCGGGAGGCAGGCAGCTATACCCAGTCCGTCTGCAAGCTCGCCGGGCATATCCTTGGCACTGTGTACCGCTATGTCTATATCGCCCGCAAGAAGCGAATCCTCTATCTCTGTTACGAAGACAGCCTTTCCTCCGAAATCGCGAAGCGGCCTGTCCAGCATCTTGTCGCCTGTAGTCTTGAACAACACCTTCTCGCACTCGTACCCGAGCTCATTAAGCTCAGATATCACCATATCCGTCTGAGCCTGGGCAAGGAGGCTCTCCCTTGAGCCTATACGTATAACTCTATTTTGCATTCTTTACCTCCACCATGTCCGAAAGCTCATCCTCGAGACCTGCTGCGATCCTCTGCTTAAGCTGCTTGGCTGCGTGCGGATCTGCGCCTTCCGTCGATATGGCGACCTGGTAGTCCTTCTTTCTCAGCACTGCCGGAAATATGAAGTCCCCTGTCTTCGGCTTCTCTGCCGAGCATACGATCGCGCCGGCCTTTTTCGCATCATACAGTACTCTGTCGTTCACTGTACTGTCATTCGTCGCGGCGACTACTATATCAAAACCCGAAGCCTCGCCGGCTTTATACGCTTTTTTAAGGAAATGCACTCTGTCTTCATATCCTTCAGCTTCCGGCGAGAGCGAAGGCGCGATCACTGTAAGATCCGCTCCAGCTTCAGCAAGAGATCTGATCTTGTACTTCGCGGCCTGGCCTGCGCCGACAACGAGTACGCGCTTTCCGGATAGGTCGATCATCAGCGGGAAGTATCCAGGGTTCTCCACAGAGCGGGCGCCTTCATTCTTCTCTGAGAACTCGTGAGCTTCGATAAGGCTCCTTATCTCATCCAGAGAGCTCTCCGAGCGCATTTTGTATACTTTCTTCCTGAGATCAGGGTCTTTGTCAAGGAGCTCTTTCTTCTCAGCCATAAGGAGGCTGAAGCCGAAATCTTCTTTCACTTCGCCGTAGACCTTGTCAACGATCTTATCCATTTCTTTCCGGAGTTCAGCCTTCTTCCGGTTGTTCTCCTCCGCCATGTTCTTGATGAAGTCGATATCGTAGAGCTTCACGCCCTCTACTTCTGCGACCTCCGGCTCGATGTCCCTTGGGATTGCGAGGTCGATCATGAGGCGCTCTTTATTGTCGCTTATGTTCGCTTCAAACGGCTCTTTTTTAATTACACAGTGCGGACTCTTGGTAGCGCTTATTATTATGTCAGCGTCGTTTACGAGGCTGTATCTGTCGTCATAGTCAATAACGGTCATCTTACTGTCGCAGTTCTCATCATCAAAATCCAGATGATGCGACCTTCTGGTGCAGTACATGTTGAAACATCCGAGGTCGAGCATGTCTTTCACGACTACCGATCCGATCTTTCCGCTCGCCCCTAGCATGAGCACGTTTGCTTTTCTTCCGAGCTTATTCGCAAATTCAGCGGCGTAGTTAGCTGTAAGAGTTCCGATGGAGACCGGAAGATATTTGATATCAGTTCCGGCTTTGATCGTACGCGAGCAGCGAAGCGCACCCTGAAAGAGCATATTCAGTTCAAGTCCTGTTTTGCCCAGTTCATGTGCGAACTGGTACGCGTCTTTCACCTGGCGCTGGACCTCGTCTTCGCCGAGCACCATTGAATCCATACCTGACGTGACTTCGAACAGATGCTTGGCAGCATCCTCGTCCAGATACTCATCCGCATATTCGTCGTACAGGTCGTCGTCCACACCTTTATATTTTTTTACCAGCCCGCGCATAGCATCCATACCGATGTCAGACGAGAAATAGATCTCGCTCCTGTTGCAGGTGGAGATCACGACCATGCCGTACTCAGAATCCAGCACCTGCTGCTCATTCTGAAGCCTGTCTATCTCACGGTTCGACCACGCGAACTTTTCGCGGACCTCGACCGGAGCTTTCTTATATGTAACGCTTATGCAATGCATTTCTGCCTCCTTGTGTGTTTCCGGGCGGTGTGCCCTTTTACACACTTATGCCTTTGTTTTCGCTATGATCGTAGCGAAGTATCCTGTTTCTTCCTTCTCAGGATCGAACCCCTCAAGTGTCGTGTAGACCTTCTCATCCGGAAGTCCACAGTTGCAGATCATGGCGCTGGTGCCGAGCATGTCTCTTTCTTTAAGCTGCTCGATGACGCCAGGAAGATCTTTGTAAGATTTCATGATGACCTTAACGCCTCTCATGTCCATGACTTCGTCAGCTACGTGACCCGGTACGATGATGAGAGGATCGTTCAGCTCCGTCAGGCTGATGTTGAGAGCGCTCGAGATCGCGCAGAAGCTCGTTACACCTGCGATCGTCCTGCATTCGTACCCGCGGTCTTTCAGGATGTCCATGATATAGCAGTATGTGCCGTAGACTGTAGCGTCGCCGAGGTTGAGCATCGCGACGTCTTTTCCTTCTGCAAGGTACTTCTCAACTGCGTCGGCATCTTTCAGGTGTGTCTGATGTACCTTCTCCGCATCTCTTGACATCTCGAAGTACAGAGGGACTATCGTCTTGTCCTTCATATCGACTATCTGCTCAGCTATGCTGAGAGCAAGTCTTTCACCTGTGTGTGTCTCAGGTGTTGCTATTACATCACATGCCTCGATACACTTTACTGATTTCAAAGTCATGAGTTCAGGGTCGCCAGGCCCGATGCTTACACCATAGAAAATACCTTTTTCACTCATTTTCTTTTCTCCTTTATAAACTGAATTGAGGGCACCGGACATGATCCGGCACCCCGTTATCAACAATTTATCTATTCTTTTACTGACACTGTCAGTTTATATGCTATTTCATGCGGCTCGCTCATCGCAGTCGAGTTCCCGATCACCTCAAAAGGTTCGTTAAGTTTGGTCACCGGGATCTCAAATGTTGAATTTCCGTCTTCGTTTACTGGATCGTATTCTTTGCCGCCTACTTTCATATACGTATAATACGGGCTCGACCAGATGACTGTAAGCGTCGCCTTGCCGTCTTCAACTACGAGCTTTGCCGGGCTTTCCACTGATGCCCGCCCTGTGCCGCCTTCCAGCGTGAGCTCAGCTTCATATTCTCCGTCCTCAAGGTCCATCTCGGATCCGGCGTGTATGTCATCACCAGGCACAGGATCCGATACCACGACTTTGTGTGTATACCAGTTTCCATGTGTTCCAAGAATTGAAACGTCAAACTCCTCATCCAGCGCAGGCACAGGAACATCGAAGCCGTATACCTCTGCCGTTGTCCCATCGTCGTAGTACACCGTGTCTTCAGTCGGCTCGATCAGTTCTGCCCCGTCTTTCTGCGCATCCTCTTTGTTCCCGTAGAAAAGATTGATGATCTTCTTGGACTGAAGGCTGACATGTACTGTCATCTTGCCGTCTTTTACTGTCAGTATGCCTTTATCATTGTTCGCATCACTTACATGGAACATAGCATGGTTCGATTTGAAGGTGACGACATAAGTACCGTCTTCTATGCCCGGATCTGGAGCCTCCTCTTTTTCTCCGCCTCCTCCTGCTGAGCATCCTGCCGCAGATATCATTATCAGTATCGCCATCATCAAAGCGAACAATACTTTGGTATTCTTGTTCATTTTCATCTTATATACTCTTTCCGTAATGCGCACATGGCTTGTCCCGGGCGGTATATCCCGCCCGGGACAAGCTGTAAAGTAATTAAATTGATGTCTGTTTGTATAATAACAGATTATTTCAGAGCGTCAGCTGTGTGCTGTACATAGATCTTCTGGATGTCAGGGATCCTGCCGAGTCCTTCGATCTGGCATGTAACGTTGTCAGCACCAAATCCCTCGCCTGTATCTACAGGTGCGTCAGCTCCTTCCACCTCGAAGTCGCCGCCGTTAACGAATCCATAGTACCATGATCCTTCTTCGTCGCCAGCCATATCGTTGTTAGCATGGTCACCGGCAACTACCATCATCGGACGAAGGATGACCTTCTTGTATCCAGCAGCTTCTACAGCCTTCTTGACCTCTGGGAGAGCTGTGTCAGCAGGGTTGCCTTCAACTGTTCCTACGAATACGTTCTTGTAACCGAGCTGTTCGAACTGAGCCTGCATCTGGTCATATGTTACAGCTGCTTCGTGTGATGTGCCGTGGCCCATGAATACGAATGCTGTTCCATCTGCTTCTGCTGCGTCAAGTGAATCATAATCTGATTTTGCTACTGCTTCAGCTACGAGAGCCTTACCCATAGCTTCCTTATCGGCGTTGATCTCCTTGGCATCTTTACCTACTTCACCAAGCAGTGGTTCTGCGACCTTTACTGATTCGAACTTGTCCTCGACCTTGCTGAGAGCTTCTACGAGCTCATCATATTCTGCACCGTGCATCAGGTGTGTCGGCTGGATAACGAGGTTCTTGACTCCACCGTCGACAGCCTTCTGGAGAGCCTGGTCTACGTTGTCGATCTGCTCGCCGTCTCTTGCGAATACGTGGTTGATGATGATCTGTGCTGTGAATGCTCTTCTTACAGCCCAGTCAGGATTTGCTTCTGCGAGAGCCTTCTCGATCCCGCCGATATCCTCAGCTCTGCTGTCGTTGAATGATGTTCCGAAGCTTACTACCAGAAGCTCGTTCTCTTTATCAGGAGCTTCATTCAGCGGATCGTCCTTGGAAGCGTCGCCTGTGTCGGCGCCAAAGTAGTCAGGACTTGCTTCTTCACCTTCTACGAGTTCTTTCTGAGCGTCTGTCAGAGCGTCCCATGCAGCCTTCGCAGCCTTGCACTGCTCTTCTGTCTGTTCTGTCCATTCCTGAACATAGATGGCGTCGATGAGGTCAGCACATTCTTTAGCGAGCTCTTCATCACTCTTTGTCTCTTCTGCAGGCTCTTCAGCAGCTGGTTCTTCTGCCGGTGCTTCTGCCTGGCTTCCGCATCCTGCCAGCATTGTCAGTGTGAATACCATTGTCAATGCCAGCATCAAAGCAATCAGTTTTTTCATTTTTGTTCCTCCTACAAAAAATAACGATCTGACTCATCTCCGGTGAGTCCTGCCGGACAAAACAAAAGACCTTTTCCAGTCTCTTCGCGGAAAAGGTCCATTAATCATGATCTACCCATCTCATCCTGCCGCCCTGCAGCAGCGGCAGACTCTTTGTGATAGAGACCTTCTTCGGAAGTTCTTGTCATCGATCTCAAACCGGCAGGTTTCCTGACTTAAGCTCATCGTTCCTGCGCGCCTTCTCGGAAGCGGCTTACCTGCATATCTTAAGGATACAGGCTCCTTTGCCCCAATGGCATTCAGCGCAAGAACTCACTATTACAGTGACCGGATCGTCCAGGATTCTGACCTGGTTCCCTTTTACTTACACCGGTTTGGTTTTGTTATTTAATTGTATTTATATTGTATCACTTTATACCGCAAAAATACAGCCGGCTGCTTATATTTCCTATATACATGCGTATTTAACAGCACATACAGGCGATCCGCCTTCTGAAAGCATATAAAACCACCATATAATGGTGCATTTACCTCATATAAACGCTATATATTGCAAGACCTCCGCTTTTACTATATAATTCTAACCATGAGCAGACAATTGAAATGCAATCTTATGATCCTGCTGGCAACGTTCATCTGGGGGACTGCATTCCTCGCTCAGAAAGACGGCGGCCAGATAGGAGCATTCACATTCAACGGGATCAGATTCCTGATAGGCGGCTTATTCCTGCTGCCTGTTATTTATGTACTGGACAGGCTGCGCAGGAGATCTGCCGGAAAAGCCTCAGCAAAAGATCGGGACAATGAGGATCGTAATGATATATCCGTAACAGGCGGCGAGCCGAAAACAGACAGCGGCTCGGATCTTGGCTGGAACAGGACTGTATTAACAGGAGGCTTGATCTGCGGGTCGGTCCTCTTCATAGCCTCGTCGCTTCAGCAGTACGGTGTGCTGTATACAAGCATCGGAAAGACCGGATTCATCACCGCGACGTATGCGGTCATCGTTCCAGTATTATCGTTATTCCTCGGCAAGAAAGTCCATCTCCGCACGTGGATTGCTGTTGTCATCGGGATGATCGGCCTGTATCTGCTGTCGATGTTCGGTGAAAGCTTTTTAATATCCTACGGGGACCGCTTCGTTATCGGCTGTGCTTTCGGTTTCGCGGTACAGATTCTGCTGATAGACCATTTCTCCCCGAAAGTCGATCCTGTGAAGCTTGCGTGTATAGAATTCCTTACGATCGGGATCATAAGCATACCGTTCATGTTCATATTCGAATCACCGAATATTCCTGATATAATAGATGTGCTGCCTTCGCTGCTCTACGCCAGCATCCTGTCGAGCGGTGTCGCGTATACGCTTCAGGCGGTCGGACAGAAATATGCAGAGCCGACACAAGCTGCTCTTATGATGTGTCTGGAATCAGTATTCTCACTTCTGACCGGCATGATCGTTCTGGGTGAGCGCATGACCTTGAATGAATATATTGGAGCCGCGCTCATTTTCACCGCAGTGGTGATGACACAGCTTCCGGACCGTAAAAAGAAGGATCCGGCAGGTTCTGCCGATCCTCTGAAATAGAAATCAAACACAGGAGGTCTGAAAAATGACAAGAGATGAAGCGCTGGAATTATTGAAAAAATACAACAAAGACGCCTTCCACATCCACCATGGCGAGACTGTCGGAGGGGTGATGAGAGTCCTTGCCGAAAAGCTTGGGTACGAAGACGAGGCAGAGTTCTGGGAGTGCTGCGGAATACTGCACGACATCGACTTTGAGCTCTGGCCTGAAGAGCACTGCCAGAAGGCTCCGGAGCTGCTCCGGGAAGCCGGATGTGACGAACGTCTGATACACGCTGTATGCTCTCACGGCTACGGCCTTTGCAGCAACGTTGAGCCGGAACATCAGATGGAGAAGGTTTTGTTCGCGGTCGATGAGCTCACCGGAATAGTCGGCGCCGCGGCACTCATGCGGCCGTCAAAATCCTGCAAGGACATGGAGCTGAAATCGCTCAAGAAAAAATTCAAGGACAAGAAATTCGCGGCCGGCTGTTCGCGCGACGTGATCCGGCAAGGTGCCGATATGCTCGGTTGGGAGCTTGACGACCTCCTGAACGAAACGCTTGAAGCCATGAAACAGCTTCCTGACCAGTAATACCAAAGCCTCTGCCGGCTGTTGATACACTTTCTTGAAACGGTATCCGCGGCGGAGTATAATTTAGATAGTCCAGGCGCCAGGGCGCAATGGTAAAAGACAGATTATTCTTTTTAGGAAAGGACTGTGGATAACATGTATTATGAAATGGAGATCGCGGGTCTAAAGAGACAGCTTACTCTCTGCCCGCTGAACGACAGCCTCTACATCGCCGGTTTTATAATGTTCAACGACGTGGAGATCACAGAAGCCGCGGCAAAGGAACTCCTTGCGAAAGCTCCGGATTTTGACATAATCGTAACTGCGGAATCGAAAGGCATTCCGATTGCATATGAGATGGCACGCCAGTCGGGAAAAGGCTATATCGTGCTCCGCAAAGGCAAGAAGCTGTATATGAAGGATGTAATAGAGACAGATGTCGATTCTATCACCACGGACCACCTTCAGAAGCTGACGCTCGACACTGCCGACGCAGAAAAGCTGAAAGGCCGCCGCGTGCTCGTAGTCGACGACGTGATCAGCACGGGAGAGTCCCTGAAGTCCATGGAGCTTTTGCTTGATCAGATCGGCTGTGACATCGTAGGCAGGATGGCAGTGCTTGCAGAAGGCGATTCTGCTGACCGCGACGATATCATATTCCTCGAGAAGCTCCCGCTGTTCCATCCGGACGGCTCGGTAATAGAAGACTAGGCAAGTTTGCCGAACACGACCAGCCTGGCGTCGTCGAACTCATAGGTGCACGTGCTGAGCATTACGATCCGGTCAGCTGCTGTCGCATGATCATCACACGCTGTCTCGCTGATCTGCTCTATCAGGCTGATATATGCTTCCTTCGCGGCGTCATCGTCAAAATCATATCTGTACATGTCGCTGAGCGCTGGTATCGTGCAGACTCCGATAACGATGAGATCATATTTATGCTCCGGTGTATAAAGCCGGAGCTTTTTATGTTCTTTATAGTATTCTTCATCCCTGTATTTCACCAGCGATCCGAACATCGAACCGTCACGCATGTGATGTCCGTAGATGATCGTCAGGAAATCCTCAAATGGCCTGTCATTATTCTGATCTATGAACAGCGTTCCCGCACCGTTCCATTTGCCGTCTAATGTATGATGAAGGTACCAGTCATCGCCTTTTCCCTGCGCTACAGGATAATTAATTATCGTTCCCCTGGAATAGAGCCATGCCTTTACATCCGGATACTTCTTCTGAATTCTGTTGAAGTTGACCTCAACATCATCTTTTTCGGCTTTCGCGTCCTTTTCTGTACCAGCTTCTTCTGCGATCGATGTATATGTGTGTCTTCCCTGCATATAGCTACCTGCTATCGTCCAGATCTTATACAGGCTGAATCCCATTACACAGAGCAGCAGGATGATCGCTATCCAGAACAGGATCTCCGATCCTTTTCTTTTTTTTGCTCCTGACATTTCTTCTCTCTTCCCCTTTTATCTATCGAATGGTCCGTTTCTGAGTTTCCCGCATCGGCGTTTATACAGCAGTCTATCTGGCGTCCTCCACTTTCTTCACCATCCTGATGCCGTCATCCAGCGCGTCTCCGAACTTATCGGCATCTGCCGCACGGCCTACGATCGTCCCGTAATGAATAGGGATAGCGATCTCCGGCCTGATCCTGTTAACGAGCCTGGCTGATTCCGCAGCTGTAGCAGTATAGGTGCCGCCTACCGGAACGAATGCGATATCGCACTCCACGTCTTCAAGTTCAGGAAGGGCATCTGTATCGCCTGCCGCATAATATCTCACGCCGTCCATCGTTATTATATATCCCAGCCACCCGTTTGCCTTCGGATGGAAATTCTTGTTGATATTATATGCCGGCACGGCTTCAACCGTTATGCCCGGTGCTGCTTCTGCCGTATCTCCCGCATTCATGCTGATGATCCCCTCATCCATATCCCCGTTAAGTCCGCGGACATTCATCGCAGTAACATCTGCGAGTATGCTCTCGGGGCATACGATTACAGAATCCTCTTTTGCCACATTTCTGAGTGACGGCTCATCGTAATGATCGTAATGCGCGTGTGTGATGAATATTATATCTGCGTCATGTGCCGCTTTTGTCCTTTTATACGGGTCTATGTAGATCGTTTTTGATCCTTCTATTTTTATACTGCTCTGTGTGTTGATCTTGATATTATCTGTGTTCATTTCTGTTGTCTCCTCTTTATCCGCATCACTTTCAGGTTCTATATCTTCTTCTGGCTCCTCTTCATTCTGATCGTCTATTGCCTGACTCTGCTGCTTTCCTGTATCATCTGTTTCCTGTGCCGGTCCTTCCGCTCCGCAGGATATGAGCAGCATGATAATTATCAAAATGATCCCTGCTGCTGTTAATAATCTTATTACGCGCATGACCGCTTTCCTCTCATCTGAAAACAGCTTCAATAATGATTTCTTCTGGTGATTCATATTATATCACACTGACAGGTGTTATAATAAAGCAGTAACAAGAAAGAAAAAAGAGAGTACAGCTTATGGAAAACAGCAATCTGATACAGGAAAGTCAAAACGACCACAGAAATACATATGCAATCCGTCTGATCTTAGGCGCTGCATCACTGTGCGTATTCTTTCTGATACATTATCTGATTACTGCTGAGATCACCCTGGACTTTGACCTGTCTGCCGGCGAAGCGGTGAGGGCTCTTCGCACGCCTGTGTTGAACGCTATACTGATCCCGATCACGCATATGGCAAACTGGCGAACACTGGTAGGCATCGGGGTGATCCTTCTTATAATCGACGTTGTAAAATGGCATAAGCCTGACTACCCGCTTGCGGTACTCGCGTGCCTGCTGACTCTTCTTATATATAAGATCCTGAAAGTAGTAGTGCAGAGGCCACGGCCGGATGAGATCTTCTGGCTCGTGACTGAGAGCGGCTTTTCTTTTCCAAGCGGTCATTCACTTAACGGGATGTTCTGCTATGGAATGATGATATATCTGTTGTGGAGAAACTGCGAAGATAAGACCCTGCGCAATATCGTGACCGCGGCCTTATGTGTGCTTATTCCACTCATCGCGTTCTCCCGGGTATACTGCGGAGTACATCATCCGACAGATGTCATCGCAGGTCTTGCCGCAGGGTTCGCCCTCCTGATGGTGAACACTGTTTTATTGGACGAGATCCTTCTTGAGATGAGTAAGAACAAAAAGCATGCCTGACCGGAACCATCCGGCAGGCATGCCTTTTTCTATCTTTATCTTCTCATTTTACCGCAGTCTGTTCTGATCTGCCTTATCCCTATCCGAACCACTTAAGTCCGAAGAACGCGCTTATCTGTCCAAGCAGGACCATGAGCATTATCGGCGGGACTATCCATTTGATACAGAAATTGAAGTATCTCAGCACGCGGCCGCCGCGGCTTCCGAGAGATATCTCATCGTCAAGATATCCCGGATATACCCATCCGAACAGTATCGAGGCAAGCAGAGCTCCTATCGGCATAAGCGTTCCTTCTGAAAGCAGGTCGAATGTGTCCAGCCATGTGGACTGATTGAAGATCTGCGGGAATCCATGGCTGCCAAGTCCGTCCATCGATACGAACACTCCCTCTATGAGCGCAAACAGCCCGCATCCGATCGTTACCCCCAGCCTGCTGGTATGTTTCAGGTGATGTTCAGTTATATCCATCGTAGTTGATACTATGGTCTCCATTACCGAGACCGCCGATGTGATGGCTGCGATAAACACGAGGAAATAGAACAGAAGACCGAATACCGGTCCTGCCGCGCCCATGCTCGCGAATACGGTCTGAAGCGTTACGAAGAGCATACCCGGTCCCTGTCCCGGATCAAGTCCTGCAGCAAAAACAGCCGGAATCGTTGCAAACCCAGCAAGGACCGCCGCGATTGTATCAGCTATAGGAATCAGGACTGCGCTTTCCTGAAGGTCGTCGTCCTTGCTGACATAGGATCCGTAGGTAACAGTAATGCCCATTCCCAGAGACAGCGAGAAGAACATCTGGCCTCCCGCAGACGCGATCACGTTGATTATTCCCTTAGGAGTAAACAATGACCAGTCCGGGACGAGCATGAATCTGACGCCGTCCATTGCCCCCGGGAGCGTGACAGCTCTTGCGATAACGATTATGAGCATGATGAAAAGCGCAGGTGTAGCTACGGACGAGAACTTTTCTATTCCGTTGCGTATACCCATCGCGATGATGAATACGATGAGCAGAATAAACACTACTGTGTATACAGCACTCTCATATGAGTTCGTATAGAAAGCAGTGAAGTATTCTCCGCTGTCCATCCCGTTTATTCCCCATGAGGTATTGAGCAGATCACCCAGATTCGCCGCCAGGTATTTGATAGTATATCCCCCGAGCATCGAATAGAATCCGATTATGAAAAGCGGGGACAGCCATCCGAAGAGGCCTATCGCAGATGCTCTTTTATCCACAGACTTATATGCATAAAGCACGCCCTTGCCTGATTTGCGTCCTATGGCGAGCTCCTGCAGCGTCATTACGATACCTACCAGGAATACGAGCACAAGATAAACAAGGAGGAAGATAAATCCTCCTCCTTTTCCCATCTTATATGGAAATCCCCAGAGATTGCCTAAACCTACTGCTGCTCCTACTGTTGCCATGAGGAACCCGAATGAGCTCCCCCACTGGCCTTTCTTGTTTTTCTTTGCCATGCCTTTCCTCTGCTGCCGATGCTATTCCGGTCATGTGGCTTTTCTGCCACATCAGCTTCTGTCCTTTCTGCTTTATTTCCAGTATATCTCGTAAGTGCCGCTTGCGCTTTCTGCAGATTCAACACCGATATATACAGTGCGGACATCTTTCTTGAAGAGCTTGAACTCTATATCCTCTGTATAATTGTTCATGAGCCAGCCCTTCTTCGTCGTGACGAGCCCCTCAGATGAAGTACTCTTGTATTGGAACCTGAAATTGATCCCGCCTGTCACGTTGACGTTGCTGTTGTCTGCTTTGATCTGGATCGTCCTCTTAGTGACTTTATCTGTTTTCGCCGGAAGGTCGATCCTGTACCATCTGGTCTCAGTGCTGCCCGGTTCTATCACACCGTAGGCTCGGGTCTTCTTTTTGATCTCTGCCGCTTTCTTCTTTGAGGATCCATATGCCGCAGGACTCATCTCAGTAAATCCGGCTGTGATCTTATAAAGCTCCGAAGAACTCCTCACGCCGATCTTGTATGTCCCTGCCGATACTCCATACACTGTGCTGAACTTAAGACCTTTTATCAGATGCTCTTCTTCAGATATCAGAGCTCCGTCTTTCTTGAGGCGCACTTTGCTGTAGCCCGGGTAGCGGTAACTGGAATCGTTTACAGTCACCCTGAGCTGTCCGGTCTTTTTGATCTTTATCGTATACCAGCTCACGGATTCATTATCTGCGTAGCTCGTGCCGAGAGTCGCTTTGCCGCTCTTGAGCGTTCCGCCCGCAGGAATCGTTTTGACGCTGTATTTCGCACCTTCGTTCGTACCGTGGAGATACAGATAATATGTCCCTGCTTTTTTGACCGGAACAGTGAAAGTCTTCTCCTGGCCTATCAGCGTAAGCATCTTCTCTCCGCCGACTGCTTCACCAATCGTGTCGCTCCCCTTAGACTGGATCTGCGCAAAGACCCAGCTGTCCGGGTCGCTCACGGTGATGACCGCTGCGCCTTTGTCGAGCTTGACTTTGATCGTCTGCTCTTTTTTGGTCGTCGTGCCGGACACGGTGTCCGCGGCGTACGTCTCACAAACAAAAAGTGCGCACATCAAAATCAAGACGACGCACACATAACCAAAGACCGCGATCGGTCCCCTTATCATCTTCTTCATATCTCTTCTCCCAGATCTGCGCCATTACGATATTTCATCGGCGCTGTTCCCCTGCAGCATGGCCGCCACCCCTGCCGGTCATACCTTTCTATATTGAATTATAAACAAAACTCACCTGTCCGGTCAATACCAAATCTTTACAACAGCCTGCCGGCACGGTAAAATTACATTCAGAAAGGAGACCAGAACGATGAGCGACCAGGAAAAACCCATATTACTGATAATGGCAGCAGGCATGGGGAGCCGCTATGGCGGACTCAAGCAGATAGACCCTGTAGGCAGCCACGGCGAGATAATTCTCGATTTTTCACTATATGACGCGATGCTTGCAGGATTCGAACGTGTGGTCTTTGTTATTAAAGAAGAAAACGCCGAGGCATTCCGCGGACTTATCGACGGCCGCGCCGGAAAGCACCTCGACGTGAGATACGCATTCCAAAAGCTGGACGATCTCCCGGACGGATATGAAGTTCCGGAAGGCCGCGTCAAGCCATGGGGCACCGCGCACGCAGTATACGCTGCGCGCGACTATATCGACGCACCATTCTGTGTTATAAATGCAGACGACTATTATGGATCAGGTGCTTTCCAGACAATGTATGAGTTTCTGGAAGGTCTCTGCAATGAGGATGACTTATCAGGCAGAGAAGCCGGTCCTGACAGATATGCGATGGTCGCGTTCCAGCTCGACAAGACGCTTACGGAGAACGGCCACGTCGCAAGAGGCGTATGCGAGGTCGGGGATAACGGCGTGCTGAAAAAAGTTACGGAGCGCACTAAGATCATGTGGCGTCCGTCAGAAGACGATCCCGAAACGAAAGTCCCTGCCTATACCGAAGACGATGGTGGGACATGGAGCATGCTCGCTCCAGACACCCCTGTGTCGATGAATTTCTGGGGATTCGAAAGATCATTCATGGACGCTGTCTCTGACGGCTTTCCGGCTTTCCTCGACAAAGCACTAGCTGAAGACCCGCTGAAAGGTGAGTATTTCCTGCCGTCCGTAGTAACAGAAAAGATAGAATCAGGAGGCGCGGAAGTCAATGTGCTGCGGTCTGCGGACCAATGGTACGGCGTGACATATAAAGAGGATAAAGAAAACGTCAAAAATGCCCTCCAGTCAATGAAAGACAAAGGCTTCTACCCTGAAAAGCTGTGGGATTGAAAATAAAGAGCCCGCCGGTCAAAGCCGGCAGGCTCTTTTCACATTACGAATTCTATTCGCGGCATTACGCTGCGGCCCCTCATGCGAAAACGCATCTTTTCTGGTCAGCAGCGCGGTCTCTCAGATCTGATCTAGTCAGCTGTGTATGGAAGAAGAGCCACGATACGAGCTCTCTTGACAGCTGTTGTGATCTGTCTCTGGTGCTTGGCGCATGTGCCCGTGATTCTTCTCGGGAGGATCTTGCCTCTCTCTGTCACGAAGTTCTGCAGTCTCTCGACATCCTTGTAGTCGATAACGATCGACTTATCGGCACAGAACTGGCATACTTTACGTCTTCTCATGCCACCCATATGTCTTCTGTTTTCCATATTCATTATCTTCCTTTCCTAAATCGGAGCTTTGATGCTCCTGAGGCTTCCCATCATACTAGAATGGAACATCCTCATCGATCGCTTCGAAAGAATCCGGCATATCATCATCCTGAGCAGGCGCCTGGCTCTGCGCCGGTGCAGACTGTGCCTGCGGAGCGGAATAACCGCCCTGGTTCTGCCCGTAGCCCTGGCTGCCCTGTCCGTTCTGATTGCCCCAGTCAATAAATTCGACCCTGTTTGCAACCACGTCGGTAGTGTAGACTGTATCACCGTTCTTGTTGGTGTAGCTTCCGGTCTGGATCCTTCCCTGGATCGCGACCATCCTGCCCTTCTTCAGATATTTCTCGCAGGTCTCTGCCTGGCGTCCGAATACTGTTATCCTCGGGAAATCAGTCTGCTTTTCTCCGCCGTCCTGACGCTGTGGTCTGTCGATAGCGATCGTGAATGATGCAACGGCCATCTGTGACCCGGAAGTGTAGCGCACTTCAGGATCTCTGGTAAGCCTGCCGATCAGTTCTACACTGTTCATATTGACCTCGATTCCAAAAAAACAAACACCCTCGGGCTATTTCTCATCTTTATTGATGATCATATGTCTTATTACCGCGTCAGAGATCTTAAGTCTTCTGTCAAGCTCTTTCGGAAGCTCAGGATCTGCCTGGAACGGAAGCACGACATAATAGCCTTCGGTGTTCTTCATGATCGGATAAGCAAGTTTTCTGATTCCCCAGACGTCAGCTTCTTCAAGCTCTCCGCCGTTCTCGGAAATTATGCCCTTGACTTTCTCGATCTCTGCATCCTTCTGCTCCTGCTCGAGCTTAGGATCGATAATGAACATCAATTCATAATTCGTCATGTTTTTCACCTCCCCATGGACTAAATGGCGCCATCCTGGTGTATGGCGCAGAGATATGTTTACCGGCACGCCCCACGATAGTTCTCCAGAGCGCGCTTAATTATTATACCCGAGCATAAGGCGAAATGCAAACATTTTTTATAATACCGTCCATTTTCAGTTTTCCCGCGGGTCAGATCCATGTAAAGCAGCTTTTTGACATATAGGGTATAATGAAAAAAGGAGGAAATGTCATGGCTATATTACGTAATATCCCGACGCTCTTCAAAGTACTCGGCTCGATAAGCAAGCTTGACAGCGCGAGCAAAGGCATATTGGAAGCGCGCGAAGCAGGAGATCCTGTCGAAGAACGCAGGGTCATCGGCGAAGACATAAAGATCTGGGCAAACAACGTCGCTGAAGATTTTGATATGACGATAGAGGTAGAGGGCAGAGAGAACATCCCGGAACAGGACGGGTGTGTATACATCGCGAACCATCAGGGGTATGCCGATATCATAGCTCTCATAGTCGCTCTGGACGGCCGCCAGATCGGATTTATCGCCAAAGATTCTCTGGAGAAGATCCCATACCTCGGCAAATGGATCAAGCTTATACGCGGGCTTTTCATCAAGAGGGGCGACACAAGAGAAGCTCTGAAGAGTATGAAAGAAGGTATCGACCTCGTGAAAGCCGGGTATAATCTCGCGATCTTCCCAGAAGGAACCCGAAGCCGTGGTCCGAAGATGGGCAAGTTCAAGGCCGGAAGCTTCAAGCTCGCGACCAAGGCGAAGGCGCCTATAGTTCCTGTATCTATCTCCGGAAGCTACAAATGCTTTGAAGAGAAAGGCTATGCCCAGCCGGCGACTATCAAAGTCATGTTCCACTCTCCGATAGAGACGAAGGATCTGTCACGGCAGGAAATCATGGAAATAGAAAAGTCCGTCCCGTCAACGATACAGAACGGACTGAGCATGCTCCAGTAAAACAGCTCTCAAGGCAGGTATATCTGATATGCCTGCTTTTTTGATGCCATGGTTTTCAAAATCAGATCGTTTTGTCTTTCTGCACTACGCCTGCGCGGAGGCCGTTTCCTCTGAGCAGGTTCTTTATCTGGCACGTCTTATCATGACAGTTGACGCACTGGAGGACTTTATTCGAGCCCTCCCAGAAACGCTCCGGATGACGCGCGTATATGAGCTCCCAATGGATCAGCACTATGCACGACATGAAGAAAAGGCTCCAGCTGTAAAAGCTCTTTATGAACAGCATAGGGGTGAACATCATAAAATGGCCCCAGTCGTAGATCCTGCAGTTCACGCAGCACTTATCATGCATTATGAAAGTCTGGAACGGGCAGAAGAACAGTATGCATATATAATCACACAGATAGAACGTGACCGTGCACATCAGCAGCTCTTCATTGTGGAATATGTTAAGCACATACAACAGGCCGATCACGGCGTTGAGTCCCAGCCAGACGAGCATGACCATCCAGGCTTTGATATTCATATACTGGACATATTCCAGAAGATCCTTACGTTCATATCCTGCAACAGGCACGTATTCTTTCTCCCTGGATTTACGTATCGCCATGGTCAGCTTGTCGACCAGATGTGTCTCAGAAAGAAGATGCAGTATCATGACCGACATAAATGCCACCCATGCTACGTGCACAAGCGTCAGGCCTTTATAAAACGGCTGTTCCATGTACTTTGTTATAAGCTCCCTGTGGGTGAAGTATAAGATATACATGCCGATAACGATCGTCAGCCTGAATGCAAGCTTGACCCCATAGAAACCCAGCTGCCACGTGAGCTCAAAATGTCCTTTTCCGAATTTTCCTTTCATTTTTCCGGCTCTTTCTTTAAATCAAACAAAGATACGACGTTTGCTTTGCATATCCTGCTTTTCCGAAACCACCAGAAACGTTTTTTGCATATCATTATCAGTTATGATAGAATCGGTACGTTATTATTATATCATAGAGGTCTGATAAATGAAGAGAATTTCTGTAAAAACTGGACGGCCGTACGATATGGTCATCGGCACAGGCATACTCTCCGATGCCGCAGATTATATTCAGGAAGTGACAGGACCATGCCGAGCCGCGCTGATCTGCGACAGCAATGTGGCAGGACTTTACGCAGGCACTGTGTCCGAGGCGCTGACAGACGCAGGCTTTGATGTCACCCTGATCGAATTCCCGGCAGGAGAGGAGAACAAGAATCTTGAATCATACTGCGCGATCATGGAGCAGCTTGCAAGAGCAGCCCTGAGCAGGAGCGACATCATCATCGCGCTGGGAGGCGGCGTTACCGGCGACATGGCAGGATTCGCCGCGGCGACATATCTGAGGGGGATCCGCTATATACAGATGCCTACGACCTATCTTGCTGCAGTCGACAGTTCTGTCGGCGGCAAGACGGCAGTAGACCTCGGCAAGGGCAAAAACCTCTGCGGCGCCTTCTGGCAGCCTTCGCTTGTTCTATGTGACATATCAACGTTCAGGACCCTTTCACCCTCAGAGATGCTCGACGGCTCGGCGGAAAGCTATAAGACCGCAATGATAGCAGATGAGGAGCTCGCTCCTTACGTGAAGAAGATAATGTCAGCCCTTATGGAGACAGGCGGTGAGATCACCGGCGAAATGACAGATACGCTCGAGCTCGTGGTAGAAAGAAGCGTGCAGGTAAAGCGCACTATCGTTGAGCACGATGAGCGTGATACCGGCGAGCGGCAGCTGCTCAATTTCGGCCACACATTCGGCCACAGCATCGAGAAGCTCTCAGAATATGCGATCCCTCACGGACAGGCCGTCGCACGCGGCATGGTATGTGAAGCCCGCGCGGCATATAAGCTCGGATACACAGAATATGACGCGGCAGACCAGATCAGAAGCGACCTTGCAGACATGAACTTTGATCTTGAGATCCCGTATGACGCCGAGAAGATCCTTAAAGTAGCAAAAGGGGACAAAAAAGTGCGCACCGGCAGCATAACCGTGGTCTTCCCGGAATCCCCCGGCAAATGTGCTCTGCGCACCATTCCTCTCGACGACCTGCAGCAGTATATCGAAGCAGGTCTCTCACAGCAGTAATTAAGGCAATATAAAGCGCCAGCAGCAATTATCCAGCGAGGGCATCTGCGGCAGCCGGTACTTAGCGAATGCGAGCCGTCAGGCGAAGCATGAGGTTAGTACCGCTGCGTTAAGCCGTAGCCAGGCGAGAGCCGTGCCCGAGACGGGATAATTGCTGCTGGCGCTTTTGTATTATGTCGTTATTCTGTCGTACTGATGATCGTGCTCGTGTTCTTGTCTATCTGGCTCACCTTCATATCCGACGCATCTTCCACGTTCACATCCTCAAGCAGCCCGAGCAGGTTTGAACTCAGATACACTGTCTCGAGCGGCTCGCCGTTCAGCGTGATCCTGCTCATCTCAGTAAAGTTGCGGCCTTTGATATAATATTTCCCGCCTACTTCTACTACTTCTTCTATCACGATGTCTTTTACACCGAGTTTCATGTCCGAAGCTTTGAACGGTATGCTGCCGCCATAGATATATTGATTTCCATAGAGCATGTCATACCCGAGCGCTTTAAGGCCGCTCAGATAATCCGGAGCTTTATGATCATGAAGCTGATGATACAGCGTGGTCGTCCCGACGTGGATACCGGCTCGGTCAAGTACCTCTGCGGATAACTGATATGCCGCTATATCCATATCCTTCTTATCCGTCTCATAATTGCTCCAGATCACATACTGCGTCTGGAACAGATCCTTTGCCGCGTAGTTCTCTTCCGCTATGTCTAATGCGGGGATATGGTCCCCGTACATCACGAGAATGACTTTTTCATCATAATCTTCAAGCGTAGTCGTGAGATCATGAACAAAAGCATCCATCTCATGGACTTCATTGGCGTAATATTCATACTTATTCTTCGCCGCTTCGTCAGGAGCCGCTGTGACTTTGATGTCCGGATCGGAAAGAAGTTTCTCTGACGGATACTGCCCGTGTCCCTGCACGGAGATCGTGTAGATATAATCCTTCTGTTTTGTTGACGTCAGTGCGTCCATAATCTGAGACGTAAGGATCTTGTCCTTGCACCAGCCTTTCGGAGTCTTCTGCGTATCGCTCATATATTCCACAGACGTGAATGTATCATAACCCATGTTGGCGAATACGATGTTTCTGTTGTAGAACATCGCTCTGTGATTATGTATGGCGTGCGCCGAGTAGCCTATGCTCTTGAGGTCGCGGGCTACGCTCTCGACAGGTTCTTCACTTAAGACAGACTTGAAAGGATATTCTCCAGGTCCGAAGAAGTGCATGGACAGTCCCGTCATGAACTCGCATTCCGTGTTGGCAGTTCCCGCGCCGCATGCCGGTACCGTAAGGCTTCCGGTCGAATAGTTCCTGCTTATCTCGCGGAAGTAAGGAATAGGATCCTCACTGAACGCGACATGTCTGAAAAGCTGCGGATCTATAAATGACTCAAGCTGTACGAATATGATATTCGGCTTATCAGGATCATCTGTGGAGATGTCTTCGTCTCCCAGTACGATCGTGCTGTCCTTGGAGAGCACTTCTTTCGGAAGCAGCGCGCTTATCATCTGCTCGGAATATCCCGCAGGCTTGTGGATGCCCGTATTCAGCCAGGTGTTAACAAAGCAGTATGGTACGCCGTAATCTCTGTACGCATACGGAAGGCTTCCAAAGAATGTGGACAGTACGCCGATATGGATAAGTCCCAGAACAAGCCCGATCATCACAGCCCAAGACGCGATTATCCCCATTACGGCACGCACGTAATGTATCTTCTCGACTTTACGGCATTTCAGGAAAAGCACAGTAAAGCCGGCGATGACCAGGATCGCCGCTGCTGCGAGCATTATGATCTGCGTCATAGAGAAATACGTGGTAAGAAGCGTAATTCCGTCCGCGAACGCTGTCATATCCTTCATATTGAACGGCGTCATTCTCTGCAGCAGTATCACGCCGTTTGCTACTCCGATGAGTATCCACGGCAGTGAAAGCAGGGCTATAAAGAACGATCGTCTCCTGAACAGCGCTGAAAACGTGAGCGTTGCGTAGATCAGGAGCATATTCGCGAGGAAAACGAGCGGCTGCTGTATAAGATACAGAAAGCCCCCGGCAAATGGCGTGCTCTGTCTTCCGATCGTCTCAATAAAGAGGTTTATGACAAACGCCGCTATCAAGCAGAGTACAAATGTATTGCCAAATACCCCGTGCTTTGCTGCTGCGGTTTTTTTCTCCGGCGTCTGCTTGTCTGCCTTGTTTTCCCGCGCTGCCGGTTCTTTCTCGCTTTTGCCTTCAGAAACTGCGGAATCCTTCTGGTCTTCAACATCTTTTGCAGCGTTTTCCCGCATAGACAGAAGAGTCTCCTGAGTCTCGTACTGAGCCTCTGCCTCCTGCTGCAGCTCCTCCTCATTCTGACGTATCTCGTCCTGAACGAGCCTTTCCTCCGCCGCTTCTATATCTTCAGGCGTCAGTTCTCTTGCAGGCTTCTCAGCTCCGTCATCTTCTTTATTCTTTTTTCCAAAACCAAAAATATCAAGCATTCTCTAGTATCCCTTTTGTGCCAGTTCATCTGACAGTCTGGCGAATTCTTCAAGCGTAAGTGTCTCCGCCCTCCTGCTCTTATCTATGTCTGCCTTGTCCAGCACTTCGGCAAGCACACTCTTTGGTGCTCCTGTGCTTCCCAGCGAATTAAGCAGCGTCTTTCTCCTCTGTCCGAATGCTGCTCGTATGACTCTGAAGAAATGGTCTTCATCCTCAGGAGCAGCAGCCGGCGTGTCCAGGATATCCATCCTCAGAACACAGGAATCGACCTTCGGCTGCGGCATGAAGGATGTCTTATCCACTTCGGAAATGCGGTTTACAATAGAATAATATTGTACAGCCGCGCTGATCGCGCCATATTCACGGTTTCCGGGCGCTGCCATTATGCGGTCTCCGACCTCTTTCTGCATCATTACCGTGATGCTTTCGCAACCGATATGATCCGAAAGGAGCTTCATGATGATCGCCGTCGTGATGTAGTATGGGAGATTACCGATCACCTTCACATGCAGCAGGTCGCCCTTCTCCTGCTCTATCAGAGCTTTCAGATCTGTTTTAAGTATATTCCCGTTTATAACTTTGACGTTTTCTATGCCATAAAGCGTGAAGCGCAGGACTTCTATCAGGCCCTCGTCGATCTCCACCGCTACGACCTTCCCAGCCTTCTCCGCAGCTGCCTGCGTGAGCACGCCGATCCCCGGGCCGATCTCTATGACAAGATCGTCTTTACACAGTCCGGCACCATCTGTGATGCTGTCCAGCACTGCTTTATCGATCAGAAAATTCTGCCCGAGGCTCTTCGAGAACCTGAAGCCGTATTTATTCTTTATCAGTTTTATCGTTGATGGCTCGTACAGCTTCATTGAATTCTCCTGTTGTTATACCAAACGCGTTCATATGAGACAGCATGGCTTTGGCGTTCCCGTATGAGATGCTCAGCTTTTCCGCAAGGCTTTCCCTTCTTGCCCTGCTGTCTGTTGCCCCTGTAAGGCCGGCAGACACGATCATCTCCCAGGTTATCCCTTCGGCGCCTGTCTCCGGATTATCGATCCGTGTGGGCCTTGCCTTCATTAGCGCAGCTTTTATATCTTCCGGCGCAGCGTTCTCCACGCCTATATCTCCGTCTTTATCAGCCTTCGGCCTTGGGAGAAAGGCTTCTTTGCTGTCCGGATATTTCTCCTTGATCTTTTTTCTTATCGTATCTCCGGCATGGTCGGGATCGGTGAAAATGATAAGGCCTTTAGTCTTATATGCTCTGTCCAGGCTCTTCCAGACCGAAGCCCTGATGCCGAATCCGTGTGTCTCTATCGTTTCGCACTCTACCGCACGCTTCACTGCCTCAGTGTCGTCACGGCCTTCTACGACGACTATCTCACTTATCTTCACTTGCCGTCCTTTTCCTTTTCTTTATCCTTGTCTTTATCTTTTTGTTTTCCCTGGTCTTCTTCTATGATATATACGATCTCACCGGGCTTCACCATATTAAGCTGTTCTCGCGCCTGCTCCTCGATGTAGTTCTTGTCATTGATATTCTCAAACTCTTTCTCGAGTGCGGCTTTCTTCTCCTGAAGCTCCTCGTTCTCCTTCTTGAGCTCATGCTGCTCTACAGTGAGGTCCAGGACGTTCTTGATCGACATAGTCACGACCACGAACAAAACAACGACAATAATGAAGATCGCAATCCTGATATGGTTCAGTCTCCTGATCCTGTTCCTTCTTCGTTCTTCTGCCCTTGAATCCATTTGTTTTCCCTTTTGCCCCTGTCAGAATCTGATGATATCACTCTTTTCTGACTGTCTTCTCCCATACAGCAGCTTCTTCCATCCGCTCCGGCACACATGTGCATCTCTCTCCGAGATCTGTTATTCCGGTATCGTTGCATTTCTGGCATTTATACTGTATGTCTGTATAGTCAAGTGAATAACCGTTATCTGTAAGTGTGACCGCGCGTTCCTCAGACAGTCTGTCCATCTGCTCTCTTATGACACGGGCCTTGCCCTTGTCTTTCCCCATGAGCAGCGCTCTGGAAAGCGTAGCCCCCATCTTGCTTACTTCTCCGTCGATCTCCTTTATTCTCGGGAGTTTCCCATAGACTTCCTCGCGGCGCTGTTCCGCTTCTCTTGCCTCTTTTTCTCGCAGATATGTATAATACTGGTTCAGAGTGCTTTGAGATACTGTCTTGCTGTTTATTTCTGTTCCTCGGGCTTCTGCCTGTTCTGCCCATTTCGACAGCACGGTGTCCACGTACTTGAAGTTCGGCGCCTGTATCCCGACTGTCTGTCCGCACGCCTCGAGAACTTTGTCCATGTTGAAGCCCATCTCGTCGAACCAGCTGTCCATCATCCTCTTCTCAGCCTCAGTCGGAAGCCTGTGCATGCCGAGCGCCGTCATCACACGCTTGTACTCATAGAAGCGGTTATCCACGTCTTCAAGGTGTTCTCTGACAGCATCGACAGTATAATACCCTTCATCCGTCCAGCCATGCACCACCTTGCTGATGTACTTGATACCGGTCTTGTTTTTTTCGATGGAATATGTGAATCCGTAGAGGACTACTTCCGGGGCGATGTTGTCATCTTCTATCCATGACAGGATCTCCGTGAGCTCTGTAGAACTCATATCCCGCCCGAGCATGCTCTCTATTTCATCAAAAAGCTTCTTGATGTCCTCGTTCCCGAAGATGTTTGTCTCGGGCCGTTCTTCGCCAGTATCCGCCGGCTCCTGGGCCTTTCCGTACATCAGCTCTTTCAGGCTGACGAACTCTACTGAGAAATCGACCTTGCCGCTCTCGTCGAGATAATGCTTCTTTATCACGCCGAGCTTTTCCCAGTAATTCCAGGCTTTTCCTATGTCGTTCTCGCTTATCGCAAGCTGCCTGGACATTTCCCGGACCGACTGATGTATGCCGTATTCGGCGCACATTGAACCAAAAAGGAATACTTTAACATAATCTCCCGGCGCTGCCGCGAGATACTCGCTGATGAATATGTTCTCCACCTTCGTCTCGAGAAGGTAGAAGTCTTTTGTTTTACTCTTTATAAATTCCATTTCCCCTCTTCTTTCCCGCCGATATTAAGATGAGCCGGCAGGCTTTTGTTCATATACTTACGCTCTGTCGGAGAATTTGGTGTACCTCGCGACCCATGTGAGATCGACTTCTCCCGGCGGGCCGTTTCTGTGCTTGGCGACATTCACCTCACAGACGCCCGGCTTCTCCGATTCCTTATTGTAATAATCGTCCCTGTAAAGAAAGAGCACGATGTCTGCGTCCTGCTCGATCGAGCCGGAATCTCTCAGGTCTGAGAGCACTGGCCTGTGGTTGTTGACACGCTGGTCCGGCGTTCTTGAGAGCTGTGACAGCAGGATCACCGGACAGTCCATCTCTCTTGCCAGCAGCTTGAACGAGCGCGTCAGCTGGCTGACTTCCTGTACGACATTATCGGACTTTTCTATCATGAGGCCAAGATAGTCTACTAATATCAGGTCAAGACCCTGATTCGCCTTCATTCTGCGGCATTTGTTCCTGATCTCATATACCGTAGGATGCGGTGTATCGTCGATGTTGATGCTGCACTGTCCGATCGCTTCCGACGCCATGATTATCTCATGCCACTTCTCTCCCTGGACGTTGCCCTTGCTGATATCCTCCATGTCGACATTCGCCTTCATCGCGATAAGCCGCTGGCCGAGCTGTTCTTTGCTCATCTCCATACTGAATACGAGCACGTTCGCACCGCCTTTTTCCGCAGCATTCAAAGCGACATTAAGGGCAAAAGCGGTCTTGCCCATACCTGGACGCGCGGCTACTATTATGAGGTCTGATTTCTGGAAGCCGCCCAGCTTATTATCCAGATCCCTGAACCCGGAGGTAACGCCGGTCAGGCTGCCGCTCTCCATACTGCGCTTTGATATGATGTCCATATCAGCGAACATGACGTCCTTCACCGAGGTATAATCCCGCTTCTGGCCGCTCTCCGCGATCGAGAAGATCTTCTTCTCCGCATCATCCATGATATTATCAGATGAGTCCTTACGCTCAAAGCAGCTTTCGCGTATCTCCTCAGACGCCTGTATCAGCCGCCGCAGCGCTGCCTCTTCAGCAATGATCTTTGCATAATCAGAAGCGTTCACGGTCGATGGTATCTCAGCTGTGAGTGAAGAAATATAGGCGCTGCCGCCGCATGCCGCAAGCGTACCGCGCTTCTTGAGCTCTTCCGTCACGGTAACGATGTCACAGGCTTTCCCGGCGTTATACATATCGCGCATCGTGCTGAAGATCTCCTGGTTCGCTTTGTTATAGAAGTCGTCAGGACTCACTATCTCGATCACATCGAAAAGCGCGTCTTTATTCAGCATCGCTGATCCGAGCACGGATCTCTCCGCGTCGTTGTTATGAGGAGGGATCTTCTCTGCCATCAGCCTTTCACCTCCACTGCTATAGTAGCTGTGATCTCAGGATAGATCCTGATCTTCACGCGTTTTACTCCCGTCTCTTTGATCGGCTGGTCGAGCACGATCTTCCTCTTGTCGATGGAAAGCCCGTGCTGCTCTTTGAGGGCGTCCGCTATGTCCTTGGTCGTTATAGAGCCGAAAAGCTTGCCGCCTTCTCCGGCTTTGGTGTTGATCTCGACCCTCATGGTCTTCATTTCCTCAGCCTGTTTTTCCGCAGCTGCTCTTGCCTGCTTTTCTTCCTCTTCGCGCTTCTCCTTAGCTTTTTCAAGGGTATGCACGTTATTCTTCGTCGCTTCTTCGGCAAGACCCTTTGGAAGGAGCATGTTCCTTGCGAATCCGTCGCTTACCTTCACGACATCCCCGGCCTTGCCGGTACCCTTAACATCACGCTTAAGTATTACGATCATCTGCAGCCTCCTCTATTTCCAGTATTTTCCATTTTTAACAAAATCTCTTTGGCTTTTTGCCGACTCTCGCCCGCTTCATCAAAGCCTTTATCTTACTTTGAGCTGCTCTGCAGCTCTCTTTCTTACTATCTCTATTATCTCATCCGGCTCTGCGTCCACCTGCGCCCCCGCTGTCGTAAGATGGCCTCCGCCTCCTATGCTCTCCATGAGCACCTGTACGTTTACTTCTCCGAGAGATCTTGCGCTGACGAGCGTAGCGCCTTCATGGTCTTTCCCTGCAACAAAGCTCGCCTTGACTCCCTTTACGTTCAGGAGCTCATCCGCTACCTCTGAATTGATTATCTGTGCTTCCGGATTCATGCCGTCGCATATGGTGGTCGCTATGCCATCTTCTGTTATCAGCGCCTGTGTTACAGCGCTTGATCTTATTTTAAGATCCTCCAGGCTCGTCTGGAACAGGCGCTTTACCTCTGCCGTATCCGCTCCGGCGCGCTTCAGCCATGCAGCGGCCTCGAACGTTCTTCCGCCTGTTTTCACGGCGAATCTGTTCGTGTCTACTGTCATGCCGGCAAGAAGTGCTTCCGCTTCAAGCTTGCTGAGCTCCTTCTTGGCTCCTAGGTACTGGAGTATCTCTGTCACCATCTCTGATGTGGAAGAAGCATAAGATTCAATGTATGACAGCACCGGATTCTCAACTCCGTCGGCTGACCTTCTGTGATGATCTATGACCGCCAGCTTCTCTGCCTTCTCAAGGACTTCAGGACATTCTGAATATGACGGTCTGTGTGTATCCAGCAGCACCACCAGCGACTCCGGCGTGATCAGCTCCAGCGCTCTTTCCGATGTTATGAAATTGTATATCGCCGCATCTTTTGCCTGCTTATACAGCGTCTGCAGCGAATCGTTCACGTGGTCTACGATGATATTTGCATTCTTCCCGTAAAGCTGACAGATTCTTGCCATGCCGAGCTGCGATCCGAAAGCGTCCATATCCGGATTCCTGTGCGACATTACGATCACACGCTCAGCCTGTTCGATAAGCCTCTTCAGCGCATACGCGACTACCCTGGATTTTCCTTTGCTTCCTTTCTCTACAGAAGCATTCTGCCCTCCGAAGTATCTTATCTTGGTGCCGTCGCGCATGACAGCCTGGTCTCCTCCGCGGCCAAGAGCAAGGTCTATCGCCGCATCCGCGTAATTCCTTGTTTCACCAAGTGTCGGCCCGTTTATTCCGACGCCGATCGAAAGGCTGAGAGGGAAATCTGTCTGTGTCTCCAGATCGCGTACCTGGTCCAGGATGCTGAATCTTTGCTCAATCATCCCGCTCAGATACTTGTGCTGGAAATACATTATGTACTGCCCTGCTCGCATGGTAACTATCGAGCCCTTTATCCTGGCGGACCAGTCGCGTATTATCTTATCCAGCTGCGATGTTATGACCATCCTCATCGAAGGATCTGTTCCGGAGATAAGGTCATCATAGTTATCGATGTTTATTCTTGCCACGCAGATCTTTTCCTCGTCATACTTCTCCTTTATCTGCATAAATGACGTGACATCATATAACGATACAAGTATATTTCCTTCTTCATCGTCCGAATCTCTTGACGCCATAACGCGGAAAGTCCGGTCGTTTCTGGAAAGCGGCCTGGATTCTCCCGTCGCTGCAATCTCTTTCAGATCATCGATCTTGAATCCGGTCAGCTGGAAAAAATCATAACCGGTAAGTTCATCATAAATGAAGACAGTACCGATAAGATCGTTGGCGCGTACTACCTTGCCGTTCGAGTTCACCACCACGACCGGAACAGGAGAATATCTGACTAGTTTTTCTTCAAATGCAGTATCTATCATTTGACTACACCCGTTGTTTCACATGAAACAAAATGCTCTACTTCACTGATTCCAATAACTCTATGATGCGGTTAAGATCCTCTCTGCCATAATATGATATCTCTACCGCGCCTTTTCTTCCGTTTGTTGTGATAGCCACTCTTGTCCCGTAGATCTCTTTCAGCTTTTCTTCAACTGCGATGATGTCCGGATCTTTCCTTGATCTTGCAGCTTTTTTCCTGGCTTTTCCCCCGTCTTTCACGAGCTTCTCGGTTTCTCTTACAGAAAGGCCGTCTTTTATTATCTTCTGGCAGATCTGCTCCTGCAGCGCTTTTGTCTTTGCAGAAAGAAGCGCTCTTGCGTGCCCTGCGGATATTGCCCCTTCGCTTATCTTCTCCCGGATGTCCTGAGGAAGCTTAAGCAGACGGAGCGAGTTGGTTATATACGGACGGCTCTTTCCGACGCTCCTGGACACTTCTTCCTGTGTGAGGCCGTACTCCTTCATCATGGTATCCAGTCCTTCAGCTTCTTCTATCGGGTCCAGGTCTTCACGCTGCATGTTCTCGATTATGGCTATCAGCGCGTTTTCCTCATCCGTGAACTCTCTTACAATGCACGGTACTTTGTCGACAGCAGCCTCTCTTGCCGCGCGCCATCTTCTTTCTCCTGCAACGAGCTCATATCCCCTGTCGCTCGTCCGCACGATGAGCGGCTGGATGATGCCGTGCTCCTGTATCGAGGCGGCCAGCTCAGATATCCCCTCGCTGTCGAAGTTCTTACGGGGCTGGTTCCTGTTCGGTTTGATATCGTTGATATCTATATATCTTACAGTGTTCTCCGGATCGGCGGCCTCTTCAGCCCGCTGTTCTTCTATCGGGGCTGCTTCAGAAATAAGAGCGCTGATCCCTCTTCCAAGCACATTGTTTTTTACTTTTCTCGCTGCCATCTATCTCTTCTCCTCCCGTTTAAGAAACTCTTCCGCAAAAGCCTTGTATGCCTTTGCCCCCTTTGATCTTGGATCATATTCCGTTATGGCCATGCCGAAGCTCGGCGCTTCAGCAAGCCTTATGTTTCTTGGTATAACCGTGGAGTATACTTTGGAGCCAAAGTATTTCTTTACCTCCTGCACCACCTGTATCGCCAGATTGGTCCTTCCATCGAACATACTGAGGACTACCCCTTCTACCTCCAGATCGTGGTTAAGGCTCTTTTTCACCAGCTCAATCGTGCTGACGAGCTGGCTAACTCCCTCGAGCGCATAGAATTCACATTGTATCGGGATCAGCACGCTCTCCACGGCCGTCAGGGAGTTGATGGTAAGAAGCCCAAGTGAAGGAGGACAGTCGATGAAAATGAAGTCATAATCATCGCGGACTTTGTCGATAGACCTCTTCAGTCTCGTCTCTCTTCCGTCGAGAGCCACCAGCTCGATCTCCGCACCTGCAAGATCGACGTTGGCCGGTATTACATCCAGCCCTTTCACGCCGGTCTTGAGTATCGCCTTCTTGGTATTATAATCATCCTGTATAAGAAGCTCATAGACTGTATCACTCAGTGCTCTCTTTGAAACGCCTATGCCGCTCGTTGTATTCCCCTGCGGGTCTATATCTACGATGAGCACTTTCTTGCCAAGCATGGCAAGGCTGGCGCCCAGATTTATGTTGGTCGTAGTCTTCCCGACTCCGCCCTTCTGATTGAAGATAGCTATCGCTTTACCCAACTTCAGTTTCCTCCCGGATATCTATATGTAGCTTTGTATAGCTTTATTCTACTATACAAACCTTGTGTTTTCCACTTTGATGTTTCACGTGAAACAATCGCTGTATCCCAGTGATTACAATGGGTTTCGACCAGGGTCCCCCGGTTTTCGCGGGTACTTTCCCGGTGTTTTACCCGTTTTTTTCATGACTGCGAAGACATGATCTGTGCCCGGTACCCCTGCATCTTGTGTTTTGATCTCCCCGACCCCCAAAATGTTGGCTGCGCGCCGGGATCCTTTTACTTCATCGCTGCTCGAGGCAGTTTTGAAGGCAATGAACATGCCCCCTTTCCTGGCAAGCGGCACACAGAGTTCAGCAAGCACCGGAAGCGCGGCTACAGCTCTGGCTGTCACTATATCAAAACCCTCTCGGAGGTCCGCCATGTGCCCCGCTTCTTCAGCACGTGCATGCACCAGCCTGATGTTGCCGATCCCCGCTTCCCCGGCGATGTCTTCTATGACTTTGAGCCTCTTGGCAAGCGAATCGACCATCGTGACGGTCTTGTCTGGCGAAAGCGCCGCGATAACTATCCCTGGGAATCCTGCTCCAGTTCCGACGTCACAGATCGACTTCGCATCATCAAGGCCCTGTACCTTAAGTATCGACGCTGAATCAACAATGTGCTCGCGTATAAAACGCTCCTCATCAGTGATCGCAGTCAGGTTGATCTCTTTGTTTTTCTCAAGGACGCCGTCCATATATACGGCGAGCTTTCTGCAGGCATCGTCTTCTGCTTTGATACCGATCTGCATGAGCGAATTCTTTATTCTGTTTTGTAATACTGCAAGATCAGACATGTCCCCGTAACCGTTATCTAGACGATCTCCGCCTCTCCCTTTCCAGATAAATGATAAGCACGTTGATATCTGCAGGCGATACTCCCGATATCCGCGACGCCTGCCCTATCGATCCCGGCCTGATCTCGTTCAGCTTCTGCTGAGCTTCGATCCTGAGTCCGTCTATCGTTTCATAATCCAGATCATCCGGAAGGGATTTGGTCTCAAGCTTCTTGAACTTTTCCACCTGTGCGAGCTGCTTGGAGATATATCCTTCGTATTTGATATGGACCTCCACTTCCGCCTTCTCGTGTATAGTGAGCTGCGGCCTGTCCGGATCGATCTCTGCAAGATCATCATATGATATCTCCGGACGCTTCATGAGCTCTATCATCGGCACCTTGTTCGGCAGCGGAGTGCTGCCGTGCCTTATAAGGAACTCTTCAGCCTGCTCAGGCGAAACATGTGTGTTCTTAAGTCTTTCTATTTCATTCTGTACGGTATCCTGCTTCTTCAGGAACTTCTGCCATCGTTCTTCAGTTACAAGACCGAGTCTGTAGCCCTTCTCTGTAAGCCTTGTATCGGCATTGTCCTGCCTGAGGAGAAGTCTGTATTCAGCTCTGCTGGTCATGATCCTGTATGGCTCATTCGTCCCCTTTGTCACAAGGTCGTCGATGAGCACGCCTATATACGCTTCGCTCCTGTCAAGTATGAAAGGTTCTTTTCCATTTATTTCCAGCGCCGCGTTTATTCCGGCGATCAGCCCCTGCGCCGCCGCCTCTTCGTATCCGGAGCTTCCGTTGAACTGTCCGGCGCAGAAGAATCCGCGGATCTTCTTATATTCCAGATTGAGACTGAGATTTATCGGATCTATGCAGTCGTATTCTATGGCATAGGCAGGTCTCGTTATGTATATGTGCTCGAGACCTTTGATCGTATGATAGAAGTCACGCTGCACATCTTCAGGCATGCTCGATGACATCCCCTGTATATACATCTCGTCCGTCTCTGCGCCCTCAGGCTCGACGAACAGCTGATGCCTCTTCCTGTCCGGGAACCTGTCGACCTTTGATTCGATGGAAGGGCAGTACCTCGGGCCGATACCCGTGATCGCGCCGCCGAACAGCGCGGATCTTGAGAAGTTCTCCCTGAGTATCCTGTGCGTCTCTTCATTCGTGTACGACAGCCAGCACGGGATCTGATCTTTTTCAAGATGGTCGTTCATGAAAGAGAAGGGGACAATCGTCTTGTCGCCTGGCTGTATCTCCATCTCATCAAAATCAAATGTGCTTTTCAGTGCTCTCGCCGGTGTACCTGTCTTGAAGCGTCTCAGCGGAATACCGAGCTTTTTCAGGCTGTCTACGAGCTCAACAGAAGGGGAGAGCCCGTTCGGACCGCTCGCGAAATTGCTTTCACCGATAAAGATACGTCCTCCGAGAAAAGTCCCTGTCGCTATAACGATAGCTTTACATGAGTAGTACGCCAGGGTGCGTGTAACAACACCTCTTACCTGAGCATGCTCTACGTCTATATCTATTATCTCCTGCTGCTTAATGTCGAGATTTTCCTGCTTTTCAAGCACTTTTTTCATCTCGACATGATACTGTTTCTTGTCAGCCTGCGCTCTGAGCGAATGTACTGCAGGGCCTTTTGAGGTGTTCAGCATCCTGCTCTGGAGAAAGGTCTTGTCGATGTTCAGACCCATCTCTCCTCCCAGCGCGTCGATCTCACGTACCAGATGGCCTTTTCCCGTTCCTCCGATAGCAGGATTGCACGGCATCATAGCGATCGCCTCAAGGTTTATCGAGAACATCAGCGTTCTGACGCCCATCCTTGCGCAGGCGAGGGCGGCTTCACAGCCGGCGTGTCCTGCGCCGATCACGCAAACGTCGTAATCGCCCATATGTACATATCTGCTTCTCTCTTCTTCGTTCATCTGCACTCCTTCTATTTTCCGAGACAGAACCGCGAGAACACTTCATCGATTATGTCGTCCCCGACCGATTCGCCGATTATCTCTCCAAGGCTCTCATATGCCTGGTTTACATCTATCTCTATTATCTCTAGCGGCTCTTTATGGTCTGTGAGCACAAGAGCATCACCGACCGACTGCGCCGCCTCTTTTAGCAGCGCTTCGTGTCTTGCGTTTGTTACCAGCACGCTCTCTCCCTGCTGCGTCTCTCCAGACATGACTCGCGAAAGTATTGTTTTTTCAACGATCTCCGCACCATTGTCATCTGCCAGCGATGTTTCGATAACTTCTGCTCCATCCGCAAGTCTGCGTATATCATCCAGGTCAACTTTCTGCTCGAGATCTGTCTTATTTATCACTATCAAAGTCTTCACGGGCTCCAGATGCTTTGCTATGAACCTGTCTTCTTCATCAAGCTCTCTCGATCCGTCAATCATGAAAAGGATGAGATCAGCGCTGCCGACAGAGGCTTTGCTGCGCTCGATGCCTATGGTCTCGATCTTGTCGCTCGTCTCGCGGATCCCTGCTGTGTCTGTCAATATTACCGGGATACCATCGATACTCAGAGTTTCTTCGATGGTGTCTCTGGTGGTGCCTGGTATATCGGTCACTATCGCACGGGATTCCTTAAGGAGAGCGTTCATGAGCGACGATTTACCGACGTTCGGCTTTCCTATTATCGCGACTTTTATTCCCTCAGAGATAAGCCTTCCGGTATTGCTGCTCGCGAGCAGCCTGCCTATAGACAACTGTGCTCTTCTGAGTCCCTCATAAATCGCCTCATACGTGATGACTTCTATATCCTCATCCGGATAGTCGATATTTACTGTAAGATCGACAAGAAGGTCCATGAGGCCGGCTCTGATCTTCTGGATCTCGCGCGACAGCTTTCCCTGGAGCTGATCCATAGCCACATCAAAGCTCTTGTCCGCTCTGGCTTTGATAAGGTCTATCACGGCTTCTGCCTGCGACAGATCTATCCTGCCGTTAAGAAAAGCTCTTTTTGTGAACTCGCCTCTTTCTGCTGGTACGGCACCATGAGCATAAACGAGCTCGAGCGCTTTCCTCAGCGGAACGATACCGCCGTGGCAGTCGATCTCTGCCACATCTTCACCCGTGTATGTATGCGGTCCTTTCATAAAGACCGCCAGCACCTCATCTATCGTGTTTTCACTCTCCGGATCCACGATATGGCCATACATGAGCTTTCTGTTCTCTTTAAGCCCGTCATCGGTATTAAACGCAGGCACAAAGACCTCATCAAGGATCCTTTCGGCCTCTTCACCGCTTATCCTTATTATTCCAATACCGCCTTCACCATATGGCGTGGCGATCGCAGCTATCGTATCTTCCATAATTTCAGAACACAAATATCACAGTCTCAGAATCTTTTCTGAGAACTTTCACATAATAACCCATATTATTTTACCGCAAACCAAATAGCTTGGCGAACTATTTTTTAAAAACACGGCTATGATCAAAGCGTCTGGCTTACCTCCAAAGACGCGTGTGCGGCCACACATATGTTATATAACAGAAAAGCGGGGCATATGCCCCGCCTGAAGTATTCTGCAGTATAGTACCTAGTGCTTCGGCTCGATGACTACACGTCTGTAAGGGTCCTGGCCTTCGCTTCTTGTCGTTACGCGCGGGTTGGACTGAAGTGTCGCATGGATCACTTTTCTTTCGTAAGGATTCATAGGGTCGAGCTTAAGGCTTCTGTGAGACTTGATAGCTTTTCTTGCCATTTTATCGGCGAGCTGCTCAAGAGTCTTTTCTCTTCTTGCTCTGTAGTCTTCAGCGTCGATCACGACTTTTATGTAATCTTCGTGCTCTTTATTCACGACCAGGCTCGTAAGGTACTGAAGCGCGTCCAGCGTCTGTCCGCGGCGGCCGATAATAGTGCCGCAGTCAGGTCCCTCGAGCTCGATATATACATTCGTTTCATTTGCCTTTGCCTTCATCGTAAGGTCCAGGCCCATTTCTTTTATTACGTCTTTCAGGAAGTCCAGAGCGACATGTTCTTCACAAGGAGGAAGGTCTTTTATCTGTTCCTGGAAGTCTACCTCTTCTGTTGTAATGTCAGGTGTAAGAGAGTCTTCTGTGTCGATGAGCTCTGACAGCGGCTTTTTGTTTGTGTTCTTTTTCCAGCGTCTGTCCTGTTTCTGCTCTTCTGTGTTCTCTTCTTCCTGAGCTTCAACTTCTTCTTTCTTTTCAGGAGCTTTCTTCTCTACAGGCTGGAAGCTTTTTTCTTCTTTATGCTCTTCTTCCTTCTTTGCCGCTCCTTTTTTTGTAACTCTTACCTTTGCAAGCGTATTTCCGATGATCCCCAGGAAGCCTTTTGAAGGTTCCTCAAGAACTTCCACATCTACATCTTCTCTGGTAAGCTTCATATCACGGAGAGCAAGCTCGACCGCCTGGTCAATGCTGTCTCCCCATTTCTCAACTACTTCAAGATGTTCCATTCTAATTAACTCCTTTGCCGGCTCTTACAGGCTTTCTCTTCTTTTCTCCGCCTTCATCGGCCTTTTTCTTGAGGATGATGAAGCTGATGTTAAAGAATATCTGTAAGAACTGACTTACAAACCAGTAAAGTGCAAGGCCCGCCGGATATGATTTTGCCAGCCACATGATCATGATAGGGAAGATGTATTTCATCATCTTCTGCATTATGTCGTTCATTCCGCCCTGTGACGGTGCCTGCGGCGTAAAATAGAACGATACGAACGTCGCAAGGCCTGCCAGTATAGGTAGGATCCATGGGTCAGGCTGTGCCAGGTCTTTTATCCAGAAGAAGCTCTCGTGGATAGCGAACACCATCGTCTCAGAATTCATATACTGTACAGGATTCCTGAGCAATGTGAACAGCCCCATGATGACGAACATCTGCACGATCATAGGAAGGCATCCCGCTGCTGGATTTATGCCCTCTTTCTGATAGAGCTCCTGCATCTTCTGATTCATCATCTCTTTATCATTGGCATACCGGTTCTGGATCTCTCTGATCTTAGGCTGCATTGACTGCATCGCCATAGACGACATGGTCTGCGCTCTGTATGACGGATACATCGCGAGCTTGATCACGGTCGTCAGCACGATCAGTGAGAACCCATAATTGCCGATAACCTGGTACAGAAGCTGCAGCAAAAGCGCCAGCGGCTGGGCCATAATGGATAAAATAAAATTCATTTATATCCTCCGATAATTGTTATCCCGTTCTTATGGAACAGGGTCATATCCGCCCGGATGCCCCGGATGACATCTCAATATTCTCTTTATGCCGAGCATGCTCCCTTTGAGCGGTCCGTACTTCCGTACGGCCTCAATAAAATAAGCCGAGCATGTAGGTGTATATCTGCATGTGGGCGGAAAAAGGGGCGATATGAATATCTGATAGAATCGTATGAGGAGGATTATTATCTTCCCGAAAAACATACTGATATATTTCACGATAAAACACCCCTGGTCTTTTTTAATACAGACACAAGTGACTGCATTACATCGTCACAGCCGGCATCATTGATGGTATTTCTGGCTACGACTACCAGGTCATATCCCGGTTTGATGACCTGTCCTGAAAGCCGGAGCGCTTCTCTCATAAGCCTTGTGGCCCTGTGCCTCTTTACGCTGTTCCCGACCTTCTTGCTTGCCAGAAAAGATATCCTGCTGTATCCAAGACTGTTCTTGAGGTAGAACAACACGATATACCGTGACGCTGCAGATCTTCCTTTATTATATACAGCATCAAAATCTTTCTGGCGGCTCAGCACATGTCTTTCTCGCATATTACTATGCTGACAGTTTCTTTCTGCCTTTGTCTCTTCTTCTCTTGAGTACATTTCTGCCGTTCTTTGTAGACATTCTTTTGCGGAATCCGTGTTCCTTCAGACGCTGTCTTTTCTTAGGCTGATATGTCTGCTTCATTTTATTTCCTCCTTAATATATTATAACGAATTGCGGAGACTGTCCCCGCTGCCTTTTCTTTCGGCACACTCTGAATTACAATGTGTGCACGCATTCGATTATTATACGTTTTTATAATGACAATGTCAAGACGACGATATGTTCAGATAAAGAACGGGGATACCATAGAACGTACCACGACATATATTATTCAGATCAGATATGTATATTTATCCACAATAGTTTAGACAAATGCGATAGGTGCGTGTGTATTTATAGATCATATATACAAATCATCCTAAATTTAATGTGTATAAGTTTTATGATTAGTATACTATATATTGTGTAATTATTGGAATTACAGCGTTTTATCATATTGATAAAGTTATGAACATCATGTGTATAATTCTAATTCTTAAAGAATTCTTAATTTTACTATTGTGTGTGGATAACTGTTTGTGTAAAATGATTATTATCTTCATACAGGAGAGATTTTGATGAAAGACAATAACAAATTAAAGGAAAGTTTCCTGAAGGCTGTGCATTCCGAGCTTTCTGACATGAGCTACAAAACGTGGTTCCTGCCGATCGGGATACGCGGCGTAGACGAAGGAAGCAAAATAATATACATAACGGCGGAAAATGATTTTGCCGCCAATATTTTAAGTTCAAGATATATAGACATAATAGACAAAGGCTTCCAGAAAGTGCTTAAAGAGAAATATAAGATAGTCATCAAGACTCCTGAAAGCTACAGACATGATGATGAGAATCTTGAAAGGGTAAATGAGATAAAAAAAGAAGATTCTTTCCCTGCTGAAAGAGGAGGGTTCAACAGGCAGCGCATCACCCATCCTGAGTACACTTTCGACAATTTTGTGGTAGGAAGCGGAAACAAGTATGCTCACGCTGCTGCTCTTGCTGTTGCAGAATCACCTTCAAAAGCTTATAACCCTCTTTTCATATATGGCGGGTCAGGTCTTGGTAAAACACATCTCATGCATGCTATCGCCATATATCTTTCAGAGCACAGTCCGGAGCTGAACGTCCTTTATGTGTCTTCTGAGATGTTCACGAATGAGCTTATCAAAGCGCTTGGAGAAAATAAACAGCGTGAGTTCAAGAATAAATATAGAAAAGTTGATGTGCTTCTCATAGATGACATACAGTTCCTTGAGAATAAGGAGACAACTCAGGAGGAATTCTTCCATACATTCAATGATCTGTATGATCTCAACAAGCAGATCGTTATCACCAGCGACAGACCCCCAAATGAGCTTACAACCCTTGAAGAGCGTCTGAGATCAAGATTCTCATGGAACATGATAGCAGGGCTCTCTCCTTCAGATTATGAGACCAGAGTCGCGATCCTGGTAAAGAAGTCAGAGAATTTCCATATGAAGATGGATGACGACCTGTATCAGGTGATCTGCCTTATCGCAGAAAAGATAACAGATAATATAAGAGAGCTCGAAGGCGCCCTGAACAGGATCAACAGCTTTTCAAAACTGATGAACCAGCATATAGACACTAACTTTGCAAAGAGCATACTTACTGAGATCATAAAGAACAACAGAAGCAACATAACTCCTGATAAGATAAAGACTACAGTATGCCATAAATTCAACCTTAAGATCACAGAGCTTGATTCATCAAAAAGGACAAATAAAGTAGCCTATCCGAGACAGATCGCGATGTATCTCTGCAGAAATCTTACAGATTACTCTTACACTCAGATAGGGAACTACTTCGGTGGACGCCACTATACCACCGTAATGCATGCGTGTGAAGTGATCCAGAAGGAAATAGGGCACGATGAAGAAAAACGCAGCCTGATAGAATCTCTGAAAGAAGAGATAAAGGCATAGCATCATACTGTATCACATAAGAAGAAAAAGTTGTATAATATATGTATGTGGAAAGATGTTGATAACTTTAAAGGTTATCATAACCGTCTGAACATCTGATGTTGATGATTTTTCCATTGATTTCAACGATATAAGGTGTTATCCATATTATCCACACCCTCTACTACTACTATTACTGCCAATAATATAATAATAAAAAGCCGCCCGGCTCCTGCCCGCTGTCAGACATGACCGCTTCCGGAGCTGAAAAGGCCGAAAGGAAGAATGATATGAAATTTATCTGTCAGCAGCAAAATCTCATTAAGGCACTTAACATCGTATCGAAGGCTGTCTCTGTAAGAACGACTATTCCTGTTCTTAAGGGAATAATGCTGAAAGCTGAAGATGGAAAGCTAACGATGTCGGCTTCAGATCTTGATCTCTCGATCCAGGATACTGTAGAGGCTGAAGTAAGTGAATCAGGATCAGTAATCGTTATGGCGAGGCTGTTCTCTGATATCATCAGGAAGCTTCCTGGTGAAGAGGTACAGGTAGAATTCAGTGACGAAAACAGCGTGATGATCAGGAGCATGAATTCTGAGTTCAAGATCATCGGGATGCCAGCAGATGAATTTCCTGTCATAAATAATCAGACTGATGAAAGT
This sequence comes from Eubacterium sp., assembly GCA_017533915.1. Lineage (GTDB taxonomy): Bacteria > Bacillota > Clostridia > Peptostreptococcales > Anaerovoracaceae > Aminicella. The sequence continues at coordinate 74,421 of JAFWHX010000001.1, read as the reverse complement.
GAGTTTATAGAATTTGATAAATCCACATTCAGAGAGATGATAGATAAGACTTCTTTCGCAGCGAGTATCGATGAGGCCAGGGGTGTAATCACAGGCGTTCTTCTTGAGCTCTCTCAGGAAGAGATACAGATGGTAGCTATCGACGGATTCAGAATGGCTATCAACAGAAGAACGATGTACAATGAGAAGCCTTATAGATTCATCATTCCTGCAAGGATACTTAATGAGCTCAGCAAGATCATAGCTGATACAGAAAGCGACAACGATAAAGCAAGACTTTACCTCAACGAAAAGAAGGCTGTATTCAGATTTGACGACGTACAGGCCGAGCTTAAACTTCTAGAAGGAAACTTTATCGCATATAAGGATATCCTTCCAAAGACCAGCAGGATAACAGTGATCTGCGACAGAGCACTTCTGATGGAGAGTATTGAAAGAGCATCTCTTCTCACAAAGACAGGCAAGAACAACCTCATCAAGATGAACATCATGCAGAACGTTATCGAGATAACATCTGATTCTGATGAAGGTAACGTAAAAGAGGATCTCGTAGTAGATAAGAGCGGAGACGATCTCGTGATCGGGTTCAATGCTCACTACATCCTCGACGTGCTCAAAGCTATCGACGACGAAAAGATAAAGATCCTGCTTAATTCGGGCATCAATCCATGTCTTATCGAGCCTGCTGAGGGAGATGATTATCAGTATCTCGTTCTTCCTGTACGCATCAGTTAGCGTTTTTATCTGTCGGCCAGATACCTGCAGGCTTTTTAAATAAAGATTTTTGATGTAATGTTCATAAAAGAGCTGAAACTTAAAAACTTCAGAAACTACAAAGATCTCACTATCGATTTTGACGAAAGAGTTAATCTGATCACCGGTCAGAATGCTCAGGGAAAGACGAATCTTATCGAGTCTCTCTATATTTCATCGATAGGGAGATCTTTTCGTACTGCTCATGACAGCGAGATGATAAGATTCGGCGAGGAAGGAGCATATATAAAGGTAATTGCTGAGAAAGAGTATACAGATACTAAAGTAGAGATATTCTTAAAGTCAGATTCAAGAAAAGCTGTAAAGAAAGATGGGAATACTGTAAGAAAAACAGCTGATCTTCTCGATAATATAATAATAGTTATCTTTTCACCTGATGATCTCAGGATAGTAAAGGATGAGCCTGAGAAAAGAAGAAGATTCATAGACAGGGAGCTATCCCAGATAAAGCCTGCATATTTCGACTCGTATATGCATTACCGCCGTGCTCTTATGGAGAGAAACAGTTATCTTAAAAATGATAAGATCGACAGGAGCATGCTCGATATCTGGGATGACGGCCTTATAAGGTATGGAGCTCTTCTTATGAGCTACAGAAAAGAATTCGTAAAGGAATTAAGTGAAATATCAGGAAATATACATAAAAATATAACTAATGGAAAAGAAAGCATGTCTATAAGATATGATCCGGATATAGATATTGCCGGTGATATCAATACGCAGCAGGAGTTCATAGAGAGGCAGCTTACAGCTTCAAGGGAGAATGATATAAGAAGAAGGACTACCACAAGAGGCCCTCATAAGGATGACATATCATTCATAACAGATAATATAAATGTAAGGAATTTCGGTTCACAGGGACAGCAGAGGACATCTGCACTTTCTCTTAAGCTTGCTGAGCTTGAGATAATAAAGAAAGAAACCGGAGAAAACGCAGTACTTCTTCTTGACGACGTGATGAGCGAGCTTGATGAAGAGAGAAGAGAATACCTTATAAGGGCACTTTCTGAGAACCAGATATTTATCACTACGACCGATATAGACGACAGTCTTATGAGAGCATATCCTGATGCGAAAATCATAAGAGTTGAAGAAGGGAGAATAGTCTGAATTTTTACTACACATAACCAATGGTAAAAATTTCAATTCTAAGGTATTAAATAAAAGATTTTAAAGATTTTTAACACCAGTACAAATAAAAATGTTATAAAGGGTTATTTTTCTTGTCTGAGTGCGTTTTTTATGATATAATTTCCATGGGTTTTGGGATGGAAAAAGGCGTCCCATGCCCAATGGGATTTTTTATTTTGATTTGATTAAGAATTTGATCATTAGAAGGTGGGTAATTTTACATGGCAAAAACAAAGCAGGATGATTACAATGCCGAACAGATCCAGGTGCTGGAGGGTCTTGAGGCGGTCAGAAAGACTCCTGGAATGTACATCGGTACTACTGGAGTCCAGGGACTTCATCATCTGGTATATGAGATAGTAGACAACAGCGTGGATGAGGCGCTTGCAGGCTATTGTAAGAATATCAAAGTAACGATCAGGAAGGATAATTCTATACAGGTCGAGGATGACGGACGTGGAATGCCTGTGGATGAACAGAAGAAGATGCACAAACCTGCAGTTGAAGTCATCCATACAGTGCTCCATGCCGGCGGAAAATTCGGCGGCGGGGGATACAAGGTATCAGGAGGACTTCATGGAGTAGGAGCGTCTGTAGTCAATGCTCTTTCAGAGAAGATGATCGTCCAGACAAGAAGAAACGGGAAGATATATGAGATCTCTTTTGAAAGAGGGAAAACAATAGAGCCTCTTCATGAAGTAGGAGAATCAAAGAAGACAGGATCTACCACACAGTTCTGGCCGGATCCTACCATGTTCACTGAACTTGAATTTGATTACGACACTCTCAAGCATCGTCTTAGAGAGATGGCTTTCCTTACTAAAGGCATCAACATCACTTTATCTGACGAAAGAGAAGGAAAGAAGAAAAAAGAATCTTTCCATTATGAAGGCGGGCTCAAGGAATTCGTAAAGCATATAAATGAGAATAAAGATCCTGTCCACCCTGACATCATCTATTACGATGTTAAAGAGAAGGGACATGAGCTTGAAGTGGCCATGCAGTATACAGACCGCTACAGCGAGCTCATCTTCTCGTATGCGAACAATATCAATACTACTGAGGGCGGCACGCACGAAGTTGGATTCAAGTCTGCTCTTACAAGAGTCTTCAATGATTACGGCAAGAAGGCAAAATTCCTGAAAGAAGGAGATCAGCTTTCCGGTGAAGATGTAAGGGAAGGACTTACTGCCATCGTATCAGTAAAGCTAGAAGAGCCTCAGTTCGAGAGCCAGACAAAGATCAAGCTCGGAAATCCTGAGATCCGTAAGTTCGTCGACAGCGTCACAAGCGAATATCTCATGGCCTTCATGGAGGAGAACCCTGATCAGGCCAAGATAATAATGAGCAAATGCATGCAGGCGAGCCGCGCGCGTGAAGCTGCGAGAAAAGCCAGAGAGATCACGAGAAGAAAGGGCGCGCTCGATACTCTTTCTCTTCCGGGAAAGCTCGCGGACTGTTCTGAAAAAGATCCTGAGCTCTCAGAGATCTTTCTCGTAGAGGGAGATTCCGCTGGTGGATCAGCGAAGCAGGGAAGAGACCGTAAGCGCCAGGCGGTGCTTCCTCTCAGAGGTAAGATCCTCAACGTTGAGAAAGCACGTCAGGACAGGATGCTCGCGTCAGAAGAGATCAAGAATATGATAACTGCATTCGGATGCGGTATCGGTGACGAGTTCAATATAGATAAGCTTAGATATCATAAGATCATAATCATGACCGATGCTGATGTAGACGGCGCCCATATCAGGACACTGCTGCTCACTTTCTTCTATAGATATATGACTCCGCTTATCGAAGGTGGATATGTGTACGCCGCCCAGCCGCCTCTGTTCAGGGACAAGCAGGGTAACGACATAAAGTATACATATTCAGACAAAGAGCAGGATGAGACTCTTGCCGAGATGCAGAAAGCCAATCCTAAGCAGAAGATAGAGATCCAGAGATATAAAGGTCTTGGTGAGATGGACTTCAACCAGCTCTGGGAAACTACTATGGATTACGAGAAGCGTACGATGATCCAGATCACGGTAGAGGATGCTACTGCGGCAGATGAGATATTCACCACACTGATGGGCGACAAGGTGCCGCCGCGCAAGGCTTTCATCGAAGAGAACGCCAAGTACGCGACGCTGGACATATAGGATATAAGGAGGAGGATCAATGGACAGCCTTATTGAAGACAGCAGGATCATCCAGCATGAGATACATGATGAGATGAAGAACTCCTATATCGACTATGCCATGAGCGTCATCGTCGGAAGAGCACTTCCGGACGTCCGCGACGGCATGAAGCCGGTACACAGGAGAATACTTTACGGAATGGACCGCCTGGGAACCACTCCGGACAAGCCATATAAGAAGTCGGCGAGGATAGTCGGAGAGGTAATGGGTAAATACCATCCGCACGGCGACAGCTCTATCTATGACGCCATGGTAAGAATGGCACAGGATTTCTCAATGAGATATCCTCTGGTCGACGGTCATGGAAACTTCGGCTCAATAGACGGAGACGGCGCTGCGGCATCCAGGTACACAGAGGCCAGGATGTCTCCGTTCTCTCTCCAGATGCTCAGAGACATCGATAAAGATACAGTAGATTTTGTTCCGAATTTTGACGGCGAAGAAAAGGAACCGGTCGTGCTCCCGAGCAGAATACCTAATCTGCTCGTAAACGGATCAAATGGTATAGCAGTAGGTATGGCGACAAACATTCCGCCGCACAATCTTAACGAATGCATCGACGGCTGTGTCTGCATGATCGACGATCCTGACTGCACAGTAGATGATCTAATGAAGCACATTAAAGGCCCGGATTTCCCGACAGGAGCAAAGATCCTTGGTAGAGCCGGTATCCGCGATGCATACCGCACAGGCACCGGGAAGATCAAAGTCCGTGCATGCTGTGAGATAGAAGAGACACGTAACGGCAGATCAAGGATACTCGTTACAGAAATACCGTATGCCGTGAACAAAGCCACTCTTATCCAGAGGATAGCAGACCTTGTAAAGGATAAGAGCATAGACGGTATCTCGGATATAAGAGACGAGTCATCAAGAGAAGGACTCAGGATCGTCATAGAGCTGAAGCGTGACGCCAATCCGCAGATAACTCTGAACCAGCTCTATAAGCACACAGCACTGCAGGACAATTTCAGCGTAATAATGCTCGCACTTGTTGACGGTCAGCCAAAGGTGCTCAATTTACGCGAGATAATTTATGAATACCTTAAGTTCCAGAAGGAAGTCATCACCAGGAGAACAAAATTCGACCTCGACAAGGCTGAAGCTCGTGCTCACATACTGGAAGGACTAAGAATCGCGCTGGACAATATTGATGAAGTCATCAGGACGATAAGAGAATCCTACAGTGACGCAAAGGAAAGGCTGATGGAAAGATTCGGTCTTTCAGAGATACAGGCACAGGCGATCCTGGATATGAGGCTCGCAAGACTGCAAGGCCTCGAGCGCGAGAAGATCGAAGCTGAGTATACAGAGCTAATGCAGAGGATAGCATATTACAAGTCTCTTCTTGCAGACGAGCATCTCCTGATGGGAGTCATCAAAGACGAGCTGCTCGAGATCAAAGAGAAGTGGGGCGGCAAGAGGCTCACAAAGATCGAGCACGACGTAGAAGATTTTGATGATGAAGACCTCGTAGAAGAAGAAAAGGTCGCAGTGACGCTCACACACCTCGGATACATAAAGAGAGTTCCGGCGGATGTATACAAGTCGCAGAAGCGCGGCGGAAAGGGTATCACGGGACTAAAGACAAGAGATTCCGACTTCGTAAAAGACCTTATCATGACGTCTACACATGACTATCTGATGTTCTTCACGAACAGCGGAAAGGCATACAAGCTTAAAGCCTTTGAGATCCCAGAAGCTTCAAGGACCGCAAGAGGAACTCCGGCGATAAACTTTCTGAACCTCATGCAGCGTGAGAGAATAACAGCGGTGATCCCTGTTAATAACTTCAGCGCTGACAAGTATCTTATAGCTGTTACAAAGCGCGGGACGATAAAGAAGACAGCGCTTTCAGAATTTGATACCAAGAGGGCTACAGGTCTTATTGCTATCAACCTTAAGGATGACGATCAGCTGATCGGTATCCAGCAGTCTACCGGAACGAACGATATCATAATCGTGACCAAGAACGGCAAGTGCATCAGGTTCTCTGAAGAAGACGTGCGTCCGATGGGAAGGATCGCAGGCGGCGTCAGGGCAATCAAGCTTGAGAAAGACGATGAAGTCGTCTCCATGTGCCTTGTAGATGATGACCAGCAGCTGCTTGCAGTCACAGCCAACGGCTTTGGAAAGAGGACCCCGGTCAAAGGCTATAAGAAGCAGGTAAGGGGAGGCAAGGGACTCCTTACATATGACAAGAGCAAATTCGCAAAGACCGGAGAACTGGTAGGAGCGCTTGTTGTTGACAGCAGCGATGAGGTCATGCTCATCAACAGCGAAGGTACTATCATCAGAATAAGCGCCGGTGATGTGTCTGTTCTCGGAAGAGCCACGCAGGGCGTTAAGATCATGAAGTTCGACGACGAGACCAAACTCGTGGCTATGGCGAAAGTCATAAATGAGGACGAGGAAATCGAGAAGCAGGAAGCTGAGCAGGCGACTGGAGAGAAGCCCGCGGAAGCTGACAGCGAAGATGATGCTCAGGTAGAGATCAAGCTGTATAATAATTAGTAACCGATAAGACCGGCAGTGCGTTTGACAAACATTCTTACCGACAGAGTGTGGCTGACTGTGCTGCCGGTCTGTTATTAAGCAGTTATGTTTATATAGCCTGAAATGAGTATATAATTAATATAGAAGTTAAAGCTATGTTAGTGGAGATACTGAATTGGATAGACTTAAAATAGAAATACCTGGGAAACCTGCGTATCTTACAGCGGTAAGGCTCGCGATAAGCTCGATCGCAACGACTGCGGGATTCAGTCTGGATGACGTTGAAGACATAAAGACAGCAGTTACTGAAGCGTGCAAGAATGTTTCATGCCACGGAGTCGACGGATTTTCCGACAAGTATGAAGTAGATCTTATCGTAGACGAGGGAAGACTTGAGATAACGGTCAAAGATGACTGCGACAAACACGTCTATGAGGATATGCCTGAACACTGCCAGCGCTGTCCGCAGGACTGCGACCTCGGAGTCATGGTCATCAAAACGCTCATGAATGAAGTCGAGATCATGTGTCCGGAGGGATCCGGCCAGAAAGCGATCAGAATGGTGAAAGAGCTGTAATGGAATCGCTGGATCGTTTCAAGGCATACAGGGAAGCCCCGACTATAGAGGAGCGCAACGCGCTCGTTGAGGAACATCTTTACATGGTAGATATCCTTATCAGGAAATACCTTGGTAAAGGTGTTGATTATGATGACCTTTATCAGGTCGGCGCCCTTGCTCTTGTGCAGGCTGTAGAGAGATTCGATCCGGATAAGGGATATGAGTTCAGCTCTTTTGCGACGCCTACGATATTAGGCGAGATCAAAAAATACTTCAGGGACAAAGAGTGGTCTCTGAAAGTACCGCGGAGGATGAAGGAGATCGCCCAGAAAGTGCAGGAAGTGCAGGACGACCTCCACCTGAAGCTTGCCAGAAAGCCGACTGTCGCTGAAATAGCTGAGGCTACAGGTTTTTCTGAAGAGCAGATAATAGAAGCGGTGGAAAGCGCGCATGCATATAATGCATATTCGCTTGATCAGAGCTTTGATGACGCCGGGGAAGACGGAGAAAGTGCATTTCTCGAGAAATACACAGGATTTGAGGAACGTGGATATGACCAGGTCGAATTTTCTGAGATCATACACAGCGTACTCGACAAGATGAGCGAGCAGGACAGGTATATTTTCAGGGAACGCTTCATCTACAACCGCTCCCAGGCAGATATCGCGAAGACTCTCGGCGTATCACAGATGACGATCTCACGTGCGGAAAAAAAGATAGTGGAAAAGTTCCGGAAAGAGGTGAAACTGCCGTGAGCTATAACGTGAATGAAAGCCGGCTGACGACCGACGAGCTCATGAACGTGCTGCTTGAAGAAAGGAATCTTACGGGATTCCTTCGTTCTAACAATACGGAGATAGGACTTCCTTCTTTCAGAGAATATCTTGAAAAGCTCAGACAGGCTAAGGGAGAATCTGCAGAAAAGATAGTGCTGAGAGGCAATATTGAGAAATCGTATGGCCATCAGATATTCCGAGGTGTAAGAAAGCCTTCAAGAGATACCGTGATCAAGCTGGCGTTCGGATTTGAGATGGATGTGGAGGATGCGCAGAAGATGCTCAGGACCGCAGGAATGAGCATGCTCTATCCAAGAGTGCTGCGCGATGCTGTTGTGATCTACAGCCTTCATAATCATATCTCTGTAATAGATACAGAGATAATACTGCAGCAGCTTGATCTGCCTTTGCTCAGCAGAGATGGGAGCCTGTAATGGATAAGATAATTGAAGCGGCCGCCGAGATACGGGCGGCTTTTAATGTTCACGGCTTTCCGGAGGATTTTCTGAGAGATTTTGATCAGGACGAGTGTCTGAATTCTGTCTACGGATCAGAGACGTTCCTGGTGACAGAGAAAAGCACCGGCAGAAAATGCACTGCGAAATGCTTTGACAAAGCGGTCTATTCGTTTGAAGATAACCACGACATTCTGTCCGAACTGGACCATCCCGGCATACCTGAGGCTGTCGCGGTCTATGAAAACGACAATATGATATGTTTCATCAGAGAGTTCATAGACGGAATACCGTTATCCGAAGCGGCAAAAGAAAAAGAACTGTCGCAGGAAGAAATAGTTAAGATCGCGCTTGAGCTTACAGATATCCTCAGTTATATACACGGGAGGAAACCGCCGGTCATACACCGCGACATAAAGCCGGACAATATAATACTCATGGATGACGACAGGATATGCCTTATCGATTTTGATACAGCCCGGCAGGTAAAAGCGGATGAGGAGAAAGATACCGTCTTTTTCGGAACCAGAGGATATGCGCCGCCGGAGCAGTATGGGTTCAGACAGACAGACGCAAGGTCAGATATATACTCGTTCGGCGTGCTTCTCAGATTCCTGCTCACAGACAGCGTCCGGGAAAACAGCAAGATCAGGATTTACAGACCTCTTCAGAAGATAATAGACAAATGTACGGCTTTTTCTCCTGACGCAAGATACAGAAGTATAGATGATGTCCGCCGCGATCTTCTGGACGCAAACCCTGATGCACAAATAAAGAAATTCCTTGCTAGAGCAGCGCTTGCAGTTTTTTGCATAGCCGCTATAACAGCAGCGGGGATATTTGTATATAAACAGGCGACTTACAGCCCGTACAAGGATGGATCGATAGTAGCAAGCGTCATGCCGGATGAAGAGCGTCAGAAAGAAGCGGTCAGCTACATGCAGGATAAGTTCGGGACCCATATCTTTGATGACAGAGAGGCATATTTCACTATGAAGATGCTCAGGGACACTTTGATCGAAGTATACGGCATGGACAGGGATTATGTATATGCCTATGATACCGAAGAGCCACCCGATGAGAGCACGGAATGGTTCCTTCCATGGCCGATAGATGACTATCAGTATGTGGACCGGGATTATATGGCATACTGCGTGACCAAGGTCTACTGGCCGGATGTGGTAACAGACTGGTCGAGCATCAAAGACGACAACGGAGAATTTCCAAGCGTCCGTATCGCGATGAAGTGGTGCGATGATCATGACATACTTCTGGGCGTGAACAGGCCGAAGGATCTGTCGTGCGGCGAGGCCGCGACAGCATTCGCGAATGCAGATAAAGTGTATGAGGCGATGAAAAAAATGGATGAATAAGTGAGCAGTCCGCACACTCATATATCGTATCCGGATAGTATCATGGAGACAGATGAGATTATGGTGTAAGGAGATGATCACTTATGAAAAAAGCAATATGCACAGCTTTGATCGTGCTGCTGGCTCTGACGGCAGTGATGGCGACAGGGTGCGGAAGCTCTGGCGGATCAGGCGGGGACGGCGGATCAGAAGCAGAGAGCAAAGACATCCAGGTCGGCGAATATACTATGAAGCCTGAAAAATGGACAAAAGAAGGCTCAGACGACGGCAGCCAGGGACTCAGCTTCCTGATCATGGGAGAGAGGATCCCGGTGAAGATGGGCCTGGATGCTTCCAGCGCGCAGGCGGGATTCAGCGTGGCGGTTATTGATGATGAAACAAGATACTCTGCTACACAGGTCACATATAACAAGATCGACGATCAGGGCGCGTATAAGATAAGAGCTGTATTCTACTTCCCTGATATCAAAGACGGACAGGAGCTCCCGGAAAAGGCGGAAGTATCTTTGACGACAGGCAGCGGGGAATCAGCTGTCGCGGACCTTACCGGGCTGCCTGTAGAATAACAGAAGCTGATGCAGAACATAAGAAATAAAGAAGCGGGCTTTATGCCCGCTTATTTATTTGCAGTACCTGCAGTTCTTTGTCGGCTTCAACAAAACGCTGCAGTTCTTCTAAAGTCTGTTGCGCAGATCCTTGATGAGCGCCATATGATCCGGGATCTTGAGGTCAGGAAATGCTCTGAGCAGCCTGCGGGGCCCGAAGATCTTTCCTTTGGTGATCCGCTTGTACAATACTTCCTCTTCGTCGATGATCTCGTTTTCTCTGTCAAGCAGATCCTGGACTTTCTCACGCAGATCCTGAGAGAGCTTTTCTCTGTCCTCTTCCAGGTATTTTCTCGCAAGAGCCACCTGGATACGGCCCTCCTCCATTCTCTGAACAGTCTGGAGCGAGTGGTTCCCAAGCGCAGTCGAAAGCTCGTCGCTTACAGTCCGCATAGACGCTCTGAGATCATCCAGCTCCTCGAGCTTTTTGTTAAGGCCGACAACGATCATCACAGTGATCACTACATCGGCAATAAATATGGCAAAAAACATTATAGCGACCGGCCAGCCGATCTCCTTCGGCCAGACATCTACAGTGGTCCTGGCAACGAACGGATGGAGCAGCCGCACTGCGAGCACAGTTCCGAAACCCCAGTAGAGGCTGAATTCAGGGCATATGTAACCGTTCAAATTGAAAGGTTTATTAGAATAATCCCACCATCTTGCATGGAAAAGCTTGTCAAGCGCCCATCCTCCAAAGAGTTCGAGCAAAGTCGCGACGACAAGACCGATAAGGAAGACGAGCACTGCGCTTATTTTTTCTGCCGGTGCGTCAAAGACAGAGTTCAGCAGAAGCATTATGCCTATCATTCCAAAACCATAGATAGGACAGACAGGCCCGTTGAGAAAGCCCCGGTTGGCGACGATACCCTTTGCCGCCGCCTGATATATGACTTCCAGCACCCATCCGAGAAATGAATAGATCAGAAAAAACCAGAGTATTTCGTATATTGTAAATTCACCGATCGTAATAGCTGTAATATCCATATGCCGTTCTTCACCGTAAAACAGATCCGGGGCGGCGCTCCCAAAAGGGGAGGCCGTCCCTTCAGCTTGATTCTAATTCAGTTATTCTTCTTCGTCATCGCAGCACGGATCTTCTGGCGCCGGATCTTCTGTCTTCGGCTTTTCAGCTGCCGGGCTTCCGATACCGAGCGTCTCGCCGATCACACCTGCCGTGCTTACTATATTTGAGATGTCTGCCGGCATGAAGATCTTGGTCGCGTTGCCGTCTGCTACATCTTTAAGAGCTTCGATGCTCTTCAGTCTGAGTACGCTCTCATCGATACCGGCTTCTCTAAGCATTCTGATACCAGCCGCTTCGGCATCGTATACCTTCTTGATGGCTTCAGCTTTACCTTCTGCGATCTTGGCCTGAGCTTCACACTCAGCTTCTGCAGCCAGCACTTTGGCTTTTTTGTCACCTTCAGCCCTTGTGATCACGCTTTCCTGATGAGCCTGAGCTTCGAGTACAGTCTGCCTCTTTTCACGCTCTGCCTTCATCTGCTTGCTCATCGCTTCTGCGATCTCTCTTGGCGGATCGATGTTCTTGAGCTCTACTCTTGTTACCTTGAGGCCCCACGGATCTGTCGATTCGTCGAGTACTTTTTCCATCCTTGCGTTTATCTGATCTCTTCCTGAAAGGGCGTTGTCCAGATCCATCTCGCCAAGTATGCTTCTCAGCGTGGTAGCAGACAGGTTCTCAAGACCGGTCAGCGCATTCTCAACACCGTATGTGAAGTCCTTGGAATTGAAGACTTTGCAGAATACTACAGAGTCTACCGAGATCCCGACGTTATCCTTGGTGATGACGTGCTGCGGTTCAAAGTCGAGCACCTGCTCTTTCAGCGAGACTTTACTTGCGACTCTCTCAAGCAGAGGGATCTTGATGTGAAGTCCCGCACCCCAGGTCTTTTCATATTTCCCGAGGAATTCGATTATATATTCGTGTGCCTGCGGTACGATTATAATGTTGAATGCCAGCAGCAGCACGATGATGACGATCAGAAAAACTATCATAAATAATCCGAAAAGTTCCATATTGTTTGTCCTCCATTGTCCACCGTTTTAAACTGTTAACTGTTGTGGGGCAGGTCTTCTGAGAAGGTTGCCGTAAATTTCCGATGGCGCTGTACAGGGATCATCTCAGCTCGTCCATCGCGATATTAGCAAGCTCATCGGCGCGGTTGTTTTTATCTATTATCTTCCGGAAGTCATCCATGCCGAAGGGTTCGAGCAAAGCCATATTGTCGCTGTTGTTGTCTACGAATGTCTGAAACAGCCTGTCGGCGTTCACAGAAGGTGAGTCCAGATTGACGTGGCCCTTGACCCTGAAGAATGTCACGTTGTTTTTTTCGACCATCGAGAGGAGCTCCTCCCAGCGGTCTCTATTTTCGACAGGTTCTTTCTTCTTGTTTTTCCAGCCGTTTTTGCGCCAGTTGACGTACCACCTGTTCAGGAAGCAGTTAGCCACATACGAGCTGTCAGTGAACACATATATCGTAAGGCCGTCGCGCTTGAGCTGCCTGAACGCATTGATCACCGCATCCAGCTCCATTTTGTTGTTCGTCGTATTGACTTCACCCGCGTGGAGCTCTTTGACGATGTCGCCGTATTCCAGGATCGCTCCCCAGCCTCCGATGTTATCGTCGTTCTGGTTTCCCGAGCATGCTCCGTCAGTGTAGAATTTTACAGGCTTGTCCATAGAAGTTCCTCCCCTTGATATATATTATGCATGATGAAATATCGTCATGGCAAGGGAAATCGGTGTCTCCGGATACGATTTCACCCATCCATCACCCGTCGTTCACAAATCCCGCTGCGAACGGACGCTGTTCTGAAGCCAGGCAGTCTGGAGCATCCTGGAGCGACCCGGGGAGTCCTGGAGCGACCCGGAACATCACGAATCATCCTGGAGCGATATGGAACATCCTGTATATAAAAAGAGCCCAGGCACATGTTCCTGAGCAAAGCATATGGTATAATAAGCTGTACATCAATGAAGGGAAAGACTTTTATGGGGCTTAGATTTTGTTCATTTGCAAGCGGAAGCACCGGGAACTGTTATCTGGTGAGGACTGATGACACCGCTCTTCTCGTGGACTGCGGCATATCGGGAAAGCGTATCGTGGAAGCACTGGGGAGCCGCGGCCTCGACCCGCGTGACATCTCGGGGGTCCTGATCACACACGAGCATACCGATCATACACAAAGCATCCGCGTCATATCGAAGAAAGCTGACAATGCCGGGTTCTATGCGACCCGCGGCACGATCAAAGCCCTTTCGGACAGAGTTCCTCTTGAGCGTTTTACGCCGATCCGCCGTACTGACAGCTTTGCGATCGGTGATATCGAGATACGGAGTTTTGGACTTTTTCACGACGCATCAGAGCCGGTCGGCTATTCTTTCACGTGTGACGGACGGACGCTTTCCATCGTGACAGACACAGGAATCGTGACAGACGGTATCTATGAAGCCATCAAAGACTCTAACGCCCTTATACTGGAAGCAAATCATGAAGTGAACATACTGCGCGCAGGCCCGTATCCATATGAGCTCCAGCAGCGGATACTGAGCGACTTCGGGCATCTTTCAAACGTAACGGCAGGGGAAGTCATCTGCCGGATACTTGAAGAGCATCATGACCCAGACGACATACCATATGTGCTGCTCGCGCATATATCGCGCCATAATAATACGCCATACCAGGCAGAACTTACCGTGCAGAATATGCTTTTCGAGCACGGCTACATGCCTGATCGTGACGTAAGGATCAGCACGGCCAGCTATTGCGATGTAGGACCGGATATAATGGTTTGAGAGTTTGTTATATTAATGATTCTGTGCAGCTGTTTCAGTAATGATTCTGGGCGGCTGCTTTATTTATACTTCTGTGCAGCCACTTCATTAATACTTCTGAGCGGCTGCTTTATTTATGATATGGTTCACCACGCTGGATCTTGAAGCTGCGATAGATCTGTTCGAGCAGTATCACCCGCATCATCTGGTGCGGGAACGTCATGTCTGAGAATGACAGCTTATAGTCGGCCCGCCGGCTGACCTCAGATGAAAGCCCCAGGCTTCCGCCTATCACAAAATCGATATCGCTTCTCGAGTTCAGCGCAAGGTCTGCGATCTTGCCTGCCAGCTGCTCTGATGTGAGCCGCGTGCCTTTTATCTCAAGAGTGATGACGTAATCCGAAGGGGCGATCTTTTCCAGTATCTCGCAGCCTTCGTTGACTTTTACTTCTTCCTCCTCGGCCGGACCGGCATTCTGCCTCAGCCGCGATTCCTTAAGCTCTATTATCTCAAGACTGCAGTAAGGCTTAAGCCGTTTGCTGTATTCTGCTACTGCGTCGACCCAGTATTTCTCCTTGAGTTTACCAATACAGATGATCTTTATGTTCATAGTCGTGTCCCAGGTTAGTATTTTTATGCTAACAAAGCCGCAGAGCAGGCGCTGAGTTAGTATACAAATGAAGTTTTGTTAGTATTCTTATGTTAACAAAGCTGCAGAGCAGACGTAAAGTTAGTATAAAAACGAGGTTTTGTTAGTATTCTTATGTTAACAAAGTCGCATAACTGGCGCAAAGTTAGTATACAAATGAGGTTTTGATAGTATCCTTATGCTAACGGTTATACAATAGTGTACTTTTTGACAGCGTCGATGTACTTCATCAGGACACCGAGATTGGCAAAGTAGTATGCGAAGCGTTCCTCATTCTTCACATCAACGAGGCCGGATCTGACCAGAACCTTCATATGCTGTGAAACAGTAGCTTGTGCATAGTCAAATGCGGAAACGAGGTCTTTGGTGCAGACTTTGTTCATCCGACGGTTTTCTGTCATGATATATCTGTAGAGTTCAAGCCTCGCCGGATGAGCCAGCGCGTCGGATACTTTCGTAACGAGCTCAAGCTCAGCAGCTGTCAGGCTGTCTACAGCTACTTCTTTTTTTCTTATTCTCATCTTTGCCCCTCCATGTAAGATGTCGCTGATCATGCCGCGGGGTCTTTATGCCCACAAATCGTATATAGGCGATTATACACCAAAAGCATTGATTTTTCAACCCTGCCGGCTCGTCACGTGTGCGCTGGGGCATAAGAGAGTCGTTATCAGGCGGGGTCACGGCTGTCGGCAAAGTCATTATCGGGCAAGATCATATCTGTCGACAGATGTCGTTTTCGGACAACCTGCCTGGTATCACCCGCAGCATCCTGGAATGTGTGTTTTCTGTGATATGGCGTGACAGGGCTGGCGTAATAGTGTAGAATTAACACATGACGAATGATTCAGAAAAGCATCGGATCATTTTATGATATGTTTCAGAATCATGTAATAATCTGGACTGGAGGAATACAGTGAACGATCAGGAGAAAGAGATTCAGAAATATAAAGAGCAGGGATTCAAGAAAAAGAAGAAGCATCAGCTTGCGCCTGAACCTGAGAAATATAAGATAGATCAGTCTAAAATGATCGGCTCGCCTGATATGCTGACAGAAGAAGAGCGCAGAAATTTCACGATGAACGCGATGGCAAGGCATATAGGAGTCGTAGGTATCCTGGCTATCATAATCGGGCCACTTGGAACTCTGCTGTCGCTCGGAGTCGCTGAAATGGTCTACTCCAAATATGTGCTTGGAGCTTCGTTCGAGGCGATGATCGCAGCATTTTACAGACCGTATATCTACGCGTGCACAGGCGTGTTCTTCGGAATAGTGTTCATAGCGTGGCTGGTATATCATTTTGCATACGTAAACAAAAAGGATCTCATCATACGGGCAGACGACAAGATAGTGGAAGCAGGTATGGAGCCTGTCGAGATCCCGCGTCTCGATAAAGACAGGAATTCACTTATAGAAGCTTTTTATCATCTTAAAGTCCCGTACAAGGCGGCATATGTACTGATAGCTGCCGCGTTAGTGGTTTTGATAGTGGAAAGCGTCGTAGTATTCAGAGCAGGCGCAGAGCAGAAGATCATAACTGATAAAGCGAGGGCGGAAGTATCCGAGAGGATAGAAGAGTCGCTTGAAGGCTTTGATCATACTTCGGAAAGCAAGATCATGAGCTTTGTGGACCGCCACACGTACACGATCAACGACCATCTGAAGATGATAATAGACATCGATGAGAACGGCAAAGTGCTAGACTCATCATATATGCTGAGATACAGTGCAAAATATGATGTGGCGCAGCTGGACAAGCTCAAGTCCGAGGGTGTCCGCAAGGAATTCGAGGATGTCCACGCGACAACAAAAGCTTACAGCGATCTCTTCGTATACCCGACAGTCACGGAAGTACCGGTGCAGTTCTCGGATTATATGCTGAACTATATCGACAATATCCGTGAGAAGTCTGAGTGGGAAGGCGAGCAGGAAACAACAGTCGGAAGTGACGACTACATCATGCACTGCAAAGTCAAGTACAGTGAAGGAAAAGATAAGGCCGGCAAAGACGACGACAAGATGACAGTATCCTATGAGATCCAGCTTAAGAACTTCAAGAGGACACAGTGGTAGTTAGAATGGACAGACGACTTATCATAATGATATTATGCGCCGCACTTGTGCTCACAATGACCGCATGCGGCGAGTCGAAGGAAGAAAAGGCTGAAGAGGCAAAGGCGAAACGTGAAGAGATAAGGCAGGAGAACGAAGCTGCAGCGAACGCGGTCATAAGCTCGATAGAGAGCCTTCCGGAGGAAGAGGACCTGACGCTTAAAGACGAGCCTGCGGTCGACGGAGCAAGGACGATCTACGAAGAGCTTACTGACGATCAGAAACTCCTCGTCTCTTCTGACAAAGTCGCGAAGCTTGAAGCCGCCGAGCGGGTGATATCTGAGCTCAATTACGCAGAAGAAGAGCGGCAGAGGAACATGAAGGAAGACAAGAAGGCTGCCGCCAAGGCCGAAGAAGCGATAGACGGGATACCGGACAAAGTCACTATGGATGCCGAAGCTGCGGTCGAGATGGCCAGGGCTTCATATAATCAGCTTACTGACGACCAGAAGAGCTATGTAAAGAAATCCGCTCTGGATAAACTGGAAGCAGCCGAAAAAGAGATAGAGCGGCTTTACGAGGAAGAAGAGAAAAAAGCAGAAGAAGAAGAGAAGAAAGCTGAAGAGAAAGCCCGGAAGAAGGCTGAGAAGAAGGCGAAGAAGGACAAAAAGAAAAAAGACTCAGACGACGACTGACATCGATAAAGACTGATAGAGGTCATGGTATAAAAAGAACGTGCCGATCTACACGAGAACCGGCACGTTTTTATTATGTATATACAGCTGGCGGAAGAAGTCTCCGCCATGACTGAAAAGATATGCTACCGAAGCGGAACTACGTTTTCTACTTCTGCGAGCAGGGATCCGTCCTTTACCATCTGCTCGAACTTTACGAGCTCATCATGCATCACGACATCCTCTTCAACTGGATCAGAGACTGCCCTGACATGGTCGTACGCCGCGCGGGTCGCCGGCGAAAGGTCGGCTATCTGATTTTCCCCGATCTGCTCGCGGAGCCATATCGCCTGTGCAGCGCAGCCGATCTCGATGCCGAGGACTTTGATCGTGTTGTCGAGCACCATGGCGGCGGTGCGGGCAGATGTCATGCCCATAGACACATGGTCTTCCTGGTTGCCGGAAGAAGGGATCGAGTCCACACATGCCGGGTGGTCATAGACTTTGTTCTCTGAGACGAGCGATGCCGCGGCGTACTGCGTGATCATGAAGCCAGAGCAGACACCTGCGTGCTTTGTCAGGAAAGGAGGAAGTCCTTCCGACAGAGCCGGATTTACGAGCCGCTCGATACGTCTCTCGGAGACGTCTGCAAGCTCGGAGATCGCCATCTTCATGAAGTCGAAAGCAAGCGCCATCGGCTGCCCGTGGAAGTTTCCGCCGGATATGACTTCGTCATCATCGGGGAAGATTATAGGGTTGTCAGTAACGGCGTTGATCTCTGTTGTGACTACATCGTATACATACTTGAAAGCATCGCGCGATGCGCCGTGGATCTGCGGCGTGCAGCGAAGAGTGTAAGGATCCTGGACTTTGGTCGCCTGCTCGCGGAGAGCGTTCCTGCTGCCGTTCAGGAGGTCGAGCAGGTTTGCGGCTGATTCGATCTGGCCCTGATGACCGCGGACTTCCTGGATCTTAGGATCGTAAGCTGCTGTGATCGCGTGGAGAGCCTCATCCGTCATCGCACAGGCGATATCGGCGATCTTTGCAAGATGCATGGCATCCCACAGCACGTTGAGTCCGACGGCTGTAAGCATCTGAGTTCCGTTGTTCAGGGCGAGTCCTTCCTTCGCAGAGAGCCTGACAGGCGTGATGTGTTCTGCTTTGAGCGCATCTGCGGTCGGCATGACACTGCCTTTGTATTCACAGTTTCCCTCTCCAATCAGACCAAGTGCGATGCATGACAGCGGCGCGAGGTCTCCGGACGCCCCGAGGCTTCCCTTCTCCGGGACGAGGGGGTGTATCCCGGCGTTCAGCATATCGATCAAAGTCTGAATGGTCGAAAGCCTTATACCGGAGTTTCCATGGACGAGCGCGTTGCACCGTAAAAGCATGGCAGTTCTTACATATTCTTTTGGAAAGCACTCGCCGACTGCGCAGGTGTGGCTCCTTATAAGATTTCTCTGAAGTCTGGCTGTATCCTCTTTTGAGATCTTGACGTTCGCAAATTTACCGAACCCGGTAGTCAGGCCGTAGATCACCGCGCCTTCATCAAGTTTTTTATCTATATAGGCTCTTGCCTTGTTCACTCTTGCTTTGGCGTCCTCTGCGATCTCGACTTTTGTCATATCACGCGCAACGCTGATAGCGTCCTCTATGGTAAGATTCATGCCGTCTATTACAACTGCCATTTTAGCCCTCCTGGGAAGAATAAATATACATACGTTATACATTGACCGCATAGCGCAGCCATATTCTATCTACCTTGGATTATAACACTAAACCGCATAATATCAACACCTAAACTTAATGCAGCGCTTCCCGCTTCATCGTGGTGTTGCGCTAACGCGATAATGCTTTAATGCGAATAAATATACATAATGCTGCTTTATACCGGGAAAAGATCGACAGGAGTGATAGTTATGCATCGGCGGGAACGATACTTATGACTCGGCAGGAGTGATAGTTATGCATATGTTCTTGTAAAAATGTTTTTCTGAGAGTACAATAACAGTATAAACTGTACTTATATTGTTTTTATAAGCAGTAAGCATTTTGATGAATCACCGCGCGGCCGCGGTACTATAGGAGGTAATGAAATGCTGAACAACAAAGAGATCCAGGAGGCTATGACCATCAAACTGGACAATGAGTATCCGGATTATCCGGAGTTCGTGGAAGGCATCAGAAGAGCACCGGACAGAGGCTTCAGGCTGACAAAGGCGCAGGCGAAAGTCGCGCTGAAAAATGCTCTCCGCTATGTGCCGGAAGAACTTCACGAGAAACTTGCGCCGGAATTCATGGAAGAGCTGAAGACCAGAGGACGTGTCTATGCATACCGTTACAGGCCTGCAGGACGGATCTGGGGAAAGCCGATAGACGAGTATAAGGGCAAATGTCTCGCGGGCAAGGCGTTCCAGGTCATGATCGATAACAACCTGAGCTTTGAATGTGCGCTGTATCCGTATGAGCTCGTTACTTACGGCGAGACTGGCTCTGTCTGCCAGAACTGGCTGCAGTACAGGCTCATCAAGAAATACTTGGAGCAGCTGACAGAGGATCAGACGCTTGTTGTTGAATCCGGAAATCCTCTCGGACTCTTCCCGTCAAGGCCTGATGCTCCAAGAGTCATCATCACGAACGCGCTCATGGTCGGCGAATACGACAACCTGGAAGACTGGGAAGTCGCAGAAGAGATGGGTGTCGCAAACTATGGACAGATGACAGCCGGCGGCTGGATGTACATTGGACCACAGGGAATCGTACACGGCACATTCAATACCATCCTGAATGCAGGAAGAAAGTATCTGGGCATCCCGGAGCAGGGAGACCTGGCAGGGCATACATTCGTTTCATCTGGACTCGGCGGGATGAGCGGCGCTCAGCCTAAAGCAGCGAACATCGCCAACGCAGTAGGTATCTTCGCAGAAGTCGATAAGAGCAGGATCGATACACGCTATGAGCAGGGATGGGTCGACGTCGTTATGGATGACATCGATGAGATCTTCAAGGTAGCGAACGAGCACGTAAAGGAGAAGAAGACGATCTCCATCGCATACCACGGAAATATCGTAGACCTTCTCGAAGCAGCAGTTGAAAAGAACTTCCACATCGATCTTCTGTCAGACCAGACATCATGCCACAACGTATACGGCGGAGGCTACTGCCCGGTCGGCATGACTTTTGAAGAAAGAACAGAGATGCTTCACAACGACAGAGAAGAGTTCTGCAGAAGAGTAGACATGACGCTCGCCAGACACTATAAGGCAATAAAGGAACTGACAAAGAGAGGTTCTTACTTCTTTGATTACGGCAACAGCTTTATGAAGGCGATGTATGACTCTGGCATCAAAGAGATCTCCAAGAACGGAATAGACGATAAAGACGGATTCATCTGGCCGTCATACGTAGAAGACATCATGGGACCGGTCCTGTTCGACTATGGATATGGTCCGTTCAGATGGTGCTGCCTCTCCGGAAAGCCTGAAGACCTCGATCTTACAGATAAGACAGCGATGGAGGTCATCGATCCTACGAGACGTGCTCAGGACAGAGACAACTGGGTATGGATCCGCGATGCCAAGAAGAACAAGCTCGTAGTCGGAACACAGGCAAGGATCCTTTATCAGGATGCAGAAGGCCGCCGCGATATCGCGCTTGCATTCAACAAGCTCGTCCGTGAAGGGAAATGCGGCCCGATCATGATGGGACGTGACCATCACGACGTATCCGGAACAGATTCACCGTTCCGTGAGACATCCAACATCAAAGACGGATCGAACGTCATGGCAGATATGGCAGTACAGTGCTATGCCGGAAACGCGGCTAGAGGAATGTCGCTCTGCGCACTCCATAACGGAGGCGGCGTAGGTATCGGCAAAGCCATCAACGGCGGTTTCGGACTTCTTCTCGATGGCTCCGAAAGAACTGACGAGATCATCAAAGCTGCTGTCATGTGGGATGTAATGGGCGGTGTTGCAAGAAGAAGCTGGGCGCGCAATGAGCATGCTCTCTCAACATCGGCAGAGTACAACAAGAAATACGCCGGCAAGGGCCACATCACTCTTCCGTTCATCGCGGACGACGATCTGGTAGAGGCCACAGTCGATAAGTTCATGGATTAGCCGGAGGTATCCATGGCAGGCGCGACAGCCTGGACCGGGAACAGCTGGTGAATAGAGAATCGCAATAATGGCCCGTTCTGCTCCGGGGCAGAGCGGGCCGCGTCATTGTTATATATCGATGAGGGAATAAAATGTACAGGCTATTAGTTAAGAACATCGGCCTGCTGCAGACTCCGACAGGGAGCTTCAGCCACAAAGGCGAGCAGCAGGGACAGAACCTTAAGCTCAAGGATGCTTCTATCTATGCTGAGGACGGGATCATAAAAGAGATAACGTCAGAAGGAAAACTCCCGGAAGGAGCTGTCGAGACTATGAAGGCGGCTGCTAATGGCGATAAGACCTGCAAGGTCATCGATGCCGGAGGAAGCCTCGTTACTCCAGGCCTCGTCGAAGGGCACACTCATATGGTCTTCGGCGGCTACAGGCAGCATGAGATCCCGATGAAGCTGAAAGGCGCCTCATATCTGGACATCCTCCGCGCAGGAGGAGGGATCCTCGATACGGTTAGACATACAAGAGAAGCAAGTGAAGATGAGCTCTTTGAGAAGACCAAAGGCTTTCTTCAGGAGATGGGATCTCTTGGAGTTACGACAGTAGAAGCAAAGAGCGGCTACGGCCTTGACGCAGAAAACGAATACAAGATGCTGAGAGTCATCAAGCGCCTGAACGCAGAGTGCCCGCAGGACGTGGTCTCCACATTCCTCGGACCTCACGCTGTTCCGCAGGAGTTCAAAGAAGTAGAGCCGGGTGAACAGGAGACGCTTGAGCAGCACAACCGCGCGGCGGACAGATTCATGGACGTCGTCATAAACGAGATGCTGCCATATGTAAAGGAACACGATCTAGCTGATTACGCTGACGTATTTACCGAGGACTCGGTGTTCAACTATGAGCAGAGCCGCAGGTATCTGGAAAAAGCCAAGGAACTGGGCTTTGGGCTTAAGATCCATGCAGATGAGATCGCCGCGATAGGCGGATCAAAACTCGCAGGAGAACTTGGTGCGGCAAGCGCTGAGCATCTGATCAGCATAAACCAGGAAGGACTCGAGTCTATGGCAGCAGGAGGAGTTACCGCAATGTGCCTTCCGGCTACATCGTTCTATCTTAACGCAGGATTTGCGCCTGCAAGGAAGATGATAGAGATGGGGATCCCGGTGGCCTGTTCCACAGATTTCAATCCTGGCTCAAGCCCGACACTCAATCTGCAGTTCGTGATCAACCTGGCATATCTGAAGTACAGGCTGTTCCCTGAAGAGGTGCTGACGGCTGTCACAATCAATCCGGCATGCGCTATGGGCATGGGAGAAAAGGTCGGCACCCTTGAAGCGGGCAAGCAAGCAGATATCTGCATCTGGGACGTTCCTGACTTTGAGATGCTATGCTACAGGTTCTGCAGCAATCAGGTGAGGACAGTCATCAAAAAGGGACGTGTGCTGTAATTGTCCCAGATAGCAGGATAAATAAGGTATAGGAGAAAGTATGGCAGAAAAACTGATCGATCTTAAGGTAAATGAATATCTCAAAACTCTCAGATCAGATGCTCCGGCACCGGGAGGCGGCTCGGTCAGCGCGCTGGCCGGCGCTCAGGGGGCGGGACTGCTCCTCATGGTATGCAGCCTCACAGCAGGGAAAGAGAAATATAGAGATTTTGAGGATGTGATAAAAGAGGTCAGGCCTGTTCTGGAAGAAGCTGAGGAGGCTTTGACCGCGGGAATAGACCGTGATACCGAGGCGTTTGATCTCGTCATGGATGCGTTCGCGATGCCTAAGAGCACGGATGAAGAGAAAGCTGCAAGAAGCGAGGCGATTCAGAAGGGCACGATCGCATCGACCGAAGTTCCGCTTGAGAACATGGAGCATGCTCTTAAAGCGCTCGAGGCTGCCGAGAAGCTCGCAGGCAAGTTCAACCCCAACTGCATGTCAGATTTCGGGGTCGGCGTGATGAACCTCAAGCTATGCATTCAGGGCGCTTATATGAACGTAAAGATCAATCTGCCGGGTATCAAGGACAAAGATCTGGCGGCAGAGCTCGCAAAAAGGGCAGATGAAGCCGTACTGGACGGGACAGGCATAGCAGACGGACTGTACAACTATGCTGAAGATGCGCTGGACCAGTAAACTCCGGCGGTCAGGCTCTGCCAGGCAAGAGCCGGAGCGGGGCGGCATATGATAAAGAAAAAGCTACGGGAGGATAATATGGCACAGATAATTGAGAGTATCCCAAATATCAGCGAAGGAAGAAACAAAGAAGTGATCGAGGCTTGTGTGGATCAGATCAGAACGACGGCAGGGTGCACTTTGCTCGACTATTCATCGGATGAGAGCCACAACCGGTCGGTGATCACGTATATCGGCGATGCCGCAGGTGTCGAGGAAGCCAGTGTAAAGCTTGTAAAGAAAGCGGCGGAACTGATCGACCTTACGAAGCATGAGGGCGAGCATCCGAGGATGGGTGCGGTCGACGTGATGCCGTTCCTTCCGATCAAAGACTGCACAACAGATGATTGCGTGGAGCTTTCAAAAAAGGTAGGAAAAAGAATTGCTGAAGAGGCAGATGTCCCGGTATTCCTTTATGAATACTCAGCGACAAGGCCTGAGCGTAAAAACCTGGTGACGATAAGAAAGGGCCAGTTCGAGGGAATGGCGGAAAAAGTGCAGGAGCCTGACTGGGAGCCTGACTTCGGCGGAAGAAGGATCCATCCAACAGCAGGAGTTATTGCAGTAGGTGCGAGGCCGCCACTCATCGCTTACAACTTCAACCTGAATACAGACGATGTACAGGTAGCGAAGAACATCGCAAAGATCATCAGGGAGAAAGACGGAGGTCTGGCTTCGGTAAAGGCGATGGGCTTTGCAATAGAGGATGAGGAGACCGGCAGGAAATACGCGCAGGTGTCCTGCAATCTCACAAATTACGAGATCGCGCCGATCTACAGAGTCTTTGAGCTGGTCAAGGCGGAAGCAAAGCGCTACGGAGTGACGGTGACAGAGAGCGAGCTTATCGGACTCTGCCCGATGAAAGCCCTCATTGATTCCGCAGAATACTATCTGCAGATAAAGGATTTTGATTTCCAGAAACAGGTGCTGGAAAACCACATATTGTAAAAGCGCCTGTAAGGTACTGGCATGAATATGCTCCTGAACACATCTGTCCTGAACACATCTATTCCAGGTCCGGGTGGAGACTATCCCTTCCGGAAAGGTGTGAAATGGAGCTTTTGGAGATGGAATTATGGCTGAGAGAAAGCTTACGCAGTTTGATTCACTTACTGACAGCATTGCAGGAGTGATCAGGGCGCGTATTCTGAAGGGTGAATATAAGATCGGCGAGAAGATCAAGGAGACGCATGTGGCGGAGGAGCTCAGGGTGAGCAGGACTCCGATACGCAAGGCGTTCAAGCAGCTGGAGGAAGAAGGTCTTATCGAATACGTACCTAACAAGGGATGTTTTGCCAGAGGATTCACAAAGAGAGACATTGAGGACGTCTATGCTGTCCGTAAGGTTCTTGAAGAACTCACGGTCGAGTGGGCGGTAAAGCGCATCACGGACGAAGAGATCAGCAGGATGGCCGAGAAGTGCGAGGAGATGCAGGGCTATGTAGATCAGGCTGACAGTGCCCGCGTGCTAGCGTCCAACAAAGAATTTCATGAGATCATCTATAATGCGACAGGAAGCAGATTCATGTCGCAGGTCTTAAGATCGTATAAAGAGTACATCGAGCAGACGACACGGCCGATCTTCTATGAGCCAAAATTCCTGCAGCAGATCGTGGATGAGCACCGGGAGATCCTCAAAGCGTTCGAGAAGCGCGATACAGAATCGGCAGTCGCGGCCATGTCGCGTCATATGACGAATTCCATGGGACGCGCGGAATATGTTTACAAAGTATAACAGCTGGCAAACTATAAAGTATAACGGCTGGCAAACTATAAAGTAACGACAGCGGCCGGCAAACCACAGAGTATAACAGCTGGCAAACTACAAAGTAACGACAGCGGCTGGCGAAACATAAAGTATAACGGCTGGCAGTTCTGTTGACAGCAGTTGTAGAATAGAGGTAGCAGGACAGCGAAGACGAGGTCCTGCAGCTTAGGCGCAGACAGCGCAGACATCAGGGTGGTATCGGTACCGCTCAGGAGGAAGAGAAAATGCGTGTAGAGAACTTTGAAGCTCGGCTGGATATGGATGAATACATAAAGAATTATGTGGACGTCCCCAAGTTTCTTGCGGCATGCAAAGAGTGCCCGTATTATGGGGTGACCTGGGCCTGCCCGCCGTTCGACTTTGATCCGATCGAATTTCTCAAGAAGTATAAGTCGGTGGTGATCTACTGCCGCAAGTACATATTTGAAGAGGAAGAGGGCGACTATGATGACCTTGATTTCCAGGTGTTCTTCTACAAGTGCCGTGCTGAGCTTGCGCAGGAACTGTATATAAAGGAGAAGGAGCAGCCCGGAAGTGTCGGGCTTCTTGGCGGGGCATGCGATATATGCGGCCTCGGAAACTGTGCGCGCCAGCAGGGAAAGCCGTGCCGGTTCCCGCAGTATATGCGCCACAACCTGGAGTCTCTCGGTGGAGATGTCATGAAACTCTCAAAAGACCTCTTCGATATCGAGCCGGTGTGGCCGAAAAACGGGAAGATGCCGTTCATGGTGTTCGTTACAGGATTGCTTAGACCGTAAGGATTTTCCGCGGCGGCGCCTGCATAGCAGAATCAAAATATATAAGGATAATAAAAGGAGCGTGTTCGGAAGAGCCGAGCATGCCCTTTTTGAATTCGGAGTCTCAACACATAACAGCATTGGATAAAGGCTGTTATATTACAGCTGCAGGAGCCCCTTCTCGGAGCTGTCTCTGTAGAAAAACGTCTCGTAATTGCTCGTTTTACTACACTTTCCATCAAATTCTTGCTCTTTTTTCTACAGAATCCACTCCTGTAGGCTGTTTCTGTCTACAGAACGAGAAAAATCATGCAAAGTGATATCATTTCCGTTAGTTTTTTGCTATCTGTAGACGGAATCATAGGTTTTTCAGCTGTTTCTGTCTACAGAATGAGAAAAATCATGCAAAGTGATATCATTTTCGTTAGTTTCCTGCTTTCTGTAGACGGAATCAATGATTTTCTGCCTGTTTCCGTCTACAGAATGAGAAAAATCGTGCAAAGTGATATCATTTCCGATTCTTTTTTGCTATCTGTAGACGGGATCATGGATTTTCCGGCTGTTTCCGTCTACAGAATGAGAAAAATCATGCAAAGTGATATCATTTCCGTTAGTTTTTTGCTATCTGTAGACGGAATCATAGGTTTTTCGGCTGTTTCTGAAATTCTGTATAGATCAGCATGCTGTTAACACCTCGGCAAACCACAATCTGACGAAATAACACGCACCTCGGCAAACCACAATCTGACGAAATAACACGCACCTCGGCAAATCACATTTTGACGAAATAACACGCATCTCGGCAAATCACATTTTGACGAAATAACACACATCTCGGCAAATTAGGATTTGTTCTTGTGCAACAATATGGCCTGGTTCAAGCCCAAATTCAACATTTCTTCTGTTAAGAAGACTCGAACGAGCCCTCTTTGCTTGGAAAACGAGCCTTCGCCATTATACTGCCGTTTCCCGTATCAAAGAAGTACAGTAAAAACAATTGCTTTCTTGCATTTCTATAGATATACTTTGGGTAGAAAGACCTGGTTTGATATTGGCAGATGACGCCTGCCGGGCGCAAAGAAAATAAAGGAGGTTTTGATGATGAGACAGTCGGTTAGAAGAGAACTGCTGCTTGTATTAGCAGTAGCTGTAGCGATTTTGATGATTCCTGCAATGATGGCTGCGATTGGAGTCAGGACCCCGGGAATTGAAGAGCCCACGCGGGCGGAGATGTAGATTTGAGCGACGTACCTATCCAGGGCGTCTGTTCTGATGGGAAAATATATAACGGCGAAATATTATCTGTTACAGCGGCGGACCTCGGTACAGCGTATGGAATGTCAGGCACCGAATTTCTTTCGATGGTAGACAGCGGTGAGGTTGAAGTCGGTTTCTCCGCGGCATCGTTCGCTGACACAGACAGTTCTTTCAATTCTCCTACCAGCCAGTGGATATCACTCGAGACAACGCTGAGCGGGAGCACGTTCTCGACTAAAGTACCTGTGTCATACTACCCTCAAGGCGGCGAAATAATTGGGATACAGTTGTCCACAGGAGGGAACGATTCGCACTACAACAATAACAGCAGGACTTACGGCATAAAAGACAGGTTTGCGATCAAGGGAGACTTTAATACAACAAGTTTCATGTATACTGCTACTGCGGACAAAGTGACGTTCAGTTCCATCACGCTCTCAAAACTAGGTGAATACTATGAATCGGCGAGCAGCAGCTACACGACTACGGCATATAGCTCTGTGATAAGATTTTACAAAGACAGTAAGCTTCTTGCAGGGACCACGGCGACCTCGATGAGTTATGTCCCGGCTGTGGATGTGCCTATCTCATATGGTACCAACCCTATTACAGTTGCGCTTTACAGCCGTGTAAACGGAGAAGACTATTTCCAGAAGGCATACGATCTCACAGTAAAGTCTGCTTCGGTCGAGAAGAACAAAGTATATGCGACCAGGATATCAGCGAATAAGGCAATTATAAGGTGGAGCGGTTCCTCAGGGGCATCGGGTTATTATGTGTATATGGGAAACAAAAAGGTCAAGACTGTAGGTGCATTTACTAATAAAGTGACTATAGCCAGGAAAGGCGCCGGTAAAGCCAAGTACAAGGTCATACCATATGTTGAATCTGGAGGCAGCACGATCAAAGGCACATCCAATGCTATGAAGGCAAAAGCAAATGTGATGAGCCGCAGTGTCTCAACTAATTATAAAAATTATGATTATGGTAAAGGACAGGTCATATTAAAGAAGATATCCGGGTCTGGAAAGAAGTACACCATAACCTGCTATGCGATAAATAATCGTATGTTCAAACTCCAGAAATATAAGAAAATCAAGATAACTGTTTATGCTGACGGGAAAAAGCTCTTCAGTAAGACTATCAAAAACAAAAAAGTAAATGTAAAGAAATATGGTACAAAGAAGTTTTCTTTCAAAGCCAAAGGTAAAGAGGGCGATCTGAAGCACGGGAGCGTTACCTGGAGTATATCGTATACACCATACTGGGGCAAAGGAATAACTGCTTTTTAAACAGTAATACAGAATAGTATACCGGATATTCTGCAAGGAAAAACAAAAGAGCGTCGGCTTTTTGCTGACGCTCTTTTCAGTAAAAGATGTAATTAAATTACCTTACGTATACTTTCGGGAGTCTCTGGCCGAAGGCGCATAGGATCTCATAGTTGATGGTGCCTGTGCATTCGGCGATGTATTCCGGAGAGATGGTGTTCTTTCCGTCGGATCCCATGATGATGACTTCGTCGCCGTATTTTACATCAGGTACGTCTGTCACGTCTATCATGCACTGATCCATGCAGATGTTTCCTGCGATAGGGCAGACGACGCCGTTTACGATGACTTTGCCTTTCTTTGAATAAGCGCGAGGGAATCCGTCAGCGTAGCCGAGGTTGATCGTAGCGATCTTGGAATCGCGTTTACAGATGAATGAACGGCCGTAGCTTACAGCGCAGCCTTTCTTCAGAGTCTTCAGATGAATGATGTTGGCTTTGACCGACATGCACGGACGCAGGTCGAGCTGCGATTTGTCCACATCCTCTGAAGGATAGACTCCGTACAGGATGATGCCAGGCCGCACAGCGTCGTAATGTGTCGACGGAAGATCCATGATCGCCGCGCTGTTCGCCATGGTGACGAATGGGATATTGATCCCGGCGGCTCTCACGGCGTCGCGGAAATAGACCATGCGCTGCTCCTGGAGCTCAGAATAAGATTTATCCTTTTCATCTGCGGTGGAGAGATGTGAGAACAGGGCTTTTGCCTTGAAGTTCGGCAGTCTCTCCATCTTTTTGATCTCTGCTATGGCGTGCTCAGTATCATCCCACTGGTAGCCTATACGGCCCATTCCGGTGTCGACTGCGACCATGCCGAAGATCTTTCTGCCCTGGATCCTTGCGACGTCGCTTATCGCCTTTGCGTTGTCATAAGTGCAGACGGCCGGCGTCACGTCGTAGCGGACGAGCATGTCGGTGTACATGTTAGGCGTTATGCCGAGGATAATGATCTCCTCGCGGGCTCCCGCCTCACGAAGTGTCACAACTTCGCTCATCGTGGAAACAGCAAAAGTCTTGACGCCGTTCTCGCGCAGCACCTCTGCGACTCTGCGGACGCCGTGCCCGTATGCATCAGCCTTGATGACTGCAAGCATCTCAGGATCCGGCCCGATCTTCTTATATATCTGTTTGACGTTATAGTCCAGATTGCTCAGATTTACTTCTACCCAGACAGATCTAAGTGCGTCAGTGAACATATTGACCCCCTTTTATGCCAGAAAATGCCGCCCGCGGACCGGCATATCCTCTAACAAAACCCAGTTCGTAGATAAGCGCGGTCAGATCTTCGGCTCGCGCTTTATGATGTCTTCACGTGAAGGTCCGTTTGAAACGTAGGTGATCGGAACTCCGATACGGCGCTCGATCTCGTCTACGTATGCCTTACAGTTCTCCGGGAGCTCATCCCATGTGCGGATCCCGGTTATATCACACTTCCAGCCTGGAAGCTTCTCCAGAACAGGCTTTGCCTGATACAGATAAGTAGTGTTCGGGAAATCCTCCGTGATCTTACCGTTGATGTCATATGCTGTACAGATAGGGATCTCGTCCAGATAGCCGAGCGGGTCGAGCACGGTCAGAACTACTTCTGTTGCTCCCTGAATACGGCATCCGTAGCGGGACGCTACACAGTCGTACCAGCCTACGCGGCGCGGGCGCCCGGTGGTGGCGCCATATTCACCGCCATCACCGCCGCGCGCCCTCAGCTCGTCGGCTTCGTCTCCGAATATCTCGGAGACGAAGGCGCCCGCGCCTACAGCAGATGAATACGCTTTGGTAACAGCGATTATATCCTTGATCTCATAAGGCGGAATGCCGGCGCCGCAGGCGCCGTTGCCTGCGATCGTATTGGAGCTTGTCACCATCGGGTAGATCCCGTGGTCAAGATCCTTCATTGAGCCAAGCTGGCCCTCCAGAAGGATCGTCTTTCCGGCCTTCAGCTCATCTGAGAGAAATCTCTCCGTGTTAGCCACATACGGCTTGACCATTTCCTTATATTCCATCATCGTATCATAAAGCTCATCCGGATCAAGTTCCGGCTTATGATACAGATGTTTTATCAGCGTGTTTTTGATCGTGCATACGTTCTCGATGCGTTCGCGGAGTTCCTTCTCCGGCATGAAAAGCTCGTTCACCTGGAAGCCGATCTTTGCCGCCTTATCAGAATAGCATGGCGCTATGCCCGACTTCGTAGAACCGAACGACTTGCCCGCAAGCCTTTCCTCCTCATATCCGTCGAGGAGCACGTGATACGGCATCACGACCTGAGCCCGGTCAGAGATGAGCAGCTTCGGAGCAGGAACGCCCTGTGATGTGAGCCCGTCGATCTCATCTATGAGCTTGGGGATGTTCAGCGCGACCCCGTTTCCGAGCACGCACGTCACATTTTCATAAAAAGCCCCTGAAGGGAGCATGTGTAATGAGAATTTACCGTATTTGTTTTTGATAGTATGACCCGCATTGCTTCCGCCCTGGAACCTTACCACGACATCCGCCTGGCTTGCGAGCATATCCGTTATCTTGCCTTTACCTTCGTCGCCCCAGTTAACGCCGACAATCGCTTTAACCATTCTGTTTCCTTCTTTCTATTATCTCAGTATTTCTATCATCTCAGCCTTTATACGTTGATCTCAGCCTTTCTATTATCTCAGAATTTATACGTTTATGTCTGCCTTCTCGCCCAGCAGATCTTTATTTGCATCCAGGACAGGCCTCACCACTTCGTTCAGGTATTCAGTGACCTGTTCCGGCGCGCGTCCGACGTAATCCGCCGGGTTCAGAACTGAAGCCAGGGAGTCTCTGGTCACGCCGAGTGAGGTGAACATCGGATCTGCCGCTATCCTGTCGAGAAGATCGTTCGGCTTTCCTTCTTCTTTCACGACTCTGCCTGCCTCCATGGAGAGCTCGCGGATCCTTTCGTGAAGCTCCTGCCTGTCGCCGCCCGCTTTCACAGCGTCCATCATGATGTTCTCCGTCGCCATGAACGGAAGCTCAGCCATGAGATGCGCCTCGATCACTTTCGGATAGACGACCAGACCGTCAGAAATGTTTATATAGAGCTGCAGTATACTGTCAGCTGCGAGAAACGCTTCAGATACCGAGATCCTCCTGTTTGCGGAGTCGTCCAGCGTCCTCTCGAACCACTGTGTCGCTGCAGTTATCTGCGGATTCATTGAATCAGACATGAGGTAATTCGCGAGCGAAGCCATTCTCTCGGATCTCATAGGATTTCTCTTGTATGCCATAGCCGATGATCCGATCTGTGTCTTTTCGAACGGCTCCTCGATCTCCTTCATGTGCTGAAGGAGTCTGATGTCGTTGCTGAACTTGTGAGCAGACTGTGCGATGCCTGCGAGCATGGCGAGCACACGGCTGTCGTACTTCCGGCTGTATGTCTGTCCGGACACAGGTACGCAGGCGTCAAAACCCATCTTTTCTGCGATCTTCTTATCCAGCGCTTTGCACTTCTCATGGTCGCCGTTGAACAGTTCCATAAACGAAGCCTGAGTCCCGGTCGTTCCCTTGCATCCGAGCAGCTTCATCGTGCTCAGCACATATTCCACGTCGGCAAGGTCGAGCATGAGGTCATTCAGCCATAGCGTTGCTCTCTTGCCGACAGTCGTAGGCTGCGCCGCCTGGTAGTGAGTAAATGCCAAGGTTGGAAGCGATCTGTACTGGTCTGCGAATGCCGCAAGCTTATCTATAGCGTTCAGAAGCTCTTTCCTTATCAGCCGCAGCCCCTCGGTCATAATGATGACATCTGTATTGTCTCCAACGTAGCATGACGTCGCTCCGAGGTGGATTATCCCCTTTGCCGCAGGACACTGCAGGCCGTAAGCGTATACATGTGACATCACGTCGTGGCGGACCACCTTTTCGCGTTCTTCCGCTGCTTCATAATTCACGTCGTCCGCGTGAGCCTTAAGCTCTTCGATCTGCTCGTCCGTAATGTCAAGACCCAGCTCCTGTTCGGCCTCCGCCAGTGCGATCCAGAGCTTCCTCCACGTCCGGAATTTCTTTTCCGGCGAGAAGAGGTATTTCATTTCAGCGCTCGGATATCTCTCCGAAAACGCGCTTGTATATCCGTCTTTTGCCATTATATGTGCCTCCATCAAAGCATTCTTCCACAAAACATAATTATACCATCAGATACGTCCTACTTCAACGCTGCTGACGAGAACAGGATATAACACATACTGACCCCCGGACAGTTATAATATGATATAATACGATTAACAGATGAATAATACTACAGGAGATCAGACATGGTGAAAAGATACAACGGCAGACTATACACAACAGCGCTGATGGTTTTGATCGTTATTGCGGTGAGCATCACTATGATGACAGCGGCGGCTGAGACTGCTTTTGCTGAAGGGGAACCTGCGGACGGAACGGCCCTCCCTAACGGAGAATATACCGATGCGATACAGGCGGTAGAAGCAAGTATGTTCAGCCATGAACCGACGACGTATATCGCGCATGATCCAGACGGACAGGAGTTGTCGGGAAAATGCGGCGACGACGTATCATATAAGATCTACGGGCTTATAACATGGGAACGGTATGACGATCCCGAGACCGGGCCGCACTGGTCTTACAGTGACTATAGCAGCTACCTTGGCGTGATATCCGGTACCGGTCCTACACACGATTATGAAAAGGATAATGTCATCGACTGGTCTCGCGTCAGAGAAGTCGTCGTTGAGGAAGGTGTGACCAGTATCGGCAATAATTTCTTTAATATACTCAACGAGGACAACATGTTAAAGAAAGTCACTCTGCCGGAGAGTCTGAGATCCATAGGAGCATATGCGTTCAATAACAGCGAGTATCTGGATACGGTTAATATTCCAGGATCAGTCGGATATATAGGTGATGGCGCATTCTACTGCTGCAGCAGTTTAGAGGAGATCACGATTCCTGAGGGCATTACCGCCATAGAAGAATACTCTTTTTACGGGCTTAAGAAGATCAGGTCTATAACGATCCCGGACAGCGTGACTGAGATCGGACAGTACGCTTTCAGCAGCTGCAGCAGTCTCGCTGATGTCAAATGGGGAAAAGGGCTGAAAAAGATCGGGCCTTGTTCTTTCGGCGGCTGTGCATTCACAGAGCTCGAGATCCCGGGCCAGGTGACTTATATCGGCAGGAATGCATTCGAGGTGTGCAGGAAATTGAAGAAAGTAAAGATCAGCACATCTGTTACGAAGATACCAAAGGAAGCATTCTATCGATGCGAGAAACTTACACAAGTCTCCTTCCCGTCATCGTCAAGGGTGACAGTTATCGACAGCGGTGCATTCGAGGGCTGCAAGAGCCTTAAGACGGTCACTTTCCCCAAAAAGCTGAAGTCTATCAAAGATGACACGTTCCTGGGCTGCTCCAAGCTCAGCACCATAAAACTCCTCGGCAAAAAGCATCCAAAACTGCAGTCATACTGCGTATTCGTTTTGGACCGTATCCTCTCTAAGAAGAGAACTAAGAAAATAACGTTCAGATGTCCGAACATGAGCAAAGTGGAAAAGGAGAAGTTCATAAAATACCTGAAAAAGGACAGCATATACTTCTTCGGTAAAGTAAGATAAGAAGAAAGGTCGGCGCACCATGGAAGAACAGAATACAAATGAAAAAAGTTCAGTGATCGCGACCATAGTCACGGTGTTCATGCTTGGCTATGGACTGAGTTATTTTGGCTATTTCTTAAGGCCAAGGTATTTAGATTGGGCTGCTTCGCTTGGCCTTGATCCCGGATACGAGCATGCTGCGATGTATCTTGGACATACTGTTTTCCTGATAGTTCTGTTTCTCTGTATTACAACTTTGATAATCTTTGGATCGCATGTACCGCACACATGATGTGGAATTTCACCCAGGACTTTCTGTTCGGACTTCCAGACAGCGGTAAACCTGCCGTGGCGTCTATATTCAGTACGACGGCAAACAGGACCAGCAGTATGTTCTTTGACGAGAATTTCGGTATCGAAGGGAGTTTTATGGCCATAATCGTAAATCTGGTCGTCTGTGTACTCGCCATACTTATCGGAACCCTGATCCGCAGGCACAAAGCCGCATAAGCAGACTGACTTATAGGAATCAAAAACCCCGGCACCTTCACGATGTCGGGGTTTTGTGTTGTCTATCTGTTTGCTTACCAGGTGCACTTGCTGGTCTGTGTCCAGATGCCCAGCTTTTCCGCAACCTTGATCAGATCTTCCCTGAAGTCAGGGTGCGCGATGTTGATCAGCATCTCAGCACGCTCCCATGTCGTGCGGCCTTTCAGATTCGCCGCGCCGTATTCGGTGATGACGAAGTTCGTAGCTGATCTTGGCGTCGTCACGATCGTCCCTTCTGGAAGCGTCGGGTTGATCAAAGATGAAAGCGAGCCGTCTTTGTTCATGCGTGTGGAGTGCAGGCAGATGAAGCTCTGGCCGCCTTCAGACAGGAATGCTCCGTGAACAAAGTCCAGCTGGCCTCCTGTTCCGGAGATCTGTCTCGGACCTGCTGACTCGGATGCGATCTGTCCGAACAGGTCGAGCTGGATACAGCTGTTTATTGATACGAACTGTGGTATATCAGCAACCGTCTGTACATTGTTGACATATTCTACAGGCATCGTATAGCAAATAGGGTTGTCGTCGATGAAGTCATACAGCTTCTTTGTTCCGCCTGCAAAGCCGTATACGATCTTGCCCGGATGATTCTTCTTATGTCCGGTGATCTTGCCTGCGTTGTAGAGATCAACGTAGGAATCAACGAGCATCTCGGTGTGGCCGGACAGGTCTTTGACGTTGGAGTCCGCAAGCATCTTGCCTATAGCTGCAGGAAGTCCGCCGATACCTAACTGCAGAGTACTTCCGCTCTTGATCCTGTCTACTACGAACTCAGCGATCTTCTGATCGTCCTCATCGGCTTCTTTCCCAGGGATCTCTGCAAGAGTAGGATTGCTGCTCTCTACGATGTAGTCGACGTCTGCGATATTCAGGAAAGCCTTCTCGCCGAATGCGCGCGGCATGTTCTGATTGACTTCGACAACGACTTTCTTCGCGACCTCGATAGCTCTCCATTCATCGGCTACCTGAGGTCCGAGATTGAAGTTTCCATACTTATCCATAGGGCCGACGGAAATGAAGATGATATCTATTCCTTTTTCATTCAGATCCCAGTAATATGGGAGCTCATTGAAAAGCATAGGGATGTACCAGCAGCGGCCGTCCTTGTTGATCTTCCTGTCAGCTCCGCTGAAGTGTGCTGAACTGAATCTTACCTGGTCTACAGAGTCTGAGCCCTGATAGATCTGGAAAGGAGCTCTTGGAATGGTGATGTTGCTCAGCACTTCAACGCCCTTGAGCTTCTTGGCGCGCTTTCCGAGCGCCGCGTCTATATCCTGAGGCACTCCAAGGCCTGTCCCGTAGTGGATACGGAAATTCTTCTTGACCAGAGCGGCAGCCTGATCAGCAGTTATCAGCTTCCTCGAGTACATACCCGGGATCGAAGAGATCTTATACATGTCATACCTCCAACGTGTCATATACAAATCTGATTAACAAAAGTATACTACCTGAGTAAATGATAATCAATAAGACGTGTACTGAAGACGGCAGAGGAACCGCTCTCGCAAATGTTCCTCTGCCGTCTCTGTGCATATCCTTTTATTTCACTTTTACTTTTGCAGCCGCAGACTTCTTTCCTTTGTATGTTTTTCCCGAGATCTTCGTGTACGGCTGTATTTTATAATAATATGTCTTTCCGCGGACGACTTTTCTGTCTGTCCATCTGGCTGTTTTAGCTTTCCTGACAGTCCCGGCCTTACTGTATTTGCCGGTCTTCTTTGTGGATCTGAGCACATAGTATCCGCTCACGCCGGGGACCTTCTTCCAGGAGACTTTGACGCTGCGCTTCTTCCCTGATCTCACAGCTTTTGCTTTGACGCCTTTTACCTTTGCCGACTTCGCGTAGGCCCTGGACGCTGTTACTGTCACTTTGCAAACGGCATACTTTCGGCTTTCCGAATCGATAGCGACCACGATCGTGGAGCCGGGCCTCTTTGCCTTGATTATACCCATATCACTGATAGAGATCACGTCAGGATCTGTCGTGAACCAGTCGGTATATGAGGTATAATGCGGTTTCGGTCTTTTATCGGCGCGGAGCTGTGTGTATGCCCCGGTCTTCAGGCTGATACTGGACCTGTTCAGTGTAAGCCTCTCGACATCCTGCATTTCCTCTTCGTCGCTTAAGAATGTCAGACGATATGAGTTTTTCACGCCGGATGAAAGTTTCGCCGTGACTGTGACTGTACCCGGCTTATTTATTTTCACATTGCCGTCTTCATCGACCACGGCAGTCTCCGGGTCGCTCACAGACCATTTTATGGTCTCCGGTGCGGAATCTTCTGGCATCAGTACGTATTCAGGTGAATAGGTGTCTTCCTCTTCATATCCTGTGAACCAGGAATACACGTCATATTCGCTGAAATATACATTTTTTGCTTTCTTGAGTTTGCTGGTCTTTACATATTTGCCGAAAAAGTCCATGTCGTAGTCGGCGGTAGTCTCTTTTGTCGCCTCATATCCGTTCTCGTCAAACCACCCGATGAATGTGTAACCGTCACGGGCAGGCGCTTTCGGCAGCTCCCCGAATTCCGAGTCTTCAGTGTATGTCCGGGACTCTAGCTCTTTTCCTTTTATCAGAAAACGTATCTTGTATGAAGGTACGCCGATCTCCTGTATATTATCCCCGACCCATGAAGCGCGCAGCTTTATCCAGTTTCTCAGCTGCTCGACTTCGGACTCAAAAGTCTGGTCGGGATCGATCTGTTCGTCGTCAGGCTCATCTTCCGGCTCGTCTTCGTCGCCATAGCTGTATCCTCCGCCTCCGCTGTTATAGAACCCCCATTTTACATTGTCATAGTACTCGGAAACTCTGATCTGATCGTAATACTGATCGATTACGCCACCTTCCTTTACGACTTCTTCAATAGCGTCAGAAAGGTGCGTGCTGTAACGATTCTCAGCATCGCCTGCCGGTTCAGACCATCTTGCCTTCAGTCTTCTGCAGAATTCATCATTTGACCGGAGCCTGGTCATCCACTCATGATTCGTGTTGTTGAAGTCTTCATATTTGTCCGGATCGGAATTTGGATTGCCCCATGCGACGTAATCAAAATCCCAGAGCGGCCCCCAGTAGAGCTTTTCGGGCTGAACACTGCCGTCCGTGTTCTTTACATCTCTCTTCTTATATAAATAATTGCTTCCGCCGCTATAAGCATCTCCGTTTATGGAGAATTCCTGGATCCACCAGTAATCAACAGCGGAGTCTTCATCAAGCAGCGTGCTGTAATGACGCCCATATTTATCCTTACAGTCGTTTCCGAATATCGCATCTTCCACGGACTGGGTGTACTGCGCTATATATCTGAACTGTGCCTTCCTGGCATCTTCAGACCTGTATTCCCTGAGATCGGGGTTCTCGATGCTGAAGAAACCTCCGTTTTCTGTTGTGAATGAGCTTTCATCATCTTCATCGTATCCGCTGAGATTGAGCAGATATCCGCCGGAGATCTCAAGCGAGTCCGGGTCTTTCACGCTGTCATCGAGCTCATCGATCTCCACTCGGTTCTCACCGACGCGCACCTGCTCTGAGAGAAGATAGCTGCCGAAGTATCTGCCGTTCATTACGACATCAACAGGAGTGCACTTTATAGCGAACTCGACACCCAGATATCTGACGATCCAGTAGGTGACTCTGTTCCTTAGAAGAGAATTGTCATATCTGTTCGCGAGAAGTACCCAGTGCTTGTTCTTGCCCATTCCCAGAAGATTCTGTTTCTTATCGAATTTGACCTTGTATGGCTTTTTATCCATATCCCAGGTAGAATTGCCGCGTCCCCTGATGTATTCAAGCTCCATGTTTTCAGATGTAGTCTGAACTTTATCTGAGAATTCGCTTTTGTATCCTTCCGGGACCTGAAGAGTAACGCTGCCGTAGCACTCTGCGCTGTGGTCGTCAGATGCGTTCATTGCGTCGATCGAGCCATCAGACTCATCCAGGTTGAAATACATGACAGGAACAGAGCTCTCGCAGAAAGTGAGAGACCTGATGAGAAGGGTCGTTCTCTTGCCTGGTTCAATCCCTTCGATCCGGAATCCCAGAGAAACTTTATGCCTGCCGGTGATATTCTGCGCGAGCACGTCTGCTGTCATGTTCCCATCGCGGCTCCAGCCGGAGCTCCCCATCTGCTTTCTGAGGAGCATGCTCGCTCTGGGCTCGGTCTCATCATCCAGATAGACATTTACCGTTGCTTTTATCTTTTTGTCAGACAGACCGTCGACAGAGATGCGTCCGACAGGGCTTACGTCAGTTCTCCGCCCCTCTGGCCTTTCATCAAAATCATATTCATTGGCGATGATGATCCTACCTGTGTTTAGTTCGCCTGCGAGGCCTTGGATGTAAAGGCCGGGCGTTCCTTCGTTCTCTGAAAAGGAAACACTTCCCATGCCGGCACTCTTCCTGAGCTTTCCGGCGTTGTTCAGATCAGTGAGTTTTTTCACCTGAAACGCAGGCGATACCGCGTCGGCAGCTTCGTCTGTCTCTGTTTTACCGCTGATGTCTGAATCTTCGGCCATTGCTGCGATCGGCTGTACGAGTGTAAGACACAGGATCAGCGTCATTATCAAAGCAATGCACTTTCTGGTCATCATTCAGATCATCTCCGTTTCTGTCTATTAACCAATACACCGAGTACTGTTTTATTTTTCGAATGTTGATGCCACATCCTCCAGGAGTTCTCGTATCGGAAGCTTCTGAGGGCATGCAAGCTCACATTTTCCGCATTTGATGCAGTCAGATGCTTTTCCGCCGTCAGCAGTATGTATATTGTAATAGTAGCTGCTGTTCCAGGTCTTGAAGAGCTTATGATTGTTATAATCTGAGAACAGATCAGGTATACGGATCTTCTGCGGGCATCCGGCAGTGCAGTAATGGCATGCCGTGCACTGTATCATGTCCTCACCCTCTATCAGAGCCTTCACGGTCTCCAGCGTCTCAAGCTCATCTTCATCTATTGGGCAGAGATCTGTGAAAGTATCGATGTTATCCTCGATCATATCCATATTCCCCATACCCGATAAGACCATGGCGATCTGAGGGAACGAAGCCGCGAACCTGAGCGCGTATGAAGCGGCTGAAGGCCTGTCATCATCTGACAGAAGAGGATCGTCTTCACATTCCTTCTCCCAGAGTCTTCTGAATGCAGCCTCGGCAGCAGGCGGTACGTTCGCAAGACTCCCTCCTCTTACAGGCTCCATGACGAGGATCGGCTTGTCATATTTCTCGCAGATCTCATAGAGCCTGCCGCTCTGTACTGACGGGCTGTTGAAATCAAAGTAATTGAACTGTATCTGGACGATCTCTACTTCAGGGTGATCATTCAGGATCTTTTCCAGGAATTCCGCATCGTCGTGGAATGAGAATCCGACATGATGGATCTTTCCCTCGGCTTTAAGCTCCTGTGCTGTCTCAAAAGCGTGAGTGTTTTGATATTTATCGTAATTCTCACGGTTCAGCGCATGCATGAGGTAGAAATCGAAATACGGGACACCGCACACTCTGAGCTGATCTTCGAACAGAGGCCGGATGTCCTCTTCTGCTTTGAAGCAGCTGTCAGACAGCTTGTTTGTAAGCACGAACGACTCCCTGGGATAGCGGTCAGCGATACAGCGCTTTATCATCCGCTCACTTGCCCGGCCGTGATATACTCTCGCCGTGTCGAAATAATTAAAACCAGCTTCCATGAACCTGTCGACCATCTGACTGCAGAGATCATAGTCGATAGCAGATTCAAGGCCGCTCTTTCTTAGCGGGAGCCTCATGCAGCCCAGTGCCAGCCGCTTTTCCGGATCTATCTCCGGGAAAAACTGTTTAAGTTCCATAGTAAATGATCCTTTCTGTAAATACCGGCTTATGCCCCGATCCGGAACAGTTGTAGAACAGAGCGCGTCAGAACACGCCGGTTATAAAGATCTCGAGGCCGATAGCGATGAGGATCGCTCCGCCGAGGATCTCGGCTTTGCCTGATAGACGGGTGCCTAGCGTCTTGCCAAGCCGTATGCCCGCCAGACAGATCACGAATGTCACGACTCCGATTATAACGGACTCAGCCAGGGCTTCAGACCAGTTGTATTCCGCTATCGTAAAGCCTACAGACAGAGCATCGATCGAAGTCGCCACGCCCTGCATCAGGAGAGTGCCGTTTCCGACTTCGCCGGCAGCGTCGTCTCCCGCATGTCCGGACATGCCTTCTTTCAGCATGCTTCCTCCGATGTAGAGGAGAAGTCCGAGTGCTATCCATGGGATGAATTTCTGAAACGCCTCGAATTTTTCTGCGATCGTATGGACGCATATCCAGCCTATAAGCGGCATCGCCGTCTGAAATCCGCCAAATGTACCTGCGATCTTAAGCGACTTGCTGATATGCATGTCCGGCGCCGCGAGGCCGTTCGCGCAGGATACGGAGAACGCATCCATCGCAAGGCCTATGCCGAACAGAATGCTGTTAAAAATGAACAATACGATGTGATTCATTGCTGCTGCAGTATACCCTGGCTGCTTTTGCCGGATGCTGTTGTAAATACGGAATATTTAACATAATTATAACATGAAGCTATTCACTTATACAGTCAACAAAAATCTTTATCACAGACGACCTGTGTGATATAATTAACCGATAGCAGATCAGTTTACAGTATCTGAGC
The DNA here is from genome assembly GCA_017533915.1 of Eubacterium sp. Classification (GTDB taxonomy): domain Bacteria; phylum Bacillota; class Clostridia; order Peptostreptococcales; family Anaerovoracaceae; genus Aminicella. The sequence goes on along the minus strand of JAFWHX010000001.1, from coordinate 32,774 downwards.
AGATGTTAAAACTAGAGGGGATAAAGTATGTTATATTCCAGCGTCGGCTTTCTGGGCCTGATCATAAGCATCATAACCAATCGTGATATGCTGTCAGGGAATCCTGAAAAGAGGAACATGCCGGCATATAAATCTTATCTTGCGCTTCAGGCCGCTGTAACAGTCTATTATATTACTGATATCCTATGGGGTATTCTGTACGAAAGAAAGCTGACCAATCTGGTTTTTGCTGACACCACAGTATATTTCATCGCCATGGCTGCGTCGGTGCTGCTCTGGACATGGTATGTGATCGATTATCTGAATGAGGATAATATCTTCGGCGTGATACTCGAGAGCACAGGATGGCTTCTCTTTGGTTTCGAGATGATCATAGTAGTGGTGAACGTCTTCTTCCCTGTAGTGTTCTGGCTAGATGAAGCCGGGCAGTATCACACAGCATGGGGACGCAACGCGACCCTTGTTATACAGATAATCATGTTCTTTATGGCTGCTGTATATGCTTTCGCTTCCGCTTCAAAAACAAGCGGCACGATGAAATTCCGCAATAATGCGATCGGGCTGTACAGCCTTGCGATGATAGGCTTTACCGCAGCACAGGTGATGCTGCCGCTTTTACCGATGTATGCGGCAGGATGCGTGATCGGATGCTGCGTGCTGCACGGCTTTCTGAAGGAGAACAAAAGTGAAGAGAACGAGGATAAGCCGGTGGAAGAGCATAAGGACGAATGATCACAAAGAGTCGATCTAAATAAGATATAAAAAGACCCCTGCAGCCTGTATCCCAGGTATTGCAGGGGTCTTGGCCTTATCGCCAAATACCGATGTATCGATGTCAGCCCTTATTCTGCATCTCTACCAGACGCTCGCTTCCGTAACGCTCGCGGAGCTTAGGCTTCTCGATCTTTCCCGTAGCGTTTCTTGGAACGTCAGCGAATATGATCTTTTTCGGCCTCTTGTATCTTGGCAGATCTATGCAGAACTGATTTATCTCGTCTTCGGTGCAGGTCATACCTTCTTTTACCTGGATGATCGCGGTCGCGATCTCTCCGAGACGCTGATCAGGAAGTCCGATCACAGCAACGTCGTGTACCTTAGGCATCGCGCTTAAGAAAGCTTCGATCTGTACAGGATACAGATTCTCGCCGCCGCTTATGATAACATCCTTCTTTCTGTCGACCAGGAAGATGAATCCGTCCTCGTCCTGCTGAGCCATGTCTCCAGTATAGAGCCAGCCGCCTTTGAGCACTTCTTTCGTAGCCTCAGGATCCTTATAGTATTCGAGCATGACGCCCGGGCCTTTTACGCAGAGCTCGCCGACCTGTCCCTGCTCGACCTGCTTGCCGTTCTCGTCCACGATCTTGGTCTTCCATCCATAGCCCGGAACACCGATCGCGCCGACTTTGTTTATGTTCTCCATCCCGAGGTGTACGCATCCCGGTCCGGTAGACTCGGAAAGGCCGTAGTTGGTGTCATACTGATGGTTCGGGAAATATTCGAGCCAGTGTCTTATCAGGCTTGGCGGCACAGGCTGAGCTCCGATATGCATGAGGCGCCACTGTGACGTACGGTAATCTTTCAGCTTTATCTCGCCATTGTCAAGCGCGATCAGAAGGTCCTGCGCCCACGGAACGAGAAGCCATACGATCGTGCATCCTTCATTTGAGACAGCATCCATGATCGCCTTAGGCGTATTGCCTTTCAGAAGCACGGCGCGGCTTCCAGTGTACAGCGATCCGAACCAGTGCATCTTTGCGCCGGTATGATAAAGAGGCGGGATGCAGAGGAACACATCGTTTTTTGTCGTTTCATGATGCATGGCCTCCATCTGTGCTGACTGCATCAGAGCTCTGTGGTTATGCAGGATGGCTTTCGGGAGTCCGGTGGTTCCTGACGAATAGTAGATCGCCGCCTTATCCTTGTCCTCAATCAGGATCTTCGGCGCGACGCTTGAGCAGTTCGATACCTGTTTATAGTAATCGTCAGCATAGTTCGGGCAGGAATCGCCTACGAAGAACAGCAGATGGTCTTTATCAAGGTGGTCGATGATGTCTTCCACGCGTCCTATGAATTCCGGTCCGTAGAACAGAACGTCGGCATCCGCTTTCTTAACGCAGTATTCTATCTCGTCTGCGGTGTAGCGGAAATTAAGCGGCACAGCAATAGCACCTGCCTTCAGGATGCCAAAATAAATAGGAAGCCATTCCAGGCAGTTCATGAGGAGGACCGCGCATTTCTGACCTTTTTTGATGCCTCTTGAGATAAGAAGGTTAGCGACTCTGTTTGCCTTTTCGTCGAATACCGACCATGTTATCTCACGGCGGTAGAATTCAGTCTGTGTAGGCTGAACCAGCTCATATTCTTTCCATGTGACTCTCTTAGGCTCCTTTATCTCCGGGTCGATCTCAACAAGAGCGACCTCGCTGCCCCATAGCTTGCTGTTTCTTTCAAGCAGATCTGTGATCGGCATAATATATACACTCCTTTATTGAATAATCATTATACAGTTACCATTTTACACTTACATACAAGTTTTATCCACCAGAAAATCCTCGTTATTTCTTGACAGGGCAGAAAGATGGTGGTAGTATTTACCTAATTAAAGAAGGAAAGCGATTATGAATATTTATTCCGTTAAAACTGCAGATGCATATTATTTCGGCTTTTACTTTATTAATCAGGAGTAAAAGGTATTTGCGCTGCACGTAAACAGAATGAATAAACACATCAGAGAAACGAGCCGCACAAATACCTGTGCGGCTTTTATTATTTCCTGCTAGGCCAATTATTTACAGGAGAGGTGAATCACATGAAGCAATTAATGTTAGGCAACAAGGCGGTCGCGCGCGGACTGTACGACGCGGGATGCTGTTTCGCAAGCAGCTATCCGGGAACGCCAAGCACAGAGATCACGGAGGAGATCGCGAAGTTCGACGATGTCTACAGTGAATGGGCGCCGAATGAGAAGGTGGCGATGGAAGCGGCTTTCGGAGCGTGCCTCGCCGGAGCGCGTTCATTCTGCGGCATGAAGCACGTAGGTCTTAATGTAGCGGCAGATCCGCTCTACACCATGTCATACACGGGAGTGAATGCTGGTATGGTGATAGGTGTTGCTGATGACGCAGGTATGCACTCATCACAGAATGAACAGGACAGCCGTCATCATGCGATCGCGTCCAAGGTCCCTATGCTCGAGCCTTCAGACTCGCAGGAGGCATATGAATTCGCGAAGCTCGCATATGAGATCTCTGAAGAGTACGATACTCCGGTACTGCTCAAGATGTGCACCAGGGTCGCACACAGCCAGTCTGTAGTAGATCCGGGCGAGCGGAAGGTGCCGGAGAAGGAATATCAGAAAGATATAGCCAAGTACGTCATGATGCCGGGAAATGCCAAGAAGCGTCACCCGATAGTCGAGGAACGCACGAGGAAGCTTATCGAATTTGCGGAGACCAGCGGAGTGAACCGCGTCGAGATGGGCGGAACAGAAATGGGCATCATCACTGCGAGCACATCGTATCAGTATGTAAAGGAAGTTTTCGGCGACAGCGTGTCTGTGCTGAAGCTTGGTATGGCAAATCCGCTTCCGGAGAAGCTCATACGTGATTTTGCCGCAAAGGTAGATAAGCTGGTCGTGGTGGAAGAGCTAGATCCGATCATCGAGAACCACTGCAAGGCGCTCGGCATCGAAGTGAGCGGCAAGGACATCCTGCCGATCTGCGGCGAATTCTCACAGAATATCATCGCGGCATCGCTCGGCGGAGAAGTACATGACGGTAAGGCACTGGATGTGAATATCCCGATACGTCCTCCGGTAATGTGCTCAGGCTGCCCGCACAGAGGGCTGTTCTACGAGCTCGCTAAGAACAAGTGCACTGTCCTAGGCGATATAGGCTGCTATACACTGGCAGCGACACCGCCTCTCAACGCGATGGAGATGACGCTCTGCATGGGAGCATCTTTCGGCGCAGTTCACGGATTCAACAAAACTCTCGGCGAGAAATCTGAAGGAAAGACTGTAGGCGTTCTCGGCGACTCCACATTCATGCACAGCGGCATGACAGGTCTTGCCAATATCGCATACAACCAGTCAAATTCAACGGTGATAGTCCTCGACAACTCGATCACCGGAATGACAGGCCACCAGCAGAATCCGCTGACAGGCTACAACATCAAAGGCGATCCTGCAGGAAAGATCGATCTCGAGGCACTCTGCCGTTCCATGGGAATAGAACGCGTGAGGGTCGTGGATCCTTACGATCTTGAAGCTACAGACAAGGCGATCAAAGAAGAACTCGCGGCACAGGAGCCGTCAGTCATAATCTCCAGGCGTCCATGTGCGCTCCTTAAATACGTGAAGCATTACGCACCGTATAAAGTGGACGTGGACAAATGCAGGAGCTGCCGCGCATGCATGAAGATCGGCTGCCCATCGATCTCGTTCAAGGAAGGCAAGGCACACGTCGACGAGACGCTCTGTGTAGGATGCGGCGTCTGCAGCCAGCTCTGCGCTTTCGGCGCTCTCAGGTCAACAGACCCTCAGGGGCTGGACAGCAGGACAGATACAGCTGCCAGAACAGCAGTAAAGGAGGACTAGCCATGGATACAAAGAACATAATGATAGTCGGAGTCGGCGGACAGGGAAGCCTGCTCGCGAGCAAGACGCTCGGGTCTCTGCTGCTCGCACAGGGTTTTGATGTAAAGGTGTCAGAAGTGCACGGAATGTCGCAGCGCGGCGGATCGGTCGTAACATACGTCCGCTACGGGACAAAAGTAGCGTCGCCTGTGATAGACAAGGGAGAGGCAGACTATATCGTATCTTTCGAGCTCATGGAAGCGGCGAGATGGCTTCCTTTCCTGAAAGAAGACGGCCGGATCGTGACGAATATCCAGCAGATCGATCCTATGCCGGTGATAACAGGCGCGGCGGAATATCCTGAAGACCTCGTGGGAAAGCTGAAGGAAAGCGGCGCCAGCGTAGACGCCATAGACTGCGTGAAGCTCGCTGAAGAGGCTGGATCAGTCAAGGCAGTAAACATGGTCCTTATGGGACGTCTGTCACATTACTTTGACCTTCCGGAAGAAGCCTGGATGGCAGCAATGGAACAGAATGTGCCGCCTAAGTTTATGGAGCTCAACAAGAAAGCATTCGCGCTGGGACGCGATGCTGCAGACGGCAGGTAAGCCTGCTGTACAGTCCGCTGTCATACGGATGCTCAGGATGTCCGCAGGCAGCAGAAACAGTAAAGGGCATTCCGCAGTAAGGCAGAATGTTGTATATAGATTTTTTAAAGGTGCTGCGACGCTCGTGGGATGCAGAACAGAACGGCAGAAAAATGCTGCGGGATCTACTGCACCGGGGAGGTTTTGCTTATGAATAAATATTTCCAGAAGAAGATCGAGTGTGCTTCGGGTAAGACACTCAGAAAGATCCAGGACGAGAAGCTCGTCAAACAGGTACAGCATGTATGGGATGATGTTCCATATTACAGGAAGAAAATGGAGGCAGCCGGTCTCACACCGGATGACATCCAGTCTGTCGACGACCTGCACAAGCTTCCGTTTCTGAGCAAAGCGGACCTCCGGGAAGCATATCCGTATGGCCTTCTCGGGAAACCGCTCAAGGACTGTGTACGTATCCAGTCGACATCCGGAACGACGGGAAAGCGCGTCGTGGCGTTCTATACCCAGCATGACATCGATCTGTGGGAGGAATGCTGTGCAAGAGCGATAGTCGCGGCGGGCGGAACAAAAGAAGACGTCTGCCAGGTCTCATACGGCTATGGACTGTTCACAGGAGGCCCGGGGCTAAACGGCGGCAGCCATAAAGTCGGTTGCCTCACGATCCCGACGAGTTCCGGCAACACTGACCGCCAGATCATGTTCATCAAAGACCTGTCGGCAACTATCCTCTGCTGTACTCCAAGCTATGCTGCATATATTGGAGAGACCATGAAAGAGATGGGGCTCACCCCTGAAGAGATCCCTCTGAAAGCAGGTATATTCGGAGCGGAAGCGTGGAGTGAGGAGATGCGCCACGACATAGAGAAGACGATGGGCATCAAAGCATATGATATCTATGGACTGACAGAGCTTTCAGGTCCGGGTGTTTCGTTCGAGTGTTCAGAACAGAGCGGCATGCACGTAAATGAAGACCACTTCATAGCAGAGATAATCGATCCTGAGACAGGCGAAGTCCTTCCGGACGGCACCATGGGAGAGCTTGTCTTCACATCGCTCGACAAAGAAGCGTTCCCGCTTCTACGCTACCGTACGCGCGACATCTGCTCGCTCACACACAAGAAATGCTCCTGCGGGCGGACGTTCGTAAAAATGACAAGGCCAAGAGGACGCACAGACGACATGCTTATCATCCGCGGCGTGAACGTATTCCCGTCACAGATCGAGACAGTGCTTCTGAATCAGGGCTACCCTGCAAACTATCAGATCATAGTAGACCGCGTGAACAATACAGATACGCTCGATGTACATGTTGAGATGACGCAGGAGATGTTCACAGATAATATCGGCGAGATCTCTACGCGTCAGAAAGAACTTGAAGACGGACTCAAGAGCATGCTCGGCATCAAGGCACACGTATCACTCGTCGCGCCGAAGTCTATAGCACGCAGCGAGGGCAAAGCTGTCCGAGTGATCGACAACCGCAAGATCTGAGTTTCAGTTCAGAGTAAAAGAGTTAAGAAGCAGAATACAGGAAACAGATAATCAGGAGGAATAGTAATGAGTGTAAAACAGATCTCCGTATTCCTGGAGAATAAGCCGGGACAGCTCAATCAGATGACGAACGTGCTGTCTGAACATGATATCGATATGAAAGCCCTCTCGCTGGCAGAGACCACAGATTTCGGGATCGCCCGCTTCATCGTTGACGATGTGCTGGAGACGGTGACAGTGCTCAACCAGGAGGGATATATCAGCAGGCTGACGCCTGTAGTCGCTGTAGAGATCCCTGACGAGCCGGGCGCTCTTAACCGCGTGCTTCAGGTCTTTACGGACAATGAGATAAACCTGGAATACATGTACGCGATACTGAGTTCAGAAGGCCAGAAAGCCTATATGATCTTCAAAGTGCATGATGATGCCAAGGCGTCCGCTGCGCTTACAGCAGCCGGCATCCAGGTGCTGAACCAGGAAGACCTGTCGGAGTTGTAGAATAGATTTTAGAGGAGAATAGCTGAATGTTTATTAAATTATTATTGCTGGTCATCTTCTTTGGCGTTATGATCGGCATCGGTCTTTACTGCAGGCGGCACGCGACGGATGTGAACGGCTTCGTGCTTGCAGGAAGATCAGTTGGCCCGTGGCTCACAGCCTTTGCTTATGGAACATCGTATTTCTCGGCGGTAATATTCGTAGGATATGCCGGCCAGTTCGGTTGGAAATACGGTATCGCGGCGACCTGGGTCGGGATCGGGAACGCGCTTATCGGATCGCTCATGGCGTGGAGGATCCTCGGACGAAGGACGCGTATCATGACGCAGTATCTGGACTCCGCGACGATGCCGGACTTCTTCGGAAAGCGTTTTGATAACAAATCGCTTCAGATCGGGGCATCGATCATCACGTTCATTTTCCTGATACCGTATACGGCGTCGCTGTACAACGGACTCTCGCGTCTGTTCGGGATGGCGTTCAACATCGATTACAGTATCTGTGTTATCGCCATGGCGGTCCTGACCGGGATCTATGTTATCGCCGGCGGCTATATGGCTACAGCGATAAATGACTTCATCCAGGGCATGATCATGATAGTCGGCATAATCGCGGTCGTTGCCGCGGTCCTCATGAGCAAAGGCGGATTCATGGCGGCACTCGACGGAATGGGACGTGTGACAGATGAGACGATATCTTCAACACCGGGCGTTTTCGCTTCGTTCTTCGGACCGGACCCGCTGAACCTGCTCGGCGTGGTGATATTGACTTCGCTCGGGACATGGGGACTTCCGCAGATGGTGCAGAAGTTCTACGCGATAAGAAGCGAGAAGTCGGTCGAGACCGGGACAGTGATATCCACATTCTTCGCGTTTCTTGTAGCAGGCGGATGCTATTTCCTCGGTGGATTCGGGCGTCTGTTCTCGGATCAGATCGACATAGAGGCAAACGGATTCGACTCGGTAGTTCCCGCGATGCTCTCGGGGCTTCCAGATATTCTGATCGCTATAGTAGTCGTGCTTGTGCTTTCGGCATCCATGTCGACGCTGTCTTCGCTCGTGCTCACTTCGAGCTCGACACTTACGCTCGACCTGATCCGCGATCATCTGAAAAAAGATCTTGACGAGAAGAAGCAGCTCGTGGTAATGCGCGCCCTGATCCTGGTATTCATCGTGATCTCGGTGATAATAGCACTTGTCCAGTACAAGTCGAATGTAACGTTCATCGCGCAGCTCATGGGCGTGTCATGGGGCGCGCTCGCCGGCGCGTTCCTCGCTCCGTTCCTGTACGGTCTGTATAATAAAAAGACGACTGCGGCGGCGTGCTGGGTGAACTTCATCTTCGCGACTGTCTTCATGATCCTGAACATGCTCATCCGCCCGAGTTTTCCGGTGCTCCTTCAGTCGCCTATCAACGCGGGAGCTTTCTGCATGCTGGCAGGCCTGGTCATAGTACCGGCTGTGTCGCTCTTCACATCAAAGCCTTCACAGTCTCTTGTTGACGCCGCCTTCGCAAGCTACGACAAGAAGGTCATAGTATACCAGAGAGAAGCTCTGTCAGATGATGTAGATCAGGCAGAATAATAAGAACGGTATAACGATCGTTATGATCCCGGGGCTGTTATGGTCCCGGGATTTTTAATACTGTTTTGTCTGTAAATATATTGTTTTTATTTTAACAAAGTAATATAATTAATTTATAAATAACAGTTCCATTTTCTAAGACTATTACACGATGTTAATGTAATGTGGAAAAAGTCGGAGATCGCGTAAAGGAGGAACACGCAATATGAAAGGTTGGGAATTCACAGGAACACATCAGCCGCTTAAGATCGTCGAGAAACCGGATCCAACGGCTAAACCGGGCTATGTAGTACTTAAGACACTGGCAGGCGGACTCTGCCACTCAGACGTATCCGCTCTGGACATCGAGTCATGGATGCCACAGTTCAACGTACCTGTTATCATGGGTCATGAGGTATGCGGCAGGATCGTAGAGGTAGGCGAAGGCGTTGAAGGCTATAAAGTAGGCGACGTAGTAGCAGTATGCCCGCTCGGAGCAAAGGACGGCACGACACCTGGATATACAAGAGACGGCGGATACGGCACTATGACAACAGCTCCTGTAGAACAGCTCGTTAAAGTTCCAGAAGGAGTAGAGCCATATCAGGCAGCTGCTGCTACAGACGCAGGTGCTACATCATACCACGCTCTCTGTGCAGTAGGCGGAGCTAAAGAAGGCACAAAAGTAGGCATCATCGGTGTCGGCGGACTTGGACAGTTCGCAGTAAGCATCGCTGTAGCAAAAGGATGCGAAGTTTATGTAGCGACAAGAAAGCCATCGGCTCAGGAACTTGCTCTTAAGCTCGGCGCTAAGGAAGTCAAGTCAAATATCACAGAGTTCGCAGACAAGAACCTTGACGTTATCGTTGACTACGCAGGTGCAGGAACAACTACAGACGATGCACTGAAGGCAGTAAAGCCTCGCGGTAAAGTCGTCCTCGTAGGTATGGCAAGCGATACAGCTACTATCTACTCATACTCCATGATCTTCAAAGAGCTGACATTCCAGGGATCCATGGGAAGCACGACAGACGACCTTAAGGACGTTCTCGATCTTCTGGCAAGCGGAAAGCTTGATCCAGAGCTTCACACATGCAAGTTCGAAGAGATCGCAGACGGCATCGACCAGCTTCGTGAGGGCAAGGTCAGCGGACGTCTTGCATGCGTATATGACGACTAGCAGATGATCCGATCGGGAGATCAAAACCAGATAAGCAGTCGATAAAGCAGGCCCCATCGTAAATTGGCGATGGGGCTGTTTTACAAGTGTTTTCAACGTATAAGATGTTTGGACAGAGGCCATGACAGATCATATGAAAGAGATCGACACCAGACTTGTATATGGATTCCTCGACGCCGGGAAGACCACGTATATAAAGGAAGCTATCAGGGATGACCTGTTCTATAAGCGCGGAAAGACCCTGATCATCTGCTTTGAGCAGGGTGAAGAGGAGTACGACGACAAAGCGCTGGCAGAAAAGAATTCGGCTGTTTTGTATTTTGATGAAGAAGCAATGGCCGGAGAGGACGGAGGTTCAGGCGGAACAGACGTACTGGTGAAGAGATTCTGCTCGAAAAGTATCGAAGAGTATCAGCCGGACCGCATCTATGTGGAGATGAACACCATGATGCAGGACCTGAGAAGTATGCTTCCGGAATGCATGAGGGTGACTTTCGCAGCGGCGCTGATCGACTGGACAACCATGCCGGTATATTACGTCAATTTCATGCAGATGATGAAGCAGATGGTATCGGAGTCGAATCAGATCACGTTCAGGGGATGCCCGTCCGCCGATCTGCTGGCCCCGTACAGCCAGGCATTCCGCCTGATGAATCCGAAGGCGTCGTACCTCAGGCAGGACCCGATGGGTTATCATGAAAGAGCCTTCGATATGTTTCTGCCGTTTACGCTTGAGGACAGCGAGATAATGATAAATGAAAGCAGATTTCTTCCGCTCTGGCTTGACGCGCTCGATCATCCGGAGCATTATGATGGAAAGAAGATCAGCTTCAGGGATCCGTTGGAGCTCCGCAGAAAGGAAGGCAGCCTGTATAGCTGCGGGAGAGTCGTCATGACATGCTGTATGGCAGATCTCCAGTTCATGGCATTCGATATAGAAAATGTTGAGCATGCTCGCGGCGCAGAAAGTATAGACGAGTCAGATCTGCCGGATGGAAGCTGGGTCACTGTCGATGCTCTTGCCCGGGTGGTGAACGAAAGTTACGGACAGAGAAAAATAAAGCTCTCAGCAGAGAGTGTGAGCCCGGCACAGCCGCCGAAAGATCTTATACTGGACGGCAGGCGTCAGAATATGGACGATCAGAGTAAATGAAAGATAATCCGGAATCAATTGAGATCAAGGCTTCTCCAGAAGCATATGAGAAAGCGCGCGAATTCGTTGACAGCCTTCTTAAGAGGAACGGCATCACAAAGGCGGTCAACAATGAAGTGATGCTTGTTTTTGAGGCGCTTTACCATGATATAACAGAACAGGCCGGGGACGATACCGTTATACGCATCACCGGTCTGGACAGCTTCGGCAACATCAGAATAAGATTCGGATATCTTGGAGAACCTTTTATCCGCGCGGATGAGACTGCGATCGAACTGACACCGGAGCAGAGGATCCTGAGGGCGTATGCAGACAGGATAGACTGCACATATCACTCTGCATATAACAATATCAGCATTTCGGTAAAAAGAAGCCCGAAGCGCGAAGTCGTCTCATGCGTTGCAGCGGTCTTTCTCGCGGTCATTACTTATGCGCTGATCCATTTCGCCACAGACGCGCAGACGGAGACATACCTTGCGACTAACTTCGTAAAACCGTTTGAGATCCTGTTTGCGCGTGCGATGCTCATGATCGCGGGACCGGTGACTTTCTTTTCACTTCTCAAGAATCTGACAGATACGTATATTGTTTCTTCAAGCGTGTCAGGCACCAGAAAACTGCAGGTGCAGACGCTGATCACATCATTGATCTCCATCGTGCTGGCACTGATGGTGAGCCTGCCTGCTGCAGCGTTTCTCAGATACAGGATCACTATACTGCGTGAATATGAGATCGTTGATCTCGGCAGCACGCCGTTTGCTGAAATGATATATTCTTTAATGCCGGTCGACATCCTGTCTGTATTTCAGACGATATCTCCATTCCCGATGATCATAGTGGCGCTTATCACGACATACGCATTCTGTTCGTCCGGGAAATATTTCGATTCGATGAAGAAAGCGACAGATGCCTGCTACACTTTATTTTCCAGCATGCTCACGCTAATCATGTTCTCACTGCCGATATTTACTTATGCGTCATTCGTTGATATCCTGCTGAGCAAAGGCGCTTCGGTTCTCCTGTATATACTGGGATTTATATTATTTGTCGTCCTGAGCCTGTCTGTAATGGCTTTGTTCTATGCCGTGCGGCTGAAGACAGGGAAGATCGCGATCCGCCCGTTTGTCGATAAGATCAAAGGCCTTATCCCTGAAAATGTAGAGATCAACTCAGCGATAGACGCAGTCCCGTTCAATATCAGATACTGTGTCAGGAACTTCAGGATCAACAGGAAAAGCCTGGAGCAGCGCCTTCCGGTACTTGCTCAGATCAATCTGGACGGAAACTGCTATGTCCTGACGCTGATAACGATCCTTATAATGATGCTGAGCAGTACGCCATTCTCTCCGATCAATGTCGCAGCGGTGGCAGTTCTCGTGCTGTTCCTGTCGCTCGGCGCGCCGAATCAGCCGGGATCAGTTCTTATCGGACTCATCATTCTGATGAATTACCTAAACATAGATGATCTGCTTCCGGTGGCCATCCTGTGCGAAGTACTGTTCGGCACGATGCTCAACATCATAAATATCATCGGCGATATAGTTACTGTTGTAATAATGGACAAGAAGGAGACCAACTGAGGACTCTTTTCTTCATACCATCTATGTCCAGAACACCATAGGCGAATCCTTTACGGACAAGTTCTTCCGGCACATATTCATCATATTTTTCAAACACAGGAACTTCACCTGGGTAGACAAGATCCATGGGATCAAAGTCGACCTGGGCTTCTTCTTTTACGATCCTGAAAAAGTCTTCTTCACTCACCTGCATTGTGAACTGAATATAATAAGGCCTCGCGGGATCCAGTCCCTTTAAGCCGAGCCTTGTACCGCAGCGGCGCTTCAGGAATCTCTCGAGCGCGAGGAACTGATATGTCCCAAGCCACGGGAAAAGGACCCACATCTTCCCGCCGAGATGGATCAGCGGATGTGTCGGCATCCCGGATTTCCTGAATGTGGCGCGGGCTTCGGCAAGTCTTGCAGCGGCATGCTTCAGGAGATACGGGTAATCTGAGTCCTCCAGAAGCACCTGGTACATACGCTCGAGTATCCTGGTATGGATATCTCCCGGGACGTCGCCAAAGTACGCAGGGATATTACCCTTTACGAGCGTGCAGTACACTTCTTTCCTCTTGTGGTCGATCTCATTAACTACCCACACCCGGCCTGCTATTGCGATCTTGTCTCCGACAGGAGGCGGTTTTACGATGGTTCCAAGCTCTTCAGACCCTGCGCGTACAGAGTATTCGATGCTCTCCTGGAACACGGCGTAAAACTTGTAGTTATTTACGATCCGTTCGCCCGTAAGCCCGACGATAAGGCCTCCGTTTTCAGTCCTGTTGATATGATCTGTCTCCAGAAGATGCTTAAGAAGTATACGGTAATCGTCCTGAGTGATCCTGCTGAAAGGCGTCAGAGTGAGGACTCTCGATGCCAGCTCGCCGGGCGTCATTTCACCTGATGACGCAAGAGTGCTCATCGTCTGGTGGTAGAGCAGGCTGTAAGGAAGCTTCCCTTTTAGCGGCGGCTCTACGAATTTCTCTTCTATGTACAGTTGAATGATGGCGATACCCTGCAGAAGATACCAGGGGATCAGGACCGGAAGCAGATCTCTGGACTCAGGATGATCTTCACGCATCACGAACCACATCTCCTCAGGATCCCCGCGCCTTCCGGTGCGGCCCATACGCTGCAGGAATCCGGAGACTGTGAACGGCGCGTCTATCTGGAACGCGCGCTCAAGCCTTCCGATATCTATGCCGAGCTCCAAAGTCGCGGTAGCGCAGACGGACTTTGTGGAATCGTCATCCTTCATGTCCTCCTCGGCGCTCTCTCTGTATGAAGCAGAGAGATTGCCGTGATGTATCAGGAATCTGTCCGGCTCGCGGTTCGCCTCGCAGTACTGCCTAAGAGACTGGCATACAGTCTCACACTCCTCCCGGGAGTTGGTGAACACCAGGCATTTTCTGCCTTTTGTGTGCTCAAAGATGTAGCCAACGCCGGGGTCAGCTGCTTTTGGCGCAGTGTCAGACGGCTCCTCTATAGATGCAAGGTGCCCGTTCATATTGTCGTTATCCGGGTCATCATCAAAATCTCCTGCCTGAGGGAACGTGTTGAAGAAGTGTTCCATCGAAAGACGCCATACCTCTTTTTCTCCGTCAAATTCTGGTATTATCGTCTTTCTGCCGCTCCCGGCGGCAAGGAATCTCCCGGCGGCTTCAGGTTCTCCGATCGTTGCGGAGAGGCCGATCCTTCTTGGGTCGCACTCTGCCAGGCGGCAGAGTCTTTCAATAAGGCAGAAGGTCTGGCCGCCGCGGTCAGCTCTGAGGAGCGAATGGATCTCATCTATCACGATAAACCTCAGATCAGAGAACATCGTCGGGATCTCCATGTGCTTGTTGATCAGGAGAGATTCAAGTGATTCCGGCGTGATCTGAAGCACGCCGCGCGGTTTTCTGATAAGACGTCTCTTCCCTGAATCAGGCGCGTCTCCATGCCATCTTGTGACAGGGATACCGGCGTCCCGGCAGAGTTCGCTAAGCCTTCCGAACTGGTCGTTTATCAAAGCCTTGAGCGGCGCTATGTACAGCACGCCGACTGACTCAGGCGGATCTTCATCCAGCAGTGTAAGGATCGGGAAGAACGCAGCTTCAGTCTTCCCCGATGCGGTCGAAGCCGTAAGAAGCACGTTGTCGTCTGTACCGAAGATAGCATCCGCAGCCGCGTCCTGCACGGCACGAAGCTTGTTCCAGCCCGACTGATATATGTAATCCTGTATAAAAGGTGAATATCTGTAGAATGCGTTCATATCGTAAACTCCGCAAATGCCTCGTCTGTTATATCTGATACCGCTTCAGACTTCGTATATGTGAAAGCGTCTGAGGCGAGAAGCTCAGCAACTGTCATGCCGGGCTGCTGATAGAGCAGGTCGAGCAGCTCTATGAAGTCCCGGATGATCTCTCTTGGCGTGATGTTCTGATCTGCGCCGACCCGCTCATATTCGATCTTGATGAATGTGGAGAGATCCTCTGTCGTGAGCACAGGCTCATAGCCGTAAAGTCCGGCGTGCATGTCGGAGAGCTTCTCCGCGAGCACGAGCATCTCCTCCGGTGTCAGCGGATCCAGCCTGATCACCGGGGCGAGCATGTCGCGCGCTCCCGGCCGGGAGAACCTGCCTTTTGCAAGCCTCGACTTCAGGGCTTCATAGCTGTATATACCGCGGCGCCTGTCTTCCAGCGTCTGTGGAGTCGCCCCCATTATGATGCCGAGATACCTGGCTTTTCCCTGAAGAGCATCGTTATACATGGTGAGCATCTTTTCGTAGTTGTACTGTCTGGTGATCGAATTAGGTATCTTATATATGTTTACCAGTTCGTCGATCATGATCATCATTCCTGCATAGCCCGCAAGCCGGAAGAATACTGCGAAGAGTTTAAGGTAGTCATACCAGTCGTCGTCCGATATTATAATGTTCACGCCAAGCGCTTCTTTTGCTTCGCGCTTCAGCGTGTATTCGCCTCTGAACCAGCGGATCACCTGGGCTTTGACTTCGTCATTTCCGTCAAGATACGCATGGTAGTACAGCGACAGCAGATGTGCGAATTCAAATCCGTGAACGAGCTCGCTTATCTGTGAAGTTATATCGTAGATCTTCCTGTCCACGGCTTCTGCCAGCGCGGGATCGCCGGGCGTGAGCCCTGTTTCCTTAAGCGCGTCTGTCTGTACCGCGTTTATCCATCTGTCAAGTATCAGCGTCAGCGCGCCGCCTTCTGGTCTGGTCTTCGTCGCGAGATTGCTGATGAGCTCGCGGTAGGTCGCGAGGCCCTGTCCGTGCGTCCCCTGAAGGCGCCTCTCCGGTGAAAGGTCGGCGTCGCAGACGATAAAGCCTTTGTCCATGACATAGTTTCTGATCGCCTGGATCAGAAAGCTTTTCCCTGCGCCGTATCTTCCCACGATGAATCTGAACGACGCGCCGCCCTCGCTGATTATGTCCACATCGCGAAGCAGCGCTTCGATCTCGTTTTTCCGTCCGACGGTGATGTAAGGCAGCCCTGTCCTCGGCACCACGCCGCCTTTCAGTGAGTTCAGCACAGTCTGTGCTATCCGCCTGGGGACCTTTCTCATATTGTCACTCATTGTCTTTCTCTCCTGTCAAAGCTCTCAGGTCATCTATGTAATCCTCAACGACCGTAAGTCCTGCGCCAGTGCACTCTATCACTGTATCGCCGATCTCGTCGATCAAAGCCTCATTTATCGAATCTGCCAGTACTTCTGGCATCAGGTGATTCTCAGAGATCAAAGTCTCTGCTGACTTCCCGGCGATAAGATCGCGGAGCACGGCTGTCTGCAATGCGTCCAGGCCGCAGATGTTTTCCTGAGCCGGTTCTTCAGACACCCGCTGCGTGCGAGCGTCTCGATCGTGCTCACTGCTGATCATCTCGTCTGACGATATTGTTAAGTCGTGCTCACAGGTGCCGGATCCCTCCTTTTCATCTTCAGTAAGCAGGCTCTCCATTGTCGATCCCGCATCTTCTCTGATCTTATCAAGTCCGGAGATATCTATAGAGATCTTTGGTCGGGAAGCTTCTGCCTTCTCCCTGCGGATATCATCCAAAGCCTTATCGACGGCAGCCTCAGCCCAGTCTTTACCCTGTTTCTTCCTGAGATAGTGACCGGTCTTAAGCAGCTTCCGCAGTTTAAGGTCGATCATGTGGCATATCTCAAGGAAGGCATTCTGATCAAAGGACAGTCTGTCATAACCTGTTTCCTGCCATATACCATCCCGGCAGGTGTATTTTCTGCATTCGCTGATCTCATAGTCAAGACTTCTGACAGTGCGCTGCTCCCAGTAGACTGCGCCGGCAAGGGGATGCCACGGCATGGTTTTGATCTCGCCAAAACACCGGGGAAAAACGCTGTCCGGCAGATGCTGCCAGACTTCAGCGAACAGCCGCTTCCCTCTTTTCGGGTCTTTTGATATCACAGGGGAAGAGCCTGTCCTTGGAGATGAGAATCTCACGATCGCCGAAAATACCTCTTCATCAGAATAGTTTCCCGGATCATGGAGCACAGCGACTGCGTGTTCTCTCGCTTCTAGACCAGGATCCGAATAAAGCGCGGCAGCCTCTTCAGGGAGATCATGCGTCACGGCGAACTCGAACATCCACCGCCGCAGGTTCTTTCTTATCATCGGTTCGGCCATGCCGGTCTCAACGTATCCTTTATAGAACCGTTCCAGCCTGCTGAAGCTGTCTTCTGCTGAATCTGCGCCTATGCCGTTAAGAAGCTCATATACATATATGTAAACAAAAGCCTCACATGTTCTGCTGAAATGTCCTGCCCTGATCTGTGTCCGCCATGCAAAGTATCCGCGGAGCTGCCGTATGTTCAGATCGTGGTATACAGGGAAGAAGCTCCGGAGGTCACCGTACCATAGAGCGCTGTCCTCATAATCTTTCATGAACATACCCTGGCGGAAGAACACCTTGCATTTCTGCTCGAACGATCTGTCGCCGTAATCAAACAGCGCCAGCATATCCCGGATCTTTTCCGGAACGCCGGAATAGGCGGCATAGGACTGACCTGTATTTTCGCTTTTGTCATGCCCGGTCCTGAACCTGTCGTAATACTCCTTTCCGGTCATTATGTACGGGGACGACAGGATGACTTCATAGCCGCGTGTTCTGTCTGTTCGATTGTCTTCAGGGAACTGTTCCATATGGGACATTATATCACATAAAAGAACAGATGTTTATATAAAAATGAACAATTGTTTGCGTTTTGTCTCGGCTTACAGAATGCGACAGCAGATCAGGGCATTAAAAAAGCGCCGCAGCCTTAACAGCTACAGCGCTTAGATTTCGTTGTATGATTTGGTTCTCAACGTTTGCCTGAACGCCGGACGAATCCGACCTGGCCGCTTTGACTTAAAGATCTTCAGTCCATTCTTCAGGGTCATTGCTGTCCAGGCCGTTAAGATATTCTTTCATGCGTGTATATACTTTCTTGGTGAATGCCACAGCCTCTACTACTGTTCTTGGACCGGTCACGATGTCTCCGGCGGCAAATACACCTGGCCTGCTCGTTTCGCCCCATTCATTTACGTCGAGGAGCCCGCGCTGTGTGAGCTGCACATTTCCGGTCTTAAGATCTGCGCCCGGACCCTGGCCTATTGCGAGGATCACTGAATCTGCCGGGACATCAAATACATCAGAATAATCCTCTTCAAAAGATACGCTGCCATCTTCATTCTCTGTTTTGACTACGCGGACACACCTCACGGCGTTATCCAGTATCCTTATGGTCTGAGCGTAATGAATGAACTGAACGCCGTCTATCTCTGCCATCTCCAGCTCATCACGGTTCGCAGTCATATCGTCCTCGCCTTTGTAGTTAAGGATCGTAACGCGAGCATGCTCTTTTCTTATTGCTGTACGCGCGGCATCGATTGCGACGTTTCCCGCGCCTACGATGACGATCTCTTTCCCGAGACTGAATGTTTCCGGCGACTTCAGGTAGTCTATGGCAAAGTGAACATGACCAAGCGTCTCGCCAAGCAGCCCGAGCCTGTTCGGCCTTCCCGTGCCCGCGGCTACGAACACAGCCTTATAGCCGTCAGGGAACAGGTCTTTGATAGTGATGTTCGATCCAAGGCTTGTGTTAGGACGGAAATGAACGCCGAGCCTCAGGAGAATGTCTTTGTACATCTTCAGGAGATCTCTCGGAAGCCTGAACGGCGGGATGCCATACCTCAGGACTCCGCCTATATCGTCCTGCGCCTCGAACAAAGTGACTTCGTACCCGTCCAGGAGGAGAAGCATACTCATTGTAAGGCCTGCGGGACCGGCACCTGCGACAGCGACTTTGATGCCGTTCTTTTTGATGTCGGGAATAGTGAACGTCTCAAGATAGAATCTGGAAACATACTCTTCGACACGGTAGAACTCCACCGGAGAGCTCTTTATGCCGAGAACGCAGTGCCCTGTGCAGTTTCTCTCGTGGGGGCATATCACTGAAGTTATCGCAGAAAGAGGATTGTTCCGGAAAAGCATCTCTCCGGCTTCTTCGATCTTCCCGTCCTGAAAGAGCCTTACTATATCAGGTATAGGTGTATCGACCGGGCAGTTCAAACGGCACATCGGCTTTTTACATTGAAGACATCTGGCAGCTTCCTGTTTTATCGTTGACATTGTGATACCTCGCAGATCGTAGTTTTATCTTGTATAAATAATACCACAGCAGGAACAGAACATGAAATAGAAATGAATAATTTACCACCGGCGGTCTGCGCAGGCACAGGTCCTTGAAATTAGGCCTGGAAAATACTATATTTGTTATTGGTGTGTTTTCCGGAAGATAGATAATCATACGGAAAAGAACGGCATACGAGGATATGGCTGCACTTAAGCAGAACAACTGATATATGAAAGTGTGAGGGGATATGCATTTATTACTGGCAACAGCACTTGCTTTGTTTGCGGGCCTTATGATGACCCGCGTATTTAAATATTGTAAGCTGAATTTTCCGGACGTTACGGCGTTTCTGATCGCAGGGGTCATCGTCGGCCCTTATGTGCTCGGACGGCTTGGTATACACGGGATAGGGTTCACGTCGATGGAGGACCTGGAGAAGGTAACGTTTTTAAGCGATGTGGCTCTTGGATTCATAGCTTTTGATATAGGAAATGAATTCCGGCTCGGACAACTCAGGAAAACCGGAAAAGCCGCTATGGTGATAGGCGTGGTGCAGTCGCTTCTCGCGATGCTGCTGGTCGACGCGGCTTTGATCGTGATGTACCTGGTCATGGGGCCTGAGGTCATGCCGCTTCCTGTAGCTGTAACGCTTGGAGCTATCGCATCTGCAACAGCACCGGCAGCGACTCTCATGGTAGTCAGGCAGTACAAGGCGAAAGGACCTGTGACGGAACTCCTGCTTCCTATCGTAGCGTTGGATGACGCGGTCGGACTGGTAGTGTTCTCGGTCTCAATAGGTGTCGCACAGGCATTACAGGGCGGCGAGATCGACGCGGTGACAGTCTTGGTGAATCCGATGCTGGAGATCTTGTTCTCACTTGTGCTGGGGACAGCCATGGGCTGGCTTCTTACACAGGTGGAGAAGGTCTTCTTCTCTAATTCCAACCGTCTTTCACTGACAATATCGTTTGTCGTGATGACGATCGCCATGGCGTCCAGGGAATTTGAACTGCCAGGAGGCGTGAAGATAGCGTTTTCATCTCTGCTGGTATGTATGATGCTAGGGACTGCGTTCTGCAATATGAGTGAGTACTCTGTAGATATAATGGAAAGATCTCTCAAGTGGACAGCACCGCTCTACGCAACTTTCTTCGTGCTGTCAGGCGCAGGACTCGAGTTCAGCGTATTCAGCCATCCCGTGAATATAATTATCGGGATCGTGTATATCCTTGTCCGCTGCCTGGGCAAGTATCTGGGAGCACTTGCGAGCAGCACGCTTATGGGATGCAGCGATACGGTACGTAAGTATCTCGGTATAACCCTGTTCCCGCAGGCTGGGGTCGCACTGGGGATGGTAGTCACGGCACAGACGCTCGGCGAGGATATGGGCGGCATGATACGGAATATAATTTTGTTCAGCGTGCTCATATATGAGCTCATTGGACCGCAGCTGACCAGGATCGCGCTTACCAGGGCAGGAGAGATACAGACCGGCGCAGGAGATAAGGTGAACCGTGCAAGATTCCAGAAGAAAGAAAAGATAGTGAAAGACGCAAACCGGTGAACAGATCATAGCTCCGGAAGGAACAAAACCGTTTACCGCAGATATGATCCTGCTAAGCGCGGAATCGTTCGTGTATAACGGTGAGGTACAAAAGCCTGAAGTACAGGTGATCTATAAAGAAGAAGCCGTCGATCCGGATAATGTGACTTCGCTCGGACGCGGAGCATTCTCAGTATGCAAGAAGCTTAAAAAAGCAAAGGTCAGCAAATCCCTCACAAAGATTCCTGGCGAGGCGTTTTCTGACTGTACGAAGCTGACGCAGGTAACATTCCCGTCATCATCAAAAGTCACAAAGATCGGCGATATGGCATTTGATAACTGCAAATCCATGAAGTCTATCACACTTCCGAAAAAAGTCACAATGATCTGCGACGAATCGTTTCACTGGTGCGACAAACTCAGGACTATTAAGCTCCTTGGCAAAAAGCACCCTAAGCTTAAGTCATACTGTGTATTCACCACCGACACGATCTTTGCTAAAAAGCGAACAAAAAATATAACATTCAAATGCCCGAACATGAGCAAGAAAGAAAAGAAGAAATTCAGGAAATACCTGAAGAGGCCATACATGTACTTCTACGGGAAAGTAAAATAGGTACACAGATAACCGGAGCGGAACGGCACATCGTTATCAGCCTTTGGAAAGCAGCGCGGTCATCAGTTGTGCTGCTTTTTTTGTGTCTTCTGGGTCTCCAAACGAGGAGAAACGGAAGAATCCTTCGCCGCAGGCCCCGAATCCTTCACCGGGAGTGCCGACGACCTGTATCTCATTAAGGAGATAGTCGAAGAAGTCCCAGCTTCCCATCCCGTTCGGGCATCTGAACCATACATAAGGTGAGTTCTTTCCGCCGGTGTACCAGATGCCGAGCTCTTCCAGAGCATCCATCAGAACGCGGGCGTTATCCTTGTAGACCTGTATGTTTTCCCGGATCTCACGCTGCCCTTCTTCGGTGAACACGGCAGCTCCGCCTTTCTGTATGATATATGATACTCCGTTCGTCTTGGTGGTCCTGTTGCTGACCCACATGTCATTAAAGTTCATTCTGCTTCGCTCAAGCTCTTTCGGGATCACGGTATAGCCCAGGCGCGTTCCCGTGAATCCTGCAGTCTTTGATAAAGAGCAGATCTCGATCGCGCAGGTCCTTGCGCCGTCGATCTCAAATATACTGTGTGGAAGGGACTCGTCCTCTATGAACGCCTCATAGGCGGCGTCGAACAGGATGACAGACCCGTTCGCGTTGGCAAAGTCGACCCACTCTTTCAGCTGCTTCCTGCTGAAGACTGCTCCTGTAGGATTGGCAGGAGAGCAGATATATATGAGGTCAGCCACCATGCCTTTATCCGGTAAAGGCAGGAAGCCGTTATCGATGCCAGATGTGAGATGTAAGATCTTCCTCCCCGCCATTATATTGGCGTCCACGTAGGCCGGATAAGCAGGTTCGGTCACGAGCACGCTGCAGCTGCTGTCGAAAAGGTCGAGTATATCGCCGAGCTCATCGCTGGCGCCGCTGGAGACGAAGACCTCATCATCGGAGAGCTGAACGCCACGCTTCTTATAATAGCCGGCTACTGCGCTCCGGAGAAAAGGAGCTCCGCATTCCGGCATATATCCGTGGAATCTGTCCTTATCTGACTGATCATCGACAGCTTCATGAAGGGCTTTGATCACTGTCCCGCAAAGAGGAAGAGACACGTCACCTATACCGAGCCGGTACAGGTGCGCGCCAGGGTGTGCCTCAAGATACGACCTGGTCTTTTGTGCGATATTATAGAAAAGATAGGAATCCTGCAAGTCTCCATAGTGCATGTTCGGTCTGATCATATCTCTGTTTCTCCTTCATATATAAGTGCCGCGGGTCCGTTCATCATGGCAGTGCCATCACTTTTTATCGTTATTTCAAGGGTTCCTCCGTCGAGTTCGACAGATACGGGATCGTCCGGACGGCAGTACCCTTTGCTGACTGCAGCCGCCGTGCTCGCGCATGCTCCGGTCCCGCATGCCATAGTTACGCCGCTTCCCCGTTCCCATACACGCATGCGGAGGTGGTCTTTATCAATGACCTGAACGAACTCCACGTTGACTCCGCCGGGAAAGGCGTCATGTTTTTCGAGCAGTGGACCAAGACCATAAAGGTCGACCTTATCCATATCGTAGACGAAGATCACAAAGTGCGGATTTCCTACTGATACCGGCGTCCCGCTGATAGACTTCCCGTTTAGCGTGAGGCTCATCTCGTCAGCGACTTCTGTACGGCCCATGTCTACGGTAACGCTCTTTACCTTGCCGGAACGGATCAGAAGATCAAGTGTTTTGATCCCGGAAAGGGTCTCTATCGTAAGATGGGTCTTATCTGTATAGCCTTTGTCGTATACGTACTTCCCGACACAGCGGATCCCATTACCGCACATCATGGCCTCGCTGCCATCAGCGTTGAAGATCCGCATCCTGAAATCGGCTATGACGGACGGCGAGATATAGATCATTCCGTCTGAGCCCGCGCCGAAATGCCGGTCGGACAGCCGCTGTGACAGCGCTGCTATATCGGCCGGGACTTCTCCATATACATACAGGTAGTCATTTCCCAGTCCGTGCATTTTCGTAAAATGCATACCTGAACCTCCTTCATTTTCCGTCATATTACTTCACGCTGAAGAGGATATCGCCGTAAGTCGGGAACGGCCAGTAGCTCTTGGAAGTCAGAAGCTCTGCCTGGTCGCAGGGGATACGAAGCTCGCTCATCTTTGGAAGTATGACGTCCCTTATTATCTCTGACTCTTCGATGATATCCTCAGCATCCTGGAGAGCGAGCATTGCATCGTCAAGATCGTCAGTCTTCTCCACGATAGCGTCAGTCAGTACAGACAGTTTCTGCACGAGCTCAGTTTCGTAGCTGCACGCAAGATCAGGATCCAGGGCCTTTTTCTCTGACGCCTGCTTCGCGAGGTCTGCTGTGAAACGCGTGATAGCAGGCGCGATCCTCTTGTGTATCATATTTATCATGGTATTGGCTTCTATCGTGACACTCTTGCAATAGTTCTCGAGCATGATATCGACTCTGGACCTGAGCTCTTCGACCGTGAATACACCGAGAGAAGTCAGCATGTTCACGTTCTTTTCGTCCAGCAGGTGCGGCATGCAGTCAGCTGTGGTGCGGTAGTTCAGAAGCCCGCGCTTTTCGACCGCTTCTGTGATCCAGACATCATCATATCCGTTGCCGTTGAAAATGATACGCTTGTGGTCTTTGATCGTTTCTTTGATCATGTCACGGAGAGCCGCCTCAAAGTCATCTGCCTGTTCCAGCCGGTCTGCATAGATGCGCAGGCTCTCGGCAACAGCACTGTTAAGCATGATGTTGGCGCAGGCGATACTGTTGGATGAGCCGAGCATGCGGAACTCGAACTTGTTGCCCGTGAACGCAAATGGTGAAGTCCTGTTGCGGTCGGTCGTATCTTTCTTGAACTTAGGAAGCACGTCCACGCCGAGCTTCATTCTTGTTCTTTTTGTTCCCTGATACGGAGTGTCGTTCTCGATTGCCTCAAGTACAGCGTTAAGCTCGTCGCCGAGGAAGATAGAGATCACTGCCGGCGGGGCTTCATTCGCACCGAGACGGTGGTCGTTGCCCGCAGTCGCGACAGAAATACGCAGAAGATCCTGATAATCATCCACCGCCTTGATGACAGCGCAGAGGAACAGCAGGAACTGAGCGTTCTCATATGGAGTGTCGCCCGGGGAAAGCAGGTTCTGGCCCTCGTCAGTAGCGATCGACCAGTTGTTATGCTTACCGCTTCCGTTCACCCATGCAAAAGGCTTTTCGTGCAGGAGGCATACAAGCCCATGCTTCTCCGCGACCTTCTGCATGATCTCCATCGTGAGCTGGTTGTGGTCTGTAGCTATGTTGGTCGTGGTGTAGATAGGCGCAAGCTCATGCTGAGCAGGAGCGACCTCGTTATGCTCAGTCTTGGCCAGGATGCCCAGCTTCCAGAGTTCTTTATTCAGGTCTTCCATGAATTCCGCGACGC
The DNA here is from genome assembly GCA_017533915.1 of Eubacterium sp. GTDB lineage: Bacteria > Bacillota > Clostridia > Peptostreptococcales > Anaerovoracaceae > Aminicella. The sequence continues at coordinate 7,927 of JAFWHX010000001.1, read as the reverse complement.
CCGGCTTGATCACGCCGAAATAGTGGTCATCCATTTCCTGCCCTTTAGGCGGCTTGGCGCCGAACAGCGTGCGCCCGGTAAAGCGAAGATCAGGCCTCGCATCATACATTTCTTTTGTTATCAGGAAATATTCCTGCTCAGGGCCGACAGATGAGACGACACGTTTCGCGGTATCGTTGCCGAAGAGCCTGAGTATTCTGAGAGCCTGTCTGCTCAGGACTTCCATGGACCTGAGAAGCGGCGTTTTCTTATCCAGCGCGTGTCCGCCGTATGAGCAGAAAGCAGTTGGGATACAAAGAGTTTTTCCTTTTATAAAGGCGTAAGATGTCGGGTCCCAGGCAGTATATCCTCTGGCTTCAAATGTAGCTCTGAGTCCTCCTGACGGGAATGACGATGCGTCAGGCTCTCCCTTGATGAGTTCTTTTCCGGAAAACTCCATTATGACACTGCCGTCAGGTGACGGTGAAATGAAGCTGTCGTGCTTCTCCGCCGTGACTCCGGTAAGAGGCTGGAACCAGTGAGTGTAGTGTGTTGCTCCGTTCGATACGGCCCAGTTCTTCATGGCTTCCGCGACCGCGTTGGCGACGCCGATGTCCAGCTCCTTCCCTTCATCGATCGTTTTTCTCAATGAGGCATAGATGTCGGCCGAGAGTGTGGCCCTCATCACACGGTCATCAAAGACATTGCAGCCGAAATAATCTGATACTGTACTCATGTTCATATCTCCTTTTTTACAAAACTAAAAAGGCAAAGACGCCATTCGTGATCACACGAAAGACGTCTTTGCCTTTACGGTGCTCATTATATACCCCATTATCCGTCGTAGTCAAGAGCCAATATCAATACTGCAGTTAAGAAGCAGGAATCTACTGTCTCGGGACTTGACATCATGAAAACGCTGTTGTAAAATACATTCAAATGAGCAAAGGCGTTCATTATCGTACATGTTTTATGTGCGGCAATGAGCGCCTTTGTTTTTTATTTTCTGAAAGGGCATGATTCATATGATGAAAGAAGGTCAGGTGCGCATTCCGTCAGGATGCGCGATAGCAGCTGTCATATCAAGAGATGGGAACCGCATGACAGGAGAGATGATCACCAGAGCCATGAAACCGATGCACGACAGGAGCAACGGCCTTGGCGGCGGCTTTGCCGGCTATGGTATTTATCCGGATTACAAGGATTTTTATGCGTTCCATCTGTTTTTTGACAGCAGAGACACAAGAAAGCAATGTGAGGCATTTCTGAAGGAGTATTTTGAGATCGTCCACGCGGAGCGTATCCCGACGAGAAAGATACCTGAGATCACTGACGAGCCTATGATCTGGAGATATTTTGTCGATCCGCTTAGATCCATGCTCGCTGAGCTCCAGCTCGACGAGAAAGAATTCGTATCGCGTGCGGTGATGCACATAAACACCGAGATGGACGGGGTTTATGTGTTCTCCAGCGGAAAGAACATGGGCACATTCAAGGCGGTAGGCTATCCGGAGGATGTCAGCAGGTTCTACAGGCTGGATGAATACGAAGGGTATTCCTGGACGGCACATGGACGCTATCCGACCAACACACCGGGATGGTGGGGCGGAGCTCATCCATTTACTCTGCTGGACTATTCCGTAGTGCATAACGGTGAGATCTCTTCGTATGACGCCAACCGGCGGTACATTGAGATGTTCGGATATAAATGTACTCTTCAGACAGATACAGAAGTCATCACCTACATACTGGATTATCTGGTGAAGAAGCAGGGCCTGACACTTACTGAAGCCGCACATGTTATCGCGGCGCCGTTCTGGAAAACGATAGAAGATGAGAAGGACGAAAAGCTGAAAGAGCAGTATGCGTATCTTCGTACTGTTTTCCCGAGCCTGCTCGTAACAGGCCCGTTCTCTATCGTCCTTGGCTTCACTGGGGGCGTCATGGCGCTGAACGACAGGCTGAAGCTCCGCTCCATGGTCGTAGGTGAGAAGGATGATAAGGTCTTTATTGCAAGCGAAGAAGCAGCTATCCGTGCTATGGAGCCGGATGCTGAGAATGTCTGGGCTCCGTCCGGCGGAGAACCTGTCATCGTAAACGTAAAGGAGGGTGCTTTCTAATGGGTGTGGAGTTCATTTACCCCGAATTTGAGGTGGTACGGAACCAGGACCGCTGCATTGCGTGCCGTGTATGTGAGAGGCAGTGCGCGAACGAGGTGCATCATTACAGTCCGGAGCGCGGCCTGATGATGAGCGACGAAACAAAATGTGTAGACTGCCAGCGCTGTGTTTCGCTTTGTCCGACGAGAGCGCTGAAGATAGTGAAAAGCGACTGTGCGTTCCGCGAGAATGCGAACTGGCAGGCTGACAATATCAAGGAAATATACAAACAGGCGTCAAGCGGCGGAGTGCTCTTGTCATCTATGGGGAATCCGAAGCCTCTCCCGGTCTACTGGGACAGGATACTTCTGAACGCTTCCCAGGTGACTAACCCGCCTATCGATCCGCTGCGTGAGCCGATGGAGACACGAGTATCATTAGGCAAAAAGCCGGATAAGATCCAGAGGGATAAAGACGGAAATATTATCTGTGATCTTCCGCCTCAGATCGAGCTGTCCATGCCGGTGATGTTTTCAGCCATGAGCTACGGGTCGATCAGCTATAACGCACATGCATCGCTTGCGAGAGCAGCTACAGAGCTCGGTATCATGTATAACACCGGTGAAGGCGGGCTTCACGAGGATTTCTATCAGTATGGACCTAATACTATCGTGCAGGTGGCGAGCGGCAGGTTCGGTGTACATGAGGATTATCTGGAGACAGGTGCCGCTATCGAGATCAAGATGGGGCAGGGCGCCAAGCCCGGCATCGGCGGACATCTGCCCGGCGCGAAAATAGTAGGCGACGTATCCAGGACACGTATGATACCTGAAGGAACAGATGCCATATCACCTGCTCCTCATCATGATATCTATTCTATTGAAGATCTGAGGCAGCTCGTGTATTCACTGAAAGAGGCTACAGGCTACAGCAAACCTGTGATCGTGAAGGTGGCGGCAGTCCATAACATCGCCGCCATAGCAAGCGGGATCGCCAGGAGCGGCGCGGACATCATAGCAATCGACGGATTCCGCGGCGGTACAGGAGCCGCGCCGACAAGGATCAGGGACAATGTGGGCATCCCTATCGAACTTACGCTTGCGGCAGTGGACCAGCGTCTCAGAGACGAAGGTATCAGAAACAATGTTTCACTTGTCGTTGGAGGATCGATAAGGAGCGCATCCGATGTCGTCAAGGCGATAGCGCTTGGTGCTGACGCGTGCTATGTCGCTACTTCAGCGCTTCTGGCCCTGGGATGTCACCTTTGCCGTACATGTCATACGGGCAAGTGTAACTGGGGCATCGCGACTCAGCGTCCTGATCTGGTCAAGCGACTGAATCCGGATGTCGGAAGTGAGCGCCTCATAAACCTGATGACAGCCTGGCGCCACGAGATCAAAGAGATCATGGGCGGAATGGGCATCAATTCGATCGAGGCCCTTCGCGGCAACAGATCGATGCTGCGCGGTGTAGGACTGAATGAAAAAGAGCTTGAGATACTTGGTATCTCACATGCGGGGGAATAAGACAATGAAACGAGTTTATGTAAATGAACAGTGGTGCCTCGGCTGCCATCTGTGTGAATATAACTGCGCGTTCGCGAACTCCGGCCTGTCAGATATGGTGCTGGCGCTGAAAGGGAAGCCTATCTATCCCCGGATACATATAGAGGAGAACGATAAGATCACCTACGCCGTATCATGCCGGCATTGTGAAGATCCTATATGCGTTAAGAGCTGTATCGCCGGCGCCCTGTCAAAAGAAGACGGCGTGATCAGGATCGACCAGGACAAGTGTGTCGGATGTTTTACCTGTATCCTTGTCTGCCCTTACGGCGCGCTTGCGCCGAATGAGAACGGCGTGATGCAGAAATGTGAGCTTTGCCTTAAGAATACCTGTGGTGAGCCGGCCTGCGTCAAGGGCTGCCCTAACAGGGCGATCGTCTATGAAGAGAGAGGAGAAGCCGAATGAAACGATATATCATCATCGGGAACGGCATAGCAGCCGCAACCTGTATCGAAGGAATACGGAGTATCGACGATAACGGCGGTATCACAGTCATCTCCGGAGAAGACCATGACGCGTACTGCCGGCCTCTGATCTCTTATTATTTGGAAGGAAGGACAGATCCGGACCGCATGAGATACAGGGATCCTAGCTTTTACGAACGCATGGGATGTAAAGTCCTGTATGACAGAAAGGCAGTACACATAGTTAAGGACAGGAAAAAAGTTGAGCTGGATGACGGGACAGTTATTCCATATACTGATCTTTGTATCGCGACAGGATCACTTCCTTTCACGCCTCCGTTTGAAGGCCTGGATTCCGTGAAGAACAAATTCTCATTTATGACTCTCGATGACGCGCTCGCGCTGGAACAGCGCGTAGATGAAAACAGCAAGGTTTTGATCATAGGCGCGGGGATGATCGGGCTTAAATGTGCAGAAGGGATATGCGGCCGTGTCGCGGGAGTAACTGTATGTGACCTCGCGGACCGTATCCTGCCCAGCGTTCTGGACGCGGAGTGTGCTTCGCTTCTGCAGCGGCATATGGAAGCCAATGGGATACAGTTCTATATGAACGACAGTGTCACATATTTTGATAAAGATACGGCACATATGAAGAGCGGGGCGGATCTGCATTTTGATGCACTGGTGCTCGCTGTCGGAATACGTCCGAATATCGCTTTGATGAGTGATGCCGGAGGTGAGACAGACCGCGGGATCATAGTGGACGAACAGCTAAAGACGTCTTTACCTGATATATACGCGGCAGGAGACTGTGTAGAGGTGATGGACAGGGTAAGCGGACAGAAGCGTGTGCTCGCAAACCTTCCTAACGCCGCGATGCAGGGACATGCCGCGGGTGTGAACATGGCGGGAGGCCATGAAGTGTTCGATAAAGGGATCATCATGAATTCGATCGGATTTTTCGGGCTGCATTCCTTAACTGCCGGATCATATGAGGGTGAGATGTATGAGGAGAAGACGGATCATTCTATCAAGCGCCTGTATACCAAAGACGATCTCCTGAAAGGATTCATTCTGATCGGGTGTGACGACAGAGCCGGGATATATACATCGATGATACGCGAAAAAACACCGCTGTCCTCGGTCAATTTTGAACTAATGAAACGAACTGCCACGACTGCCGCGTTCTCGGCGGAGGCTCGTAGGAAAAAATTCGGAGGTATGGTATAATATGTTATCTATCAATGCAGATGGCCTTGATCACAGGGAGCTTAATGAAGCTTTGCGAAGTGCTGAGCGGTCATGCAGGATCGAGTCCTGCTTGGGCCAGCGTTTTATCGCGGCCGGTATGGCAGACAAGGATATCATGATCCAGGGTGTTCCGGGAAATGCTCTGGGTGCCTATCTTAATGGCAGCACTGTCACTGTACAGGGCAATGCCCAGGACGCTGTAGGCGATACGATGAACGCAGGCACGATCGTTATCCACGGTAACGTCGGAGACGCAGCAGGATACGCCATGCGCGGGGGCAGGATCTTTGTAAAAGGGAACGCCGGATACCGGGCGGGTATCCATATGAAAGAGTACCAGGATAAAGTTCCTCTCATCGTGATCGGGGGAAAAGCCGGGAGCTTTCTCGGCGAATATCAGGCTGGCGGTGTCATTATCGTTCTGGATCTCGAGACCCGGCGTGGGAAATGCGTTGGAAAATATCCATGTACTGGAATGCACGGAGGTAAGATGTTCCTTCGTTCAGAATGTAAAGACATTGAATTTCCTGAGCAGGTCACTGCCAGGCAGGCGTCTCCCGATGATATGAACGAACTGCGCGGCCATCTGATGGATTACTGTAAATTATTCGGACTTGACCTGGATGAGGTGATGGACGCTCATTTTACAGTCGTGACTCCTGACAGTAGGAATCCATATGAGGAGATGTATGTAGCCAATTAAAACAGGCTGGAGGACAGTATGAAATATACGAAGGATGAAGTCATACAATACGCGCAGGAAGAAGATGTCAAGTTTATACGTCTTACTTTCTGCGACGTTTTTGGTAAACAGAAGAACGTTGCTGTCATGCCGGATGAGCTTCCCAGAGCTTTTGACCAGGGCATTCCGTTTGATGCGTCGTTCATTGCAGGATTCGGAGATGGCTCACACAGCGAGCTTCTTCTCCATCCCGAGCCTGATACTCTTATGCCGCTTCCGTGGAGATCGGAACACGGCCGCGTGGTCCAGATGTTCTCCAGCATTACTCATCCGGACGGGACCCCGTTCCCGTGTGACACCAGAAGTCTTCTGAAGAAAGCTGTCTGTGAAGCGGAAAAACACGGCGTGGAATTCACATTTGGAACAGAACAGGAATTCTACCTGTTCATGCTGGATGAGAACGGGAAACCGACAACAACTCCATGTGATGACGCAGGGTATATGGATATAGCGCCAGAAGACCGCGGAGAGAACGTCCGTCGTGAGACATGCCTGACTTTGGAGGAGATGGGGATCCGGACGGAGAGTTCGTATCATGAAGAGGGACCTGGCCAGAACGAGATAGATATTCCGTTTGCAGGCGCGCTTGCCGCTGCTGATAATGCGATGACGTTCCAGCGTGTAGTTAAGACTGTTGCCCACAGGAACGGACTTGCGGCTGATTTTTCACCAAAACCGCTCGCTGACTATCCGGGGAATGGTTTTTATATCAATGTGTCTCTGAGACTAGATTCTAAAGAAACCGATTTATCACATATGATTGCTGGTATACTGCGGCATTATAAGTCATTGGCTGTGTTTATGGATCCTCGCGAAGCCGCGTATGACCGGCTGAGATATCACAGCTCGAAGCTTATCCGCATCCCTGCCGTGATCGATGGACGATGCTCAGCAGAAATGCGGTATCTGGATCCTACTGCTAATCCGTACCTTTCATTTGCGCTGATCATCTATGCAGGGCTTGACGGCATGCTGAACGAGCTGCCTCTTTCTGGATCGTCAATTAACGATATGACTTTAGACGGCTCGGAGAAGTTCCTTTCATATGAGCAGCTCCCTGGAAATTTCCTGGAGGCATGTGAGACGTCCGCATCCAGTGATTTTATCAAAGAACATATACCTTCAGATATTATATCGATATATTGTGGAGAATAGACTTAAAGTGATCCGAGAAGGAAGGAGATCCTGAATGAGTCTGGAAGAGCGATGCTATAGTGTTCTCGTCGTCTCAGCGGCAGAAAAACTGAATAGCGCTCTCTCGGAGATCCTTACTGAAGCATACTGCCAGCCTGTCAGGTTCGTTTCAAGCATAAGCGTTGGAGAGCGTGCGTGGAGCGAACAGAGCTATGATTTCGTAGTCATCAATTCTCCGCTGCCTGATGGCGCAGGCGTAAGATTTGCTATCGATCTTGGGAGCTCAAGGGGAACAGTAGTGCTCCTCTGTATTCGTGCGGAGTTCTATGATGATGTCCGGGATAAAGTTTCAGACCATGGTGTGTTCACTATATCAAAACCATTTTCGCGGTCGACATTCACCCTTGCTCTCGACTGGATGTCGAGCGCCAGAGAACGCCTGAGAATGATGGAGAAGAAAACGCTTTCCGTTGAAGAAAAGATGGAGGAGATACGTATAGTGAACCGTGCGAAATGGCTTTTGATCTCCGAGCTTAAGATGGATGAGCCGCAGGCACACCGGTATATCGAGAAACAGGCTATGGACCGATGTATCTCAAAGAAAGAAGTTGCGGAAGAAATAATAAGGACATACGGGTGAAAGAGCACTTTCGTGTTCGAATCGCTATATGATACAATAAAGGGATGTGGATGACATAAGTCATCCACATCCCTTTGGTGCACCAGAGGCGATTCGAACACCCGACGCACGG
>JAFWHX010000012.1 GCA_017533915.1 Eubacterium sp. | reverse complement strand
TGGTGTTCTCGTACATTTGGTTCCCTTTCCCAAGCTCCCTGGGACGGACACCGGTCGCGCTATGGAAGGCGCTTACCGGGATCTATTTATATTCCGATGTCCTGTCTCAGGTCATTCTTAGCTTGTGTCTGAATGATAGCATGAACATATTTTCCGAACAAGTGTTCTTTTTGTATTTTTCTGTATCTTTCTCAAAAATGCGAAAATCAGGAGAAGATCTCTCCCCTCCTGACCACGATGAATCATATATATTGTGCAGCTCACCATATAGTATCCAATTTATGGAAAGCTATTTACTCTTTTCTCTCGTTTTCTTTTCTATTGCCTCGACCGCAGTTTGTAGCTGCGAGTCTTCTGTTATCGCCTTCTCCATTTTCTCTATTGCATGTATAACTGTTGCATGGTTTCTGCCGCCAAAGAGCTTTCCGATATCCGCCAGTGATACGTCTGTATTCTCCCTTATCAGATACATTGCAACCATCCTTGGCAGTGTTATATCCGCGCTGCGCTTCTTGGATTCGATGTCGCTGGTCTTGACCTTATAATACCTTGCCGTTTCTATCTTTATCTTCTCTGGCAACATCGCCTCATGCGCCTCCCTCAGATGTTCGACGAGGGGACGCTCGGAGCGAAAAGCGAAAAAGAAATGAACGCGCGTGGAAGCCCGTTCCTGTGCGGCTTGGATATGGGCTTTGAGATTCTCGACCTTCACGATCAGCGTCATGCTGACGGCCATGCGGAGAAATTCGATCAATATGCATTTTCACGATAATGAGAGGGAGCCGCAGATAAGCACTGTTATCTGCGGCTTTATGAAATGTATAGCTATCTGTTCCGCTGGGAAGCGGATCAGAACGCTATTCAATTGTTTGCTGCAATCTTACCTGTTTTGACGATGATCCTGCTCTCGCCATCCATATTGTCTGCTATTCCGCCGATCAGCGAATCTCTGCCGGATACATCCGCAAGAGCGCTGAATCGATCAAACAGATCTTTTACCCCGGCTTCATCGAGAGATGCTATCAGTTTTCTGACACCTTCCCTGTCGAAAGTATCCATGCCATCATAGAGCTTGCTTGCGCCTTCATACAGATTGGACGCACCATCTGACAGCTGAGCGGCTCCATCGCTTAGTTCAGATGCTCCCTTTGATAGCTTATTTGCTCCATCAGATGCCTGATCTACTGCCGATGTGTATGCAAGGACCCCCAGATAAAATGCGTTATACTTATCTAGTGATGTCTTCAAAGCGATAACAGCTTTAGCCCCTTCTTCTGCTTCAGCAAGCTTGTTTTGTACCTCCTCAGATTCCATGGCTTCATTTATGAGTTCCTGTATCTTTGCTTCGGTCCCGTTAGCTATCTGCTGGCTGATCTCATCGCTCGCCATTGTTTGTCCAATAAGCTGACTGATCTTGGACCTAACTTCTTCACTGCTCATCTTCTCTTTTACCAGCACTTCGATCTGAGCCTTTATTTCATCGCTGGCCATTTTTGCAGTGGTCTGCTGTTTTATTGTCTCTTCAATTTGATTCCTGATTTCCTCAGAGATCTGTCCGGCAGAAGCTGCAGCTTCATAGTCTTCAACACTCATATTTACAGCCTGTTTTATTACAGCTTCTTTTACTGCAGCCTCTACACTTACCTTTACGCCAGCTGTTACCTGATCCTTGACATTATCCTCAACGCCGGCGGTAACATTAGTCGTTACGAGCTCTTTAACAGCTGCAGTGACTCCGGTCTCAATTGTGTCTCTGTTCTTTTCGACTTCAGCAGTGACCTGTTTAAGCGCCTGTTCATACACTTTATCCTTGTCAAGCGAATCGATCACCTGCCCGAGTTTATCCTTGTAATTTCCTATTGTCAGGCTGCCCACACTAAGGCCGGTCGCTTCGATCTGAGTCTGCGCTGTGGAGAGCAGAGTATTGAACACCTCTCTGGCCCCACCGTTCAATTCTCCTGACTTATCGCTTATCTTATCAAGACCGCTCGCAAGCTGATCTGCTCCTGCTGCAGCAGACGCTGCTCCATCCGATATCTTGCCTGCGCCTTCCGCTAGTTCATATGCCCCGTCAGTCAGCTGGTCAGCACCTTTGACCAACTTGTCAGATGCGTCTCCGAGTTTTTCCATACCATCCTGGAGCTGCTCTATTTTTGATTCCAGTGAATCGCTGCCATCAAAGTCTATGTCCGAGAGCATACCTGTCATTGCAACTGTATAGGTGCCGTCTATCTCAAAGCGATCCGTATATGCCGAGATCATAACAGTTTCCGGGATCTCGAATTCAGTTGAGTGTATGTCCAGATTTTCTGCCAATCCCGGGAACGCAAGACCGAGGCAGATGCATTTATTCCCGTCGTCTATCACTTTCCCGTCGTTGACTTTGACATCTGTAAAGTGTTCATCGTCCAGAATGACACCGCTAGCCATAGTATAAGGTGTTTTGAATACATATCCGTTCGATGTTGCTTCTGTATTGATTGTATAGTCGAATCTGATCGTTACGTTTCCTGCCTTTCCAGCGATATCCCCGGCGCTGATGCTCTTACCGTCGAGATAATATCTTACCTTCACACTGACCGGAAGTTCCTTATCAATCGTACCTTTGTACTTGATATCGGATCCGTCCGCCTCCCAGACCACACTGTTGCCGTCGCGTGTGAACGGCTTGTCATTTGATGTGTTTTCTATGTCATTCAGAGTTGAAACATCATTGATGCTTTCAGCTCCTGTACCGTTATGAAGCCATTCTGTGACCGAGGTATCCTGTATATTCCCATCTGCGTCCATGGCTACATAGATGACTTCCTCTTTGCTGACCTCTCCGTCCTGACAGTGTGACGCGAGGAGATCAGGATATTCTTTTTCGATCGCTTCCTGAGTTTCTGTAGTATCCTCAGCATTGCTCTCTGCTGCGCTGCTTCCTTTCTCGGCTATCCATAGCAGGGATCCGAGAACCATTACTACGGACAGCACCATTGCAATGATCTTATATGCCTTTTCTTTATTGATATTATTTTTCATTTATACCCTCTCCTTAGCATATAGCTGCATCCCCGTTTACAGGTGAATGCTCATTGATAGATTCTTTCATTCCCACTGTGGTCCTGCAGATGAGCTTGTCAGATGCCATAAGCAGTGACGGAAGCAAAAATATGACCGTGAACATGCTTATCACCGCTCCCCGGGCCATAAGCCCGCATACCGTACTTATGATGGCGATATCAGAGTAAACGGCAACTCCCACCGTCGCTGTGAAAAAGCCAAGCGCACTTACTATTATCGATGGTATTGAAGTATGGGCAGCCTCTTCGATTGCATCCCTTTTCTTCCTGCCCCCGATCCTTTCCTGTTTGTATCTGGTAGAGAGGAGGATCGCATAGTCAACAGTCGACCCAAGCTGTATAGTACTGATCAGCACAGGTACGATGAACGGTAGTTCAAGGCCTGTATAGCCGCATATACCCAGATTGAGTATTATTGCGAATTCTATGGCCAACACGAGGATAACCGGCAACGATGCCGACTTAAGCACAAGCAGTATTATCACGAACACCATGCCGATGGATATCCAGTTGACTACCGTAAAATCCCTGCCGGTTATCTGTATCAGGTCTTTGGTTGCCGGACCTTCTCCGATAAGAGCAGCGCTTGCATCATATTTGTCCATGATCTCATTGATACGGTCGATCTGGTTATTGCATTCCTCAGTCGATACTCTATAAGCGCAGTTGACGAGGATCATCTGATGCTGATCTCCTATCAGCGCTTCACTGACCTGATCTGGCAGCATGTTCCTTGGTATAGCGGTGCCAAGAAGTGCGTCGATCCCAAGCACGCTTTTGACACCATCCAGTTCTTCTATCTCTTTGCACATCGCCCTTGCCACGAGCGACCCGCATGAAGCACTGCATGATGCAGAGATGATCATGATAACAATGCCACCTACCATGATGATCCCTCTTGCGCAGATAGTTTACGAATACGCGGATCCCCATGCTGTCATCGGATTTGTGCCGGGTAACGGAGGATTCGAGTTTGCATTCAGGGATTGCATAGAGAGAGGAAATGTTTTATTCGGGATAGATCGTGTACCAGCTATAGCAAGACTTAAAGAAAGAGGCCGGACTGTATGCTGCTCGGGCTACAAAGACAGGCTGTATGTTGCTGCGCTTCCTTCGAGTCATACTGAAGAATGCGCAGCGCTGATAGAAAGCATCTACGATATCCCGTGTGTGAGACTTCCGGGGTTTATGGCTCTTACGCTTACACCATCGAATCCGATACTTCATACTGCAAGGCTGATGACCATATTCAGTGACTATGAGCCGGGCGTGACATATGAATCGCTCCCTTTGTTCTATGAAGAATGGGATGATGCTTCATCTGAATTGCTGCTGGCATGCGACGATGAGATACAAGATATTTGCAGGGCTTTGCCGTGGTTTGGACTTGAGTATGTGGTATCTGAGCGTGAATTTTATAATGCGGATACAGTGGAAGAGATGACATACGCCATCCGCACAGCTACACCTTCGGTATGTTCTGATGCTCTTGACATTAAGGGAAGAGGACTGTCAGGTCTCAGGAAAAGAAGAAAACAGAGGTGGCAGCGCATAGAACAACATATAAAAAGAAGGTCTGACTGGAGAGAGATTCTTGAAGAACGGCGAAACAGAAGACGTGAAGAGAATACAGAAGGGCTTATTCCAGACCTTCACTCGCGGTACTTCACTGCAGACTTCCCTTATGGGCTTTCAGTGATACAACAGATCGGAAAGATTGCCGGAGTAGCGATGCCTAATATAGACAAGCTCATAGAGTGGTATGACAACATAGCAATCATAAATGATAAGCTGCGTCTGTCTGATTATGGAATCACAGACGTTGAGAGCCTTAAGGAATTCTATCTTACCTGATAATTAAATCTTTAATGCAGGTAAAATCGTTGGACTTGGGTATATACAAGCATAGAAGGAAATACCTAGACAAGATATGCAGTGTTAAACTGTATACTGGTTCATTATGAACAGGAACTCTGCGCGGCT
>JAFWHX010000011.1 GCA_017533915.1 Eubacterium sp. | reverse complement strand
CTTTGATGATGACTTCACCTTCCTCCTTGACGCTGATGATGTTGCTGAAGGGCTCCATAATCTTTATAAAGCTGTCAGCGATTATGACAGGGAGTGGCACGCAAGACCATGGACGGATATAGGCGAAGAAGTGCCGCCGGTCGTCGCCTATGAGCTTGATGCTGTAGAGGTGGAAGGCATCAACTTCGGAGGTGTCAGCGAAATGCGCAGTGAATACGCAAAGGCTGCCATGGATAATCTGTACGGCAAAAAGGACTGAACTCCAAAATGGGCAAGGGCATAACCCTGACCGCAGAAGAAATTGAGAGACTGAAGTAACTGCTCTGATACGGGCAGGAGTGCGCTATGGATAAAGACAAACAAAACATGGTGAAGGCCAGACTGCTGGTGCTGTCGGCGATGTTTTTTGAGAAGACAGACGATGAGCATCCGATGGACACCTTTGAGATTATAGATTATCTGGCAGATAACGGTGTGCCTGCGAATACCAAGACACTTCGCAGCGATATCGCTTTGCTCAGACAGCGCGGCATGGACATCGTTACGATCACCGGCAGACCTAACAAGTATTATTGCGGCAAGAGGCTCTTTGATATCCCGGAACTGAAGCTGCTGATCGATGCTGTCAACTCGTCACGCTTTATAACCGACAAGAGGAGCAGGGTGCTCAACCGCAAATTGCTCAGCACTGTCAGCGAATATCAGAGGAAGCAGCTGAAGCGTAGCGTATACACAACGGAGAAGATCAAGCCTAAGAACGAAAAGATATTCGTCGTGGTTGACTGTATCAACGATGCCATCCAGGATAAGGTGAAGATCAGCTTTAAAATCAGAGAGTATGACGGCAACAAGAAGAAAGTCCTCCGCAATGGCGGAGAAGTCTATGTCATCAGTCCGTACGCCATGTACTGGAACGAGGATTTCTATTATGTCGTCGGCTGGAGCGATAAGCACGATAACATCTCGGCATTTCGTGTAGACCGCATGGTCGAGGTGACCCCACTGAAGGAGAAAGCGGTCAGAAAATCGGAAGGCTTCAACGTATCTGTATATGCTCATAAGATATTCGAGATGTACGACGGAGAAGAAGTCAGAGTTAAACTCGAATGCAGAAACGAGCTGATGAAGTATGTCATCGACCGCTTTGGGGACGGTGTGGAGACCGAGCCATCCAATGGCGAAACCTTCATCTGCTACGCCAATGTGTGCCTCAGCCCGACGTTCTATGGTTGGGTGTTCGGGTTTGGAGGAGATATACGGATTCTGGAGCCAGAGAAGGCAACTGAAGACATTGTCAATATGGTAAATGCGATAATAAGGGTGGACTAAAACCTGTTGATATGCTGAAAGAACTATTTTTCAGCATAAAAAGAACCATCCTTACTCAGATAAACTGCGGAAAAACTCCAGATCTGTTGCAAGAGCTTCTTCGGCAGGCACGTCAAGCCAGTTTCTTCTGGATCTGCTTACACTCTGTATGAACGACTTGCTGCTGAATACCTGCTCAAGGCGCAGTGTAACATCGGCCATGTTATTGACGGACAGAGTTGTATCCTCATATATGAATTTTTCCATGCAGTAAAGCAGCTTTTCTTTGTCTGCCCGCTCGCTGAGATAACATATGTCGAACACATCCCTGTATCTTGTAGATCTCGTTCCGAATCTCAGCAGGGATTTCAGCTTCTCTGTTATCATTTGGGCCGGGCTGTTAATGAGAAGGCTTACAGCATCTTCCTGAAAGCCTATGTCAAAAGAGTATTCGTCCTGCTCAATGTCAAGATCCTTGTGTACACCTATATCCATCTTTAGTGATAGTGAGTTGGCATGTTCGTCTGTGATGGTGATGGTCACACGCTTTCCCTTATAATCCTGGTGATTGAGCTCAATTATAGGGCCACCGATTCTTATATCCAGTCCCTCAATACAATTCAGCTTTGAAATGAAGGCTCTGATCGATTCATCCAAAATGGAATATCGAATCAGGTCGATATCGATATCTTGCGTGGCGCGTCTGGCATTGCCGGAAATGCTTCTCATGACGACTCCGCCTTTGATAGTTGCATTCTTTGCCATGCCGCTTTCATAGATCGCTTTGAGAATGATGTCCTGACAGAGCTTAGCCTGAGAGTTTGCCTCATTGTATCCGTCAAGAATGATTCTTTCGGTCTCTTCTCTAAGATCCATCAAAGCACCTCCGTTTCAATGATCTTCATAATGTTGTCCCCGTTTGCGAATAATGCCGCATATTCTTCGACTTTCCAGAAGTCCAAATCATATATTATCCTCCGATAGTTCAAGATGATCTCTTTATAATAGTCGTAGGGATATCTGGAGCGGAATCTCATGAGCTCGATCAGCATGCGCTCGCGGGAATAGATCCTGATCACAGCATTATTATATGACATATCAATAATGCCATGGTCAAAGACTTCGTTAGATATAAACGACTGGATCACCCGCTTGTCTCTGATCCGTGAGTCTGTCCGGCGGGTTGCAAGGAAATAATGATCAGGGATCACATCAGTAAGGTCATGATAATAATAGGCACTTTCATCTGTAAATACAGCGTTAGGATATTTTAGTGATACAACGGCAAGCTCAGAAGCATATTTCTCTGATGAGTAGATGCCTTTTTCTACTTTGTACAGCTTCTGATCTAAAAGAGCTTTCTTCAGCTGGTAGTCACTGCCATATTCTTTAATGCAGTCGTTATAGGTATATAGCATTTATATTCTCCTGATTGGCATTGCAGTAAACATACACACAGTTCCGTAGCGTGTGTATGTTTACTCAAACAAATAATAACTGCTGCCACTGGAGATGTCAACAGCAATAATAAAGTAAATATACACACAAGTAATAAGCTGTGTGTATATTTATCATAGCAGTAGGGTATGTTGCTGTTACCACTGTTGAGCCACGTCTCTACTGAGAATCAAATGCTGTCATCAACAACCAGGCTGTCGATGATCAAATGGATTTCTTCCATAGAGAGCTGCCCGGTTATGGCAATGTATGTACCATTCTTCTCCATATATACAACAATGAGAGGACTGGTTTGATCACGGAAGACTATGAGTTCATACTCACCATATATTTCTTTGCTGATGTCATAGCCTTCGTTGTCTGCATATACGATACCATCTTTACTGATGCTTTCCT
>JAFWHX010000010.1 GCA_017533915.1 Eubacterium sp. | reverse complement strand
ATGAGTATAAAAAAAGAGTCCCGCGGGACTTTTTTTGAACACACTCTTGAACACACTCATTTTTACCAATCGTTGTATCCCAGTATTTTCAACGGTTCCAGCCATCGCAAAAGTCGGGTTCGAGTCCCGTGCCCTCCGCCAAAGAAAAAGAGATGCCATTTGGCATCTCTTTTTCTTTATCTGAGGCCATGAGATTCGGGGCTCGAACCTGCGGAGCGGGTGAGAAAGTCCCGAGCCTGAATTGCGCGGAGACAGATGAGTTACACGAATCTGGAAACGCAGTGCAATTCAGGACAGCGAAGCGAGCAAGCCGGATGAATAAGGAGGCACAGAACGACAGATTTGTGCAGCAAATCTGTGAAGTCCCGTGCCCTCTATCCTGCAATGGGATGATGCAGTTCTGTGGTCCGCGCGAAAGGTTTTGCTGGAAATCATGGCCGAAATTGTGAGTTCTTGATTCTTCGGCCACAAATAATGGCTGTAGAGGCTGTATTTGTGGCCTGCGAGAAAGGTTTTGCTGGAAATCGTGGCCGAAATTGTGAGTTCTTGATTCTTCGGCCACAAATAATGGCTGTAGAGGCTGTATTTGTGGCCCGCGCGAAAGATTTTGCTGGAAATCGTGGCCGAAATTGTGAGTTCTTGATTTGTCGGCCACAAAGAGAACTCGAAAGGGCCGGAGCGTCGTGAGGTATTCCGGTGGACTCTGCCATTAAACCGTTGGAGTTTCATCGTTTTTTTATTGTCCGTCTGTCGTACGATATCTTCAACGACCTCAATCTGATATCTATTCCACTGCGTTTGCCCACGAATTATCGATCAGATCATCAAAATCTACATGTCTCTTAAGCTCGCCAGCTTCTTCCATTACAGTCTGCAGTCTCTCGAAAGACTCTTCTTTCATGACCAGTGAATCATTCCATGCATCGATATCTTTATATCGCTGGGCTACGCTGGTAAGTATCTCTTCTGTGCTGTCAGCGAACTGAGGCTGAATTACCTTGGCAACTTCAGATGCATCGTGCTCGGCTACCCATTTCTGCCCTTTTGAAAGTGCAGCAGTGAATTTCCTTATCGTCTAATCATTAGAGGAAAGATAATTCTGCATGGAAAAGAATGTAGTATATGGGATCTCCCCACTCTCTTCACCTACGGATGCAAGCACAAAACCTTTGCCTTCTCCTTCGATCTCAGTTGCCGTCGGCTCGAATAAAGTCACGTAATCTCCAGACCCTCCTGAAAAAGCGCCTGCCATCATATTGAACTGAATCGAAGTATCGACCTCCACATCTTTCCCAGGTTCCAGCCCGATGGCCCCACCAGTTTGTGGCCAGTATGTCTGTTGGCAACAAGCATCCGTCACAACTTTGTCAATCACACTTTGCAGCATAAGCAAAAAGATCCACGTAAAAGGGAGGCTGAAACGCCTCCCTGTGCTAATCTTATCGCTTTGTTTACTCTTGACTAGCTGCTCAATGTTTTACATACCGGACTGCATCATTGCCGCACCGGCCGCGCACATCATGAGTGCATAAGCAACAACACTGATAATAACACTGATCAGCGCGCCTTTTCCAGCTGCCTTTGCGTCCTCAGGCCTCGTTTTGCCCCATACGAGGAACAGAATAAGACCTACGATCGGAATGAAAAATCCTAATACTGCCCATCCAAAAGATGATCCTTTTGGCTGCTGTACCGGTGCCGGTTCTGTGTACTGCGGCTGAGCCGGCTGCGGTGCTTCTACTGGTTCTGGAGCTGGCTGCGGTGCTTCTGCCTGTACAGGCTCAGGCTCACTTACGGACTCTTCTGCCTTTTCAACTGCTTCTTCAACGACGGCGTCTTCCTCTGGAGCCTGCTCGTCCTGCTTTACCAATTCTTCGTTATCCATAATACACTTCCTTTCAGCTGCCTTATAAGCAGCTATTAATAAATATAATGGCATCCCCCTATTTCTGTCCTGGAGCAATTCCAGCTTATGTATACACCCCTTCCCGAGGACAGAATATATAGTCCATACCTATAATTGCATATAGTTATTATATCACTTTGTAGATAGACTGACAATTCCCTCTAAAAACAGCCGTTCCAAAAGCCATGGTTATTGATACCTCGCTCAACTCACCACAATTTCCAGAAGAAGCCCTTCTTTTCGTATGGCTCAGATTCTATACCCAGGCATGTATATCCCGTCTCGCTGATCGCAGCTTTCAGCAGATCACCATCGACCGCCGATTCTGTCAGGAATGAAGCTTCTCCTTTACGCCGTGAAGCAGTTATTTTCTTTGCAGTCGGTACAGTTTTACGTATCGTCTCACTGACATGTGACTCACACATGCTGCACATCATACCCTCGATCTTCAAAGTTGTCTTTATCATTTGTCATTCTCCTTTTCCTTTAAACACTGATAAGAACACTATCATTCTGCATATCCAGTCAATGAACATCGCGTACCAGACCCAGAGCACATCCTTATCCATTACTTCCACAAATAGATAGGCAAGCCCTACACGGAAGAGCCACATGGATATTACAGCGACTGCCATCGTGAACACAGCTCTTCCCGATGCCCTGAAATAGTACGGCAATATGAATGCCAGCGGCCATACCAACATCGCCAGCGCATGAGCCGTAAGAAGCTTCTCAGCCATCACTGCTGTTTCTCCGGTCAAGCTGTAAAGGCCTACCCAGAACTGACATCCGATAATAAGCGCTGAACAAATAACAGCAAGCATCCCATAATTGACCAGTATCATCTTCCTGGTATACATTTTCGCCTGCTTGTATTCACGTGCACCAAAGCACTGCGCCACGATCGTTATAAGAGCGGCGCCAATAGCATTTCCCGGAAGATAGAGCCAGGTCACCAGATTGGATGCAACAGCAAACGCCGCTGTCGCGCTCGTTCCTAACGTAACGACCAGGCTCTGAATGATCAGCTTGCCTGTATCAAAAAGAGCGCTCTCCATACTGTTCGGGATACCAATAGTTAATATCCGCCATATGATCAATGTATCAGGTCTTATTACTGTTTCACGTCTGATATGAACTCCGTTCTTTTTACTGTTCAGAAGAAAAACAATCGATCCGGCAGCGATCATTCTGGATACTACAGTAGGTATACCTACCCCTTCTACTCCCATACCAAGCCCGAAGATGCAGACAGCATTACCGCTTATATTTATAACATTCATGGCCAGAGACACCAACATCGATACACGGGTGTTGCCCTGTGCCCTGAAGATCGATGCTCCTGAATTATACAGCGCCATAAATGGTAGCGATAAAGATGTCAGATACAGATATGTAACCGCATTGTCCAGAACATCTTCTTCAGCACTGCCAAAGATCAGCATCAATATGCTTCTGTTTCCAAGAATGAGTGTTGCTGCGAGAGCAAGAGTGCCCAGCGTCGTAATAAAAAGAAGCTGCCCCGCAGACCGCTCAGCTTCCTGATGCGCCTTCGCGCCAAGAAATCTCGCACATACCACAGTCCCGCCGGCGGTCATCGAGAACAGCACCTGTATTATCAGATTATTGATAGAATCGACAAGAGATACTCCGGATACGGCTTCCTTTCCAAGTGTAGAGACCATAAGAACATCAGCCATGCCGACAAGCACGAGCAGGACCTGCTCAGCAACAAGAGGCACGACCATATCCATGAGTTGTTTCCTGTCATAAAGATAGTGCATTACAGACTCCGCTCAATGCAATAAAGCTGTATTCTCTACTTTCTTGCCACAACCGTGATCCACGGCCTGCTCTTGTGATGATCCGCCTTAGTCTCTGAAAAGCCTGCTTTCTTCAATGCAGTTTCAATATCGTCTATAGTGTAGTTTTTCATACCGTCTATGATCTTCTCGAATTTGAGACTTGTCTCATCTGTACCATCAGATTCATTGCAGATCATGAAGTATCCGCCCGGCCTCAGTGTTTTTGCTACCTGAGCAAAGCATTTCTCCAGTCCCGGCCAGAAGTATATGGTCTCAAAAGCCGTTGCCAAATCAAGGGATCCTGCCGCGAGCCTGAGATCCGAAACATCACCCTGCTCTACAGTGCAGCGCCCTTTAGCGATCATATCTTTATTATACTCCGCAGCTTTCTTTACAGAAAGGTCTGAATAATCTATCGCAGTAACATGCGCGCCGGGGTACTTTTTCAATAACTCGCCCGCGTTGCGTCCGCCGCCGCAGCCAAGATCAGCGATCTCAGCAGGTTTTATCGCCGGCAGATGGCTGAATCCCCAGTCTGCCATCTTTGCATGTCCGGAGTTCATCCCGTTCAGCATCATTTTTCCGAGAAAGCCTTCCGGCTTTCTGGTCTGGCTTACAAACTTCTTAAACAGTCCCATGTCGTTCCTCCTTATTATTACCCTACTCCGCATATTCTTCTACTTCCTGCAGCAGATCATCTGTGGTGATACTTACATGACCATAACCGTCGCTATTAGTTAGTTATAACTAACTCACATGCTATCAAAAAGCCTCCTTAGGAGGCTTGATCCATCGAGTTAGCAAAAACTAACTCTATTAATATTATACTGTTTTCCACCACTAATGCAAGGCTTTTGTTTCCAGATCGGCTACTCTCTCATGCTGTCTTGTTCAGTGCAATATCTGCTCCAATGACCTTACAACTGCTTCAAGGCCTTCTTTGTCTTCATCACTGAACCGAGCTGGAACTGTGCTGTCGATGTCCAGAACAGCTGTGACTTCACCGTTTTGATGGATCGGTACCACGATCTCAGACCGTGAAGCACTGTCGCATGCAATATGCCCGGGGAAAGCGTGTACGTCCGGGACCAGCTGCGTCCTGTCTTCAGCCCAGGCGGTGCCGCAGACTCCTTTGCCCTTCTTGATCCTCACACAGGCAACTTTCCCCTGAAACGGACCCAGGATCAGCTCGTCACCACGTACAGTATAAAAGCCCGCCCAGCTCACGTCCTCCATCGCATGAAACAAGATCGAAGACAGATTTGCCATAACAGGCACCTGGTCCGGCAGTTCCTCTGCCAGGGCTTTTATCTGTTGTACTATCAGATCGTAATCAGTCATGTTCAACCCTCTTCATATTGGAATGAGTCACTCATTCCTCTTATCTTTCTCATTCATCGTGAAGTAGGACTTCGGGATGTGGCAGTACCCGCCCGGATTCTTGTCCAGGTATTTCTGATGATATTCCTCAGCCGTATAAAAGTTCCTGAGCGGTTCTACTATCACTGCCAGACTCCTTCCCGCCTTCGCCTGCTCCCGGTCGAAGACTTTCTGTATGACAGGCAGCTGCTCGTCATCAGTGTAGAATATGCCGGTCCTGTACTGTATGCCTTTGTCGTTACCCTGCTGATTTACCGAAAGCGGATCTATCACCAGAAAATAATGATCCAGCAGTTCCTCCAAGTCTATCTTCCCACTATCAAAATCTATTTTGACTGTCTCAGCATGTCCGCTGTCACTGCAGACATCTTCATACGATGGAGCAAAATCCGGTCCGTTGGCGTATCCGACTTCCGTCGATATCACGCCGTCAAACTGGTCAAGATACTTCTGCATGCCCCAGAAGCATCCGCCGGCCAGATAGATCGTCTGAATATCATCTACAAGCACTATACCGATATCTGCGTTTGTGAGCCTGCCTATATATTTATCCGCGTCGCCTTTGAACTGCCCCTGCTTGTAGTATCCAACAGACACTGTGAGATCAGACTTTACCACAAGGTGTGCCTCCCCTGTATCGCCATTCATGCCGCTGTTGATGTCGACACTTATCACGAATGCTCCGGATCGGTTTATCGCCCGTATGGCATCTCCTGCTTTGCCTCTGACCTCACCTTTGAAGCCCGTTCCAAGAATACAGTCGACTATTACGTCATAGCCGGACAGATCTGTGTCTTCATCAAATGGTACTATCGAGACGCCCAGATCTGAAGCGATGCCGCAATAGTATTCTCCGTCTTCAGACAGTTTATCCGATACCTGAAATATAATCGAATCTATTCCTGCTTTCTTCAGGATGCCCGCAAGCGCATATCCATCACCGCCGTTATTGCCTCCGCCGGCAACTATCGCGATGCTTTTCCCCTGCCAGCCGTCATATGCATCAAAAACGCCGGACGCCGCGCGATACATAAGTTCTTTGCTCGGGACGAAGTGCTCTATTGTATATGCGTCGCTGCGCCTCATCTGTTCAACTGAAATAACTTTCTCTTCCATAGCTGTCTCCTGACCGATGTTATAAACAAAGACGAAGAACTGTGTCCATCATATCAGCCACACCATTTTACTTTACCGTCACCTTAAGTTTCAGCGTGACTCCGTTCACCCTGATCTTAAGTGTGGTTCTTCCTTTCTTGAGGCCTTTTACCTTTATCTTTGACGCTGTGCGCTTTGATACTACTTTTGCCGTTTTTGTATTTGTATATTTGTTCTTCACCGTCTTGGCTTTGCCGATGATCTTAATCGTCCCGGTCTTGCCTTTCTTGACCGTGATGGACTTTTTGCTGAGCTTCGGCGAGGTCGTGACTTTCACCTTGCATGTCACTTCCTGGCCTGACGTAAGGGTAGCCGTTACAGTCGCGGTCCCCTTCTTCAAAGCTGTCACTTTGCCGTTCTTCACGGTGCAGACTTTCTTGTTCGACGACTTCCATGAAGCGGCTTCCCCGCTCACTACTTTGAGGCTGAGCTCCTTCCCTGCTTTAAGTGAAGCTGTCTCTTTGTCCAGCTTCGCGTACTGGCTCCTGTATGCTCCGCTCTCCGCAGGCAGAAGATACAGCTCGTACCCGCTTCTGAATTCGTCCTTTGTGTATTTGATGTAATAGATGCCTGCCTGTGTCGCGACGCATGACTGATGCTCCATCGTATCTGACAGGTTCTCAGTCAGCGCGTAATCCATCGGCTCGCACTTCCCTGTCTCTGTATTGTAAAGGAAGCAGCTTCCGGCGCCGTCCACTGAAGTGTTCACGAACACGAGGCCGTTCTCCGCTAGAGCAGCTCTCTCAAAGTGCATCGAATAGCCGTCTATGTCCATGTACTTTCCGACGAACGGGATCTCTTCATTCTTTGTCCATTCGTCTGCAGCAGGGTCGTAGCACCAGACGTCATTTACCAGACATCCATCGAGCAGGCCAAGCGGAAGAGAAACGTCGTGGCCGAACATGTAATAGATCTTGCCCTGAGCAGCATAGAGCTGCGGCTGTCTCGTCGTATCACACGGAAGATCCGCCAGGCGTGTCCACTCGTTCTTTTCAAAGTCGTAGCACGCGAATACATTTGTTCCTTCGGTGCCGCTTTCTACATTCCCCACCATGTAGACTTTGCCATTCAGAACGACATGATCTGCCTGGAGATGGCCGCCAGAATCGATCAGGTATCCCGGGTAATCCTCCATATCTCTGAATTCCCATTCAGGAGTTTCTTCCGACAGATCCATGAACGCGGAGAATATGTTTGATGATTCATCTTCCATCGTGACGCAAACGAACTGATACAGCTTTCCATCATCCAGAGTCGGCTGCAGTCCGAAAAACTCGGCCAGATCCGGTGTGATCGAATGTACTTCATTGAACATCGTATATGTATCCGTCTGCTCTTCCAGCCAGTCGAGCATGGCATTTTCTATTCTGGTACCGTCTATTTCATCAAAAGATCTGCCGTTGAATCTGGCGACGATGCCGGTATCGATATCATATCCGAACAGATCTTTTCCATCTTTATCTGTCACCAGTGAAACGTAATATGGATACGGATGCTTATCATCGATCATCAAGCCCCGCTTCGAAGCGATCTTTTCGATCTTTTTCAGACCATTCACAAGGAAGAACTTACTTTCTGTTTTCTTCCCGCCGCTGTTAGTGACTGTGAAGCTGGTGTATGTTCCTATCAGCTCTTCCGCGCCGCTTATAATTATGTTATTTCCGTCTTTGGAATATGAAAGCTGCGTCTCCGGCAGCTCAGTTTCTTCTGCGCCTTCCTGTGCAAGTCTCTTATATGAAACTGTACATCCATAGAGATTCTCTCCCTTAAGCGTCACTGTTCCTCTATCGCTGCCGCATACTGCTTCTGAAACGGCAGGCTGCTTTTCGTCTATCTTTGACAGGTCGAGGTATCCTCCTGTAGAGCAGAGATCTTTGAGCTCGTCTGTTCCTGTAACGCATGAGAATAACCTGCTCTTTATCCTCTTAGCATAATCGGCGCCGTTTTCTCCTTCTTTCATCGGATCCATAGCAGCGATGAGGGCTCCCGCGCCTGCAGCGGCCGGGCATGCCATGGATGTTCCTGACATTATCTCATATGATGATGTCCGTTCGATCTTCACATCCGGCCTTGAGACTCCCAGCGAGTCTATATAAAACGTAAGGTCGTGTGATTCTCCCTCCTCCCAGTTTATGCCGCCGGTCACTTTTATCCCAATGCCGACAGGACGTCCTGCAGCCTCTTCGTAGCTCATGACTCTGTCTCCGATCTCAAACTCATCATCCGGATCTTCTGACTCGTCATCTCCTTCTGGATCTTCAGGATTTTCCGAGTCATCTGAGCCATCAGGATCGCCCTGATCTTCTGACTCTTCAGGCTCGACAGGGAGGTAATTCGTACCGTGCGTCATGACATCTGCAAGGCGCTCACCTACTCCATATCCCTCGACTCCGCCGTTGGTAAGTGCAAGTTCCCCGTCCTCTTCATATACTTCACCGACGTATGCCATTGCGTCTACACCTCCATCTCCTTCTGTACTTTCGTATACGAAGGAGAACTTGGTGTCTGCATCGCCTGTTGTTTCCGGATTCTTCTCATATGGGAAATAGAAGAAGTATTCCTCTCCGCTCTGTGCGTTTTTGATCGTGTACCTCAGCCTCGCCTTGTGGTCAGGAGAAAAATATCTGCCGCTGTCATCGATCGAAAGCTCGCATCTCGCCTCGTCAGCTACATCTTCTCCTTCTTCAGCTTCTTCATCAGCTTCATCCCCTTCTGGCTTGAACAACAGTTGTTTACGGAACTGTGACTGTCCGAACGCTTTTACAGAATCTCCCACGCCGTCGCGTATGACAGGGGTCACTGACGATTTGTCTTCACTCACTGTGCCATCTTTGAATTCACCGTAGTAGTCACTGGTACGTGTGATCTCGTCCGGCGTATATATCGTCGGAAGGTATGAATCGTATCCGACTGTCGACAGTATGTTCACTCCCGGTGCATACAGGTCTACTACGGTCTTTCCGTAACTACTGAATGCAGCAGGTTCTCCTGTTATATCCGCCGCTCCTACTACTACTGTGTATTCGCTGTTCGAATTGATCGGATAGGAGCTTTGCCTGTCGTCATCAATAGACTCGTTCCCGGCCGATACGAAGGTGATGATGCCTTCTTCGCCAAGCTGGTCTATTATGGCGTCGAATATCGTGCTGTCTTCAGCAGATCCACCGGATGAGCTCCAGGAATTACTGGTAGCTGCTACATTCACTCCTCTCTGTTTTGCTCTGAGCGCGTAGCTGAATGCTCCATATGCCTGATAGATTGTCGATGGCTGCAGCTCAGGCCGACCTATGATCTTGAGTGCCATTATCTTGACATTCACATTTCCTGCAACTCCGGCTATTCCAGCCGTATTGTTTGTCTCCGCAGCTATGACGCCTGCGCAGTGTGTTCCATGCCCGATGTCGTCTTTTCCGGAATCCTCGTTATTCTCATAGAAGTTGTATCCGTGCTCGCCTTTGAGATCTATATCTCCAGGGTTCTCCCACATCCTGTTCTTCAGGTCTTCATGTGTATCAAGGACTCCTGTATCGATGACCGCTACTACCCTCTCGTCCTCTGTATAGTCTTTGTTCCAGGCGCTCGCGGTGTTCATGGACAATGCTTTATCCGGATCGGCACCTCTGTCCGCCACATCATCTCCCGCGTTGTTATGTGCTGCCGGGGAGTTAAGCTGGTACAGATATTTATTGTATGTGTCATCGACTGAATAATCCGGAAGATCAGTCGGATAGATGTACGCGTTCGGCTCAGCGGCAGCGATGGCTTTGCTCGCCGAAAGCTTCTCGATAAGCTCCTCGGTGTCATACTTGTCGGACGAGACCAGCGCTACATTGAATCCGCCGTCATCTTCCATCTCGTTCAGACTCAGGCCGTCACTCCCGGAGGAGTCAGGACCGGCGCTGCTCTCAAATACAATAGAGTCCTCCAGAACAAAATCATCACCGAGTATATCTTCCAGTATGTCCGCTTCGCTTTTCGCGTCTTCTGCTGCTGCTCCTTCATCTCCTGAAGCCATAAGCGACAGGCCATATGTCGGGCTTACCTGAGGAAGCGCCCTGGATTCCCTGAGCGAATCGCTCCAGCCTTTTACAGCACCGTCTTTGAACATGACGATGACTTCGCCGGGAGCATATCCCTCTTCATTCTTCGTATCCTGCTCTGATCCGGCTGCAAATACGGCACCTGCCGGCTCCATGATCATTACCATGCTCAGCACAGCTGAAACCACTTTTCTTAACATATTTCTATCCATGATCTGATTTTCCTTTTATTCATATTTATATTATATTGCACTATCCTTATCCTGTCGAGAATACTCTATGAACAATCTGCATAACAATATCACTGCATCCTGTCATATGGCTCCGGTTTGTTATCTTCCGATATATTATAATATACTGTTGATACCTGAGATTTTACGGATCTGGTCAATTCTTCGGCTTCAATATTTCTGATCTGCCGCTATACAGGCAGATTCATCCATGCTGCGCTCTTCATACTGAAACTGCTTCTTATACCTGTAGTTGCTTTTTTGTTCGTGGCACTTGAATCAAGGATCACATACCAGCATGGCGACATGTTATGTGCGCTCTATGTAGCTTTGATCGGAGATTCAGCGGCCGGCGCAATAGAATATCTGCTTTGCTTTGTACGGAAGAGCAAAGATGATGACAGGCGCAGATGTGATCAGAAGATCATCGCTGTCCTCGGTCTTGTCGGCTGTATCGCTCTGGCCGCTTCAGACCTTGTACAGAATGGCCGGATATCAGGCTTACGATGAATTCACCTATCCAGGCACGCTGCTGTACGTGAGCGCAGGCGCGAGCGACTGGTTCACTCCGCTGCGGACTGAAGAACACTGTGAATGGGATCTCATAACACTAAGGCCATAGACCCAGGCATGATTTACGAAGAGCATTGCGAGCGTGATCTTATAATACCCAGGCCATAGACCCAGGCATGATCTACGAAGAACATTGCGAGTGTGATCTTATAATGCCCAGGTCATAGACCCAGGCATGATCCCGGCGAACATAGTAAAAAAAAGCAGGATCGCACATTATGTGCAGCCCTGCCTTTTTTGTGGATCGTTTTTTTGTAGGTCGTTTTTTGTAGGTCGCCTGTCTGCTGCCGGCGGTTTTTTGTACCATATTGTACAAGGTTTTGCTATATGTGTACACAAAAAATGCCAAAAATGCACCGATTCGGCAAGATCGAAGCATTTTGCTTGTATCATATTGTACAAGGTTTTGCTATATGTGTACACAAAAAATGCCAAAAATGCACCGATTCGGCAAGATCGAAGCAATTTGCTTGTACCATATTGTACAAGGTTTTGCTCTATGTGTACACAAAAACACCCCAATATGCACCATTCCGGCAAAATCGAATTGATTTGCCTGTATCATAGCGCACATGGTTTTGCTGTATGTGTACACAAAAAGGCGGGCATATGCCCGCCTCCTAGATGTTCATTCCGAATTCGTATGCTTTCTTAAGAGCATTCTCGTTTCCTGAGGCTGCTCCAGGAGCGTCTATGCCACCGCAGAATAGTAATCCGGCGAACTCTGCCTTTCCGAAGCAGTCCACCCATCCCTGCAGGCCACTCTCTGCCTTTTCCGGAACAAAACCTTCATCTTCTGCCGCTGTCGTAAGCATGTATACTTTGCGGAACTTGTAGTCTGACGGATAAAGTGGGTTCAGCCTGTCAAGCAGTGTCTTGAGCTGACCGCTCATCTCGTAATAGTAAATCGGCGTGACGAATACAAGAACATCCGCATTTTTTACCTTTTCAGCGATCTCGACTGCATCGTCCTTAAGTACGCATTTCTGCGTTTTCTGGCATGAGAGGCACCCGATGCAGAATCCGATTTTTTTATCCTTGAGACTGATATGCTCGACCTGATTTCCAGCGTCTTCCGCTCCTCTGATCAGGCGCTCCCCCAGGATATCAGAATTACTTCTGCTGCGAAGGCTTGTAGTTATGACCAGTACTTTACTCATTGTATCTCTCCTTTTCTCAGATCAGATCATCAGCGATCATATATTCTTTCTGATGAATTCCTCGATCTTGTCGAACGGGATCGCATCTTTGCCGCCGCCGTCGTAGAGGTCTGTATGGACCGCGCCAGGAATGAGGAACAGCTCTTTGTTGTCGCCGTTAAGGAGCTTGAAGCAGTCTTTGCTCATATAGCATGAATGCGCTTTGTCGCCGTGGATCATGAGGACTGCGTTCTCGATCTCGCCGGCGTAGTAATACTGCCTCGTGTTCATCAAAGCCGTCCCGGCGGTCACGTTCCAGCCGTCGTTGGAGTTCAGGCTTCTGGCGTGATAGCCGCGGGAGGTCTTGTAGTAGTCGTAGTAGTCTTTGACGAAGAACGGAGCGTCTGCCGGCAGCGGATCCACGACACCGCCAGCTCTTTTATATGAACCGTTCCTGTAATCTTCTGTGCGCTGGGCGTTGATCGCCTTACGCGCTGCATTTCTCGCCTCTTTGCTGTCCTGCTCATCAAAATAACCGTTCCCGGCTACTCTGGACATGTCGTACATAGTAGATGTCACCGTGGCTTTGATGCGCGTGTCGATGCAGGCTGTCTGCAAAGCGACGCCGCCCCAGCCGCAGATACCTATGATGCTGATCTTCTCCGGATCGACGTTATCCTGGACTGAGAGGAAATCGACTGCCGCCTGAAAATCCTCGACGTTGATGTCAGGCGAATTCATGTATCTCGGCGTCCCACCTGATTCACCTGTGAACGAAGGGTCGAATGCGATGGTGAGGAATCCCCTCTCCGCCATTGTCTGGGCGTAAAGCCCTGACGACTGCTCCTTTACAGCTCCGAACGGCCCGCTCACGGCTATTGCCGGAAGCCTGCCCTCAGAATTCTTCGGCGTGTACATATCGGCTGCTAAAGTGATGCCGAAATGATTGATGAATGTTACTTTCTTATGATCTACTTTATCGCTCTTCGGGAAGACTTTATCCCATTCCTGTGTGAGGTTTATTTCTGCTGGTCTCATCATTTCTATCTCCTCCTGTATTTAATACTGCTGGTTCAGGGCAGCTGCTCAGCAGTCTTTTTCATCCATTTACTATTTCACATCTTCCAGACTGATCGTCAATGTTATATCGCCGTTTCCAAGCAGCTGTCTGAGCTCTGATCTGGTCTTGTCGGTTATATGTCCAAGTCTTGTATATGCCCATGAATTGGATCCGTAGAAAACGACGATCTGGTTTCCCGAGTAGAGCACTATGTCACCTGCGCTCGTAGTCGTTTCTTTATCGTTTCTCGGCAGGCTCTTACCTATCGGTCCGACCTGCTCGAATCCGCCGTACATAGACATATGTATGGTGAGAGGCTTCTCTTTCACGAGCTCTTTCAGAGCAGCAACAGATTCGTTGTCCTTCCATTCAACTTTAACTTCGGTCTTTCCGAGCATGACTCTCAGCTGTTTTTCCGCCGCGGGCTGCTCATCGTTACCTGACGGCTGCTCAGTGCTGTCAGACGGCTGCTCAGGTTCTATGATCGGTTCTTCTTTTTGCTGTATCACTGTGACTTTGCACCTGTATTTCTTATTCTTGTATCTCGCTGTTATCGTAGCCCTGCCGGTTTTCTTCGCTTTTATCTTCCCTTTGGATACTGTCGCTACCGACTTACTGGATGAGCTCCACTTGACCTTGCCGGCTTTAGCGCCTTTGAGCTTTATGGTCATGCTAGCGCCCTGCTCCATAGTGAGCCTGGACTTTGTCAGCCGGATGGCTTGTTTCTGTGGTGATTTTGATGAGTCGGTACCGGCCGCGGCCTGCTTGTCACCGCACGAAGGCATCAGTACGATTAGCGCGATCAAAAACGCAGCGAACAGAAATCTTTTCATATAATTGCCCTCCATTTTAAGTTCAGTATAATGGCTTGTATCAGTAATGTCTAATAGTTATATTGCATATTTAGTTATTCCATATTAGAATATCTATAGGAGGCGCATTATGGAGATTAGAACACTTAGATATTTCCTTGAAACTGCACGAGAAGGCAATATGACACGCGCGGCAGAGCGGCTCTTCGTATCGCAGCCAACGATGTCAAAGCAGCTGAAGGAGCTGGAAAACGAGCTTGGCACCAGGCTCTTCATCCGCTCCAACTACAGCATCAGACTGACTGACGCCGGGATGCTTCTCAAGAAAAGGGCTGAGGATATAATATCGCTAGTCGACAAGACAGAAGCGGAATTCAGGTCTCTGGAAAAAATAAACAGCGGCGACATCTATGTAGGCGCGCCGGAGTCGGAATCCATGGCGCTTTTTGCCGAGGCAGTGTCGGCTCTTCAGAAGGATAATCCGGGGATAAGATGCAATATCTACAGCGGCAACCATGAGGAGGTGTGTGACAGACTCGATAAGGGGCTACTGGATTTTGCGATCGTCATGAGCTATGTCGACCTGTCAAAATACAATTACCTTGAGATCCCGGCGAAGGACTCATGGGGCGTCCTGATGAGAAAAAGCGATCCCCTCGCCTCAAAGGAATCGCTTACTGTAGATGAGCTTAAGAAATATCCTCTGATCTGCTCAAGACAATGGGTAGACCAGGATCTTCCTCACTGGTTCGGCGAAGACAGTGACAGATTAAACATAGCGGCGACTTACAACCTGGCGTTCAATGGTGCGGTAATGGCAAGAGCCGGCATCGGCTATGCTGTAGTTCTCGACAAGCTTATCGATACGAGCGAGTCGAGCAGCCTGACCTTCCGCCCGCTGTCAGATGTCCCCGGGACAGGCCTGTATGTGATCTGGCGGAAATATCAGACATTCACACCCGTCGCGCAGCTGCTGATGAACGAGCTGGAGAAACGCCTGTAATGTAAAACAGCATGTCCTAGAGCAACAAAAGCCTCAAACAAAAGCCGGCCTTCAGGCCGGCTGTCATCAGATCATTATCAATATGCTCTGAATCCGTTCTCTTCTTCTGCTAACGGTATCGTTTTAACATCCATATGCTCGATCTTCACGTACGTCCCGCGCTCGATCGCCGCTATCACGAGATCGATCTGTTCTTCAGTCCCCTGGATCTCCATCGTGACCGAATCATCCGGCTCATTTCTTACCCAGCCTGTCACGCCATAGTAATCAGCGGCGTGGCATGCTCTGTACCTGAATCCGACGCCCTGGACCCATCCGAAAAAAACTATATGCTGCCGTATGATCTTTTCCAAAGCTCACTTCCTACTTTCCATCCGAGAAGCTGGTGAACGTGCCGGTCTCCTTTTCCGGGTAGCCGAGCTTCGCCTTTTCATCCGCAAAGGCTTTGATCATGAAAGACATGCTTCTCGCGAGGTTCCGCATGGTCTGTAGTCCCTCTTCGTCCTTCTCTACATCCTCCGCGGTGAAGCCGTGCACCTGGTTCCAGTATGTGCCGGCCGCGACAGGCATGCTGCTGATCGTGAAGTATTTGTTCAGCACATCAAAGCTTGCCGAATTTCCGCCGCGCCTGCAGCTCACGACAGCAGCGCCGACTTTCATATGCTTGTCGATGTTTCCGGTGCTGTAAAAGAGCCTGTCCATAAATGAAAGAATCGTGCCGTTTGGAGAGCCGTAATACACCGGACTACCGACGACAAGGCCGTCTGCTTCCGCCAGCTTCGGAGCGGTTTCATTTACCAGATCATCAAAGACACACTTTCCCAGTTCAGTGCATTTTCTGCACGCTATGCATCCGCGTACAGGCTTGCTTCCCACCTGTATCACTTCAGTATCGATTCCCTCTTCAGAGAAGACTTTTATCATCTCTTCAAGCGCCCTTGCTGTGCAGCCATGGACATGCGGGCTTCCATTTAACAATAATACCTTAGCCATACTCAATTCTCCCGTTCTTATTCCCACAGGATCTCATTCCTGTAGGATCTTAATTCTGCTTGTCTTTACTGCAGCAGACCATTCCGCCGCTGCTCGCTTCACAGGCCATTCCGCCGCTGCTGCTTGCTTCACAGGCCATTCTATCGCCGCCGCTGCTGCTTGTTTCTTTGCTGTCACTTTCTGCTTCTTCACATGCGCAGTAGCTGCAGATGATACTGTCTCTGTTCATGCTCGGGCACAGGTACTTACCATCACGGAATACCCAGCTCGCAGATGACTGCGGATGCATCGGCCGCCTCTCAACGAATGTGAGCTCCAGACAGGATAGTACGATCCACTTATGAGCTTCAGGCCGGTCAGCCATGTACTCAGAAAGGAATTCCTTAAGACTGCTCTCGAGCTCATCAGCAGCACTCTCATCGATCTCCGCCTGATCACAATCAAAGTCTTCCTCAGGTTCTATGATCCTCATGCATACACTTCTATTGAAGTCGCTGATGTCCAGCCCCGGATCAGAAGACCTGAGCATTTCTTTCTCCTCAGGACTGATCCTTGACTCAAGTTTCTTTCTCAGTTCACTTCCGGTCATCGCTGTATATTCCATTTATTATCCCACATAGCTCTGATCTCCGCCTGTTTTGCAGGGCGTACCAGCCATAATCCTATGAGTCCGAGGACGATCGTCAGACCAGTATCCAGATATGATGTCCAGTCAACGCCGGAAACGATCACACCGCCCTGTATTCCGCTCACATCAAGGAATGCTATGATATCGTGTATGGCATGAGTTACCATAGGCATGATCAGATTCCCACTGCGCAGATATAGTGCTCCAAAGAAGAATCCCATTGCAGCAGCGCCTATCGTCTGGTTGACCACGCTTCCGAGATCACCTCCAGCCAAAGCGTTGAAAATATGGACCAGCCCGAATGTCACTGATGAAATAATCACAATAGCCGGAATGCGCTTCTCTTCTTTCCATTGACGCATGAGATATGAGATGCCTAGTCCACGGAATGCTGCTTCCTCTGAGCATCCTGCCATCAAAGCCATACTTACTGTAGCGAGAGTCGGGGCTCCGAACTTAGCTGATCCGAAAATAAAGCCGGCCGGTACATTCAGGAGCCAATAAGGGATGAGAATAAGAGAGAGCACCAATCCCGTCTTCATGTCTCCGCCCCTGAGATTGCCTTCAAATTCCGGCCTGAACCAGAATTTATATAATGCCAGCATCGGAAACGTCGCTATCGCTATGCCGATAGCGCCGGCTGCGTTCGAATCCTGTATCAGAAAACCGAGAGGGAACCCGATAACCATCCCAATCAACTGGCCGATAGACAATCCGCCTATCATCAGCACCAGAGCTCCGGGGATCGTGAATCTGTCAAAAAACTTATGAGGCCTCTTTCCCACAACTGTATTTCTTTCTTCGATGTCCTTCCCATCTGTGCTATTCTGCATATTGCTCTGTTCTTCCATGTCGATACTCCTCTTAAATAGCCAAAAATACTAATATATTTTACCATATGTCTGAAAAAGCAGAAACAGGTCCGCGATGACAATCTCATAAAGAATTCTTTATCATATGTATGGAAGATACTGTCATCGCCGCATGAATATCACGGCAATATGTGCCCTGCCGCAAGATACAGACGATACCATTCCTCACGCGTCAGCCTGATCCTGATTCCTGATGCGATCTCACGGAGTCTGTTCTCACTCCCCAAAAAAACAAAACTCAATGTGAATGTGTTTTCATCTACCTTGCAATAAATTCCTGTACCTGTTCCCTGTTCTGCAGGGCTGTGCCTGACCCTACCGCTGTAGAGCAGATCGCTCCGCATGCATTCGCAAACTCAAGAGCTTCTCTGATGCTGCTTCCTCTGATCAGCTCTGCCGCGAATCCTGCCAGGAAATTGTCTCCCGCCCCGGTCGCGTCCACTGCCTCTATCTCATATGCCGGCAAGCGGATCGATGTTTCTCTGTTCTTGAAGAAGCACCCCCTGCTGCCCAGCTTTATTATCACATTCCGGGCGCCTCTGTCTAGAAATGCATCCGCCATCTCCTCCGGATCATCTTTGCCGCTGCAGTATCTTCCTTCGTCTTCATTCGGCGTGATGTAGTCGATCAGCGGAAGTGAGTCTGCGATATCATCAAGACTGAGTTTCCTGAAGTTTGGAAGTTTCGTATCCGCAAATACCATCATACCTTCCGAATGCGCCGCTCCTGCGACAGCCCGGATAACCTCGGGATCATTAAAAGGCGCTCTGAAAAGCGAGCCGAGTACTACTGCTTTCGCGTCCAGGATCTTCTCTAGATATCGTTCCGGATGAAAGTTATATCTGTGGGCGGTATTCGTGATCGATCTCCGGTTTCCATCCTCTGAAACGAATATCGTGGTTATCGGAGTCTGATGCTCGTCAGACCTGATGATGCAGGAAGTGTCCACACCATGTTTTATCAGTTCAGATTCTATCAGATCTCCTGCAGCGTCATTACCCAGCGAGCAAAGCACAGCTGTCTTCATCCCCAGCTTTGACGCAGCGATCGACCCGTTGACGGCCTCGCCGCCGATATTCAGCGATCCGCTCTCCGCCCTGAACCCGGCCGCGGAAACAGGCTCCGGATCAAAGCCCATTATTATCGAATCGATGATCGCTGTTCCTATATAAACGATGTCATATCTGCTCATGTGTCTCACCATGTATCTTTAAAAGACCCCGCCGGCGTGAAATCTCGGTTCCGGCGCGGCGGGATCATTTGTTTATATCACTGAGCTAGCTCTTCCTGAACATGAATGCCCGCACGACAGCTATAGCTATCTTGTATGGAAGCGGCCTTAGTGCTCTGTCTGCTTCTTTCAGCTTTTCACGTATCGGTATGTTCTGCGGACAGTGCTTCTCGCATTTCCCGCATCCGATGCACTTTGTCGCGAATGCCGCGTCTTTCGTCAGGCCGACAGTCTGCGCGTATTCATATCTTCCCGCGCTTTTCGAGTCGATGTACATCGCGTTGTAACATCGGAACGTCCCTGGGATATCGACCCCCTGCGGACACGGCATGCAGTACCGGCATCCCGTGCAGCCGACTTTCTCTACTTCTCTTATCTTTTTCCGCACAGCATCGATCGTATCATGATCCCGCTGATCAAAATCCCCTGCTTCTGCTTCTGATGCTGTGCGCACGTTCTCACGCACCATGTCAAGGGAATTCATCCCTGAAAGGACTACTGTAACTTCAGGCTGGTCATACAGCCATCTGAAGCCCCATTCAGCAGGTGACCAGCTTCTCCCGCTGTTCTTCATGATCTCCTTTGCCGCTCTGGGGACGTTTACGAGTTTTCCTCCCCTTAGCGGCTCCATGATCACGACAGGTATGTGTTTTGCTGCAGCCGCCCTGAGGCCGTCGACCCCTGCCTGTGAAGTCTCATCGAAATAGTTGTATTGTATCAGGCAGATGTCCCAGTCGTAGTCATTCAGGATCTTCTGGAATCCATCAGTGTTCCCGTGATATGAGAACCCGATGTTCCTGATCTGGCCGCTCTCTTTTTTCTCTCTTATCCAGTCGATCACGCCTACAGCTTTGAGCTTCTCCCATTGCGCTATGTCTGTCAGATGATGCATGAGATAATAATCGACATGATCGGTTCTTAGCCTTGTCAGCTCCTCGTTGAAGAAGCGGTCCAGGGCGGCTCTGCTCCCGACAAGATACTGAGGAAGCTTTGTCGCGATTTTTATCTTATCTCTAATCCCGTTCCGCTCGAATATCTCGCCTATCGCCGCCTCACTTCCGCTGTAGATATACGCAGTGTCAAAATAATTGACACCAGCGTTGTATGCTTCCATGATCTCGCGTTCAGCTTCGTCAATGTCGATCTTTCCGCCCTTCCTGGCAAAGCGCATGCAGCCGAAGCCGAGTATCGAAAGGTCATCGCCGTTTTTATCTTTCCTGTATTTCATACCGTTTCTCGATCCACACTGTCTGCAATAAATGTCTGAACATCACTTCAGATCGCAGCAGTATCACTGTTTGATTCAATTATATTCTGATAGAACTATGCATTCAATCACACTTTTATTCATACAGCTGCTGTTGTAGAATATGATCAATAAAGATCATTTACACATGTTTGTACAAAATGGCCTGGGAAGTACATTGATGCATGTACATACGTAACGGTCAGATGAGATCTGCGAAATGGATGACGGAAGAGATAAGAAAAGCACACGTGATATATATGACGAGATCGTGATCGGCGCAGGCGCGGCAGGTCTGTTCTACGCTGCAGGTTCTTCTGCTGAGTCCACAGGCACTCCGCAGCACGTGCTGCGCAGGCTCATCCTTGAAAAAACTTCTCATGCAGGCCAAAAGCTCCTTATGAGCGGGAACGGCATGTGCAACATCACCCACGGCGGATCCATCAAAGACTTTATAGATAAATATGGTGAGAACGGCAGGCTGATCAGAAGCTGCCTCTATAAACATAACAACATCGAGCTTATGAAAATGATGGAACGCCTTGGTGTTCCTCTGACCGAGCGTGACGACGGCAAAATCTTCCCTGTATCGATGAGAGCAGGAGACGTTCTCGACGCTCTTCTTCGAGCTGCGGAAAGAAACAGCTGGAAGATCCGGTATGACTCCAAGGTCACATCGATCTCATGGAATCAAAAAGAATGTGAAGAAAGCTCTGATGAGATTTTGATAAATGTCGCACTGAAAAACGGAACCGTCCTCCAGACAGGAAAACTCGTGATCGCGTGCGGCGGATCCTCGTATCCGTCGACCGGTTCTGACGGTATGCTGCTTGATGTGCTCAAGCGCGATCTTGGCGTTCAGGTCATAGAGCCCCGCCCCGCTCTCACGCCGATATATCTCCAGGATTTCAGGTTCGGCGGGATATCCGGCGTCAGCTTTAAAGATGTACTGCTCGAGTGCGGCGTCCATATTACCCGCGGACCAATGCTGATAACGCATAAATGCATAAGCGGTCCTGCAGTGCTTCATATGTCCCAGTATGTGAAAGCTGGAGACACGCTCACGGTCAACTTCATCCCTGATGCGCGTAAAGAAGATATCATCAGAAAGCTTAAAGCTGACGCTCTCGGAAACAGCACCGGACTTGCGAATTACTTAGCGGCAGCCTTCTCGCTGCCAAAGTCTTTTATCGATCTTCTGGTCGATGCTCCTGAAAAGAAGATGAGCATGCTCGGCGGCAGAGATTTTGATCGGATCGCAGAAGCACTCACAGCGAGCATCTTCTCTGTCAGCGGTACCGGCGGATGGAATGATGCTATGGTGACAGCCGGCGGCGTTGCGCTTGACTCAGTCGACCTCAGGACCATGCGTTTAAAAAGTATAAAAGAAAAAGAGAGCGCCGGTTCAGCACTCCCTGATAAATGTAAAAGAGAAAAAGAGAGCGCCGGGTCAGCGCTCCCTGATATACGTATCATAGGAGAAGTCCTGGACGTCAACGGCGACACAGGCGGCTACAATCTACAGTTCGCCTATTCCTCAGCCATGACTGCCAGATGATGCCGTCCGAGCCTGGAACAGCCCGTCAACAGTACAGCAGATCTCCATATATTCCATTATTCCATTTACTTCAAGTTTTTCTCGTACAGTTCGAACAGAGGTACCGCTTTGATATCGCGGAGAAGATCCTTTGTCCCTGCGTACGTAAAACCTTCGGAAGTATACAGGTCTATCGCAGGCTTGTTTCCCGGCACGACGTCAAGACGCACAGCCTTGTATCCTTCCTGTTCTGCCTTTTCTATGCACTTCTTCACGATGTACCTTCCGATGCCGCGGCCACGAAAATCCACAGCTGCTGTCAGAAGATGGATCACCAGATATTCGCCGCGGTCCAGATCAACTTTCCAGTCTCCTGCCTCATAGCAGCCTTCCGGGTCTTCGTTCAGCACTACCGCGCCGGCTACCTTGCCATCTTCAACACAGATATACAGCTCTCCTCTGTCCTGAGCCGACTGAAGGTCTTCTTCGCTTGGATGATGTGCGCCCCATTTCGGGTAATTCACAGTCTGCTTAAGATCACGCACCACTTCATGGTACATGTCCTTTGCCTTCTGGAAATATCCATCATCGCACTTTCTGAATTCCATGTATTTCCCCTATATACTCTCTGCATGTATGTCTGACACTGCGACCTGATCGCCTGTGATAGAGATATACACATCTTTTACGTCATCGAGTATCGTCGTCACGCTGTCTAATGTGATACCGAGGTTCTCTGTATGCATCGTGATCGTATTGCTCTTCCTCGTTATGATGACTTCGATGTCCAGTCCTTCTCTGTTCCTGTCTTTCCAGTGTTCCCAGCCCTCGAAGTCGTCCGCTGTATCGACTTTGACTTTGTTCTCCACATGATCGTCGGACTTCCAGTTCTCGCCGTCAAGCCTCAGCAGCATGTATTCACGATAATTCCTGTCGTTCACGAGGCCGCTGTCTGACGAGAAGATGTTGATATACGGACAGTGCCACACGAGTCGTGCGGTCGGCAGGCTCATGCTGTGGAATCATTTATGAGGACACCTTCAGTGCATTCATGATACAGAGTGTCACAGCGTATACTCTTTGCTGACGTCAGAGTAGCTCCTGTTTTCTCCTCCTGCATCTTGTATTCGACATCCTGGTCGATCATCCTGATCATTATCTTCGCGTATTCAGGATCGAACTGTGTGCCTATCCCCTTCATATGATCAAAATCTTCCAGGCTGCCGTACAATATCTCAGATCCTTCCATGCCGAGCCAGACTTTGCCCGGGTGTTCGTCGTCCGGGAGTATTGCGATCGCCAGCTCTTCGCCCAGATCCTCATGGCTGAAATACTGGAATGGCATTCGCTTCAGATGTCGGAAGTCCATTAAGATTGTCATACAAGATGGCAGAGTACCCTTCAGACTTCCCCGTAACGTCCACAGCGATCCTGTCGCCTGCGTTCGTATCTGCAGAAACAGGCGCCTGGAAGAACGGCACAGCAAGAATCACCAGCACTGCAGCCAGCATTGCCATAAACCCGGTCAAAGCTTTCTCAGAAAACTTGTACATATAAAAATCCTCATAATCGTAGTCACAATGATCCAGCGGTCACCTATGCGGATCAGAAAATCTTCACAGCAGTCAGATTGATATTATTCTGCTCTATATCATACCATATATACCCTGTTTTTTACACGAGAATCCGCTCCCTGACGACCAAAAACCTGTTCCCTGATGATCAAAAATCTGTTCCCTGATGATCAAAAATCCGTTCCCTGATGACCAAAAAACCTGTGATTATCAGGGGCAGTCTGATTGTGACGATTTATTCACATACCATTCACTTTTTTTCACACACTTGCTATTGCACCTACATATTGATCTGCTATATTATACTTGTCCTTAAGAGAGAAACAGAAGGACAACATCAAAACAGTAATCAATCAATTCTTCATCAATCAATCCTCAAATAGTCAATACCAAAAGAAACAGGCGTAAGCCTGTTTTCTTTATGTCTGATCTTTTTTTGTATATGTCAGAATATGCCGCCTCATTAAGATGCCATACAGTTGATATGCCGTTCTGTTCTGCCGTCGATACATCAGGACGCGTCAGATCGCCGGATCAGCTATGCAGAGCCTTTTCTCCAAGTGCCGCCTCTCCAAGCGCGCTGGCCCAGCTCTCGACAGGACATGATGTGTATGGTATTCTTCCTTTCTTCCTGAGCTTTCTGAAATACGGCAGCCTGTACCAGACAACTGAAATGATCCCGGCTATCAGCATGAACGGTCCGAGAATGATGTTCTGGATAGAGTGACCGTATTCATGGACTCTCAGCTCTTGTGTGCCCGGCGAATCATCGTCCGGAGTGAATATGAAGAGTCCGAGGCCCAGACCGTTCTCCTTACTGTCCCACCTCGTATCCACAACGCCGTGATACATGACGTGCGGACTCTTTATATATCTCAGGAACACTATGAATCCGATCAGAGTTGCCCCGATACCCCATGTACACTGCAGTAATATAAATAAAATCCTTTTAATTGAATCCATTTTGTTAGCTCTCTGCTAATTATCAGAATCAATTTTATTAGCTCTCTGGCAATCATCAGAATCAATTTTGTTAGCTCTCTGGCAATCATCAGAATCCGAGGTCGTCGTTCACCAGTATCACTGAGATCCTGTCCTTGTGCATCGAATACCTTGTGATGAGGAACTGGCAGCAGATCGTGTCAGGCGATTTGCAGTCCATGCAGCTTCCTGTCTTTGTGCACGGAGTCGATAATCCGAATCTCTGCGCATTTATCGGGGCCGCGATGTTCCTTGCACGTTTCAATGCCCCGTCCAGGTCGCTGCAGACTTTGTTCATTCCCACTATGAACAAAACCTTTCTCGGGCCTTGTGCGATCGCTGAGACTCTGTTCGCATTGCCGTCGATATTAACGAGAACACCGTCCTCGGTCATCGCGTTCGCGCTGGAAAGGAAAAAGTCCGCGTCATACGCCATCAGCATGGCAGCTCTTTTGTCCTCATAGTCATCCCTATCGATGAAATTGTAATCGCCCTTCTTGAGAGCATCAACGAGACCGATCTCGTGCACACTCATTCCGCCGCCCATTGTGACAGAGCTCTTCTCAGGGATGAGCTCCAGGGCTTTCACAAGCGCAGCCTCCTTGCTTCCCGCATAATAACCGTTCATATTCCTTGACTCAAGACCTTTTATCACTT
Organism: Eubacterium sp.; assembly: GCA_017533915.1. GTDB lineage: Bacteria > Bacillota > Clostridia > Peptostreptococcales > Anaerovoracaceae > Aminicella. The sequence continues at coordinate 63,932 of JAFWHX010000010.1, read as the reverse complement.
TCTGAGCAAGAAGCTCGTTTCTCTTATATATATTCTCGTTCATGATATTCTTCCCTTTCTGAATGCTTTTATATCTATCGTGAAAATCTCATCAATTCACGCCAGAACTCTTATGTATGTAGTATATCATAAGGAAAACCATGTGTGATATTTATTCTTCCGTTGTCATACATAGGCAGCTCTTCCGTCGTCATAACCAGGCAGTTTTTCCATCGTCATACATAGGCAGTTACATTTCCATGATAATCCTGTATAATCAATAATATGAGTAATGTGAAGCCAAAAAAGAATACCGCCCTTATCCTGATCCACTGTCTGCTGGTCGCACTTGAGCTCATCGCTCTGATCCACGACATATACTCATTTGGGCTGGGATCATTCCGATATTATACTATCGACAGCAACGTTCTGCAGATGTTCGTATCAGGGGCGATCATATACATTTTAGCCATACGGCACGGCGAAAAGCCCGGCCTGCTCGTCACAGTAGCACATCTCATCTGCGCCGTATGCCTTACAATAACTTTCCTGATCGCCCTGTTCGTATTGGCGCCGCAGGAAGGTTTTGCCTACTATTTCCTGACGAATGTCGCCCCGATCAACCACTTACTCGGGCCATTCCTGTCCGTCGCCTCATTTTTGTTCGCGAAATACGACAGCGTTCCGCCTCGCAAGGCGCTGCTCGCCCCGATGGCCGCCACTCTGATCTACGGCGTGATTTTGCTGGCCTTGAACTGGCTCCGCATTACAGACGGGCCGTACTTTTTTCTCCGCATCCACGACGAAGCCCCCGCCACAGTGATCATGTGGTTCAGCATTATCTCCGTGCTTTGCCTCGCACTGTCAGGAGCATATATGTGGATAAGGAAGAAATACGTAGAACGCCTGCACAGCTGACTCGTCAGGCCGCTCTGCCTCTCACTCTCGGCAGTATCATCTTCCTCACAAGCTCATCTATCACCTGCGCATTTATCTTGCCTTGTGCGTAATCCGCAGTCAAAAACAGATTCTCGTTCAACTTGTAGCCGTTTATCAAGTACAAATGGATCTTCTTCAGTGCATTTTTCAGATACTCGGAATCGTCGAGCATACCCAGGTGCTCAACTATAATGATGCTCCCGTCATCGCACAGAATAACGAAATCCGGTGAAACTACTACTGTCTGCCCGATCTCATTTTTCAGCTTTATCTCAACATCATATTTTATTATCAGTCCATATCCCTTAAAAACCCCGTACTCTATGAGTTCTGACTTTGACCGCGTCTTTGCACCATCAAATGTAATATTGCAGTTCTCAGGCATTTCAAATCTGTTTTTCTTGTTGATCTTGTTCCATTCATTTTGATTCACGATCCCGGGGGTTTTGTTTACCAGACCTGTCTGGTCCCTGTATACAGGTCTCAAATCATTGTCAACCGAGTCTGGATCATACGAGAGGAATTTCCCTGAGATCTTTTTCAGCAATGCTATGTCACGCTTAAGCCTCTTCAACAACGCCTTGTTAAATCTGTCCTGCTTGATCCGTATCACCTCGGCATTATCGGATCCTCCCAGCCTGATCGTGCGCTGCTTATCGCCACATACCACATGCTTGTAATATACAAGGCCTTCTTTAGTATTACGTTCATAAATGTAACATGTCTCAGAAGATTCATTTGACTTCTTCACTGCTTTATCCGGCTTCTGCTTCATTTTTTTATCATCCATTTTAACAGACGCCTCGATAGCTTTACAGATGTTCCCAATATCTTCCAGTTCCTTCTTTACAATTTCATTAATGTTAAAATACATGCTTTCTCCTTTCCGATCACTTCAATCATCTCGTCTTATTCCGCAGTTTGCAGCTTATCTTCCCCGCCTCATAGAAAAATCAACGACTTTTTCTCCATTTGTTACACTTTCCCATCAAAACCTCCTCATTTTTCTACAGAATCGCCCCATACGACATCTTTTCGTAGAAAAATCAACCATTTTCTCTCTTTTTGTTACACTTTTCCATCAAAACCTCCCCATTTTTCTACGGAATCGCCCCATACAGCCTACTTTCGTAGAAAAATCAACCACTTTTTCTCCATTTGTTACACTTTTCCATCAAAACCTCCCCATTTTTCTACGGAATCGTCCCATACAGCCTCTTTTCGTAGAAAAATCAACCACTTTCTCTCCATTTGTTACACTTTTCCATCAAAACCTCCCCATTTTTCTACGGAATCGCCATAAGGTAAATGATCAACAATTTCCATATAACAGCAACAAAAAGCCCCGCACCGGATGGTGCGGGGCTGCTGCCCATAATTGCAATTATAATTTGCGATCGTTTCATAGCTCTTTCATATTAACATATGTACAGTATCATTCTCAAGGTCTCAAAGGCAAAAAAGTTATCATCATAGATTCAAAAGCTATTATCAAAGGCAAAAAGCTATCATCATAGACAAAAAACTATCATCAAAAACTAAGATGCTGTCTGAACACATTATTTAAATCGCATAACACTTTACGACCTTATTTCTTTCACTTTGTCTTCGATCTCTTTCAGCTCTTCTGGAGTGAGATCTGTCAGATTCTCCAGCTTGTCCATAAAAGCGGATATGCTTTCTTTCTCATTAGCGCGCAATATCTCAAGGTAGAAGCTTACAACTACTCCTGAGAACATAGCGACCAGGAGGATCTCCATTATCGTAAGGATCACAGTGAGCGCGCGTCCTATGAATGTAGTCGCGACCAGATCGCCAAATCCTATCGAAGTGCATGCAACAAAAAGATACCAGAGCGCATTCCCCAGCCCGTTTATGCCGGGCTCAACACACATGATAATCACTGCGGATATGAAAAACCAGATCAGAAATCCCAGAATGACACGGTCAAAATTAAGATGTCGTATCACTTTCCACAGAATTTTCAGCTTGTTCATACTAATTACTCTTTTCTGGATATTGATCAGAAGCACCAGCTTGCCATCAGCCGTTGCCGCTTGCTTCTTAATACAACACAGGTGCCGCTTGCTTATTAATGCAACACAGCTGTCGCTTACTTATTAGTGCCGCACAGGTGCCGCTCACCTCTTAGTGCCGCACAGGTGCCGCTCACCTCTTAATGCCGCACAGGTGCCGCTTGCTTATTAATGCAGCACGGCGGTTTCATATCTTATTTTGCGAAGAGTTCCAGCACTGTCGTTTTGATCTCGTCCGTATCTATCACGCCTGTGTGGCGGATCTCTTTCTTATCCAGGTCACGCAGGCCTTCCGGTACTTTTACGCCGGTCTTCTCAGCTACTTCCCGTATGTATGCGAATCCGTCCGGCTGCTCGTCAAGGCCGATCGACCTGGCGACGCTAGCCGCGAACTTGTACGGACTTGCTGTTGACGCGATCACTGCAGGAGTCTCGTCCCCGGTCTCTTTTCTGTAGTCTTCGTATACTTTGTATCCTACAGCAGTGTGCGTATCTATCAAGTAGCCATTTTCACGGTACATGTCGCCGATGGTTTTGTTCGTCGCCTCGACATCAGCAAAACCTCCATAGAACTGCCCGAGCCCGGCTTTGATCCTGTCGCTCACCTCATAGCGGCGGGCGCCGTCGAGATCAGCCATCAGGGTTTTGATGTCCTCAGAGTCGCCGCCGGAAAGGTGCCAGAGCAGACGCTCGAGATTGCTGCTGATGAGAATATCCATCGACGGTGAGTTGGTCAGGTAAAATTCCCTGTCCATGTCGTAGACACCGGTCCTGAAGAAGTCCGTGAGGACTTTGTTCTTGTTGGATGCGCAGACGAGCATGCTCACCGGGAGTCCCATCTGCTTCGCGTAGTATGCGGCGAGGATGTTGCCGAAGTTCCCGGTCGGGACGACTATGTTGATCTTGTCGCCGTTCTTTATCGCGCCCTGGCGGACCATCTGAAGATACGCCCAGATATAATAAACGACCTGCGGCACGAGGCGGCCGATGTTGATCGAGTTCGCGCTGGAGAACCTTATGCCGTGCTTTTTCAGCTCAGCAGCTACGGCTTCGTCCTGGAACGTGTTTTTTACACCGGTCTGCGCGTCGTCAAAGTTCCCCCTTATCGCGAATACGTGCGTGTTTGCGCCGGTCTGTGTCACCATCTGGCGCTCCTGCACCTCAGATACGCCGCTGTCAGGGTAGAAAACAGTGATCTCAGTCCCCGGGACGTCAGCAAAACCTTCGAGCGCTGCTTTTCCGGTATCGCCGGATGTCGCGGTCAGGATGCAGATCTTGTCGTCATCATGTTCTTTCTTCACGGCAGCAGTGAGGAGCCGCGGAAGTATCGAAAGCGCCATGTCCTTGAAGGCAGCTGTCTTCCCGTGATAGAGCTCAAGGAACCAGGCGTCCCCCGCCTTCACGAGCGGGGCGATCTCTTCTGTATCGAATTTTTCATCATACGCGCCGGTCACACATGAATCCAGCTTCTCTTCAGTGTAGTCTGTGAAGAAAGCTCCGATCACTTTCTTCGCGAGCTCCTGATACGAAGCTTCTTCCATATCCTTGAGGCTGAACGGCATCTCCGGGATCTCCTCCGGCACGTAAAGACCTCTGTCCGGCGCTATCCCGCGGATTATCGCCTGAGCAGCCCTTAATTCATCACTGTCACCGCGCGTACTTCTGAATAACATACAAAACTCCATTCCCGCATGCATCAGCCCTGATCAGCAGGCCACAGCACGCCATTCCTGCAGACAAAACAAATTGTCCGAATAATTTCAAATAAAAGCAAAATAATACTTGCCAACTATATGCTAACAGTATATAATATGTAAAGTCAGTTTGCAAACAACTTGACTATACAATATGCCGCCTTGGTCAAGAGGTTAAGACGTGGCCCTCTCACGGCCAAATCATGGGTTCGATTCCCGTAGGCGGTACCAACAAAAAACGGATGCCTTCACGGCATCCGTTTTTGCGTCATTATCATCGTCTATGGTCGAACTTCCAGACTTCTTTATGAGATCGGCAGCCTGTCTTTTGTTCTGAGTATCTTCCCGGCTCTTGTCCCGTTGAATAAAGTGTTATGCATGAGGAAGACCAGATGCTTGTCTACTGATGTGACACTCTCTATCTCACCGAACGGGATCTCATAACCTCCGATGTACTTGAGATCTTTTGTCCTGTAAACATCCACAAAATTTGTGCTGCCTGTCCATATGGCCACAAGGACGACGCCGTCTCCAGCTCCGATATCCTGGGCTCTCTGTGATCTCACTTTCATGATCTTACCGGTCGCGTTGAACTGTTCATCAGTTATCAGGACCTTCGGCCCGCCTGAAAGATAGAAACGGTTGATACTTGCATCGTACGCAATTCCTGACGTCACCCTCGGGATCCTTACACTTCCCGTGTTTCCGGTCTCTGTATTGTATATCGAACATGTGGAACTGGTATGAACGATGTATACTCTGCCGTTTGCATATGTGCTGCCGTTTGGACGGCTCATATCCATGCTGACTCTGTCTTTTTCCTTCGCGTCCTTTCCAAACACAGCGAGTGACCTGTCCTCATAAGTCACTATATAATCCTTCCCTGTGTAGCTGAATGACTGTGGTGCGCCTGCAGATCCCGCACACGGAATACTTGCTATCTCCTCAAGATCTGAACTGTCGAACGTTTTTAAAAGATACGGTGAGCTGTATGAAGGAGCTTCATCGACATAGGTATCCATCTTTGCCGGGTCAGAGTATGGACTCCATACATATTCATCTCCGGCTTTTACTTTTGCCTTTATGCGGTATCCGGCAGAAGAACGAAGGACCTCTGCTTCCCTCTCCTCAGTCTCCATGAAAGGTTCTTCAGAGCTGCCCTTATATATTTCGTATGACGTAGCGTAAGGCACCTCGTCCCATGTGAGCACTGCGTCGAATTCATTCTTTTCCTTTATCTTCACTTTTGGAGTATCCAGCTCGTCAGGGAACACCGTCACTGTTACAGTCTTCTCTTCAGGAGAATAATATGTACCACCTTCTGCGCACACCTTCAGCTCTGTTTTTCCTGGTGATACAGCCTTCACCGTCCCTTTGTCAGTCACATCTATGACTTCTGAATCTGTGTCGTAGGATATGTCACCCGTAGCCTTTGCTTTTACTTTCTCCTTCTCACCTTCAACAAGAACGATATTATCGTTCTCGAGTTTGATTTTCTGACTGTATTTTCTTAGCTTTATCGTTTCGCTCTGAGCTGTAGGGAAATCAGAATTACCTTTTGATGATCCAACTGACCTTACGGACACTCTGTACTTCCCGGGAATATCATCGCATGGTACTGAACATGATAATTCACTGGTCTTTATGACTTTCGTCTCATCCGTCTTCTGGTCTTCCACTCTTATCAGATACGCATCCGCGCCTTTCTGATCTTTCCAGGACACCTTTATCTGCCCTTTATCCTGAGCGACCTTGAGTCTCGTTATGCCCGGTTCTGCTCCGGCGATAAGGACTCCCTGAAGAGCCACAAACAAAACAAGAAGGCCGGCGATAATGAAATATACCGCACGGCTTTCCATCAAGCCAACTATACTGTTAAATACTTTATGCTTTTTATTGATCACTATATAAATCCACTGTCAGATGAAATTCTTAACTTGTTTTATGATACCATTTATTCTTGATGTATAAAAGATGGTATTGTGATAAATTTGTGTGCTTCATAATCTAGCTGTGATCATTCTCACACTCTTACCCGCGTCAGATGTATTCCGAAGGCCGGAAAGAGATGTATTCAAAATGCCGGAACAGAGATGTATTCCGAAGGCCGGAACAGATCTGAAGTCTGTGCTACCAGATCGAAATGCGGTCTTCCGGCGCGAGGTACATGCCGTCCCCTTCTTTTACATCGTATGTATCATAGAATTCCTGCATCTGCTGCACCGGCACGTTCACTCTCAGATATGCGACCGGGTGTACATTCGTAAGTATTCTCTGCCTCTCATACGATTCGACATTGCTGACAGCCCAGACGTGCGCATAGCTCTCAAAGAACTTCTTGTAATCAAAGCCTTCCATATCCGCTGCTGCCCGGAGCACGCACTTCATTCCTCCCATGTCTGCCGTTGCTTCACCCTGGACCATGCTGCCTTTGCATCTGCAGCCTTCCAGCGGCTCTATCCTGTCGTAATACTTTATCACCTTTTTGGCCCGCTCATCAAAAGCTTTCTTGTCCGCGTCTGTCCACCAGTTCGCCATCTTTCCGACTTTATCGTAAAGCGCTCCGGAATTATCGAATGCATGGCTTATCTCATGACCGATCACTATGCCGATCGCGCCGAGATTTTCTTCATCCATTTTATCTTTACCATACATGCAGCCAAGGAGCATACCGCCAAGGATGTTGATCGAGTTGTCCTGCGGATCATAAAATGCATTAGTCATAGACGTAGGACATTCATTCCTGTCCCAGTATTCTCTTTCTGCCTTTTTATTAACTCTCTTCGCCATCCGCTCTTCTTTATAGTTCCTTATTGCTATGACCGAATCAAAGAGGTTGCTTCCGTCATCGAACGTACTTACCTTAAGGTCAGGCCATGTCTCTATATCGTCAGGATATACAGCTCTGACTACGATATTGTCGAGTTTTTCTACTGCCTTCTCCTGAGTTTCTTTGCTCAGCCAGTCTTCTTCTGCAAGCATCACCCTGTAAGTATCGACGCACATACTGATGATATCCAGGATGTCGTTTCTCATCTCTTCTGTGCAGTATTTTTCGATATACATATTATCAAGAGGAAGCGGCAGCTCATCATTTACGATATCTGCTGCCATGGCATCATCCTTCTCGGTGCCTTTTACTCCTGCGAGGTCGTTAGTGATCTTTGTCGTCTCATCCCTGGTATCCTTGTCAAGCAGATCCATCGAGGTTTCGGCAAGTCTCGTTATCAGCCAGGCTTTCATATCCTCCAGATTCTTATCTGTATATATCGAGGAAAGAGCTTTGAAATAATCCGGTTCTTTTACATCATATGTTTTGCTTTCACCGATCCCATGGGCGTCCATGATGGTTTTGATCGGGAAGCTTCCCGCCATCTCTGTCACCTCATCTGGAGTCGCCGGATTGTGGGTTATGATCTCTTCGTTCTTCTCATATTTATAGTCGCTCGTCATTATGTGCTCAGCGAGCTTCGTCTCAAAGTCGAACGACCTGGCAACGATGTCTTCTGCCTCTTTCTCGTCCATCCCCGCAGAAGTCAAAACGACAGGCCAGCACTTCTCTGCCGTCTCCTTCAAAAGCTTCCCGCTGTCCGTGATCTCATCGACGTATTCCGCCGAATCCTCCATCGTGAGTGCCGGCGCATCGAGATACACAGTGTATGCTTCCGGGTCGTCCTTATCCGGAAATACATAGAAATCGAACATCATGCCCACAGCGTTTCTCATGCTCCTGTCGCACATGAGCTCAGTCATCTCGTCCATCGTGCTGACAGACTGTATCTTCTCCAGATACTTCTTTATCGGTTCTGCGCCATGTTTATTTCTTGTGTCCCAGTCCATGAGCATACCATACAGCGCCTGGACCTGCTCTGCGTCTTTGCACTTGATCGAGTCGTCAGTCATCAGGCTGATGATCCGCTTCTCATTCTCATCCTCCGCGTCATACATCCCGCCGGTGATCTTCTTCCCTTCCGGTATCTTGAGATCGCGGACTGTGTCACCGTTGATCCCGAATGCGAAGTCATCCACAGGATCTGCCGACATCGAATCAGTCACAGCCCCCTCGACGTCTATGTCCAGCCATTTATTCGGATCAAAACCTTCCTCGCTGCTTTTCTCCTCCTTCTGCGCTCCTCCGCATGAAGAAAGCATCATCAAAGCAGCAATAAGCATCAAAACGATCAGCCTTTTCATAATTCTCTCCTCCTATTGTTCCGCGATACCGCCGTGTTCCAGGATCCGCTTTTCCATATCCAATGCATTTTCAAACCCTGTGGCATATAGCTCTTCTGCAGATCTGTGCAGCGCATCTGTGAACTTCTTTTTCATGGCATCGAACCTGCGCAATGCCATTCGCCCGCCGAGGCCTGCATCTGCAGCCGCCTTTTTGAATGAGCTGCGTGTCACCTCATCAAGCGAGCATGCTCCGCCTATATGTATTGCCAGCTCTCTGGTACTTTGCTCATAGACTGCCGTGCTCACTATGTCGTACGCCGGTGAGAGCCGCATGTTCTTAAGGTCAGGAGTGTAAAGCAGTGAAAAGTTCTTCAGGTGTGCGTCAGTGTCGCCGACCAGGTAATCGAAAACGATCGTATCCCAAAGCCTCACCTGATCAGACACCGGATCTGACGAATACGCTCTCAGAACGTCGAACATCCTTGCCAGAAAGCTGTCATCTCCCTGCTCGTATTTTGAATACGCCGGGATCCCCATGATTTGGGCAAAATCCTCCTGATGCAGCCTGTAGGGCCTCGGCAGGCCTGATATCATGCCTGCTTCTGGATCCATCACACGGTCATAGCGCTCAGTCGCAAGAAGGACTTCTCCCTCACCGCCGTTTCCTGTGTTTATAATGAAGCTCTTAGGCACTTTGATTCCGCACTTCTCTGCTGTCATCTGCGCCAGCTGCTCATTAAGGACGATGTTATCGAAACGAACGTGGCTTTGTTTGACGATATGTGTGCTAGGCGCCAGACCAAGCGGGACATACCACTGTTTACCATCCGGCGCAAGATACAGCCCTGCCTTTCCGGATGCCCCGGTAAGCGACAGATGGGCGTTCGTGACGAGCTCCGCCGACCTCGTCGCACCTTCAGCCGCCAGCTCACGCACACGATCCTCATCGACCGGCTCATATGACGCGTCCATCGAGTCTCCATCTTCAGTTATACAGAGCGCCCCCAGGCACTCGCGCCCGAGTCCGTGCAGTATCGGAAGATAGTCTCCCTCATCTACATGCATCCACTGCGCGACCGTCCGCCTTGTGAAGCCCTCCGGAAGTAATCCCTCAAAGAACGCTGCAGTAGCGGCTGCTGAGAACGCCTTTTCTTTAAGAGGCAGGCTGATCGAGACAGGAACAGCGTCTTCACTATTAAGATAGCTCCTGTCATACCTGAATCTGGCATTCGAAGGCCCAGGTCCTTCGATCGTGCCGACCAGCGTCAGGATCCCGTTTTTTTCTATTCTTACATATAGCTTACTCATACAAACTCATCCGGTCCGGCATCTTATCCCCTTTTAGTTATCGTCAGATCAAGACCCAGATCATTAGCGAGCCTGATCGCCTTTCCGAGTTCTGCTGTGCTTTTCCCGTTTTCCAGGTCTGAGATAAAGCTTACGCTGTATCCCGTAAAATCTGCCAGAAACGCCTGCGTGTACCCCAGGCTCTTCCTGCGTTCCCTCAATTCCTTGCCAAAATCCTCCGCGTCATTTACCATACGATCAAAACCTCATCAAAACAATAAAATACGCCGTACGAACCAATTCTTCAAACAACAGTCTGTATTTAGCCGTTCGGCTAAATACACTTACCATTATTATAAATTAGTTCGTACGGCTAAGTCAATGCCAAAATATAAGTAAAAGCAGTGACGCTATTCGCCTTCTTCTTTCCTTTCCAGGTATCTGTCGAACTGCAGCTTGAGCAGCGCGGCTACCGGGACTGCGACCAGCATTCCGACGAATCCGCCGATAGCGCCGCCTGCGAGCAATGCAGCGACGACAAGCAGCGGATGTACTTCTACATTATCTGAGAGGAGTCTCGGATTGATGATGTTTCCGTCAACAAACATCACGACCGCTATTATCGCTATCCCTATTACGAGCTTGTCGAACTGAGCCATCGCAATACATATAACAGCGACCGCTGCATATCCTACGACCGGCCCCACATAAGGTATCAGATTGCCTATACCGATCAGCACGCCGACTACTGCCGCGTATGGCACACCTCCTAAAGTAAGAGCGATCGTACTGATGACTCCAACAAGAAATGCGTCCAGGAACTGTCCTCTGATATAACCCGAGAATACTTTGTCAGCGTCTTTAATGAACCTCTCAACTTCATCGTTCACTTTATCTCCGGCAACGAGCCTGAAGGCTCTTTTCCAATATGTCATGATATTCTGACCGTCCAGCATGAAATATACCGAAAAGATCACACCGAAGAGAAGACCGCTGAAGAAGCCTGTCACGGCGTTCAGGAACCCTGCGAACAGGTCGCCCGCCTTGCCAATAGGAAGCTCGGTCTCAGCCAGCTTCTGCTGTAATGACTCCAGCTGATCAGCGAATCTGTCCTTAAGCATGAGGACAAAATCCTTGATCGCTTCTAAGTCTATGTTTTTCAAGCCTTCTGTTATGCTGCCCTTCAGAGCAAAGAACAGCACCAGTATCGCGAGCAGCAGTATCACCGCGACAGAAACATAGAATATCGCGACAGCTGCAGGTCTCCGCCACGGCTTATCTTCCTTGCTGAGCATATTCTCTATCTTCTGTACGATCGGAAAGAACAGATAGCATATAATGCCTCCGATAATGATCGGCTTGAGTATGGCTGTGAACATCATCCAGAGGGTCTGCCAGAAAGGTCCGGAAAAACCGAGCAGCATCAGGATCACGACTATGGAGATAACTGTGATCCCGGCATATATGCATATCTTAGTGTATTTAGGGTCCAGCTTATCACGCAGCTTGTTCATTGTATCTTTCACCTTATTTCAACGATTTATAATAACTGACATATTTTCAGACGAAAACACTTCTGAAAAGGATTATACCATATGATGGAAAAAGTATCCTGCAGTTTTTGCCAGATACTATTTATCTATCCCCAATATATGCTTGAACTGGAATGCCACCGTCTTGGGTTTAACGATCAATGCTTTGATCACTCTCATCACCCAGCATACTGGGAGCAGTACCGGACAATATTTAAGCCATGGATAAAGTGCGGTCATAGACTTAAAAGGCGGCAGCATTCTTTCAAGGAAATATCTGGATCTGCTTTTTTCTCTGATATTATTATCCATGATATTTATCATCGTACCATATACGCCGCTGTCACAGATATAGTCCATGTGTTCCTGCAGCTTATCCTCCCGATCTCCATCGCCAAACCAGTAATCGGAGATCCTGCTCATCTCATCCTCAAACTCACTCAGGCCGGCTTTGATGAGGAGATCATCTATAACAGCCCTGTCCCAGGTGTTTTGATACGCAGTTTTCAGCACATGTATGTCCATGAGATACCTTATGCCGCTTCCGCCGCCTGAATAATGCTTGTATAGATGCGCTACGACAAACACATACAGTTCTTCCAGCGTCATCTCATACAGAAACGCATCCTCCTCTGATGCTCTGGCATGATCAAAGCCGTTTTTGTATAATTCATAAAGATCAGGACGCTGCTCCGGCATAAGACTCCGGTGTATCTCGATATTCAGTATCGGATACTTTTTATACACATCATGCGCTGAAACATCAAAAGCCTCGCAAGTATACCCGTCTTCAGTCAGCAGATCTCTTACCTCGCCGGCTTTTTCACCGTCGATAAGGACATCTATATCCGACATATAGCGCATTCCCGGATCCGGATACAGGCCTTTGATAACACTTCCCTTAAGCGGCATGTAGCGTATTCCCCGCTCACGCAGCTTTCCCGCCAGCTCTTTCAGCGTATTCGTCTGGATGACGGTCCTTACAAGCTCCTTGTTCTTTATATCCGCCCATTTCGACAGGCATTCGTCTTCCGGTCTCACTTTAAGCTTTTCTATGGACGATTCAGCCGCATAGACCACTTTATGCTTCTCTGCGAGCTCCAGCAGCTCGTGCCAGTCCACGTTCTCCGGCTTTGCGATCGGCACAGTTCCATCAAGAGCGCATGCACATAGATGTATCAGATATTCTTCTGTATTTCCCGGCTCTTTGATCATGCTTTCACACACCTTCTGTCAACGATCTCATATACTTTATCACAAAACTCAAGCGCCGCTTTCCTATGTGTCACGATAACGACTGTCTTGTCTGTCAGCCTGCGAAGCCTCTCGAGCAGCTCATATTCTGTCTTCTCGTCAAGTGCAGATGTTGCCTCGTCCAGCAGTATGACCGGAGCGTCGGCATATATCGCTCGCGCTATCGCGATCCTCTGCTTCTGCCCTTCCGATAGCCCTTCTCCAGACTCGCCTATAACTGTGTCCAGCCCATCAGGCAGTGAATCAACAAAATCTGCACAGGCTGCATGACAGGATGCTTTCACCTTCTCTTTATCTATATCATCGTTCATACTGAAGCTCACAGCCTCGTACAGGTTCCCTGACAATAGCAGCAGACCCTGAGGAACATACGCGAGCAGCTTTCTTGTATCCGCTCCGGCTCTCTTAACTGATCCATCCTTGAACTTGAAGAGTATCTCACCTTCAACCGGCTCATATACTGCAAGCATCAATTTAAGAAGCGTGCTTTTCCCTGCTCCGGACTCCCCGCGAAGCGCAATGAATTCACCATTTTTGATGTTCAGTGATACATTCTGCAGCACCTGTTCTTCATGCTCTCCGCCGTATGAGAATGTTACGTTCCTGACTTCCAGATCATCGAACCCGGAGCCGATCGAGGCAGATGCGTCTTCAGCATCCGAACTGCTGATATCGCTGCTTTTATCATGTGTCATCTGCTCAAGCTCCATCAGTCTTTCTGCCGAAGCGAGCATCGCAAAGTACTTTGGCAGATACCCGGTAAGGCTGACAGCCGGAGCCTGTATCTGGCCTACCAGCTGGAGCACCGCAGCAAGGGTACCGTAGCTGATCGTACCGTTTATTATGCCGAATCCACACCATATAAGGCCGAACAGATATCCGCCTCTCATCATCACTCCGAATCCAATATTGCATATCACGGAGAACATGTTCTTCTTGAGACGTTCTTTTTTATGTTTATCCATCAGGATTGAAGCTTCATCAGATGAGTTTTGTTCTCTGCCGAAGGATTTGATGATGAGCATGCCGCTGACTGTCTCCTGCAGAAACGATCTTACATGATCGTCAGCTTCCTGGACCATCTTATGAAGACGCTTGGCCTTTGATCGGAACAAATATGCCGCAGCCATGACCATCAGACCGCCAAAGACAAAGATCAAAGCGAATCTCCAGTCCATCATGAACAGTACGGCAGCAGCTCCGGCCATCCTGATGGCAAGCGCCACAGTATCCGGAATGACCGTAGCGACTCCGTCAGCGATAACAACTGTATCATTGGTCATGCGGTTCTGAAGCTCGCCGGTATGGAATTCTGTCACCTCTGCATACGAACTGTTCAGTATAGCCTTGTACGATCTCTCTTTAAGGACATTCTCAGTCTCAGCTTTGACTGACTCATCCATCCTCCCGGCTATCGCTTTCATCAGGATCTGTAAAGCTATGATCCCGAAGAGTATCGCCACAGCTGTGATAAAGCCGCTTTTATTTCCGGCGACTGCGGTATCGACAGCAGACCTCATCATGAGCGCCTGTGCGATGAGCGCAGCCGAAAGCAGCGACTGCACCACTGTAAGCATGACAACAGCAGGCAGAACAGGCTTTACTGCTTTGATTATCCAGATCAGTGACGATTCAGTTTTGTCTTTTTTATCCTGCATTATTCAGATCTTATCAATCCTCGAACAGTCTTCTTCAGTTTCCAGGCAAGCTGTCTTACCGGATAAAGCCCGCCCCATAACGCTACATACAGCCGATATCTCCGGTCATCAACAGATACCCATCTGCCCTTGATATAGAAACGCGTGCATATTCCTGCTATCTTTTCTGACGGAACATATTCCTTTTCCATACAATTATCACCGCGTATATAGTATCCGCCTGCCGCTTCCTCAACAACTCTGTGTATAACGCTGGTGCCATCCTCTCTAATGAACAAAACGATGTCACCGGGCCTGACGGGCTTTTGAGGCACGACTATCTCAACTACATTTTCTTTATCATGAAAAAGCGGTTCCATACTGTTTCCAGCTGGAACGCTCAGATACTTTCCTTTCTCCTTCAGTTCTCTGATATTATCACTATCCATCAAGAAGCCCTGCGTCTTTTAACACTGACAGAATACGCTTCACGTCGTTTCGCGCAGTCTCTTCATCTACATCATAGCGCTCAAGCAGTGCATTCACCAGATCATCTTCCGACTTATCATCCTGAAGCTCATGCATGATAAAATCAGCCGTTTTGTTACTGCGAAGAAATCCATTGAACACTCTCCCGGCCTCACCGGTAGCAACAGCAATATAGTCATCTCCACTCTTATCAAAGACTATCCCGCTCTTAAGTTTCATCTTTTATCTCCTATCACCGAATATGCGGTATTTACTGCATCTTCTGATATGCTGCACTTCAGCCTGTATACCGGTACTCTGTCCAGCAGTCCGTTCATCAGCTCCAGCGTCTTCTTCATAAGCATCACATCGTCCGGCCTGTACGTCTGATTCAGAGCCAGCGGATACGCGTCATGGATCGACAGCGTCTCGACACTGTTCTCCTTAGCTCTCTCAAGCATGAACAAAGCCCTCACAGGCACGTTTATGTTTGTCTGCATCGAATGCTTGCCGGCCCACGGCGTGCCATAGACCAGAACTGTATCTCCGTCTATACGTATCAGCGGCTTATCGTCGTTTATTATCTGTACTCTGTCATCAAAGACCTGACGCCACAGCTTTGCGTGTGTGGATTTACCTGTTCCGCTGGGCGCCCCGAACAAGACCGCTCTGCCGTCTATACTTACAGCTGAGCAGTGAAACAGAAAGATCCCATCTGGTATCAGCAGCTCACAAATTTTCCTGTAGACCGCTGTGCTCTCATGGTATTCCGGAGGGAACTCAGCATCCGGTGACTGTTCGCGCTCCATTTCTTCATCAGAAACACTGATATATCGACCGTTCCGCTCATCCGTCAGATAGTCCCTGCAGAGATCTTCCAGATATGGATATCTATTGTCTATGTCAAACACATGGTCTGCTATTTTTATACTGAACATGATCTACTCAATCAGCCCTTAAATCTATCAGCCCTTGAACAAAGTCCCGAAGAGTCCCCTCGCAAGGCTTGCTCCTGTATTTCCTCCAAGTGTCTTTCCGAAGCTCGACCCAGTCTTTCCGCCCAGGTTCTTTCCAAGCTCGCGTCCGATCGTTCCCATCACTGAGTTCCCTATGGACTTCATAGCACGCTCTTTTGCCTTTGCGGCTTTCTGGGCTTCCTTCTCCTGAGCTTTCGCCTGCTTCTCAGCCTCCTTCGCGTAGAGCTTCTCCAGGCGCTCCTGCTCTTTTGCTTCAGCTTTTGCCTGCTTCTCCGCTTCCTTAGCGGCTTCTTTCTCAGCCTTCTCTGCAAGCTTTGCTTCTTCAGCCGCTCTTGCCGCCGCTTCCTTTTCCTCCGCGACCTTTGCGCGCGCCGCGATCAAGTGTTCGTATGCCGACATGTTGTCCACGCCTATAGCATATTTACTGTAGAAAAGACTTCCCTTTATGATATTGTCACGGCGCTCTTCCGAGATCTGTCCGAACGAGCACTGCGGCGGCAGCACCGCGACTTTTTCCGCCATCTCAGGTATGCCGTCATCACCAAGGAACGACACGACGGCTTCACCGGTCCCAAGCTCCAGTATCGTCTGGAATGTGTCAAAATCAGGATTTTCGCGGAAGGAGTCCGCAGCGGCGCGAACTGATTTTTGATCAGCCGGAGTATATGCGCGCAGTCCATGCTCTATCTTATTCCCGAGCTGTGCAAGCACACCATCCGGAATGTCGCGCGGATTCTGGGTACAGAAATAGATGCCGACGCCTTTCGAGCGGATCAGCTTTACGACCTGTTCGATCTTGTCGAGCAAAACTTTCGGCGCATCATCGAACAGCAGATGTGCTTCATCAAAGAAGAACACCATCTTCGGCTTATCCAGATCGCCTACCTCCGGAAGCGTCTCGAAAAGCTCGGACATCAGCCAGAGAAGGAACGTGGAGTAAAGCTTACCGTTATTTATTAAGCTGGAGCTGTCGAGGACGTTGATCACTCCGCGTCCGTCGACATTCGTCTGCAGCCAGTCTGTTATCTCAAGATCAGGTTCGCCGAAGAATACGTCGCCTCCGGCGGATTCCAGCGAAACGATCGCTCTCGTTATGACGCCGATCGAAGATGAGCTGATCTTACCGTATTCCATCTGCAGATCCTGAGCATGCTCGTCCACCCAGGCAAGCATCGACTTGAGGTCTTTGGTGTCGATCAAAAGCAGCTGGTTGTCGTCAGCGATCTTGAACACGACGCTCAGAATGTCGCTCTGAAGGTCGTTCAGGCCTAGTATACGAGATAGGAGCACCGGCCCCATTTCAGATATCGTAGTCCTCAGCTGGATGCCGTTCTTACCGTATATATCCCAGATATTCACAGGGTAGCCCTTGAACGCGAATCCTGCGTCCGCAAGGCCGAATCTCTCGATCCTCTTCAGCATATCCTCTGATTCGTGCCCCGGATCCGCGATACCAGAGATATCGCCTTTAACATCAGCCATGAACACAGGAACACCCATATCGCTGAAAGCCTCCGCGAGGACTTTTAAAGTAACTGTCTTACCTGTACCTGTTGCACCCGCTACCAGTCCGTGGCGGTTCGCCATCTTAGGGACGATGCCGATATTCTCGCCCTTCTCGTTATTCGCTATCCAAATCCTGTTATTCTTTATCATGCTTCCACCTGCGGTCCGGCTGTGTAAAGCCGGGCTCTGCCCTTTCTCCCGGTCGCAGCCGGGCATTGTCTTTTCTCCCGGTCGCTGCCGGGCATTGTCTTTTCTCCCGGTCGCAGCCGGGCACTGCCTATTCTCCCGGTCGCAGCCAGACACTATTCTTTCTCCTGGTCGCTGCCGGGCATCTATATCCTGTAGATCACAATCCTGATTCTATATGCGTGCGATCTGTCTATCAGTATATTGCGGCTTTTGCGCTCATCACACGCCACTTCGTCAACTCCGGTCTGAGCTCACCCGTATCAGGGTCTTCGCCCTCACTGGTCTTCTTCAGCACCAGGTCGAGCTGTATCTTCTTTATCCTGCGCTTGCTCCCGTCGATCGAAACATTTATTTTGCTGCGCCCGCGGACGTTAAGTGTATCGCCTTCATTCTTTACGTAGATCCTCTCTACGTTCTCGGAATAAACATTAAGCGCTTCAGATCTGAGCTCTTCAAAGAACGTTTCCCTGTCCTGCTCTTCTCCTGACAACTTCGTGAATACAAAGCCTTCGTCAAGCACTTCTGAAAGCACGTCCAGGTCCTCATCTATCACGCTCTTGTATACACTGCGGTAGTAGTCCGTCACCTCATTCTCAAGCGGTGTCTTCAGCATACGATACCTCCGTCCGGATGCCATGTATTTTGTTTTGATCTTCGGCGCCTGTGCCTCCGGCAATGTCAGATTCTTCAGTACTACCAGAGTATATCCGGCACCTCTATAATTAGATTTTACATTTATGAGCCAATACCGTCAACGTAAAATGTGGTACTATTACCAGAACGAAAAAATATGACGCTATTACCAGAACGTAAAATGTGATAGTATTACTAGTATGAATATAAAACACACTTTGTTCCATATAATATCGGGTATGATCCTCGCAATGTTCATAATCTCAGCGGCAGTAACGCTTGCGCTCAACTTCCGCTTTATTTATCGTGCAGACATCGACCGGTATGACCTTACTCAGGTAAGCGGCCTGACTGAAGATGAGCTGATGCAGGATTATAACACTTTGATAGACTACAACTGTGTATTTGGACCAGACAAGCTTGAGTTCAGGCACTTTACTTTGTCTGAAGGCGCAGCCCAGCATTTCTGCGAAGCACGCGTATTGTTTCTGTTCTTCGGGTGGGGATTTATCATCTTCGGTCTCCTCTCTGCCGTTGTGATCTTGATTGCACGGAAAAAAGATCTAGGCTTCAATTATCTGAAATATGCTTCCGGCATTACTATCGTACTTCCGGTATTACTCGGCATATTTGCTGCTTTTGCATGGGAAAAGTTCTTCGTGCTTTTCCACGAGCTTTCATTCGGAAACGACCTCTGGATGTTCGATCCGTCAGTTGACCCGGTCATATACGTACTTCCAAGTCAGTTCTTCTTCCATGAAGCGATGGCGATCTTTGGCCTTGTGATCCTTGGCGGCGCGATCTGCGCGATCCTCTACTTCTGCATTAGTGGCAGGAAGTCACACGTCGAGTAGGTATTCGTCAAATCATATCTTATACAGTTCCCACGTAACACTGCGCCTGATTCCATTATATCTTATAGAGCTCCCATGTAACGCTGCTACCGATATACTTTAGCTCAAATACGCGCTCGCGCCTTCCGATTATGCTCTGACAGCGGTACGTGTAATTCCGTGTGTTGCCGTAATGATCAAGCGTTATGTCCAGCACCTTGTCCACTTTAATATCAAAATCTTTTCCGTCTCTGGTATATCTGAACTTGTAAGGCTCCGGCGGCTCATTCTTATGAAACACCGCGATCATATCCACCTGCTGTCTGAGCATCTTCATGGCAATCACCCTCACCCTCCTTATGATTCAAGTCTATCACACGCATACATCAAATGCAAACATTTGTTCTTTTTTCTAAAGCAAAAAGTTGGTTGGCTTTTGGGCATATTTTTGCAAAAGCCAACTCGTTTCACAAAAAACCATCAAAAAGCCAACCAGAACAACATGTTTGTCATATAAATCCAAGCTCGCTTCTGCATCCGCAACAGCATTTTAGAAATTGCAAAGAAATACCCGGCTCGGGAATGAGATCCCGGCCGGGTTTATATACTATTTCCTGGTCCTGCGCAACATTCACGATGTCTCGCGCTCGTTCGTAATAGTACTGCGTACCTTTGCGCTGTATCACAATGCTATGCTAACCTTCGTATTTTATCACGCTGTTATCGCCAACCTTTGTATCGTTTCGCGCTGCTGTGCTAGCCTTCGTATCTTACTACGTGGTACTTGCTGTATCTCGCGAGGCGCTTGGCCATCTTGTCTTCGCGGATAGTTGTCGGCGCTGTCCCCTTCTTGTCTGCGCCTCTTCCCGCTGCATGTGCTACTTTAGGATCCTCGATATTTCCGTCTGTCGCGGCTATCATGATGTGGCCCCATCTTGATCCGTTCCAGCAGCAGATCACGTCGCCCTTGCGGATATCTTCGACCGGAACATTTTCACCTACATCTGAGAATCCGTTCTTGACCCACCATTTCCAGTCTGTGCTGCCTGACCTGTAGCCTTTGAAGTACGGCATTCCGTGTGTATATGCTGCTGCAACGAGAGCATTGCATATATAGTGCTTTTCGCCGCCCTTACAGAAAAAGCAATGGTTCTTCACTTTAGGTCCGTAGCAGAACTCGTCATCTGCTGCGATCGTTACTGCCCAGTCGGCTGCTGCTTCAGGCCCTGATCCCTGCCAGCATGCATACAGTGTGATGTTTCCTCCGGCATCTGCCAGATCTTTTACAGTCGCGTTCTCGGCATAGTCCGGCATTCCTATCTGGATCGGGGACTCAGTGTCGAGATAGAGCTGGTTCTTTTCTTCAGTGCACCATCCGACGAAGGTGTATCCTCTGCGGCTGAATTTATTATCCGGAAGATCAAAATCTTCACTGCCGCCTACTGTGCTCGGATTCATTTCTCCATCTGATGCTCCGTTGCCGTCATAGATTATCTTATATACGCCGGCTCCGTACTCCGCGAACTTGACGTCTGACCACTCTGAAGTGTATCGCTTGTTTTTATACTCAGCTTCTGCTCTGACGCGGACATAGTAGTTCTTCTGATCCACGTCGTCACGCTCCATAGTGTATGACTGCATATCGTCTATGATCATATCTTTCGTGAAGTTAATTGACTTCGTGGCATCCGTATCCGGAAAGTCTTTCTTCGTAGAGAACTGTATGCAGTACTCTTCTGCTCCTTCAGATGCGTACCATGTGATGTCAAGGACATCTTCATCGAACACTGCTCTGAGTTTTGGAGTATCAACGGTAAATGCTGAAGTCGATACTCTGTATACATTTTCTCCATCATCCAGGATCTTCAGATAGCTTGTGCTGAGCCGGCTCGGATCCTGAGATGTCTGTGTGCGGTATGAAACGACAGAATAAACATATTCACATGAATACGAAAGATCTTCTTCTTTGAATTCAGTGACTTCAGGATCTTTGATCGTGGCTTTCTTCTTCCACTTCTTTGCACCGGCTTTCCTGCCGTATACTATGTAGCCTTTGGCGCCTGCCGGCTTTGTCCATTCAGCTGTTACAGTATTGCGGTCGGCTTTGATCGACTTGAGAGTCACTGGAGCGTACACCTTCACTTTGTTCGCGTCTGACACAATGGACCACTTGGAGCAGACCTTCTCGCCGTCAACTCTCACGTAGCTCCTGACCCTGAAAGAATACTGGCCGATATACTTGTTATATTTTTTCTTTGTGTTGAGGTCCTTCAGCTTGATCGTGGCTTTGTTCGATTTTGAGTTCTTTCTCACGGTCTTCGCATCAGTGAAATCTGCTTTCTTCGCATATTCTATCTCATATCCGGAGACGTCTGCGATAGTCCCGTCATCCATGCGCGAATAGGCTTTGCTCCATCTGACGGTGACCTTGGCCGTCTTTGCTTTCGCATCAAAATCCGTGGTCTTCACTGCGCCCGGCACTTCGGAAAATGCGCCGCCTGCGTATGTCGGCCTGGACATGAATACGACCGCTCCGATAAGGATAGCGATAAGAATAAGAATATGAGATTTTTTCAGTATCTCATCCATGTAATTTCCTCCACAAAAATAATCCCTGTCTCCACTAATACCCGATTCCGATTATATCATCTAGACAGCAATAAATCTGCTTTCTTAATGATTTTTCACATAAAAAACATATTACAGGCCGTGCCGCCGCTCCTACAGATAAACATGCAGACTATGTCACAGCACTGTCGTGCACACCTACAGGCATCGCTGCCGCCGTGGCTGGCACACCCACGGCTATTCTGCAGGTCAGTCTGCCCCGTGCTATTCCTCATCTTCCTTGCCGCTGTATATGACGTTATTGTAGATCGACATGATTATGACCATGATCACAAATCCTACGAGCGTCACTACGCATCCCTGCCAGAATCCATATGTGTGATACTTGAGCTCGACGGTATGTCTTCCGCTGCTCAGGTCAACTCCGGTGAACGCGATGTCCACTGCATCACGCTTCTTCACTTTTCTTCCGTCAACAAAGACTTCCCAGCCCTTATCATCAGGAACTGACAGATACAGCAGTGAATCCTGCTCACATGTCACAGTGCCTCTGAAGTAATCCCCTGCAAAACTTTCTGTTTTGAGGCGCCTGTTAACGAGCTGCTGCGCGCGCATGTCATATTCGTCAAGCGGCGTAGAATACAGCACGACGTCATCATATATGAACGACACGTCGTCCGGATGTGACCCGTTCGGCGTGAACGTGACCTTCACATCGTCAAGCGCATCCTTTCTCCACCCCATATTCACTGTGAGGTCTTTGATGTCTGAAAAACCGCGGTTGTCACCGATCGTGTTTATCACTGACTTTGTAAGGATGCTGTTCTGTGCAGTCAGCGTCATCCGGCCGTTTACCGATGAGTGGATGTTCTCAAATGACAGGAGCACCTGGTGCTTGCCGTCATTCTCAGCTTTTATATCAACTTCCCAGCCATTCTCTTTGACCTTGCGTTTGAGCTTCTTTACGATGCCGTTGAAGTCTGAAGCCTTCATTTCTTTGAGTCCGGAAGGCGGCGTCTGCCCGTCAGCTATGACGACAGCTTCAAGCATCGCGAGCTCACGCTCAGCATAGTTCAGCTTCATCCATTCGGCTTCGGAGATATACCTGGTGAACAGGCATCCGATCCCGATGTTGTACTTGTTCTGCAGAAGCTCGATCCCTTCGTAATCCATGCACTTCTCAAAGCTGTGCCCTGCGTAATATGACGCCTCAGCAATAGCATTCTCGTCATTTCCGATAAAGTACTTGGTGCCCTGAAGCAGATCAAGACCGAACCTGTTATCGTTTGAGTTAGGCGCTACGCGCTTGTAATACCCGAGATTGTTTCCAAGGAGCTTATTGTACCTCAGCCAGTCAGAATCTACGCTTGAATAGAATACGTAGTTCGACCTGTTCCCATAGTAGATTGCTTCATTTACCTTGCAGTGCGGCGCCCATGTCCCAAGCAGGTCTCCGAGCTGGTCGATCCGATAAAAGTCGTTATCATCTATATGCGGGCCGATCCTCTGCGATGATCTGCTGATCTTCTCTGCCGCCTTTCCGACCGGGAGGAATCCTTTCATACTCTTCTCGTACTTGACGTTATACGCAGCGGTAAGCCCCAGGCATGAGACCACGACCATGGCTATGCTGAGTCCGCCGAACAAGATCCTGCCTGCCTTTCCTATCGGGGCAGATCCGGCTGCTCCCGGCTTCTTTGGGACCACTTCTTCAACTGGAGCCGGTTCTTCTGTCACTTCTTTGTCAGCTGATTCGTCTGCATCAGCAAGTGCTGCCGCGACCTCTGCCGACATATCTATTTCTGCCTTTTCAGTCGCTGCATCCGCTTCCGCCGGCTCTGTTCCGACACCATTCGCCGCTGCATCCGCTTCCGTCAGTTCTGCTTCAGCAAGAGCCGGCTCTGCATCCGTCTCATTTCCGGCCTGAGTTTCCGCCGCAGCCATTACTTTCCTGCCGTCGAACAGAGACCCCCAGAGCACGAACACCACTTCTATCATAGTGATGAGTATCAGGCATGTGAGCCAGTTTATGAGAAGTACCTGCTTCCCGGTGTCGCTCAGTATCTTCTGTATCCACGCAAGGTAGACTGTGTAAAGAGCGAACGAGGCGATTATCGATATCCTTATCTTCCTGTTCCTGAGTATACCGGCATCCAGGCATTCAACAGCAGCAAGCGTATAGAACAGAGCCAGTGCGAACATCCACCGGCCTGAGACATAGCTGAAGAAGTTGAATGCGCTGTTCACGAACGGGATCAGCGAGAACACGAGAAGTATCGCTGTCATTACCGCATTCGTGCGGCGTCTGAAGAACAGATAGATGATAACAGGTATCATTACTATCCCGATCGCTGACACCGCGATCACGGAGTTGCTTCCGAAAAATGTATTGAAGTCCATCAGCCTGAGCGGGAATCTCAGATACTGAGTGAGGCCGAAATGCGTCGGCACCGCCCGCCCTGTGGCTGACGTCGAGTTCCCGAATTTAAGCAGTGTGACATAAAGCCCGAATCCTGACAGCGCTATGCCGGTCGCTCCTGTAATGAGGAACGCCAGGGTGGTTTTGATGAATCCCAGGACAGACCTCTCGATATACTCGCTCGTAAAGTATCTCACAGCATAGTACAGAAGCGTGATCAGCGCGATCATGTACGCTATCGAGAACGCCGCGACTACTGAATACCCTACCGAAAGCATGAACAGGAGCGGCGATTCGCCCCGGGTTATCTTCTCGACTCCAAGCATCACTGGAGGAAGGAGCATGCTCGCGATAGTAAATGTCCCCTGCGACATGCTCGCCACCACATTCCATGGCGAGAAAGCATATAGCAGAGCACCGGCCATCACCTGCACTCCTGA
Organism: Eubacterium sp.; assembly: GCA_017533915.1. Lineage (GTDB taxonomy): Bacteria > Bacillota > Clostridia > Peptostreptococcales > Anaerovoracaceae > Aminicella. The sequence goes on along the minus strand of JAFWHX010000010.1, from coordinate 39,365 downwards.
AAGTCCCAGCTTTCTCGCGAAGAATATGAAGAAGAACCCCGCGAAATACATCCTGAGCAGAATGCTTATCGAATACGTGATATCCGCGTATTTCTCAGGATGGTACAGCGTTATGTAGTTCAGCGGATTGACCAGGTTGGCCAGGTTGAATGCATATCCGTCTGCGCCTAAGCCGATTGACCAGTCCCACGTGTTTATAGTCGCGCCTTTGAACAGGTTCTGGATGAATCTCTGGAATTCAAAGATAAACATATACCTCTGCGAGAAAGCATCCTTGTTCACTGCGCCGTAATGCACAAGCGTCCTCTGCTGATCGTACAGCAGGAAATATACACCTGCTGCCATTATGACGGCGAGAACAGTATATAACAGTAAAGTCAGAATTATGTTCGGCTGCCTGCGCTTTTTGCCCTCATAAGGCTCAAGCCTTTCTGGCGCTGCTGTAATCAATGGTATCATTCCCGTTATCCTCAACACATCTGTCCCTGCTTTTCCTGATCATATCAGGGACAGTTAAAAATACGATTAAAACTGATATATAAGCGATCCGCGTAAAACTGTTATATAAGCGATCCGTGACTATGAAAAATTCACGCCGGTCCGTTGCCCTGAAAAAGGCACGCCGGACTGCTGCACTGATCTACATGCCGTAGAATTCAAATACCGCTTCTGCCACTCGCTTTATCGTCTCCTCATCGAGCCCGTAATACATCGGAAGCCTGAGAAGGCGCATACTGTCTTTTGTCGTGAAGCGGTCTTCTCCGCGGAACTCTCCGAACTCACGCCCCGCATCAGATGAATGGAGCGGTATGTAATGGAAGACTGCTGAGATATCTCTGTCTGCAAGAAATCTGATGAGGCTGCTCCGCTCAGCATTATCCTTTGTTTTGATATAGAACATGTGGGCGTTATGCTCACATTCCTCCGGAATGACCGGAAGTGAGATCTTTCCTGCCCTGGCAAGTGGCTCCAGCTCGCGGTAATATGTGTTCCATGAGGCAAGCCGGTCCTGATCGATCTCTTCAGCCATCTCAAGCTGCGGGAAAAGATACGCCGCGTTTATATCGCTCGGAAGATACGACGACCCCTCCGACACCCAGGTATATTTGTCGACTTTACCTTCAAGGAAGCGCTTGCGGTTTGTACCCTTCTCACGGATTATCTCCGCGCGCTCGACGTCCGCCGGATCGTTTATGAGTATCGCGCCGCCCTCTCCCATCGAATAATTCTTTGTCTCGTGGAAGCTGTAGCATCCGAAATCGCCGATCGATCCCAGAGCACGCCCTTTATATGTGGACATCACTCCCTGCGCGGCGTCCTCGATGACTTTCAGGCTGTACCTGTCCGCGATCTCCATTATGCGGTCCATCTCACAGCCGACCCCGGCGTAATGTACAGGCGCGATCGCTTTCGTCTTCTCTGTTATCGCCTGCTCGATCATGTTCTCATCGATGTTCATCGTGTCCGGCCTGATGTCGACGAACACGACCTTAGCCCCGCGCAGCACGAACGCATTCGCGGTAGAAACAAAAGTATATGAAGGCAGGATCACTTCGTCGCCAGGCTGTATACCGGCCATTACTGCCGCCATCTCAAGGGCCTGCGTGCATGAACATGTGAGCAAAACCCTCGGCGCTCCAGTCATCTCCTCAAGCAGCTTCTCGCACCTGTGTGTAAACTCACCGTCACCGCAGATCCTGCCGCTCTTTATCACTTCCTGTATATATCCATCTTCCCTGCCTGTCACCGGCGGGACATTAAATCTGATATGCATGCTGACTACTACCTACAACTACCTGTATGTCAAAAGCAATAATAATCTAGATTAATTATACCATATATTGTTCTACTTGTGTCAGTATATACTGAAAAGCTCCTGACAGGCTGCAAACCTGCCAGGAGCCTCTGCCTATGGTCCCGTTTTCCTGTCCGATCTGATCAGCTCATGCTGCAGCCTGAGCTTTATCAAAACCACCTCCGTATATATTGTATTTTAACACAAACCGAAAAAGCTATGTGCTGTAATTATATCCCAGGCCTTATGGCTACTGTCTGCGGCTATATATCCCGAGCTGTTTATACGCCATGAGCTGCGCAGCTTACTCTGTTTCTTTCAGGCGGCCCGGCCGATCACCAATTGCAGGTGTGAATGCGCCGCGGAATAGTGTATAATATAAAAAGATATTGATCATTGGAGGAATTATGTATTCTATAGTTATTCCGTGTTACAAATCTTCGCACACGATCAGGCAGGTAGTCGAGGAAACGACTGCAAAAATGAATGAGATCGGCAGGACTCCTTTTGAGTTCGTGCTCGTGGACGACTGCTCGCCGGATGACGGAGCGACCGTAAGGGAGCTCCACAAGCTCTGTGAAGATTTTGATAATGTCACTGTAGTGGAACTTGCCATAAACGCGGGGCAGCACAATGCGACCATGGCCGGCCTGAATTATGCTTCGGGCGACGCGATAATCAGCATGGATGACGACATGCAGACACATCCGTCGCAGCTCCCGGTTTTGTTCGAGGAGTTCGACAAAGGCTACGACGTCGTGTACGGCTATTATAAGGATAAAAAGCATTCCGGGTTCAGAAACTTCGGGAGCTGGGTCAATTACGAGACCGTGCGCATCCTTATCGGGAAGCCGAAAGATATGAAGACCTCAAGCTTCTGGATCATAAAAAAGTTCGTGCGCGACAGCATCATCAATTACAAGACCAAGTATACTCATCTGCAGGGCCTGTTTCTCCGGACGACCAAAAACATCTCAAGCGTTCCGGTCGAACATTTTGAGCGAGCGTACGGTCAGTCGGGCTATACGCTCTCCAAGCTGATCGGACTCTGGTCGAACATCATGGGATTCAGCATCGTGCCTCTTCGGATCGCGGCAAGGCTCGGCATGATCGTAGCTCTTCTCGCAATGATCGGCGCAGTCGCGACTTTGATTCATAAGATCGTTCACCCTGCCACGGCAGTCGGCTGGGCGTCGACGATGGTAACGATCACATTCTTCTCGGGACTCAATATGATGTTCCTCGGGCTTATCGGCGAATACGTAGGACGCATGTTCCTCGTTACCGGACACGACCCGCAGTACGTAGTAAGAACGGTACATTCAGGCGAGTCCGCGTGCGATCAAAACCCTGATGCAGCTGAGCCGGACGACCGTCTGGCAGAGCCTGAGCCGGACGACCCTTCAGCAAAGTCTGAGCTGAATGATCCTTCAGCAGAGCCTGATCCGGGTGATCATCTGTATGAGTCGCAGGCATCTGATACTGAGAATGCAAAATAACTGATAAAACATCACACTTCAGGAGTTTATCATATGAAGAAGATTCTGATACTGGGCGCAGGCATCTACCAGGTTCCGCTCATACAGACAGCAAAACGTATGGGGCTGTATACGATCGTCGCGAGCATTCCAGGTAATTATCCTGGATTCGCTCTGGCCGACAAAGTATACTACGAAAACACTGTAGACTATGAAAAGATCATCGAGATCGCCCGCGATGAAAAAGTAGACGGCGTCGTTACTGCAGGGACTGACGTTGCGGTGATCACTGTAGGCGCTGTATGCGACGCTCTCGGGCTTCGCGGACTTTCAGCCGAAGCTGCGAAGATAGCATCTGATAAATCCCTCATGAAAGAAAAATATGAGGAATTCGGCGTAAGCACTGCTAGATTCAGAAGGATCAATGTTGACGACGAAGACTATGCGGATAAGCTCGCCGGGCTGGAATTCCCGCTGATCTTCAAGTCTGTCGACTCTTCCGGGAGCCGCGGGATCACACGCGTTGATTCTACTGACGAATTTGCTGCCGCAAGAGAAAATGTACTTGCGAACACCAGATCTGACAACTATATAGTAGAAGAATTCATCGAGGGCGACGAGTTCGGAGCGCAGGCTTTTGTACAGGACGGGGAGATAGAATTCATACTGCCGCACGGCGACTACGTATTCCACGGCGATACCGGTGTCCCGATCGGGCACTACGCTCCTTTTGATGTAAGCGATGATGCAGTTGAAGAGATCAGACTTGAGCTCGGCAAGGCGATAAGATCCATGAAGCTCGATAACTGTGCCATAAATGCTGATTTCATTATGAAAGACGGAAAAGCATATGTTCTCGAGATCGGCGGAAGGTCAGGAGCGACATGCCTTGCGGAGCTGACCTCGATCTATTACGGCTTTGATTATTACGAGAAGATCCTTCGCGTAGCCTTAGGCGAGCACGTTGATTTCAGCTGCGCAAAGGATGAGCGCGGGGAGGCTTTGCTCACTCCGAACGCATGCATGCTCCTTCAGGCGGATAAGACGGGAACGATACAGAAAGAGTGGTACGAAGCGCCCGATGGTGAGACTTACGCCGTCGCTGCGGAAACTTACGTTGTCGGGACTAACGCTGCGGAGAATGGTGCAGCGGAGACTGACACAGGGGAGACTGACGCTGCTAAGACTAATACAGCGGAGACTGACACAGGGGATCCAGGCGAGAATAGCACTGCTGACACTACTGATCATAGCACTACGGACCATACAGCTCATGTACCGAATACCGGAGATCCGGATATCGTAGACGTTCAGTTCGACTACAGACCTGGCGACAGCGTCCGCCTGTTCCACGTAGGGCCGGACCGCATCGGTCACGTCATTGCAAAAGGTCATTCGCTTGATGCCGCAATCGCAAATATGAACCAAGCCCTCGAAAATGTACATATCGAAATCGAATAATCAAAAAGCAGGAAAGGTGCCAGAATCTTACCTGCTTTTTCTATTTCGGAACATGTGTGATAAAACATGCCGGTTGGCTTTTTCGTAATAATCGGTAAAAGCCAACTCGTTTTACGAAAAAACATCTAAAAGCCAACCAGAATACGCGTTTTGCGGGGTGTTCTGGTTGGCTTTTTCGCAAAAATCGGCAAAAGCCAACTCGTTTCACGAAAAAATGTCAAAAAGCCAACCAGATCACGTGTTTTGCAGGGTGTTCTGGTTGGCTTTTTCGCAATAGATCGTGCGTTTTGCAAGGCGCTTTGACTATTTGATTATCGGAATGTTATTTGATCGCACCTACCAGCGCTGCTACGTCTTTTTCTGACAGACCGAAATCATCGTCTCCGCCTGCTCCGAATGCAGTGATGGAATAATAGTAATCTCCGGACTGCCATGTCGTGTTGGTCGATTCTCCCTCTCTGTTTCCGCTGCACTGCGCTGTGACGTCGCCGACATTCTGAGTCCATGTATACTTGTAATCATTGTAATCTCCGGATATGTCTCCCATACCGTTCTTCGCTGCGTCATCAGCAGCCGCCTGTGTGCCCTTTCTGATCGTCATTTCTACTGCAGCGATCGGGAATTCAGCTTCAGCCATTCCTTCCATCCAGCGGTATCCCTGAGGCTCCGTAGTACCGAGTGAAGTCTCGATCCCGGCACATTCAAACGTCTCGACGCCGGCGCCTTCTGCAGCTTCTTCAGCTGTTGCGACATCAGTCCAAGGATTCGCAACTCCTGCGTTCTCTTCCTGTTCAGTCTCTTCGGGCTGTGGTTCCTCTGCCGGCTTTGAGCATCCAGCCATCGTAAACATCATCGCAAAAGCCATGACCATCACTGTAACAACCACAAAGCATTTAAATCCAGTCTTCATTTTCATACCTCCTGTTCCTGATCTTTAAATACCCAGTATATCATCTTATCTGCCTGCTCAAGACCCTTCTTCTTCTGAAGGTTGTATGACGCAGTATTATCCGATATCACCTGTCCGTACGGCGTTTCGCCCCTCTTTATCGTTCTGGAGAATCCTATATTCTCAAGTGCGGACGCATATCCTTTATGCCTGAACTCAGGATAGACATAAAGCATGCCCATGCTTCCTTCAAGGTGTTCTCCTATGAAACCCACCAGATCATCTCCGTCATACGCCATGAGCACAGAGCCTCTTCTTATGTCCCTGGCCATCTCCTCTTCACTCACCATGTCATAGACTTTCATGATCACGGGAAGATCGCTGAGCTCAGCTGTCCTCACAGTGAGCCTTGGGTCTTCCTCCGGTGCATCGCCGGTATATGCGAACTGCCAGCATTCCTCCACCTTATCCAGGCCGTATTTCTCGCCGGCATATTCTCCGACCTCTTTGCTCGTCGTCTCAAGCAGAGTGATCTTTCTGTCCAGATTCCTGTCGATCAAAGCCTTCCCGGTCTCTTCATCATCACTGGCCAGCATGTACACCCCGCTCACAGTATCACAAAGTAGTATTCCCTTATCAGTTTCTTCTATTATCTCAGCCGTTCCGCGTTCTATCACCCTGCGGAAACCCACATAGCTGATACCCGACAGATCCATGTCTCCTCCTGCATATGTTAAGAGCCTCAGTGCGATCCACAGTTTTCTTCGGAATGTGCCTGCCCGCTCGCCATTTTAAAGAGTATCATCAATATTTACGAAAGTCCAGTCCGAGGCCGTTTGCAACTATCGTTATGAAGTCCTGAACGTTCGTTACTATGGTCGTCGCCGCGAGGCTTCCTCTGTCCAGCAGCTTATTGACGACGAATTCCTCAGCATCTACCGCGTATAGGAGCACAGGCCTTATCGTCCCGTCCTCAAGCACCCTGAATGACGGCGTCATGTTTCCCGTAGCTATAGTATGCAGCATAGTCGCAAGACAAATTACAGTCGTGGATGTTTTGATGATGTCACGCATGGCGTTCTGGGCATCGTAAACATCGCCGATGACTTCAGGTATCGGACCGTCATCTCTTATAGATCCGGCAAGGACGATCGGGACGTTGTTCTTGACACAGCTGTAGATTATGCCGTTATCGATCCCGTACTCCTCGATGAACTTCGGGATAGAGCCCGCGCGGCGGACTTTATTGTCAACGTCGAGGTGGTTGTAGTGTCCGTTTTTCTGCGAGACCTGAGTGTATATGTCCTGTCCGAGCGACGTATGGAACAAAGCCCCCTCGAGATCGTGTGTTGCAAGTGCGTTCCCTGCGAAAAGCGCGTCGACGTAGCCGTTCTCCACCAGCGCCTGCATGCATGCACGGGCATCATGGTCGAACGCAAACGCAGGCCCCATGACCCATACCACTTTGCCGTGCTCTTTCTCGTAATTAAGAAGCTCGAAAAGCCTGTCATAGTCGCGTGCATACGATGTCTCGCGGCTTCTTCCCTGGCGGAACTTGAATCGATCGTCTGACCCGCCATCTCCGGAATCAAAACCTCCTGTATGTACAAATATTCCTTCATGTCCATCTTCGCTCCGGCCGAGTACGACCATGTCGCCTTTCCTGATGTTGCGGTTCTCCACTACGTCAAGACGGCCGTCATCTCTCAATACGACGCTTGAATCCATTCTGCTCTCTTCCGCAAGCTTCCACTCACCATTGATCTTGAAGTACTCAGGGAACATGGAAGTGCTGTGATAATACTCGGGAGCGACTCCGTCCATATCGGCAGGAGCGAGCCTGCAATCAGGCGCGGACATAAATTCAGGCCTCGTAAAATCGGGCGCCTTGTATTCAGGTAATTTAAAAGCCATTCTTATAAGCCTCCTACTGTTTTTTAGACAATGGCCTGAGTGTCAGGGCCATCACCGCCGTCACACTTGTTTACAGGTCTTCTCTGCTTACCGGACATGACATGCAGCGCGGGCCGCCGCGTCCGCGCGACAGCTCGGAGCTTGGGATCGTGAGCACATCTATGCCGTTTTTATCCAGAAGATCATTCGTGACGTAATTGCGCTCGTATGTTATGACTTTGCCCGGAGCTATGCAGAGTGTGTTGGAGCCGTCATTCCACTGTTCACGCTGGGCGGCGACAAGATCGTCTCCGCCGCACCGTATCAGCTTCACGGCTGGAAGCCCCAGCTCTTTGGCAAGCACGACAGAAAGATCATCTGTCATCGACGATACTTTGATGCCGCCTTTGGCTCCAAGTGTAAGCTCGAACAGCTGGAGCGGTCCTTCTATCTCCGCGTGTATCGTGAATTTGTCGTAATCGACCATCGTGAATACTGTGTCGAGGTGCATGAACGTCCTCTTTTTCGGTATATTGAAGACCAGCACTTTCTGGAAATCCGATCTTGTCAGCAGATTTCTGGCAAAAGTCTCAATGCCCTCAGCCGTAGTCCGCTCAGAAAGGCCGAGCGCCGTGATCTTGCTGTTCAGGACAAGGATATCCCCACCCTCTATGCTGTACGGCCCATCGTAGCTGTACCACTTCTCAGTACCTTCGGGAGCAAAATCTTTATTGTGATCATAGATATATTTGAGGAGCATGCTCTCTCGCCGCCTCGTTGCGGTGCTCATGTGATGGATGCTCACTCCGTTTCCGACACAGGCTCCCTGGTCCCTTGTAAAGTACATGTTCGGCATCGGGTCTGTGAAGAACGGATATGCCGCATCGATCTTTTCCGCAAGTGTCTTAGGCTCGTAGTCTGCGATGTCCTCTTTCCTTACGCCTGCGATCACTTTTTTGACTAGATCAAGAGGCTCCATGTCCTTGAGATATGAAGTCACGGCTTCTCTTACGAACAATGAGGTGAAGTTCAGCTCAGCCATCATATCGTCAACAAATCTGTTTTTCACTTCCGGGTCAGACAAAGCTTTCGCCGCCTCTTCTGTGTACATGACGACTTCCGCTCCGTTTTCTCTGAGCGTCTTCACGAACATATCGTGTTCCTGCTGTGCCACCTTGAGATAAGGGATGTCATCGAACAGAAGCCTTTCGAAATTATCCGGGACCAGACCGTCCACTTCGGTGCCGATCCTGTGTACCAGGACTTTCCTTAGCTTTCCGATCTCCGAATAATTATGGATACCTTTCACCATGGCAGTTCCTCCAGTATTCATATACTACTGATATCATACCATATATAAACAGAAACGGTCCTGAAAAACACTGTTTTGTTCCAGTGTATTTTCAGGGCCGTGATATACGGCATCACTGCTTATTATCCTTGAAGACCATATCGACTTCATCAAAGCCTGCGGCCTCTTTCTTTTTGCGCTCGCGCTCAAGCTTTTCCCGTTCCGCGGCTCTTCTGTACTGTGAGCTGCTGGCGGCTTTGTTTTGTTCAACGAGACAGTCGAGAAGCTTTATATATCTCGGCTCATCAAAGAGTATCGACTCCATATTGTTGATCCGATAGAGCGTCCCTCCGTTCCGCAGCACAGAATCACGAGTGCACTCGAACCTGAACTCTTTGAACAGAACTATGGTTATGTTGCTGTACATGAGTGAGGATGCGATGCCCATGTACTCGAAATTGAAGTCTGCTACATGTATGTTCTCTGTCATGCCGTCAAATATACAGCTGGCATCCATATCGAGCCTTATCCTCGGGTACTTTCTCTTCTGGAAAGACGGCGGCTCGACCCTGTGCTCGGTGTTTATCCTGATATCGTCGAAAATGCCGCTGTCCTTTTTGATAGTCGACGGAAGTGTCGGCACTCTGTCATATACGATCTGGAGCCAGTCAAGATATGAATCCAGATAATCCGTTATTACTACTGAATAGTTCCAGACATTGTTGATCTGCTTGATGAACACGACTTTCGCCAGTACGACCGCCTTATATACCTCTACATTCAGCTCTACCTGTATTATATCCCCATGCTCGATATAATATGGCCTGTCAAATTCGATCGCAACGCCGCCTTCTGATATATCTCTGGTGTATCCGTATCTTTCCTTACCTGCTATAACAGCCTTGCAAGGTTCCCTTAGAATCATGCGGTCTGAGTGCCTGTAGAGCACCCGCCCATCCAGGAAGAGCATAGACATGATGATATAATACAGATTCAGGAGCAGCCAGAACAGCACGACTATCGGTCCGAATGACCCGCTGTCGAGTATCGTCAGGAAGCACCTGATTATGCCTATTACAGACAGCACTGTCATTATGATGAATGGAATCATATAAAGGAAGTGTCTGTTCTTTATACCCGCATGGACCTCCTTGTCGGTGACTTTGAACTTCCGCATATGAAGGCCAAAAGTCTCGAGCAGTATAGGGATAAGCATATATGGGAACACTATGGTCTCATATATTCCAGTCCATTTCGTGCTTCGTATATTCCCTGAAAGCAGTCTCAGGCTGATATTACTGGAGACAAACATAGGCAGCCAGAATAAGAGCACTTCCCAGAGCGTACATTTAAAGATGATGAATCCGAACGTCGCGTACATTACAGGCGCCAGGAAGTATACGAGCCGCTTTACAGGAGCATACCAGTACCATATCGATGCCCAGTAATTCATCTTCTGCGCAAAGGTAAGATCACGCGAAGTAAAGATATGCATCTTCCTTCCTGTAGCGATGACTCCGCGCGCCCACCTGACTCTCTGCTGCACCAGGCTGTGTAGATCAGTCGGTGAAAGACCCGAAGCAAGCGGGTCAGGCGTAGCCAGGCTTACATATCCCTTCTTCTCGATCAGGATCCCTGTAGCAAAGTCTTCTGTGATCGCTTTTGTATAAAAGCCGCCGACTTCATTCAGCGCCTCACGCGAAATCACAGTGTTGCTTCCGCCGTAGATCACGCTGTTTGTCTTAGTTCTCGCGACCTGTATGTCTTTATAAAAATAATCCTGCTCATTAGGTATACGTCCTTCAGAGAACAGATTGAATTGAAACAGATCCGGATTATGGAAATTCTGAGGTGTCTGTACAAATCCGAGCTTGATCTTATCCTCTTCTTTCTTTCCCTCATTCTTCATCTCAGCATCTACAAAGAACGGGATCGTCTTCATAAGGAAACATCGCTGCGGTATCATATCTGCATCGAAAGTGACTACAAGCGGTGAATTCGAATGCAGCAGGGCATTGTTGAGATTGCCTGCCTTTGCGCCCTTATTATCAGGGCGGTCCAGATAATTGACACCCATTTCCTCTGCAAGCTCACGCATCTCGGGGCGCCTGTTGTCATCACAGAGGTAGATATGTACCTTGCTTTTATCCGGGTACTCCATATGTACGCAGCCATTCAGCGTCTTCTTTAAAAGTGCAGGCTCTTCACTGTAGGTAGCCACAAAAACATCCACATCCGGAAACCGCTCCAAAGGGACGACCGGAATATCGTAGTCCTGTGCGGAATTCATATTCATGTAATGAACGAAAGCTTCCACCATACCAAGAGCTTCTATCACCAGGAGCGCTATACCCATAGTGATACTGAATACACCGTATCCGAATGGTATCGTGAAGAAGAATCTCCATAGCAGATATACCACGGTGCAGAAAATATTGATCGCAAACCATATTTTAACTTTCAATCCGGTACCTCTTTATCTACTTTCTCTGAAAAACCTGAATGCCTTATCTTCTATATTGTAAGGATAGATCTCAATTATCATATAATCATACGCTTTTCCGCTTCTGTACTGCTCGGCAAGATAGTGCAGTATGTGGAAATCCTCATTCTCAAAGAGTGCCCAGACGGCGTCGACACGGCTCACGGCAGGCATGAGGAAAGAGATCACAGGTGAGAAATACGAGTCTCTTATCATGAATATCGACGGGCCGTCAGTATTGTCAAGATTCTCAACATTATCTATAGAATACAGCCCATTAAGATATGTACCATACTGCGTGTTGATATAATAATTGTTATCATCGCTCAGATTGTCAAGATCCATCAGAACTTCTGTAAAGGACCCTTCTTTTTCTTTTGTACGCCCGCTGTCAGTTGTGCCCTTCCACTTGTAATTACCGGTGAACTTCGGGAACAGTATCATACAGTCTTCAAGTCCGCTGTAGATAACTCCTGCCCTTCTGCCCATTGCTCCAAGCATCCCTTTTCTGTATAATTTCTTTTCATACAAGGATTCTGCTAGATATCTGCCGTCCGGATCCAGGTCCTCGCCGAACCGATCCTTTATGGTATCCGCAAGTATCTGTGTCGCTCTGAACGATGCCGGTACAGTCCAGTGGTGGTCTGTGCGGAAAAATGCCTCGTCATACGGTATCTCTTCATTCGGGAGATACTCACTGAGGTCCAGGGTCTCTATGCCCAGCCGATGCAGGTACATCAAAAGCTCGCGCGTAGTACCTTCAGGATCATTCACAGGCATTCCTTTTCCCAGCACCGTGTAATCCTTATTATACTTCGGCGGAGTGACTACGAACAAGAGCTTTGTCCCATGCCTTTCAGCAAGATCTTTTAGCTTCTTTATCCGTACCGCGTACTCCAGTATCCTGGGATCGTCTTCCATGTAGAATCCACTGTTGAGCATAAAGCCATTTTTATCCTTCACATAGGTGAAATTGCCGACCTCCTGTTTGCCCATCGCTTTCTGAAGCGCGCCGTGGATCTCAATGAAAGCATACTTCCACAATATCTTATCCTGCATAGTGGATTCGAGTGCCTGGGTATCTATCTTCTTCTCTTTGAACTGCTTAAGTGCTTTGTCCCAAAGAGCCTTTCTGCACGTATACATGTTGTATGCAGAAAAAGCGAGGAGACATATTATGAAGACAACCGCAAATATTCTTTTTTTCGTAATATACTGTCTCATCATATCCATTAGAAATTGAAGTATATAAACGGGTTATATGACCCTGTCACCAGATAGCTTATACAGATCACGGCAAGGCCGGCCATCATGACCGGATATACCAGAGTGTACGCCTGATGGAGCCTTGATTCCGGATTTTTATAGAACCGCTCATTTATATTCCTTGCTACAGGAGTGCAGAATATGATACCTGCGATCAGGTAGAAGATATTCTCCCTCAAGAGTACCCATGCCGTATCACTCAGGATGCCATTATTATTTATCGCAAACATATTCATATACATTCTCCCAGCCTGATACAGATTTTCTGCTCTGAAAAGGACCCACAGGAAATTGACTGCAAGGAGTGTATATATTCTTCGTAAAGTCACATTGCTTACCTTGACATCAAATTCACCTATACGTTCCGCAAGCAGGAGCCCGAAATATATCAGACCCCATAATACAAATGTCAGGTTGGCTCCGTGCCAGATACCGGTAAGCAGCCAGACTATGAACATGTTCCTGACCATAGTATCCTTATTTGCCGTACGGTTTCCGCCTAGAGAGATGTATACATATTCCCTGAACCAGTCTGTAAGTGATATATGCCATCTTTTCCAGAAATCTGTTACTGATGTCGCGATATACGGATAATTAAAATTCTCAAGGAATCTGAATCCGAAACATAATCCCAGTCCTATGGCCATATCCGAATATGCTGAAAAGTCAAAATATATCTGAAGTGTATACGCTATACTTCCAAGCCAAGCAAGAGAAGCGGGCACTTCAAGCTTGTCTGTCCCTATCTCTGACCAGGCAAAGACATAGTCCGCGATGACTCCAAAGGAGTTCGCAAGCAGCACTTTTTTACCAAGCCCTGTAACAAACCTGCATATACCTACTGAGATCTTATCTATGCTGCTCTTTCGGTTTCGGAGCTGATCCGCTATCGTGCGGTACTGCACTATAGGACCTGCGATCAGCTGTGGGAAGAAAGAGATATAAAGTCCTACATAAAACGGATTCTCTGCTTTCACTTTTCCGCGATATACATCTATCACATACGACAGTGCCTGGAAAGTATAGAATGATATTCCTATCGGTAGTGACAGATCCAGTCTCGCTGCTGCTTCTTCACCATATGATCCGAAAAAGCTGAGTACGAACCCTGCGTATTTGAACAGAAACAATACGAGCAGATTCCCTGTTACAGCAGCAGCTAGTATGATCTTCTTCCATTTTCCGTCGATCTTCTCGACCAGGAATCCGGCTCCCGAATTAAACAGGATCGAACCTATCATCAGGAACACATAGACAGGCTCACCCCATGCATAGAACACCAGGCTTGCCGCAAGAAGCCAGACATTCTGCAGTATACGTGAAAATGCCAGAGCATAGTATACGGCGAATACTACAGGGAAGAAAAACAAGAGGAATGGAATACTTGAAAACAGCATTTTTTATTCCCTCCTGTTGATCAGATATGCCGGCACGAACAGTAAAAACATAGCTGCTATGAAGATGAGCTCACGCATACCTCCAGAAGCAGTATCTATCTTCGCTTTCCTGTAAAGCGCGGCAAGATCCGGCAATATCGCCTTGCTGTGCTTATTCAGATAGTATTTTATAACGTCTATCTCCTGATCATATTCGTCATTGAAACGGCTCAGCAGCTCTCCTTCAGCTCTGTATGGCTCAAGATTATAATTATGCGGATTCTCAGCGGAATCATCCATATAGTCCTCCGCCCACCTGTACCATTCTCTCTTCTGCGCAGATCGCAGGTATTCAGTCGCTTCATCAATGATACTGAAGACATGATCTGTTGACAGAGTGCTGCGCGAAAGTTGTCTGTAGCGTTTCTCAAGCTCTGATATGAACTGTCTGTCCCTGCACAGTTCCTTATAGAACGTCGCCGTCTGCATTGCAAGGTCTTCAGGCTTCATCTCAACAAGCATATTATTATCCATAGCCTGGTCGAAGTCCCATACGGGCCCGATGCTGAGACGCTCGCCGATATCTTTATACATATATGTGGAATGAAGTCCCGCGTCATAATTTCCGAAATATTCATTTATCAGAAAGTAATCAGCAAATGAATCGACATCGATAAATTTACCATACTGCCTGAACAAAGATATCTTATCTGAATAAAGAACTTTTTCCACAGTTGAGAAGTCTTTCTCTATGTAGTCGACCGTTACATCGGTGACCTTGGCAGCAGACGGGTATTTAAGCCCTATCCAGTTATCGGTCTCCCATATCGCTCCGCTGCCGCCGATTCCTGCCTGCCTTCCATATGTATCCAGCATGATATCATACACAGTCTTACGGTCACGCCTTACGATATATGGTGAGTATCTGTTTCTCGGATCGTATTTGCCTATGTCGATCCTGTCATTGCCTCTTGAGACAGATTCGATGAGCATATATACGCCCTGATATTTCAGTTTGCCTTCCTCCTCTGTCATCAGTTCACAGAACCTTGAATCAGGAGCCATATTGTTCCCACCTATTTCTGAAGCGATACGATATGCCAGATAATTCCTGAGCATGCTCTTATCAGCCATGCTCCCGTTCAGGACCCATTCCGAGCCTTCGCCCATGCCGAGGATGCTCGTATCATTGTCTTCTCCATCCTGCAAGACAGCCTTTATCTTATACTGAGGCTTGTCGTATGCATATGAGGAGTGTCCTTTTTTCTTGATCTTTATACGGCTCTCATATACGACGTTATCCAGTTTGAATTCTTCATTTTCTTTTCTTAAGGTGTTCTCTCCCTTATCGTTATCAATTATGAGTATATTCCCTGTAGTGTAAGGCTCTACTCCCGGATTTATTATCTCTCTACCGCTCTCATCTGCAGATTTGTAATCTGGTATCTCAGAGTCAAGACTCATGATCACGATCGGAAGATTGCTGTGGAAACCGCTCTTTACTTTAAACTTACGAGTAATATATTCTGTCGCATTATCTGTTGCCGTATCAGGGGCCAGTTCCAAATACGATCCTGTATGTTTATCGGCATCACCGGTCTCAGAATTGAGTACACTAATAAAGACAAGCACTATAAGTGCTCCTATAAACACTAACAGAACCCGGGGGAATCTCCTGATATGCCTCAAGTCTGTGACCTCCTACAGGTTTATTTCTTCATCCTGGCGCACCAGGCTTACCGAATAGACACCGTCCCTGTCAGTAAACGCCACTGAAAGAGGGCCTTTTTTACTTTCTGCCTTTTCAAGTATCCTGTCTGAGATCTCGAATATCGTTTCAGCTCTGTCTTTTTCCTTTGAGAGATTCTCCATCTTCAGCACGGCTGCACCATCAAAATAAGCGATCACTTCTTTGTGTATCTCTTCCAGGATCGCCGGATCGGATTTGATGACCACCATGATACGATCGTTATCTGCCACTGCTCCAAAGAGAAGCAGGAACAGGAAGATCACGAACGTCCCGATCCCCGCGATCATATAGTCGGATACGCCGCAGCATATGCCGGCTGCGATACACCAGAAAATATAAGCCGTATCTCTCGGGTCTTTGATGACTGTCCTGAAACGAACGATGGACAGCGCACCGACCATACCTAAGGAGAGTGCTATATTATTTCCTATGACGCTCATGACCAGTGTCGTGATGAGCGTGAGCATGATCAGTGAGACATTGAATTTACGGCTGTATACCGCACCGGAATGTGATATCCTGTATGAAATGAATATAAGGATCCCCACTATTCCGGCAGCTATGAAATTCATGATCACTGTCTGAATGGTCAAAGTGCCCGATTCAAGCATAAGAGTATCATATAAATACTGTTTCATCTGGTTTCTACCTCCGTTTTCACTGACAGGTCCATTATTATATGCAGGAGACGCGTTGTCTCAATACTATCCTGGATGCTCTAAAAACTGATATAGCTCCTTGCGCGGACATATTTACTGTTGGTTATGCTTGATCTGTCCGCAACTCTCAGAGCCTCTCGAATGTGTGAGTAAAGGAAGCCGTTGTATTTCACTTCCATAGTCGTTTCTGACGGGTCAGTCACCGGTATCGGCTCAACCTTAGGATCGAAGAAATCCTCTGGATCTGTCCACACGCGTATTGCCTTGTCGAATGTCACCCGTATCTCATTCGTTTCGGCGGCAAATGCTGTCCTGTCGTACTCGACGATTATCTTCGGCCTGTAGCCTCTCGTTTCCATTATCGTATACAGGGCATGGGCCGTAGCTTCAGGCCGCTCCATGAGAAACAGATAGTCTCCGCGTATCATGTCTTCTGCTTCTTCACGTGACAGTCTTATCGATCTCTTTCGCTGAAAGCCGCCGTCTTTTATCTTAAGCTCCAGCTTTATCAGAGCATCGCTTCCGTTATAGATCCTTATCCGGATCTTCTTACGGTGTGTCAGCCCATCAAGTTTTTCATTATAATCAGTGTCTCCGAAAGAATCAAAATAGAGTGACCGTACTGTGTAGCTGCCACTCCTGTTATTTGAGTCAGGATCCATGATCTTCCCTATTCTCTGCTCTAGCAGTGCTGTATCGTCGGTCCTGATAATATATTTTAATTCTTTTCTGCTGACATCAAGCATGCTTATCTTCCATCCTTCCTCTGGATACTGTTGATCCCATGACTTGATCTTCAGTTACTCATTACTCTGCGAAGCTGCCCTCTCCAGTTCCTCCTGATAGCTGTTCTTATATTTATATATTTCATCGTAAGTATGGAATTTCTTACGGTTTATCCCTGTCTTTACCTGATATATAACGCCGGCTATCAGAACTATCATTGAAACAGCGGCAATCAGCGGAACATGAGTAGAGAATGACAAATACAAACACATCGCAACAATGCCAGCTCCGATAAACGGTGTAATGAATATCAGTATTCTCCTTAAAGCTTCATTCGTATGTGTTATATTGAGAGCTTTGCCTACTATAGTAGTGACAGCAAAAAACAGACATTCTCCCAGGAAAATAAATCCGACGAGAAGAAACAGATTCAGAAGCGGATAAGGAACACGGCTGTCTATAAATCGCATTCCTACAGCGCCGGAGATCCCGCCGAATATGACCGCTATCATCGACATAAGATACTTGTATCCCCAGAAGCATATCAAGATCCCTGCGACCAGGCAGATCACCGACGCAATAAAAAGAACAATCTCAATTGTAAAATAGTTGGAAGGGTCCCATTTGGGGAAACCTGATAATCCCCCGTCAATAATGTTCAGCATATTCATCATCCAGTACGCTATTCATCATGGCCAACAGGCTCACTATATTCATCCGGCATGACAGCCTCGTTGTTATTATCCGGAATCAGTTGATCATTTACATCAGATGAGTCTTCTTCATCTTCGCTGCTGTCTGTATCATCTGTATCAGCATCGATATCATCTGCATCGGGCTCTGCGTCTTCTGTATCACTATCTCCATTATATGATGTTTCAGCGTCATTGTCATCGTCTGAAGGCTCTTCAGCAGGCTCTTCTCCGAAGATGTTATAGAACTCTATGAAGCTCTCATAGCGGGCGCGGTCTTCAGGCGAGCACTCATCGAGCATCTGCTCAAGATATCCATATCTCGCAAGCTGCCTGATGTAGTCTATCATCTCCTCTACTGCAGGATCGATATACTCCTCCTCAGGCTCCTCTTCAGACTGAAGCGCAAAAGAGCTTCCGTCAGATCTCATGCCAAGCACCTCTTCAGGTGAAGAATTCTGCAAGCTGCTTCTCTGCGCCGCTTCTTCTTCCAGATATGTAAGGCGCTCACTCAGAAGTCCGTGTCTGGCAGCCAGCGCGATGAAATCTGCAGACGAAGCATTCACATAATTATCGCCAAAGCAATTATCTATCATGAATGTGCCGAGGCTGTTTCCGTACTGAGAATATGTGTACTTTGTAAGATGGAGATTATCGGCGGTCCTGTACTGACATGCTTCACTGTTGTTGAGAAGATATTCTTTCTTATTGCTGTCTGTAGAGAGCCTGTAAGCTCCTCTCGTATCATATGAGTAAACATCCAGCGCTGCCGAATTATTCCATATGCTGTTCAGATTGTTCAGCTCTTTCTGATAATCTTTAAGTGTGGCTCCTATCGAATTCTTAGTCGTATCGCGGTTGGTCTTTACGTAATACGGCCTCTTTGTCCTGTCGCTGTAGAACATGGACAGAGAGATGACTTTGATCGGCTTCTTCCCATGCTGTACTCTTAATACGCTGGCTTCTTCGATCCACTTCATTATCTGGTTGTACGCGCCGTCGAAAGTCTTGATGTTATAGTCATAGCTTTCAGTATACGTTTTTGCATAGTTTGGTACATCTGCGTTTACTGTGAACTTCAGATTTTTAGTCTTGTCGCTGTCTTTTATCTTCGTCCAGTCTGTCTCCGGATTGCCTCTGAGCTTGTCCCAGGATGTGATGCCGCTGTCATAATGCAGGTAGTCATTCGTACCGCCCGCAAGGACCACGATGTCAAAGTCATCCAGCGTCTGGTCATTGCGTCCGGCATAAGTCGTCAGCATCTTATCAGTATTCTCACCTTTGACGACCATCTGCACGACTCCGGTCACGAGTTTACTCGTGGAGTCGTCCGTAACTTCCTCTGCTTCAGCGCTGTCTTTTCCTCCATGATGATAAGTCGCGCCCGGTATCGATGGATTAAAGAATTTTACTCCTGTAAGCTGTGAGATCCTGTTCTGATATGTGAAGTTCTTTCTCTCTTCTTCATAGTATGGCGAGCCGAACGAAATGCTGTCTCCAACGCACAGTATGTTTTCACTGTATTTCCTGTTTTTGATCGTGAATCCGGTGTCATATGAGCTGTACAGCGTTTTCCCGTTCTTCGACGCGAATGCCCTCACGGTGTAATAAAGGCCGCTGTCAAAGTCAGGCAGCTGGTATTCCTGATATACCTCGCTGAGAGCCGGCTCTTCGACAGGGATGTAATCGTATCCTGTTGATTTGACGTCTGTGACCTTGGTCCAGTCGTTTCCGTCAGGACTGGAATAGATCCTGTACCCCTCAGCGTTTGCTACGTGTCCCCATTTCATCACTCCACCGTCAGATATGCTGACGATCGACGGAGCCTCCAGACGGAATTCACCATCAGGAAGATAAAGCCCGTAGCTCTCCTTCTTTACGAGATTCACCTTTTTGGAATAATATCCCTGTACTCTGTATGAGAGCGGATTGTTTGATGCGTCAAGATAATTGCCTCTCAGACGCAATGATATTATCTCAGCCAGCTTCTTGCTGTACGCCTTGCTCTTGTCTTTATTTGTCGAGTAGTAATAATAATCAGAATATGTGAACTGTTTTGTGCCTGATGAATATGAGTATTCTTTCTCCCCGGATGCCAGCTTGGACGCGAATTTTCTGATGTTATAGAATTTATCACTCTTACCGACTCTGCGGTTTATGAGATACTGTGTGGCGCCGGATACTTTCTTCCATGAGACGTCAGCCTTCAGATTGGTGAAGTTCACTGTCAGAGCCGGCATCTTTATCGTAGTTAGCCCTTCACCGTCATACTTCCCGGTATCCTTCACTTTATTCCCGCTCATGATGACACGGCGGACTGTATAAGTGAAAGTCTTGTTCTTTCCGATGCTCTTATCAGTATATTTCCCTGTCGATGAAGTCGCCTTTACCACTGCGAGCACTTTATACTTGCCGGTCGAGCTGGTCTTCCTCATAACCTGATATTCTCTGCCCTTTTTGGCCTGCCAGGTGAGCACGGCCTTATAGCCTGTCTTTGTAGGACTGTATGTGAGCTTCTTGAGCGGAGGCGCAGCCATTCCGGACACAGCATAGTTTATGTCGTCCTCAAAATGAAAAAGAAGACAGCTGAACACCATGGCAAGCGCCATGATGAAAGCTGTCGTTCTGATACGTTTTGTTACCGATGATTTTGCGATCACTGTTCCGGGCTCCATCTCTGCCCCTCCTGTATCTTCACTCAGTTATTTTGACCTGCGCGGTCTCATCGCGTGCTTCTCAGCCCGCCTGTTACTCAGATGAGCATCATTGCTTCACTTTGCAGACGATCATTCTCAGTTTTCCGTTCTCGTCTGGCGGAATGACGTCCATCCAGTTGTATGTGATCTTGAACGGATGCTTGAACTTGGCGTTAAGCTGCTCCGTGAGATTCTTTTCTACTTCTTCTTTGGTCAGCTTTGATTCAGCTTTATTATGAACGCACTGTATTGTGATTTCATTAAAAGATTCCTGAATAAAGCGGATCTGCAAAACATCTGTCGCATGTGCGATTATCGGAGCGATTTCGAAGAATGTAGTGACTTCCCCTGTCTCATATCTGAAGAAATCATTCGAACGTCCCTGAACGCTTGTCACAAATCTTACACCGTCGCGGATGACTGACGTTCCCTTATCGCCGACGGAATAGTTTATCAGAGGAACGTCCGTCTTATACAGCGGCGTCACAACGATATTCCCGTCCAGCGCAAGCGTTCCGTCGTCTTCCTGCATATTTACGACGAACGAATCGTTATGTACGACGTATTCCTTGCTGTCGAACAGTCTTACCATGCAGGCTCCTGCTTCTGCAGTACCATATGAATCGATCATTCCCGGCCCGAGTATCTTCATGAACAGCTTACGCGCTATATCGTCTGATTTCTCACCTGTAGGAACGAAATATTTCGGCTTATGTATCTTGCTGTTGTGGTCGTTGCAGTAAAGACACAGACGCATGAGCTCGGTTTTGTTCATGTAGAGAAAGTCTGGCTTGTAATCGTTCACCTGCCGGATCATCTCTTCTTCGCTTGCGTACTGATCCAGGAATCCTCTGCGGAGAATGCCGATCCTCTGGAGCGCCGTATCGTATCCTGCCGAGACGCTGTGCGCGCTCTTCCTGCTCATCGTCTTTCCGGTGAACGGGTTATACCCCGCGACCATCATGACCCGGAACCAGTTCGCCATCATATATGCTTTCTCACGCGGGCTCAGTAAGATCATGAGCGGCTCACCTGACGATCCGCTCGTTGTGTCATGATACCAGTCCTTATATTTCGGGTCTTTGTCCAGCTCCTTCATCCATGCGCGGAGCTCATCCTTGTACAGTACAGGGAGCTTGGCGAGATCCGCGGCAGTCCTGATGTCCTCAGGCCTGACCCCTGCCTCATCAAAGCGCTTACGGTAGAACGGTATCTCATATGCCCGTTTCATGAGCTTCCTGATCCGTCTCTCCTGGATCTTTCTCACACCCGAAAAATCTTTCGGGATATGCTTCACCATCTTGGCGAGATCCAGGAAAATATAGAAATTCACTAACTTTTTCTGCAGTGTCTCAAGCATTACTTTTTCTTCTTCTTCTTTTTCTTCTTATCTACTCGCCTTATGGTCTTCCATTTTCTGTAGTTGATATTGCTTATGGATATACCCTTATGTATCGCGTGGATAACCTTACCGTTTCCGATGTACATCGCAACGTGATTCCCATAGTATACGATGTCGCCCGGCCGCGCGTTCTTCAGGCTGACTCCTCTTCCTACTCTTCCGAGAGCGCTGCGCTTATTAGGAAGTATGATCCCGTATTTTGCGTACATCGCACGTACGAACTGAACGCAGTCGATACCGTGAGTAAGGCTCTTTCCTCCATATTTATATGGATTCCCAAGGAACTGCTCTCCATAATCCACCATCTCTCCGCCGATTATAGCGTCAGCACTCTCTTCCTGGACGAATTTTTGAAAGTCATCATATTCAGCCCATTTAAGGTCCTTAGGAGTCTCATCAAAACCTGTGAGCACGACTGCATTCTTCGGATCAAAGAGCACGATGCTCTCTTTGTCCGTCTTGTCTACGACCTCGCCGTTCTCCGTGGTCCACTGGAATCTAACGCGCTTAAGCCCTTCTACGCCTTCTTTTTTAACGACATAGTCGAAAAGATCCATATCCTCTTTGTATTTGAATTTTACTATAGGCTGGATCAGTCTCTTTGCGCTTTTCTCTGCTGTTACTGTCGCTGTGAACCATGGCTTCTTTTTTTTGTTCGCCTTGATTATCTGCTCAGCGGCCTCCTCTTCGTTCAGGACCGGAGTAAGCTTTTTGAAAGGCCTGATCTTTTTTTCTGCGAAAGTGATCTTCTTATCAAAATCTACTTTCACCGTCGTCATGCCCTTTGGTGTATATTCTTTCACTACGTCAGAGAGAGCGGCGATGCCGTCATCTCTGCTCTTCACCAGCAGGACCTCTTTCCCGTCGACAAGCATGCTGTACGGTTCTTCTGCGGTCTCGCCGTTAGTGAATCTGGGGATAGGGGTGCCCAGTCTTATTACAAGTATAAAAGTAATAACAGCCAGTGCCAAAGCGGCACTGGCGATTATTATTATCAGTTTCTGTTTCTCTGTCAGCTTTTTCAATTATATTAGTTCTCCATCTGATCAGAAGATCATCTGGATCCGTTTCAGGATCCTGTCCAGAATAACCTTAGTGAGTTATTACCTTTGTTCCAAGTGGAATATTATTGTAGATCCATGTAGCGGCAGGAACGGTCATTCTGACGCATCCCTTTGTACCTGGCTGCAGGTTGCTCTTTACATGGTTCACCGACTTATTGTTGTCAAGCCTCCAGCATGGTGTATGGAATGAGTTGCCCTTGCTGAAATATGACAGCTTCTTATAATAATACTTGGATGTGCTGTTGATGAAGTTCCTTATCCTGGTCTCCTGATGTCTGTGTATTTTATACTTTGATCCAAGGCCTGTATAGTGGTAATATTCACCACTCGTGCAGCGGTCTGTTCTCAGAAGCTTCCAGTGGCCTTTCTTTCCGGTGAAGATGTTCACGCGCTGTGTGTATGTGTTCATCCAGATCAGATATTTGGAGCTGCTGCTGAAGCCCTTTTCATTTACATAGTCTTCCTTAACAGCCTCACTGTAGTCGTATGCTTTTCCGCCCTTGTATGCGACTTCTCCGCTGACGTGCTTGACCGTACCGTATCTGATATAGCCGGTTACAGTCTTACCCTTTTTATTAGTAAACTGGATCTTATATCTTGTAGGATGCGCGCCGCGAGGAAGATGTGACGGGTACTTTCCTATGCAGTATACTTTTGTTCCTTTTGCAAGCGTGCCCTTTTTCTTTGAGCATCCGGAATTGGAATACAGCGGCGCTGTATATTTAGCCTTGGCATACCACTTGATCGTGCGGATACCAGTATCAAGTATACGTCCCTTGATCTTAACAGTGTCATCTCCTTTGCAGGCTGCTGAAACTGTCTTGATCTCATGTCCTTTACCTGTGCCTCCGACACCGCCTGTCGTAGCAGCCTTGTTGTAGAATACTGATTTTACAAAGAATGTGTATGTCTTCGGTCCTGCAAGGGCTTTTGTGTACTCAGTGTTCTTTGTATATTTAGTCGGCTTCGATGGGCATTTCCCGTTAGTGCTGATGTAGATCGCATATCCGATAGCTTTATCTACCTTCTTCCACTTGAGCGTCGCTCTGTTATCATCGTCGTCACATTTGACCTTTACGTTTTCAGGAGCATCGATGAACATGTATCTTACGATACGGTCGAGAGAATTGCATGTTACCTGCTCTCCATTTGGAGAAGTAGCTTTGACTTCCAGATAATATGCCTTTCCGTTCTCGACCTTCAGATTATAGCCTTTGTTCTTGCCCTTCTGTCCGATCTGATCAAAAGTAAGCGGACTGTCTTCAGGTGTTATGTATTCATCATCTGACGGGTCAGCTGTCGTGCCGTTAGTAGCTTTGATGAAGTAATCGAACTTCCAGCCTTTCTTGACAAGTGCATTTACATCTGACTCTGCGCGTGTGCCGCCGTCTGTTACGTACTTGGTCCCGTCGACATCAGTTATCTTGCCCTGATACCATCTTCCGTCCAGCTTGACCTTGGTCTTGCCTTCCATGTTCTTGTAGTAATCATTATTATTTGTCGTCGTATAGAACCTGATGTAATAGTAATTGCCTTCTATCAGCATAGGGTTCCTTTCGATCACAGGCTCGCTTGGATCCTTTTTCACCAGTGCGGCTATAGCATCTGTGATCGCCTGAGCCATCGCATCCACTTCTAACTGTCTGGATACAGGAAGATCATATACGACAGCAGCTACCGCAGCATCAAGCTTTGCAATTGAATCAGCAGTATACTGATCTCTGTTGACTGCATTTGCCTGATTGACTGCATCTGTCACTTTTCCGTAATCAGCTTTTTCTTCTGCCGGCTCTTCTTCGCCTTCCGTAGTACCCGGAGTCTCAGGAGTACCCTGCTCATCGACCCCGACTTCCGGTCCTTCTACTCCTGAAGCACCTGCTTCATCCTGTAATTCCATAGCCGGCTCATCTCCGGCTTCCCCGGCTGCAAATACCGCCGGTACCTCGGCAAATGACATCATGAGCATGAGCCCCGTCATTATCGCCGCAATGATCCTTCTTGATTTCTTATCCACGATCATTACCTCAATCTAACACAATACCAACTTAAACTTAACCAATATAAATTTAGCCAACACATATTCAGCTACTATAAACTTAGAACTATATTATACCACCTGTGATGTCCATTATCAACAGATGAAAATGCCGGGCGCAACAGATGAAAATGCCGGATCAATAAGCCGGCCCCATCACATGCTCCATGAAATACGGAAGCTGTTTCTGCCACCACGGCCAGTCATGATTGACGTCAAAACCCCAGAAGTCAGCCCAGTGCGGTACATTCTTATCAGTCAAGATCCTGTCCAGCGCAGCGGAATCTACTCTCATTTTGTCTTCCCATGCCCCCTGTCCGCAGCAGAATATGATCGTCCCTTCTCTGTACATGTCGAGCCACGGATGATCATCCGGCATGTTCGGTATGAAATGGATCGGAGAGTTGTTATACACTATATCGTCCATGTAATCCCCGAAGAAATAGCTCGCGTCAAAGAGGCCGCTCAGCGAGATCATCGTGTCGAAAAGATCCGGCCTTCTGAAAAAGAAATTAGCGGAGTGGAGTCCGCCCATGCTGCAGCCCGTTACCATAGCTTTCTCACCAGGAACAGTGTACTCCGGAAGAAGTTCATCCACGACGTATCCGAACCATTTCTCCTGCATCTCCGCACGATAACTGCCGTCGCCGTTCGAATCGGACCAGGATTCCTCATCTATGCCGTCGACACAGATAAGCTTTATCTTACCCGAGTCTATCCACGGCTGTACCGAGGCTACCATCCCGAAATTGCGAAAATCCCACAAGTGTCCGTTCTGCGGCCCGAAAGCAAGGCAAAGCTTCCCTGCGTGTCCGAACACCGCATGTCCCATGTTGCGTCCTAATCTCTCGCTGTATCTTTCTTCGTATCTTTCTTCCATGCTGTCCTGCCTTTTACTGTTATACTTATTGTGTTTCTATGCTCTGCCAGCCATCCGCTCACATCGCGAGCATGCTCACATATGCGTCGCCGGATCTACTCTGCCCTTTCCTGTACAAAATCCGCGAACTTCTGCACTTCGTCCTCGCTCGCCACTACCGCCGTGTACATCTGGTTTCCCATAGCACCGGAAAGCACGTCCGGCATGCGTTCAGCCATGACCATGTTCTTTCCATATCTGGCCATTATCTCTTCATTGGTATGCGCGTATCTGTGTATATCCTTTCTTCCTGCATACACACAGAACTTATCTTTCCCCGACATAGGCAGGATCCGCCTGTCAGACGTCACCATGTCAGCGTAAATCTGATATACATCTGTCTGGTGGGCAAAGTCCATCATGTCCGGAGTATATCCTCCGGCCGGTCTCATGTTTACCTCCAGGCCAACAAAATCTCCAACTTTCCCGAGGTTCTTCCTTGCCTTTGTGAGTCTGAAGAACTCAAAATGCACGAACCTGCTCTTCACCTTGAACGCTTTCAGAGCGCGCCTGCCGTATTCTCTGAGCTGCTCCGGCACATCCAGAAGAGCATAGTAAGTAAGCTCCAGGCCTTTGTTCACAAGGTCCGCTACTGACGGCGGGAACCAGCACGAGTTCTCAAACAGAGGGTCACCGTTCGAGTCACAGATAGCGTCGTATGAATAGATATTCCCGAACACGAATTCCTCCATGACATACGGCACGTCAGGCTTATGATCGAAGAAATCCTTCAACTCCTCGTCATTCTCAAGCTTCCATGTATCTTCCGCGCCCACTCCGATGTCAGGCTTTACAATGACCGGATAGCCGCCGATCTCCTTAAGAAAAGCCTTTGCCGCATCTATATCGGTGATCTTATGATTCCTCGCTGTCGGTATGCCCGCTTCCTTATATACCGGCTTCATCGCCGATTTGCTCTTCCAGAGAGCGAGCTCGTCCGGCTGAACGCCCGTAGTTATGTTGAAGTCTTTCCTCAGTCTCGCGTCCTGCTCGAGCCAGTACTCGTTGTTCGATTCAAGCCAGTCGATCTTTCCATATTTAAAAGCAAAGAACGCGACAGCCCTGTACATGCTGTCATAGTTCTCCATGCTGTCGACTTTGTAATATTCGGTAAGCGAAGCCTTGAGATCAGGCTCAAGGCTGTCATACGAGCAGTCGCCGATACCAAGCACATTCACTCCGTTTCGCTTGAGACAACTGCAGAAATGCCAGTAAGTATGCGGGAAATTCGGTGATATAAAGACAAAATTCATGAGATCCCCTTTCAGTCGTTTTTAATAAAGCGGCCGGCCCTTCCGGGTCTGCCGCTTCTCCCTTCACAAGATCCAGTGTCCGCCGGCGCCTTAGTCGATGACCTGTCCTGTAGCCTCATCGACTTTGAATACCCTGTGGCACTTTGCGCAGATGTATCTCCAGATGCATCCATCTACCTGTGTAAGTCTGTGTGATGGTCCGCCGCAATATGGGCACATGATCTGTAATCCTTCGTCACTCATTTTCATTCTCCTTTATGATAATTGCTTATATTATCCATGAACGCTGCTTCCGCGAGCTTTTTCCATATTTATATTATATCACTACATGAAGCTTTATCACATACTATAAGTTGCTGATCAGCTTATTTTTCTATTTCACCCGTATCGTTACCTTCACAGTCTTTGTGGCAGCCTTGTAGTTGGTATCTCCTGCAGCTCTGACTTTGACAGTTATCTTGTAGGTGCCCTTCTTCACGCCCTTCTTAACTGTTATCCTGCCGTTCTTTTTGTTCACGGTGAATTTACCGGCGAATTTCTTCTTATTGACACCGGCTTTCTTATACGTCACTTTCCCTTTGGCCTTCTTCACCGTTATGGCTTTGACGCTGACCGCTTTCTTCCTGACCGCCGCATACTTCACGGTCTTTGCTGAAGCAGAGACTTTGATCGTATTCGCAGACTTAGGATACGGACTCCTGTAGGCTCCGCCTGATGCCGGTATCTTATATAAACCCCAGCCGCGGCGCATCTCGTCGCTGTGATCTCTCTTGTAGTAGATGCCGTCCCGCGTTATAGCGCAGGAAGATACTCCGTAGAGCGTATCATCTGAATTGTTGTCATTGATCGTCAGGTACATCGGTGTACCTTTATCTTTCTCAGGATCGTACAGGAATGTGTTCCCCAGACCATCGACCGAGCATTCAACAAACACAAGGCCATTTGCCGCTTCCACAGGGAATTTCAGATATTCTGGATCCTCGTTGTAGCGGGATGTGTACTTTCCTGCGAATGCCAGAGTTCCTGTCCTTTCCCATTTTTTACCGTCAAAGCGCCATACATCGTCTGACAGAAGCTCATCTCCACTCTTTCCTTCTTCTACTTTCGCGCCAAAGAACATGTAGAGCTTTCCTTTATACGACGCAAGTGACGCACTGCTGATAGCTTCAGGAAGATCAGGCTCGCGCTTCCAGACCCGTTTTTCTGCAGGCGCTGAGAGATCATACGACAACAGCGCAGTATATCCTTCTTCCTTAAGGCAGGACACAGCATAGAGCTTA
Organism: Eubacterium sp.; assembly: GCA_017533915.1. Taxonomy (GTDB): domain Bacteria; phylum Bacillota; class Clostridia; order Peptostreptococcales; family Anaerovoracaceae; genus Aminicella. The sequence goes on along the minus strand of JAFWHX010000010.1, from coordinate 10,958 downwards.
TTTCCAGCTGCCTGGTAATCGAACACTGCATGGTCTGTCTCTTCGAGTTCCGGATCCTGGTATTCTTCAAATATCCATGCAGGCTTTTTCTTCGTGACATCTATAGATGCGAGGAATCTCTTTTCGATCGTGTTCTCATCATCGTCAGGCTCTTCTTCCTGCTCATCAGTGTCTTCCTCGTCCTGCATATCAGGTTCCTCCTCTTCCGGCTCAGCAGACCCGCCGGATTCTGATCCCGGCGTATAATCAACACTTACCACCGTATAAGCCCTGTTTCCGGACACTATCGCCTTTCCCTCAATATAAACAGTGATGCTTAAGTCGTTTACCACCTGATACTTATCATATCCGTTCTTAAGATACAGATCAGACAGGCTGTCCTTGATATCTGTCCCCGGGATATCCACAAACTGTGCTCCGTCAAATCTTGATATGATCCCATTGTGCTGCTCGATGGCGTAAAGCTGTTTCCCATCTGCATCCGTAAAGATAAAACGTTCCGGCTGGAGCTTTCTTTCATAGTCGGCTTCGCTTGGATTCGGTTCCAGCATACTTGCCGTCATCTCTATCTTATTCTGCCCCTTGACCAGGAAGAACGAACGCTGCCCGCTCTTCTCGCCATGTACCGCCGTAAACTCAGTATATGTACCGAACAAAGCCTTTGCGTTTTTTATCACGCAGCTCTTCCCATCTGCCGCATATGATACTGTCATTCCATCGGCAGGCAGCTCAACAGCCGGAGACCCGGCCTTTAACAGCCTTTTATAGCTTAGTTTTATTCCCTTATTAAGGCCGCTTCCATAGAGCGTTATCGTTTTCTTTTTTATGCTGCATACCGCGTCGTTTATCACAGGAGCAGGATCTTCATCGTCGAGGAGTGTAAGATCTATGAATCCGCCTGTAGCACACATATCTTTTAGAGAGTCTGTCTTTCTTGCACAAGACATGAGCTTGTTTTTGATCATCGTGGCGTATTCAGCTCCCGACTGACCATCCTCCCTTGGATAAAGGGCAGCTATCAGCGCGCCTGCTCCAGCGGCTGCCGGGCATGCCATAGACGTTCCGGACATCATCTCGTATGAGCTGTTTCTGTCGATCTCGGCGTTCGCTTTCGACACAGCGATGGAGTCGAGGTAAAAGGTCACGTCATGAGGCTCCCCGCCTTCCCAGGCTGATCCATTATTGTCTGTTGACGGCTCTATCAGAAGGCCGATCCCGGTCTTTCGGCCATCCAGCTCATCATACGGGAGTATCTTATCATTCATCTCGCCAAGCTCTTCCGGACTTGTGAGGTGTGATCCTACGTATTTATTGACTCTGTCCATAGTATGGCCATGCATGCCGTAGCCTGTAAGCTCGACTGTGCCGTCATTATTTTCAACGACCTCTCCGCCGTAGACCATACACTCAGTCTCATCAGCGTTGTCACCGCTTTCATAATAGACAGAGAATTTAGTGTTGCTGCATCCCTCTGTGAGCTGATCCTTCTTGTACGGGAAATACAGGTAATAGCTTTCGCCGATCACAGCATTCTTTATCGTTACTTTAAGAGAAGCCGCATTCTTTCCTGTAGTGAAATAATGCTCCGGAACGATCTCAAGCTCGCATGTGGCGCTGCTTCCCTGCTCTTCCTGCTGCTCGCCGGACTCATCATCCTGCTCGCCGGACTCATCTTCCTGCTCGTCTTCTATCTCATCGTCTTCAGAATCATCGTCCTGCTCCACTTTGAATACTGATGGTCCGAATGCACTGACTGTATCATCGCCCAAGCCCTTTGACGGTATGACACTGTCATTCTTCCCGTCCGCTTTCTTGTTTATTTTCACGTCCTTATCGAACCCGCCATAATATGCTGTAGTACGGGCAAGCTCTTCTGCTGTATATAGCGACGGGAAATAAGTCGTAACACCGACCGTTGACAGAATGTTTACTCCAGGCGCGAATATATCCACCTGACTCTTTCCGTAATTTGAAAATCCCGCCGGTTCTCCTGTTATACCGGCGCATCCTACGTTTATTCCGTAAATGGATTCATTTGACGCAGGGTTGTCTACCGACCGGTCAAGATCCTTTGTTGCGTTTCCGGCAGCGGTGAATGTCAGGATCCCTGCTTCTCCCATTCTGTCTATGATCTCATTGAAGATGGTGCTCTCGGTATCATCGCGCCCCCACGAATTACTTGTAGCCACTATATTGACTCCCGCGGCTTTAGCCCGGAGAACATAGCTGTATGATCCCATTGCAGTATAGAGTCTGGTCTCATCGTCTCCGTCCGTCTTCAGCATCATGATCTTTACATTGGCGTTTCCAGTTATACCTGCCACACCTTTCCCGTTGTTCGCAGCAGCAGCTATGATACCCGCGCAGTGCGTACCGTGTCCGTTATGATCCGTCAGATCCGTATCATTGTTTCCGAAATTATATCCGTGATCTCCGCTCAGACCTGTGACCTCCGGATCATTTACCCAGAGATTATCCTTAAGATCCTCATGTTCCGGATTGATCCCCGAGTCCACAACAGCGACGACTGTCTCATTTTCATCTCCCGTAAGCTTTTTCCATCCGCTTGCCGCATTCGTGGAAACAGACTCTTCAGCATTCTCAGGCATCTCTCCTCTGTCATCCACTCTGTCTCCGGCAGTATTTTCTGCGAGAGGTGAATTCGCCTGATACAGGTAAGATGCATACGTATCATCCAGAGCATAATCGTCATAGTCTTCATAATGTATATAGTAGTTCGGTTCTGCCGCGGCGATCCTGCTGTTCCCTTCCAGCTTCCTGATCAAAGTCTCTGTATCGTATCTATCAGATGTAACGAGCGCTATCTTGAGATCGCCGGATCCATCTGCCTGATCTTCTGATTCCAGCCTGAAGCCGCCGCTCTTTCCGCTTTCTGTACTGTCGTCCCCAGCTTCCTCGGCTTGGTTTTCTGTAGGGTCATCAGCATGATCGTCTGCAGCTTCATCGGCATGATTTTCTGCAGCGTCTTCGGCATGCTTTTCTGTGGAGTCATCAGCCTTTTCCACAACAGGGAACACGAGAGAATCTTCCAGCACAAAATCATCCCCGAGACTATCCTCAAGAATAGCTGCTTCACTTTTTGCGTCTTCTGCAGCCTCATCGGCACTTCCGGATGCGTTCAGACTCATTCCGAAGCCGCTTCCGACAGAAGACAGCTTCCTCGCGCTTTTAAGAGACATTTCCTCTTCATCTACAGCGCCGTCGCTGAACATCACGATGACCTCACCTGGAGCATATGATCCTTCCTCCAGCTGACTGTCACTGCCGTAACTGTTCTGGCTGATCTCCGCTGCCCACACTGAAGGCATCGCAGTAAGCACCATCACCGCGCACACCAGAATCGCCACAGTCTTTCTGAAATAACCTTTTCTCATCATCTATCCTCCCGCTTTTTGCAGCGTATTGATCAAAACATTATATATTAGTTTATTTTATCACCCGAAATATTTGAAAAAGATTAAAACGATCATATAATGTAGTGCTAGCCTAAATAATCAGTTGCGCGTCTACCAAAACCAGAAAAGAGCAAAAAGTGATATCACTTTGGATATTTTTTCTTTATCTGTAGACAGAAATTGTCTCCAAGCGGGGATTCTGTAGAAAAATCAGCATGAATTTGATGAAAAGTGTAATAAATCAGAAAAAACCGAGGCATTTTTCTACAGAAATGGTCTCCAGGCGGGGATTCTGTAGAAAAATCAGCATGATTTTGATGAAAAGTGTAACAAATCAGAAAAAACTGTGGCTTTTTTCTACAGAAATAGCCTCTGGATAGGGATTCTGTAGAAAAATAAGCAACTTTTTGATGAAAAGTGTAACAAATCAGAAAAAACCGTGGCCTTTTTCTACAGAAATAGCCTCTGGATAGGGATCCTGTAGAAAAATGAGCAACTTTTTGGCGAAAAGTGTAACAAAACAGAAAAAACTGTGGCATTTTTCTACAAAAATGGCCTCTGGATAGGGATTCTGTAGAAAAACCAGCATGATTTTGATGAAAAGTGTAACAAATCAGAAAAATCTGTGGTTTTTTTCTACAGGAATAGCCTCAATATAGGGATTCTGTAGAAAAATCAGCATGATTTTGATGAAAAGTGTAACAAATCAGAAAAAACCGTGGCCTTTTTCTACAGAATCCCAAAAAGTGAACATTTTGACAAGAGTAAGCTTAGACGATACAGCAACTATTCCCTCAAAGCAGGAACAGCAGCTTAGTCTTGTTATTTAACTCTGACTTTAAGCTTCAGCCATGTGCCGTCCACTTTGATCTTAAGTGTAGTCTTACCTTTTTTCAGTCCTTTGATCTTAAGTGTAGATGCGGTCTTTTTGGAGACCACTTTCGCGATCTTAGTGTTTTTATATGTGTTCTTCGTGCCGTTTTCTTTACCTGTGATCTTGACCTTCGCTGTCTTGCCCTTCTTTATGGTTATGCTGGACTTACTCAGTTTCGGCCTTGCTGCAAGAGGTGTGACTTTGTACTCCACTCTGAGGTAGCCTTCATCATAATAAGCCTTTACTTTTTCCCCGTTTATCGTGACTGTCCCTGTGTATTCCATATTGTCGTATCTGCCGATCTTATACGGGAACTCTGCCCTGTTATTCTTCAAACGGATATTGAAAGACAGTGTCAGTTTCTCAGTGTTTTTTATCGTCTCGACATCATTGTATTTCCTGTCTAAAAGATAAATATCGTCAAGATAATACGGCGCTCCGGACGGTACTGCTGGTGCCGACCACTTCTGTCCCACCCTCGGGACCATGAATGTGATCTTCACTTTATCCACCTGCTCTACCCAGACCGCATCCAGATACTGGTTTCTGTCGACTGTGATCTCATCCCACGGTATTTCATCCGTGTCGACCCAGCCGCCAAATCTGTAACCTGCGGCGACAGGATCAGCCGGTCTCTCTACATACTTCAGAACAGCGCCGTTCTCGACCTCCATATCAGGGACCTGCTCTCCATGATTGTTCATGGAAAATGATAACTTGTATTTATTCGGCACGCCGATAGTATATTTCCATACGCATGTAGCGACATACATGCCGCCCTCGTAATTGATCTCCTTACTGACCGGCTCCTCCCCGTTTATCGTTATCTTCTGATCATCAGTGAGAACGCGGCCTGCTGCTGTAAATTTTACAGAGAGATAGTACACCTTCTTGTTGGCGATCACTTTATCATCCGTTATCCAGGCTGAAGAAGCCGTGAGCCACGAACTATATGGAGACTCTGTTACAGCCTTTCTGATCTTTCGCGGCATCTTGGTTGCCGGATCCTGAAACTCAGGAGCTTCTGTCATAAGCGCTATATCGCCTGCCGCTGCCTCAGGCGCAAGCGTATGGAGCCTTGCGATAAGCGAATCAAAGTGATGCGAGAAAAGCATCGAAGGAAGCTTCAACGCCGGTGCGATATATACAATGAACAGATCTGGATTATAGCCGTGTTTTGCTATGTATTCTTTATCTATGATCACAGGTGCTGCGAGCTTAAGCAGCGCATACAGTTCTCCGTCAGACAGTTTAAGGTCTACTGACAGTTTCTCCTTCAGGAATGGATTTATCGTAGAGGCAGCTTCCCAGTACAGAAGCTGCGGGTCGCCTTCGACTATACCGTTTTCCGCAAGATATCCTCTCATGTATTTATCTATCACGGACAACAGTTCCCGCAGATATTCGGCGACGTTTGAAAGATCGGCATCGTCGAGCGCGCCCCCGAATACGAATACCATGAGCTTGCCCAGGATATCCTGATAGTTATATGTGATGACCTGCTCCGTCCCATCTCCAAGCTTTATGGTCTCTGAATGGTCTTTTGAATAATCTTCGCGCGTCGGAATCCTGCTCTGAAGAGCAAGAAGAACAGTCTCGGCAAGCTTCTCGGCATCTTCTCTGTTGTATCCATCAGGGATCTCCTGGCGGCTCCCAAGTCTCTCCAGCTCTGCTTCAAGGCCGCTGTCTGCTTCATCCGTATTCAGCATGTGATCCACCCCGTACCGTACCATTCCCCATGGCGGTATTGCTGTGACCAGATCGTCGCTGCACACATAATTATGGATATAATTATAATCTGTCTCAAATCTTGCCTTCTCAACATCATTCTTCGGCTGGACTACTCTTGGAGACTCAAACGTGTATGCGTATATCCCCTTGTTTCTTGAGCCCAGCTGAGCAGGAAGCTTTGATGCGATAAGCCCCGCAAGAGCTCCGCCACGGCTCTGCCCTGTGATCCAGTATCTCACGTCTCCGCTTCCGCCAAGTGCCGCGATCTCCGGGACGACTGCCTCGGCGACTTTGCTGAGCATGTAGTGCTCGCCCTCGGCGCTTTCCCCGTTAACGCTGAAATTCTGCGGCCAGCCTTTGACTTTGCCGCTCTGATCGAACGCGTAGCTGCGTACCGCCACTGCGACGAGCATGCTCCCGTCGTCGAGTCTCTTTGCGCCATACGTAAAATCGCAGTCATCTGCGGTGAGGTCCGGATTCCCCCTGTATCCTATGCCGTCAAAGCCAAGCTTTTTCAGAAGATCTGCGCCCAGTCCGTCAGCATCGTTTTCAACCGCAGCTGCTACGAACTGCATAGACAAAAGCGCGAGCTCTTTGTTCTCCATAGCCGGATCCACGGTGAACCAGCGGTCTGAATATCTGTAACTGTCCTTCAGCACTGTGCCGGCTTCAGCAGTTGAATAGAACTCTACCTGTCCGAACTGATCTGCTTCCGGTATCTCTTCAGCAAATGCCAAAGCAGGCATAAAAATCATTACAGCAAGTGCCGTCAGAATGACAGCTATCAATGCTTTCGTTGATCTCATGATTCTCTCTGTGCCTCCCTTATTCCCAAGTATATTGATAGATTATATCACAATCCATAAAACAGTTTCATTATTTTATAACGAAACAGTTTCATTATTTTACAACGATCACTACGCTCTTTGTCAGGCCGGTGCATCTCTCGTTTGCCGCGGAACGGACCTGCACTACGATCCTGCACTTCTTCGTCTTCTTTTTGATCGTCACTTTGCCTGTCTTCTTATTTATGCTCACTTTGGATCTCTGGCCGTTTGTCACTCTTCTGATCGTGTAGACCGGCTTTGACGATACTTTTGTGAGCTTGCTGACTTTCACTTTGACAGTCTGCTTCTTTGCTGATCCCGCCTTGACTTTCTTCGGTGAAGCTTTGACTCTGAAAGAAGTTCTCTGCTTCTTCACTCCTGATTCCTTAAGTGCTTTGATCACACTGTCATAGGCTTTCGCAAGTTTCTTTGCCGCCTCGTACGTTGCGTAAGGACCTCTCGTGTCTACATCGTCCGCTTTGTCACAGACTTCCTTCATGATCTCGACCTTGCCGGTCGGCTTGGTTTTGTAAAGATCGTAGTCTATGGAATATGCCGCATCCATAAGAGCCTCAAGATAATCAGCGAGGTTTTGATCAGTCCAGAGGTCATTATGATATAAGGCTTAGTATCACCATATGTCCATGCGTTAGGTTGAACATCCATAGTCATATACAGTTCTGGCACTTCTATCTCTAGCTTGTCACAAATAGGCGGCAGCATATCATAATAATGCGATAGCTGTGCATCCGAAATCCTAAGGTTTGTAGCCATGTTGGTTATATACATGAGCTTTTCATTCCATGCACCCATAAATGCTTTTAACAACTGTGTAAACCCAGGAATAGCTTTTAATGCAGCAAGAGCAGTTCTATCTGAATCATGTATGAAAACATTTTGATTGATCTGCATTGAGTAGCCCCCTTTTCAGTTTTCCTATATTCTTATTTCACTCTGATCTTAAAGGTCACTTTCTTCCATGAAGAGTTCAGATATTCTTTGTTTCCGGCGGCCCTGACCTTGACCGTCACATTATATGTGCCCTTCTTAAGGCCCTTCTTTACTGTGACCATGCCATTCTTTTTATTGATCTTGAAGTACTTTTTGAAGCTCTTTTTACCCTTCTTTGCGGAGACATACTTGTATGACATTTTGCCTTTGCCCGTCTTGATGGTTTTGATGACCTGAGATGCTTTCAGTGTATGTGATCTCCTCTTCAGCTTGCGGTATTTCACAGTCGCCGTCCTGGCTTTGACCTTGAGTGGGTTGACCTTACGTGCAGGCAGCCATTCTGGCGTATCCGAAGCTTTATCATAGATTGCGCACGGAGAAAAATGATGAATCTGTACTTTTGTAAAAGCACTGTCACCTTCCGGGGATCTGTATGGATCAAGCGTTTGCGACTCTAGCATTTCATCCTGCTGATCACCTATGGACACAACATTGATATCGTCCTTGTCCCAGCCTTCGGGTATCTGAATGAATCCATCTACTGCCGGCTCGATGTCAGCATATGCAGTCCCTTTCGGATCTGTAACACTGGCAAGATATATCCTGATTCTGTTGTTTTCAACAGCCTTTTTATGCCCCTCGTCGAGCTTGTTATAGTACTCATCGTACAGTTCCTTATCAGATACAGGGTCCAGCCAGCGCACCCAGAACCGGGATCCGATCTTAAACTCTCCACTGGAATTATCCACTCCGTACCAGCTGCTTTCTCCCCCTGATTCTTCTTTTAACCAAATCATAGGCTTATCCTTTACCCTGGTGCTGGTAGTGCCATCGTCTCTAACGTAATTCTTTATACCGTTGTTATCGACCTTTGTGCCCCATCCTTCGAGCCCCTCCAGTCTAAGTTCATTATTCTGTAAAACCACATCGTAGTCATCATCACTGAAGAAGTTTTCCGGGCTTCCCATATCCGCAAATCCGTCCGTGAATTGGATGAATTCTCTTGCATACAGTTCTTTTTCGCTCGAGATGCCGATCAATGCATCTTCTGACAGAGATGATACGAAATGGATAAGCAAACCATCATTTACATACACATTCCGTTCATTTCCCGTCACTTTCGCGTCACCACCCACAGACAGGTCACAATACGAAGCTTCCTGGCTAAAGACACCTGTCTTACATCCGGTGATGGCTCCGCCCGTCATGGTAAATGAGGAATCACTCCCAACTGCATAAACACCTTTATCACATCCGGAGATCTTTCCGCCCTTCATATCAAAGTAACCATCGGATATGGCAACACCTTCATCGTCAGTTATTATGTTGCCGCCAGATATGGCAAAGATGCCTTGATTTAAGACATAAACCATTCCTTTGATCGTTCCGGATTCAAGGACGAGCTGACCATTTACGTAAATAAGACTATCTCCCAGCACATTCTGTACTGTTCCCTTTTTCTCCTGACTGCTGTCTTTTATCGTCAGCCTTCCATTGGGTTTAGAAATTTCAAATAATGGCTGGTATCTATATGTCTCTCCGGCGCCGTCCAAAGTGAACCCGTTAAGATCAAGTGTAGTGTCATAGTATATAGTAATATAATTATCACTATCTCGCGTGATATCATTGGTCATCGTCACTGTGCCGCCGTCTTCCAGAGCCGTTTTCAGGTCAGACCACGTCATTGGGCTATCCGCATGTGCAGTTTCTGCTGTCACCGGCACCATGGCGAACGCCATAATCAATGCCGCAAGTATCGATACGATTCTCCTGTTCACTGTCATATCAAAACCTCCGTTGTCATGAGTTTTCCTATGTATATTCTAACATAATATAAGATGTATAATCGTCGATTTTTAACACCCCCTACTCCATAAAAAGCAACAAAAGTTACTTTTTACATAGTCTATATGGAGCATCAGACCAGTAATCAGCATCTATGCTCTCACAAAATCCCAGTATTTTCAATACTTTCAGACAATAAAAAAGATATGCGAATTTTTGTTGAAACTGCATATCTTAGTTGGCGGAGACGGTGGGATTCGAAGACTTTGGGTACGCTAATTGTTGAAAATTCAAGGAAGGAGGATACGCCGTCCACTGTACCCAGAGATTTGTACCCAAAAGCGTTAGTGGTCAACTCATAGACCTCTTGCGAATAGGAGCTTCCAGCGTTTCTCAGTCCCCCTTTTTGTACCCAGATCATATGTTTGTCCCACGTATCCTTGACTCTGCTTCTTTATATACTTTCTCTTCATCTCGTATGGAAATAATGATAATACGCATACCATCATTGTCTTTTATATACTTGTACACTACTCTGTAACCAATACTCTTGATTTTGATCTTCAGATAACCTGACAGATCTGCTGAACTGTGATGGCCAAGAGGTTTTCCATATCCGCCTTCAGTATTCGGCTTTGGATTAGTCGAAACTTTCTTGATTGCTTTCAGGACTGTTAATTTTACCAAGCCATCAAGATCCTGAAAATCCCTCACAGCTTCTTCTATAGCTGTAACAATGTCAGGAACGAGAGATCGTAGTGACTTAGTCGATTTCGACATCTTCCCAGCCCTCCAGATCTTTGTCTGTCATACCTGATTTCTGCATCATCTCAGACAATGTCACTTCTTCTCCGCCAGCAGCGGACATTCTTCTTTCAGCCTCCTCCGAAAGCAGCTGATCAGAGAGCATCTCAATAAGAGCATCATAAAGAGCAGGCGACAGAATAATGGCCTTTCTTTTATTATTCTTGAACACCACCTTATGGCCATCATGTTCAACTTCATCAAAGATACGTCCTGCCTGGCCTTTATTAAAAGCAGAGATCGTAACAATATCATTATCCAGATTCCTGATCGTATTAAGATCCATGATCCTCACTCCAATACTGATTATACAACAGATATATACCCTATATATAATTATAGATATATTTTAAGACATTTCAAGTCCTGTTATTGACGTTATTTGAATTAATCCCCATGTATGCGGCAGCATTTCTGCTGCCCACCCTTTATCCCACGATAATGTCCAGGATCTCTTTAGTGAACGTTATTACGATTCCTCCTGCAAGAGTAAGGAACCCGTTCGCTCTCTGTGAAGGATCGTGGGATTTAAGTGAAAGTCCGACCTGCATGATTCCAAGTCCAAGCAGT
>JAFWHX010000009.1 GCA_017533915.1 Eubacterium sp. | reverse complement strand
GTGGAGATGAGGGGAATCGAACCCCTGTCCGAAAATATTTCTGCAGTAATTTCTCCGGGCGGAGCTGGTCGTTTATTGGTTCGCGACTGCGTGCGGACGGTCAGCAGGCTGCTCGCATCGCTATCCCGCTAGTCCTCAGGCGCTACGGGAGTCACGCCAGAGGTTTCCTGCATAGTCGATGCCAGGTTCCGGGTCTGCAGGTGAGCCCGGGCTGACAACGCGGCAAGCGCTATGCTGCCATTGCGTAATTGTTTGTAGTGTTGTCGTTTATTCTTTAACGGCCGAGATTATAGTGGATCGGCGCCACTGCCCGCTTATACTGTTTCTATACCCCCGTCGAAACCATTACACCCCCATGTTCTGCCGGTCTATCTCCGGCTGTATCATATAATATATACCACAACTGCAGATCTCTCACGCAGCGTGATCTTCTGATATCATCCGCTATCCGCGGCTCTTCATCGCACGCTCCATTTTTCTGTCGGCATCTTTTCTAGCCATGTCGTCGCGCTTGTCATAGAGTTTCTTTCCCCGAGCGACAGCTATATCTATCTTTGCGAGGCCTTTCTCATTTATATACATCTGCAGAGGGACCACAGTCAGCCCCTGTTCTGTCGTAGCTCCGAGGATCTTCCTGATCTCACGTTTATGGAGCAAAAGCTTCCTCGGTCTCAGCGGATCCACGTTGAATCTGTTGCCCTGCTCATAGGGACTGATGTTCATGCCATAAATGATGACCTCGCCGTGCTCGACTTTGGCGTAGCTTTCCTTGATGCTTACTTTCCCTGCTCTGACTGATTTGATCTCCGTGCCTGTAAGGGCTACTCCTGCCTGATAAGTCTCTTCTATGAAGAAATCGTGGCGTGCTTTCTTATTGTTCGCGACGAGTTTTACTGTCTTCTGTCCCATCAGTTACTGCTCCTGCTCATCTTTGTGCTCGCTGCCTGCTTCTTCCTGCTCATCATCTTTCGCGAGCACTTCGCGCTTGAAAACTCTTCCTGGCGGATAGAGTCTGATGCTCACTTTGCCCAGTATCGACTTATCAGGGATGCATCCTACTACGCCTGCCCTGCTGTCTTTGCTGTGCAGCCTGTTGTCGCCGAGCACGAAGTATCTTCCCTCAGGAACGATGATGTCTACATTTCCGTCAGTAGCTCCGTCAGCTGTATATTCATCATTTCCGACCTCTCCGTTTATCCAGAGAGTACCGTCTCTGATCACGATGTGATCTCCAGGCACACCGATTATCCTCTTTATGAGCAGGTGATCCTGGCCTGCGACCGCAAACACCACAACGTCACCGGCTTCCGGCGCGCTGTGCGCATAAGCCGTCTTGTCTATTAGCAGCCTGTCATCGTCATGAAGCTCTGGAAACATTGAATTCCCGGACACCTTCGTAAGCTGAACGAAGTGCCTTGCAACAAGAGCGACAGACGCCAGTATGGTTGCGTTTCTGATTATCTTGTTCATATCTGATAATATCCCCTTATTCGTACACGTTATGGATGACCCCGGCTTCCGAAAGCGGGAACAGTCTGAAGACTGCCTTCCCGACGATCGTATCCTGATCGACGCATCCGACGTCGTCACTTCTGCTGTCGACACTTACCTCACGGTTATCTCCCATGCAGAAGAGCTCGCCTTCCGGCACTGTGATCTCAAATACTTCGTCATCACCGCGGTCCTCCAGCCATGTATCGCCATCTTTGGTATAGCTCTGGTCGTCAGCTTCTCCGTTGACGTACACCTCGCCGTTCGCGATCTTTATCCTGTCGCCCGGCAGTCCTATGACTCTTTTTATGAGTAACTTATGCTTTCCATTCGCATCCAGCAGATGTTCTGATGATGTGCGGAAAACGATAACGTCGCCGTGCTTCGGTTCTCTTCCGAATTTATATGCGGTCTTGCTCAGGAATATGTAGTCGTTCGAGTTGAAGTTGGGCTCCATGGAGCTTTCTTTTACAATCGTTGGCTTGATCAGCAATGATATGCAGAGCGCGATACAGAGAGCGATGATTATGTCTCTTACCCATTCCATCAGGGACGCATTAAACGTCTCCTCCTCGTCGTCTTTCTTCTTTTCTGAAGAACTGTTATCTCCACGCTGCTTTGCCTTAGCCGTCTTCTCCGGATCCTGATAACTGCTGTTGTCTGTGAAATCATTCATATGTCGCTGCTATTTCCCTTTCGACTTGTTAGATACTATTATATAGACCGTTTATTATGTTTCTGTTAAAACTGTGTGAAGATCATTACATATTATCGCCGGGCACTATACTGTTCCTGACTTTACGGAACACTTTCGGGATCTCTGCTTCGACCGTTTTCCCGGACAGTGCCGGGTGATCGTCATTCATATCGCCGAACTCAAGCTTTGCCGCAGTGAGCAGCTGATGTGTGAGCCCGAACGTGTCTTTCAGCTTTTTATTCACCAACGGATCACCGTACTTTGGATCACCCGCCAGCGGGTATCCTGCATCCGCGAGCTGTACTCTTATCTGATGCGTCCTTCCCGTCTCTATCTCAACTTCCGCAAGCGTGAACTCCCTGTTTCCAAGTTCTTCGATCACACCGTTCCTGAGCGGTCTCACATGCGTTACTGCGGTTTTAGAATTAGCATCTTCTTCACCTGTCATGCCGCTCACGTTCCGCGCTTCATCCTTGCTGATCATGCCGGACAAAGTCATTTCGCCCGGGATCCTGCCGCATACGACAGTAAGATAGAATTTCCGGATCTTCTTTCTTTCCCTGACAAGCTCGTTGAAACGCTTCAGCGTGTCATAGTTCTTTGCGAAGATCACAAGTCCGCTGGTGTTCCTGTCTATACGGTTCACCGGCGCCGGCGCGAAAGTCTTCTCATTCCTTGGGTCGTACTCACCCTTTTCGATCAGATAATCCTGCACCTGATTTGCGAGGTGCTTTGATTTCTCGGTCTTGTCGCCATGTGTAAGAAGCCCTGCAGGCTTATCCGCGATCAAAACCTCATCGTCTTCGTATGCGATCCTGAACGTCCTGCGAGGTTTTCTGCCAGTACGATCCTGCCCGTTTCTGCCGGAATGATCAACGCCGCGGCTTCCTGCGCCGCGGAGCTCGTCAAGATGGTTTTGATCGAGATAAAGAGTAACGACGTCGCCGTCTTCCAGCATATAGACGTTCTTCTCGCGCTTACCGTTCACTTTCACATCTTTTCTGACCATTCTGTAGATCAGAGAAAGCGGCGCGCCCTGCAGATACTTCCTGAGGAATCTGTCAAGTCTCTGTCCCTGTTCATTTGTCCCGATTCTGATCTCGACCATAGGAGTATTATAACGCATCCAGAGCTACTTTTAAAGACAGCGGTACAATTCAGGCCGTCATTATGTTACAATATAGAATAAGACATCAAAAGGGACAACGGAGGTTTCAATGAAGCAGAAGAGAACATTCAGAGATTTCTTATACGACAAGAACGATATCCTGGTCGCATTCATAATAATAGTAGCCGCAATGTCGGTCATAGCATGGTGTGTCCGGAACGTTATGAATTACCCGAATACACTCGACAGCGTGACCACTGCGGAAAAAGTACAGTCAGCGGTCGAACAGGAAAGCAAAAGCGCCAATCCCGAGGGTACACAGGCCAAATGGAAGAACGGCAAGCTCGCCAAGACTATCACAGTAGACGTATCCAGCGACTCTACTGAAGCCGCAATAAACAGCCTGATCGCCTATGGTCTTTTCGATACCGCCGACCAATTCCGTGAAGAATGCGAAAAAGCCGGTGTTTCTGATGCTGACATAAAGACCGGTAAATTCACATTCCAGAAAGGCTGGACCCGCAAGAAGATAGTCCGTGAAGTCACTGCATAAGATAATGCCCAGACCCGGAACAGGTTAGAAACACAGAATGAACTGCGAAAAAAATACGCTCCCGTCCATATGATATGGACGGGAGCTTTTATATTGCTGTTTTGTTTCATTCCTTATCTCTTCACTTATCTCTTACGATATCCGTCGATCATGTTGTGCTTGAGATCGAACAGCTTCTGCGAGAGGTCTACGTAGTATGTCTGCGGATTCTCGAATCTCAGCGTTTCCTCCCAGAGTGTCTCGAGCTGATCCTGACAGTATTTCTGGACTTCTTTCACAGAAGGACGGTCGTATACCAGCTTTCCATGTTCAAAGATCTTCACGCGTATGTCCTTGATCGTGTAATCTGTGATCTCTTTACGCTTCCACGGACTCTCCTCGTCGAAGATCTCGATCGTCTCTGTTCCGTCCGAATTCTTCGTACCGACCGGGATCCCTTCCTCTTTCAAAGTGATCAGGTCTCCCTGGGCTTTCCCTGAGTCGTTTGCGTAGATCCTGTATACGCTCTTCACACCTGGGTTCGTGATCTTTCCCACGTTCTCTGAGATCTTGATCTTAGGAGTTACGCCGTTTTCATCTTCGATCGCAGACAGTTTATAAACTCCTCCGAAGACCGGATCTGACTTGGCAGTTATCAGCCTTTCGCCTACTCCGAACGAATCGATCCTCGCGCCTTCCAGAATGATATCCCTTATCAGATACTCATCAAGCGCGTTGCTGGCTGTGATCGTTGCCTGCGGGAATCCGGCGTCGTCCAGCATCTTCCTCGCCTGTTTTGTCAGATACGCTATGTCGCCTGAGTCGATCCTTATGCCCATCTTTTTCGGCTTCATCTCGCGGAAGATCCTGATCGCATTTGGAACACCGGACTTCAGCACGTCGAATGTATCGACGAGAAGGATGCAGTTCTCAGGATAGTTCTCAGCATATGCCTTGAACGCCTCATATTCCGTCGGGAAAAGCTGTACCCAGCTGTGCGCCATCGTACCGAGTGCCGGGATCCCAGTCTCTCTGTCGACTATCGCGCAGGCTGTACCGGCACATCCGCCTATGTATGCAGCCCTTGCTCCATACATCGCTGCAGCCGCGCCGTGAGCACGCCTGGACCCGAATTCCATGACCGCTCTACCCTGTGCAGCTCTCACGATCCTGCTCGCCTTGGTCGCGATCAGGCTCTCATGGTTGAACATCATAAGAAGTGCTGTTTCCACGAACTGTGCCTGGATCATAGGCCCGCGCACAGTTATGACCGGCTCGCGCGGAAAGATCGGAGTCCCTTCCGGCACCGACCAGACGTCGCACTCGAACTTGAAATTCTTCAGGTATTCCAGAAACTTCTCGCTGAATATACCTTTACTGCGGAGAAACTCGATATCCTCATCCGTGAATTTGAGATTACTGAGATAGTCTATGATATGATCGAGTCCTCCCATGATCGCGTATCCGCCGTGATCTGGTATGTTCCGGAAGAACGCGTCAAAATATCCCGTCTTCTCTCCTATTCCGGAATTTATGTATCCATTAGCCATCGTAAGCTCATAGAAATCTGTGAGCAGTGTCAGATTGATATCTTTCATGATGATGCCTCCGCATATCAAAAACAAATAAATCCTTTTGATTCACTCTGATTATAGTACCGGACACATGCCAGTTCAAGTACAGCAGACAAACTACAACAGTTTCACAAAGTATTGCCGCTTCAGGCATGCAGTAAGTCTAAAGCATCTTCGCAAGATACTGGCCAGTGTACGATTTTCCGCACTTCGCTACTTCCTCAGGCGTCCCCTGACATACGATCTCACCGCCACGGTCTCCTCCGTCCGGCCCGAGGTCTATGATGTGGTCTGCCTGCTTGATAACGTCCAGGTTGTGCTCGATCACGACTACAGTGTTCCCCGCGTCAGTCAGTTTCTGGAGCACCTGAAGGAGCTTGTCGACATCCGCAAAGTGAAGGCCTGTCGTAGGCTCATCCAGAATGTACAAAGTCTTCCCGGTGCTTCTTTTGGACAGCTCTGTAGCAAGCTTGACTCTCTGGGCTTCTCCGCCTGAAAGCTCTGTTGAAGGCTGCCCCAGCTTGATATAGTCGAGTCCGACTTCATGCAGAGTCTGTAACTTCCTGTATATGGATGGAATGTTCTTGAAGAAATCCAGACCCTCCGCAACGCTCATGTCCAACACGTCGAATATGCTCTTTCCTCTGTATTTAACTTCCAGCGTCTCGCGGTTGTAGCGCCTGCCGTGGCATACCTCACAAGGGACATACACATCCGGCAGGAAATGCATCTCGATCTTGATGATGCCGTCTCCCTTGCAGGCTTCGCACCTGCCGCCTTTCACGTTGAAGCTGAAACGTCCTTTCTGGAACCCCCTCATCTTTGCTTCCGGAAGCGATGCGAACAGATCACGTATGCTCGTGAACATTCCTGTATATGTCGCCGGGTTGGATCTCGGCGTCCTTCCTATAGGAGACTGGTCTATGTCTATCACCTTGTCTATATATGAAAGGCCGTTGATTCGGTCGCATTTTCCGGATTCCTCACGGGTACCGTTCACTATGCGCGACACTCCCTTGCAGAGCACTTCGTTAACAAGGCTGCTCTTTCCTGATCCGGAAACGCCTGTCACGCAGATGAACTTCCCGAGCGGGAAGTCTACGTCTATATGCTTTAAATTATTCTCTGCTGCGCCTTTTACGACCAGATGCTTCCCATTTCCAGGTCTTCTGACCGCCGGAACTTCTATCTTTTTCACGCCGGACAGATACTGACCTGTTACAGATTCCTTACATGCTTTGATGTCGTCGACCGTGCCCTGGCATACGAGCTCTCCTCCGTAAATGCCCGCGCCTGGCCCTATATCGACGATGTGATCCGCGGCGTACATCGTCTCTTCGTCGTGTTCTACAACTATCAGGGTATTTCCTATATCCGTGAGATGCCGCAGCGTCGCAAGCAGCTTGGAATTATCCTTCTGATGGAGTCCTATACTTGGCTCGTCAAGGATATACATGACACCGGTAAGTCCTGATCCGATCTGTGTCGCGAGCCTTATCCTCTGCGCCTCACCGCCCGACAGTGTCGCGGCGGCACGTGAAAGCGTAAGATAATCAAGACCGACATCGACCAGGAATTTAAGCCGCTCTTTTATCTCCTTTACTATCTGATGGGCGATCATCTCGTCCATCTCTGAAAGCCTGAGCTCTTTCATGAATTCGAGCGAATCTCTGACAGGCATGTCAGACAGCTCGGCGATGCTCTTATCTCCGACTGTTACAGCGAGTACTTCAGGCTTGAATCTCTTGCCGTGGCACTCCGGGCACTCGTTCATCTTCATGAGGCCTGAAAGCCACTCCCTCATAGCATCCGACGTGGAATCTCTGTAGCGGCGCTCAAGATTCGCCGCGAGACCCTCAAATGGATGAGCCCGCTCTACAAGCTTTCCGCCGCTGTGATAAGAGTATTTTATGTCACGGCTTCCTGTTCCGTACATCAGCTCATCAGTAAACTTCTTCGGAAGGTCTTTGTACTTCGTATCGAGCGTGACTCCGTGCTCTTCAGCGAGCGACTGTACTATGCGCTTGTAGAAACCGGAGAACTCCATCGACATGTAGAACTTGTTAAGAGCGCCGCCGTTTATCGATTTCTCCTGATCTATCACAGCGTCCTGGTCTAACTTCTCCGTAAATCCAAGACCGTTGCATACCGGGCATGCTCCAAAAGGTGCGTTGAATGAGAACATCCTTGGCTCCAGCTCCTCTATGCTCGCTCCGTGCTCTGGACATGCCAGCTTGGTCGAGAACGTCTGCTCTTTCTTGAAATCCTTATCCTGGATCTGGACGCTCACCAGCCCGTCGCCTTCTTTTATCGCCAGTTCACAGGCCTCTGAGATCCTGCTTTCCTGCCCCGGCCTTACGATGACTCTGTCTACTACGATGTCGATCGAGTGAGGAAACTTCTTGTCCAGCTTGATCTCATCCTCATCAAGCGACAGGATCTCGCCGTCCACTCTAACTCTGGTGAAGCCTTCCCTCTGTATCCTGTCCAGTATCTTCTGATGCTCGCCCTTTCTGCGCCTCACGACCGGCGCCATGATGACCAGCCTTGTCCCTTCAGGATAGTTCATCATTATATCGACCATCTGATCTACGCTCTGACTCGAGATAGGCCTCCCGCATATCGGGCAGTGCGGCTTTCCGACCCTTGCGTAAAGAAGTCTCAGATAATCGTGTATCTCAGTCACAGTTCCGACGGTCGATCTCGGGTTTCTGCTCGTCGTTTTCTGGTCGATCGATATCGCAGGTGAAAGGCCTTCTATCATCTCCACATCCGGCTTGTCCATCTGCCCCAGGAACTGTCTCGCATATGATGACAGACTCTCTACATAACGGCGCTGCCCTTCTGCGTATATCGTATCAAAAGCGAGCGATGACTTTCCGGATCCAGACAGCCCTGTGAGAACGTTAAGGCTGTCCCTCGGCATAGTCACGTCCATATGCTTCAGGTTGTTTTCGTTAGCACCTTTTATTATCAGTTTTCCTGCCATCTATTTCACCTTGTACTCGAAAATGATATCTCTGAGCTCTGCCGCGCGCTCGAACTGAAGATCCTTGGCGCACTGCCTCATTTCTTTCTCGAGCTTTGCAACGAGCTTCTGCCGCTCCTTCTGTGTGAGCTCCTCCGGCTTTGCGCGCTTTCCGCCTGCGGCAGTGATCTCATCCTCAGCCTCTTCAGTCACTTCTATTATGTCACGGACGCTCTTCTCCACGCTCTTCGGCGTGATGCCGTGTTCTTCATTATATGCTTTCTGTATCCCGCGGCGCCTGTTCGTCTCATCGATCGCCGCCTTCATTGCAGGCGATATGTAATCTGCATACATTACGACATGTCCGTCCACATTACGCGCGGCGCGGCCTATCGTCTGTATCAGCGAAGTCTCAGTCCTGAGGAAGCCTTCTTTATCTGCGTCAAGTATCGCTACCAGAGCGACTTCCGGTATGTCCAGGCCTTCACGGAGCAGGTTGATACCCACCAGCACGTCAAACTTCCCCAGCCTCAGATCCCTTATTATCTCCAGGCGCTCCAGCGTGTCTATATCCGAATGAAGATATTTTGCCTTGACTCCCGCTTTATCCAGATAGTCCGTCAGGCTCTCTGCCATCTTCTTTGTAAGCGTAGTCACGAATACCTTCTCGCCTTTTGCGGTGGTTTTGTTGATCTCGCTGATCAGGTCGTCGATCTGGCCTTCAGTCCGCCTCACGTCGATCTCCGGGTCAAGAAGCCCTGTCGGCCTGATTACCTGTTCGGCCGTGACGCCTCCAGACTGCTCGCGCTCATATTCTGCAGGTGTCGCGCTGACATACAGGATCTGATTGACCTCTTCTTCGAACTCGCTGAATTTCAGCGGCCTGTTGTCGAGCGCTGACGGCAGCCTGAAGCCGTACTCAACAAGCGACTCCTTCCTCGAGAGGTTGCCGTGGTACATCGCGTGCAGCTGCGGAAGCATTACATGCGACTCATCTATCATTATTATGAAGTCCTTTGGAAAATAGTCGATCAGGCAGTAAGGCTTCTGCCCCGGCTCCAGCCCCGAAAGGTGCCTCGTGTAGTTCTCGATCCCTTTGCATGTTCCGATCTCACGGAGCATCTCCATGTCATATCTGGTCCGCTGCTCTATCCTCTGCGCCTCGAGAAGCTTCCCCCGGTCTCTGAACCACTGGATGCGGTCCTGCAGCTCTTCGTCGATAGTCGTCAGAGCGCGTTCCATCCTCTCCGGCGGCGTCACATAATATGAAGCCGGAAATACCGCGATGTGGCTCATCTTCCCGAGTATCTCACCTGTGAGCGGGTTGAATTTCTTGATCGAGTCCACCTCGTCTCCGAACAGCTCGACCCTGTATGCGTTGTCCTCACCGGCCGGGTAGATATCTATCGTGTCGCCGCGCACTCTGAACGTTCCGCGCTGGAAGTCCATGTCATTTCTCGTGTACTGGATATCGACGAGTCTCCTGAGTATATCGCGCCTCGGCTTCTCCATGCCCGGCCTCAGAGAAAGCATCTGGTGCTCATAGTCGAACGGGCTTCCGAGTCCATAGATACAGGACACAGACGCTACGATTATGACGTCTTTCCTCTCGAAAAGAGCCGCTGTCGCAGAGTGCCTGAGCCTGTCGATCTCGTCGTTTATGTCCGAATCCTTCTCTATATATGTGTCAGTCGACGGAACATAAGCCTCCGGCTGGTAGTAATCATAATAGCTGACAAAATACTCTACGGCGTTTTCCGGGAAGAATTCCTTCATTTCCCCGTGAAGCTGCGCCGCGAGCGTCTTGTTGTGCGAGATTATCAGTGTCGGCCGCTGAAGCTGCTGGATCACGTTTGCCATCGTAAATGTCTTGCCGGATCCAGTCACTCCAAGAAGCGTCTGAGCCCGGTTCCCTGCCCTGAAGCTCTCGACCAGCTTTTCTATCGCCTCCGGCTGATCGCCTGTCGGCTGGTATTCTGAATGTAATCTGAAAGGCATATCGTCCCCCCGAGATCTATGTCTGAACAAAATCTGTTCCTTAAGTCATACTGATATCATGATACCACAAAGCAGTACGGATTACAAACAGATGTTCGCATAAAAACCGGCTATTCTGCCAGTCTTTCCGCAGCCAGTACCACGTGGCGCGCCAGGATCGAAGTCGTGACTCCTCCGACTCCGCCGGGCACTGGTGTTATCATTCCTGCCTTTTCTGAGACAGCATCAAAATCCACGTCGCCTGTAAGCTTCCCGTCAGGTCCAACGTTTATTCCTATATCGATCACGCAGGCTCCGTCTTTTATCATGTCGGCTGTCACGAGTCCTGCATGACCTGCTGCCGCGATTATCACATCTGCGCTCCCACATGATCCCGCCAGGTCTCTGGTGTGCGTGTGACATGTCGTGACTGTTGCGTTCTTCTGGAGCAGCATCATGGCGAGCGGCCGTCCGACGACCATGCTCCTTCCGATGATCGTCACGTCTTTCCCGTCAAAATCGATCCCGTTTCTTTCCCCGATCTCAATAGCAGCTTCTGCCGTGCATGGAGCAAAACCTCTTTCCCCGCTCTCGCCTGTCAGTACTTTTGCGATATTCACAGGGCTGAAGCAGTCCACATCTTTTTCAGGAGCGATCAGTCTTGCTATCCTTTCTTCATTAAGGCCATCAGGGAGCGGCCTGAAAACGAGGATCCCGTGAATCAGCGGATCTTCATTCAGCTGGGCCAGAGTCTTCTCGAACTCCTCTTCAGTGACACTCTCCGGAAGCTCAGTCACTTCGAGGCTGATACCGAGCTTCTCAAATCTTTTCCTGGCTCCGTTCTCATATGCTTTGTCTTCAGGCTTGTCTCCGACCTTGATTATATCAAGGCGCGGCATTATGCCGCGCGCCTTCAGTTCTTCTATCTCGCTGTCCAGGTCTGCTTTCACGGCCGCAGCCGTGTCTTTTCCAAGCATTAATCGTGCTGTCATCACCGCACCTCTTGCTTTCATTTTTTATTCGCCGCCTGCGCGGAGAATCGCTTCCATCTGGGTCTTGACCGAGCATCAGTCGATCAGACTATCTGTTAGGATGACGGTACCATGCTCCTGCAAGCTGCTCTGTCTTGAGCACATTCACAAAAGCGTGCCGGTCGATCTCTTTTATGCTCTTCACGACATATTCGACTTCATCGCTCGCGACTACCGAATATATCGTGCTCCGTCCTTCATTTCCATAAAGGCCGGTCCCTTTATACAGAGTGGCTGCATGGTTCGTCAGCCGGTAGATGCAGTTGTACACCGCTTCCGGCATATCTGTTATTATGATCAGTGTGTGCTTACTGTATCTGTTAAAAAGCGTCGATACAGACTGAGTGACACAGAACTGATAGATTATCGAATAAAGCGCTTTCTGCCAGCCGAACATGAGACCTGCTATACTCAATATCACGACATTGGCCATAAGGATATAGTTCCAGCAGTCGATACCACGCTTTTCGGCAAAATAGAGTGAGATGAAATCTGTCCCGCCTCCGCTTGCGCCTACATAAAGGCAGAGTGCTACCGCCGCTCCATCCAGCAGTCCTCCGAATACGCTCAGCAGAAGCACATCATATGTGAGCACATACTTCGGCATAAGGTCGACGAGGAACGAGCTCAGAACGATCACATACACCGACAGCCCTGTAAAACGCTTTCCGAGATGCTTTATGCCGATCATTATCGGTATCAGATTGAGCGGGATATACACAAGAGAGTATGGTATATCCAGCCCAAGAAACTGTTCGGCGCTTCTTGTTATGAGAAGCGTAAGCCCTGCAAATCCGCCCGGGAACAGGCTGACTGTATTTACGAAGCTGTTCAGGACGAATGCGATCAGAACAGCGCCGAGCGTACAGAATACCAGAGCCCTGACATTATTCAGCACCGGATGCCTGTCCCAGAAGTGATGGAACTTCCTGTCCTGGATCTCTCCGATTATATCCATATTCGGCATCACCGGCTTTGGTATATTCGGCATGCCAGGCTTCGGGATATGCGTGATCTTAAGTTTTTTCTTCTTACTGGTCATTATTCTCTGATACCCTTTAAAGGCTGCAGCCCCTGCCGTCTGAAATGCTTTGCTGAATGCTCCGTCCCGTCATATCTCAGTACGCCCCTCCAGCGACTTGAGAAGGGTGACTTTGTCTGCGTATTCTATGTCGCCGCCTACCGGAAGGCCGTGCGCTATGCGGGTGACTTTGATGCCTGCCGGCTTCAGCAGCCTCGCGATATACATCGCCGTGGCCTCACCTTCGATATTCGGGTTCGTCGCAAGGATGACTTCCTGGATCTCACTGTCGCGGAGCCTTTCGATGAGCGATTTAAGGTTGATGTCTTCAGGCCCGATCCCCTCCATCGCTGATATCACGCCGTTCAGGACGTGATACTGCCCGTGGTATTCTTTCAGCGCTTCCATCGCCATGACATCCTGCGGCGATTCCACCACGCAGATCACGTCATGACGTCTTGATGGATCGCTGCAGATGGAGCATTTATCCCTGTCAGTCAGATTTCCGCAGATCGGGCAGTACCTGACAGAATGCTTCGCGTCTTTTATCGCGTCGGCAAAATCATCTGCCTCTTTCTCATCAAGTGACAGAATATGAAAAGCAAGCTGCTGCGCGCTCTTTCTCCCGATCCCCGGAAGCTTGCAGAGCTCCGCTATCAGCTTCTCTATTTTTCTTGGATACTGCGCTGCCACGCCGTCCTCCTTTACATCCCCGGTATACCGAGTCCGCCTGTAAGCTTGCCGTACTCGTTTTCCTGCATCTCGTCGATCTGACGTATACCTTCGTTGATCGCGGCGACTATCATATCCTGCAGAGTCTCTACATCTTCAGGATCTACTGCGTCCGGATCTATCTTGAGATCTACGACCTGTTTTTTGCCGCTCACTCTGGCAGTGACCATTCCGCCACCTGCGCTCGTCTCGACTTCCTTCTCCTCAAGCTCAGCCTGCATCTCCTGCATCTGTCTCTGCATAGCCTGGAGCTGCTGCATCTGAGCCGCCCTGCTTCCGCCTGACGGCGCCTTTTCCTTCGGGCGCTTGCCCGCTTTCATTCCTCTTCCCATCTTGTCTTCCTTTCGATCAAATACTTTTCAGTTTATATAACTATGGATCAAAGTATATTTTTTCTTATTGTTCTATCTGCACGTCGATCCCGAGTAGCTCCGATGCCTCGCGGCGGGCTTTCTCAAGATCGCTTTCTGTTTTATCCGTTCCGGAGCTCACTGCAGCACCCGGCGCGTCTGCAGGGTCTGCTCCCGCGGAGACCTCATCCATGCCGCCTGCGCTGCCGTTCTTGCCATTATCCAGCACGCAGACTATATGTCCGTCAGCTCCGAACCTCCTGAGAAGCGAATTGATGTATGCCGCGTCACGCTCTACGAACTGCTTCGTCATCTCTGCGTTTACGATGAGCTTGATCTCATCGCCTTTCTGCTCTGCGGGTATACAGTCGTACAGGATATTAAGGAGAGGCTTGCCTGATGCTGCTTCCCGGCAGACGTCTCTCCAGATATCGGCAAGCTGTTCCGGTGTTCTGACACCCTGCGCCTCATCAGCCGCCTGCTCCAAAGCCACTGGCTCTTCATCCTGCTGATCGGCAGGCGCTGACTGTACCGATTCCTGTTCTGCATTATCTGCCGGTGTATCCGGCTCTGGTGAATACGTCTTTATCTCAGGTTCTGCAGGTGCTTCGTGTTCCTGCTGTACTCGGGGAACTGCCGGACGCTCATCCTTTGAGGCTTTGATAGGCTTTGCCGGCACATCCGGAGCCTCGCCATAATCTGTTCCTGACGCTATGCTGACCACCGCGACTTCAAGCAGGATCCTGGCCTGTGTAGAATACCTTGAATCGTTGACGGCTTTCGCAAGCGTGATTATCGCCCGGTCGATCTCCGCAAGGCTTATGCCTGCCGCCTGCTCCTTCAGCAGAGCTATGTTCTCAGCCGAAAGATTCAGTAGATCCTTCGGATCATTCACATACTTCGCGATGAGAAGATTACGGCAGTGAGACATCCAGTCCTTCATTATCTGCTTCACATCTTTGCCGTCGGATACTGCATGATCGATCAGAACAAATGCGCTTGAGATGTCTCCTCTCATGACGCAGCCGGTGAGTTCCAGATAGAATTCCTCGGAGACTGCTCCGAGAAAGTCAAGCACAAGATCCCTCGTGAGCCGCTGCTCTCCTGATGACAGGCACTGCTCGAGTATGCTCAGGGAATCCCTTACAGATCCGTCGGCATTCGCCGCGAGCAGCCTGAGAGCATCATCATCTATCGCAACTCCGCGGTCCGAGCATATATCTTTCATGTGCTGTGCAAGGACCGACTGCGGCACACGCTTGAAATCGAGGCGCATACATCTTGAGAGCACTGTCTGCGGCAGCTTCTCGGGATTTGTCGTGGCGAGAATGAAGATAACGTTCTCCGGCGGTTCCTCAAGAGTTTTGAGCAGTGCATTGAAAGCCCCGGTAGAGAGCATGTGTACTTCGTCGATTATGTACACTTTAACGCGGCCTACTGCAGGCGGATAGTTCACGCTCTCACGAAGCTCTCTGATGTTGTCGACGCCGTTGTTCGACGCCGCATCTATCTCGATGACGTCAACAAAACTTCCGTCTGCGATCTGGCGGCAGGCATCGCATTTTCCGCACGGCCTCCCGCTGACGTCCGGCGCCTCGCAGTTCACCGCCTTCGCCAGGATCCTTGCGGTCGTCGTCTTCCCAGTTCCGCGCGTCCCGGTGAAAAGATATGCATGGCTCACGGTGTCAGTCTCGACCTGGTGGCGGAGTATCTTCACGATACTCTCCTGCCCCAGGATCTCATCAAAGACCTCCGGCCTTGTTTCTCTGTAAAGTGCTTTATATTTCATATCAAAAACTTCTCCGCGCCGATGCCGTGGCCAGCTCATTTCAATATAATAAACCAGCCGGCTGTTAATACATTACGGCGTCTTTAAAAAGAATCTGCCCTTTAATAGCTCCGCATGACGTTGGAGAAGGCTTATCTGCGGCACATAAGAACTTCCGCTTATTGCTGCTTCCTTCCGGACCTGACAAGGTTCACGGCATCCTATTGCGCAGGACCCAAACCATGTCAGGCGAAGCTGTTAAAAGGCAGATTCAATTTTCATTTTATGTGTATATTATTATATTGTTTTTTTGCTTTAGTGTCAACGGGATTCACGACTTAAATCAAAACCACGGTCAATACAGTGCGATCAGTTGAAGTGCGGGGAGATGACCCGGTTTGTACCAAAAATTTTTTTATGGCAATACACTTTACCAGCTGCGCTCCATGGTGGTATTATATATTCATGTAAATTATTGTATTTTTATTTAAGATAGGAAGGTGTTACTATGGCAAATCTGGCACAGGAGTATATCGATATCGCTAAGAAGCAGTATCCGAATGAGCCTGAATTCCTCCAGACTGTAGAAGAAGTCCTTACATCTGTTGAGCCGTCGCTCGAAGCACATCCAGAATATATCAAAGCCGGCATCGTCGAAAGACTGATCGAGCCTGAAAGACAGATCTATTTCAGAGTTCCATGGGTCGATGACAACGGCAAGGTGCAGGTGAACCGCGGCTACAGAATCGAATTCAACAGCGCACTCGGTCCATATAAAGGAGGACTCAGATTCCATCCTACAGTATATCCGGGAATCATCAAATTCCTCGGCTTTGAGCAGATCTTCAAGAACAGTCTGACAGGACTCCCGATCGGAGGAGGAAAAGGCGGTTCAGATTTTGATCCTGCCGGGAAATCAGACGGTGAGATCATGAGATTCTGCCAGTCATTCATGTCAGAGCTCTACAGGCACATCGGACCGGACACAGACGTTCCTGCAGGCGACATCGGAGTAGGCGGACGCGAGATCGGCTATCTGTACGGAGAATACAAGAAGCTGACGAATAAATGGCAGGGAGTTCTTACCGGAAAACCGCTGACATTCGGCGGACTCAGAGGAAGAGCTGAAGCTACAGGATACGGCGCCGTATGGTTCCTGAGAGAGATGCTGAAGCATAACGGCGAGAGCCTCGAAGGCAAGACAGTCGTCGTTTCAGGCTACGGCAACGTTACATGGGGAACGATCCAGAAGCTGAATCAGCTCGGAGCAAAGGTCATAACGATCAGTAACCATGAAGGGTATATTCTCGACGAAGCCGGAGTAAAGGGCGAGAAGGAAGATTACCTGCTTGAGCTCAGAGCTTCAGGGAACAGAAAGTGCTCACCATATGCCGACAAGTATCCGGAAGCAAAATTCATCCCGGACAAGAAGCCTTGGGAAGTACCTGCTGAGATATACATGCCGTGCGCTACACAGAATGAGATCAATATCGATGACGCAAAGAAGATGGTAGAGAACGGAGTAAAATACATCTGCGAAGCTTCCAACATGCCATGCACGAACGAAGCAACACAGTACTTCAAAGACCACGGCGTGATCATCGGACCTGCAAAGGCTGCGAACGCAGGCGGAGTTGCATGCTCCTGCATCGAGATGGGCCAGGACGCGCAGCATACATTCTTCACAGCAGAACAGGTATACGCACAGCTTGAACAGATCATGATCAACATCCACAAACAGGCAGAGGATGCTGCAGCTCAGTACGGACTCGGTTATGACCTCGTAGCCGGCGCCAACATCGCTGGTTTCGAAAAAGTCGCAAATGCAATGATGTCACAGGGAATCATCTAAAGAGATCAAAGCACTCTCAACCGCAGCCCCTGCCAGAGAGACCCTCTGGCAGGGGCTTTTGCATATGCCGCCGCGATTCTTTCACTCAGCGGTAAAAAGTGTTATATATATAAGAGGGGGTAAATGAAATGAGTACAGGAATCGTTTTTGAAGGCGGCGGCCTCCGCGGGATATTCGCAGCCGGAGTTATAGATTATCTGCTGGACAACGATATAGTCTTTGATCATGTGATGGGCGTGTCGGCCGGAGCGTGCCATGCGTGCAGCTATGTATCAGGGCAGCGCGGAAGGTCATATGCAGTGTCGACTGATTATCTGGACGACAAGCGGTACATGAGCATGGACAATCTTGCGAAGACCGGCGACTTGTTCGGGGTCGACTTCATATATCATAAGATACCGGAGGAGCTCTATCCGCTGGATAATGATCACTTCATCAAAAGCGGGATAACGTTCAGGGCCGGCATCACGAACTGCCTGACAGGCGAAGCGGAGTACCCCGTGGTCAGGGACCTGATCAAAGACGTGGATCTGGTGCGCGCGTCAAGCTCGCTTCCGCTGCTTGCGAGGATGGTCGACATAGGCGGAACACCGTATATGGATGGCGGAATCGCCGACTCTGTGCCGGTCCGCGCGTCCGAGTCCTTCGGATGCGAGAAAAACGTGGTCGTGCTTACGAGGCCGGTCGGATACCGCAAGAGACCCGAAAGGCTCACCAAGGTCATTGCCATGAAATACCGGAAATATCCAAAGATGGTCGATGCGCTCCGCCACCGTGACGAAGAATATAACAGGACGATGGATTATATCGACGAAGGTGTCAGGAACGGCACTATATTCCGGATCGCTCCGATGGGCGACCTGGGCATCGGGAGGCTCGAGAAGGATCCGCTTAAGCTGCGGAAGGCATATCTTGAAGGATACTATGTCACAGAAGGGCTCTCAGCGAAGCTTAAGGAATTTCTCAGCGACAGATAGTGACAACATAAAAAGCCATGCGCTTCAAAACGCATGGTTTTTTCGTGCAATTTAGACTTATATGGCAAAACGTGTTGGCGCCAACCGCTATATCTATTGATATATCAATGTAGATATGCTTTGTTGTATATATTTTGTTGTACATATATAGAAAAGTGTTGTATATATTTCATGATTTACCATGAAAATGTACAACAAAACTGCTCTGCTTATGGAATCTCTTCTTTAAGGGCAGCTTTTGTCTACAGAATGCGAAAAATCATACAAAATGATATCATTTTTGTTACTTTTCTGTTTTTTGTAGACGGAATCAGGTTCTGAAGGGCAGTTTTTGTCTACAGAATGCGGAAAATCAGACAAAATGATATCACTTTTGTTACTTTTCTGCTTTTTGTAGACGGAATCAGGCTCTGAAGGGCAATTTCTGTCTACAGAATGCGGAAAATCAGGCAAAATGATATCACTTTTGTTACTTTTCTGTTTTTTGTAGACGGAATCAGGCTCTTAGGGGCAATTTCTGTCTACAGAATGCGAAAAATCAGGCAAAATGATATCACTTTTGTTAGTTTTATGCTTTTGGTAGACGGAATCAGGCTCTTAGGGGCGGTTTCTGTCTACAGCTGCAATCCACTATATTTCCACTGCCTCTCCGATCGCAAAGAGATACAGGTATCTTTCCTTGACATGCTTCCCTGCTGCTTTCTCGACCGCGTCGGCGTACATATCGAGCTGTGTTCTGTACATGCTGCATATGCTGGCTTTTTCTTCGTCCAGGCTTTTTCTTCTGTCGATCCTGTTAGTCTTGTAATCGATCAAAACAGCTTCGCCATCTTCTTCGAACCAGCAGTCGATCACTCCCTGAACAAGCATGTCCTCGCCGCTGATCCTGATCTTCGACTCAAAAGGCTGTTCCTTATAGAGCATGCTCGCTTTCGACGCTGCTGTACAGCGGATACCGATGTCGGTCTTGAAGAAGTCAGCGATCTTTCCGAGATCGACGGACTTCGCTTCCTCTTCAGTAAAGATCCCGGAATTTACCAGTTCTGCCGCTTTTCCGGCGATATAAGCATACCCTTCTCTGCTGGCCAAACTGAAGTCCAGCTTTTCCATTATCTTGTGATACACAGTTCCGGTCTCGGCGGCTGTGATCTTCCGGCTTCCCTGCATGAACTCAGGTTCTATGCCGCTGAAGCGGTCAATGACTGCGGCCGGTGCAGCCGCACTCTCTTCGAATTCATCAGTCATTCCTGGAATGACAGGCTTCAACAATCTTCCGGAGTCAGAAGAGTCCTCGCTCGGCCCTGTTATCACCGCAGATCTCATACTTATGTTTTCCTGAGCAGTATTCGTGTATCCGGCAGATCCTGCCCTGCTGCCGTCCAGAGCGTTTTCTTCTGCTCTGATCCGCGCCTGGTTAAGTCCGGTCACGGATGTCTTTGCAGCCAGCTCACCTGCCGCGGCATACGGATATTCGTAATCGAGCCGTGAGATCACCTCTTCAGCCGGCACATCTCTTCTTCTGTCAGCTGTGTCCGCCTGTCCGACGCCTGACTCGCCGGCGTCACCTTCAACAGGCGCCAGAGATTTTGATATGAGCTCTGCCCCGGATATGTGAACGACCTCCGGAAGGTACCTCGACATCTTGAGGAGCGTCGTGTCGGAATGCTGGCCTGCGTCGAGCCCTGCCATTATCTTTTCATAGTCGGCCGCCCCGAGAAGGTAGAACGTCTCACGCGCTCTCGTGACTGCTACGTAGAATACGCGCTTCAGCTCGTCGGTCTCCGCTATCTTCTCTTTCGCTGCAATGATCCGCTGGACGAGACTGTCCTCCCGGAGATGTCTGACAGGGTCTTTAGCACGGAGTCCGAGTCCGATCTCTCGGTCAAAATCTATCTCGCCGCTGCCGCCGCCTTTTGGCTGGTTGTCCATGCCGGCGAGGATGACGACAGGAAACTCCAGCCCTTTACTATGGTGGATCGTCATGATGCGGACTACGTTCTCATTCTCCGAGAACAGCGTGGCCTGCGGCATCTCTACCTGATTCTTTTTAAGTGTATCGATATATTTGATGAAGCCGTAAAGCGAACCGAGCGTTTTCTCCGAGTAGTCGCGCGCCCTGTCCGCAAGCAGCCTCAGGTTAGCCTGCCTCCCGGCTCCGCCCGGAAATGTTCCGGCTATCACATAGTATCCTGTCTCGTTCAATATCCTCCAGATCATATCAGCAAGCGGAAGCGTCACCGCGTAGGTCTGCCACTTCTTTATCTCATCAAAGACTCTTCTGCATTTCAGCCTTAGCTCTTCGGGTACTTCCAGCGTATTCTCCCGCCCGGCTCCGCCAGCCGCTTTTTCTGGCACTTTCGCTGCACTGTCAGTGATCCCTGCTGCGGCTTCCCTGACTCCGCCAGCCGCTTTTTCTGGCACTTCCGCCGCACTGTCAGTGATCCTTGCTGCGGCTTCCCCAGCTCCGTCAGTGATCCCTGCCGCGGCTTCCGCAGCCTCGACATAGCTTCCGTCTCTGTGGAGCTTTCTGATCATGGCCAGCTCTTCGCATGTAAAGCCGAAGATCTCAGATCTCAGGAGCGCTATGAACGGTACGTCCTGCCTCTTGTTATCGATCACGCTTAACAGCGCGAGCGCGACATTTATCTCGATAGTATCAAAATATCCGTCTTTGTCATCTATATAGAGCGGTATGCCTGCTTCGCGGAACGCTTTTCTGTACCCTTCGGCACTTCTCCTGAACGAGCGCATCAGTATCACGATATCGCGGTAGTCTACTTTCCTGATCTGCCCTGTCTTTGGATCTGAAAACTCAAGACCAAGATTCTCGCGGATGATCTGCACCGCCTGCCTGGCTTCGATCTCTTCTTTTTTCATATCCTCAAGCTCAGCGCCTGCAGCATCCTCAGGAAGATCCTTTGTGCCGCCGGAGGTCTCCTTTGTTTCGGAAGTCCCCATTGCTTCGGATGTCCCCATTGTCTCCGCAGTCATATCGGCATCCTGTGCAGTAACTGTTTCCTCCGGTCCCGGAACTGTTCTGTCGACTATATATGTCTTCGGCTCCGGAAGAACATGATCGCCGCTGCTTACTCCGCAGACCAGCTCTGCGTCTTTATCATACCCACTCATGAGCGGCCTGAACATGTTGTTTATCTCACGTATAACAGGCTCCTTGCTCCGGAAGTTCATATTGAGGTCTATTTTTACAGATCCTGATTCTCCGTTTCCTGCTGCCTGTCCCTGCTTTTTATATTCGTCGTATTTGTTCTGGAATATCTCAGGGTCAGCCAGCCTGAAATGATAGATAGACTGCTTGATGTCCCCTACCATGAACATGTTGTCGCCGCGCGATATCAGGCCTGCTATCGTCTCCTGCATGTAGTTCGTGTCCTGATACTCATCGATAAATATATATCTGAACAGATCCCGGTAATAGTCAGCTGCCTCTTTGTGGCCGAGGATCTCATATGCGTAATGCTCCATGTCGGAGTAGTCGATCCCTCTGTGCTCGCTCTTTATGTCCCTGAACAGCTGGTCGAAACGCCTTATGAGCCGTGACAAAGTCTTTGCATGCGGCACAGTCATATTCATTACTCTTGTCATGGTCCCAAGGTCTGAATAGCAGAGCTTCAGGATTTCTTTGACCCGTCCTTTATACTCGTCACGCAAAGCCTTGACTGTATCTTTCACGAATACGAATGCTTCTTTTTCGTCCTTAAGCGCTGCGACCCTCGCGAATCTGACTGTCCTTGCGGCTTCTGCCATGCTGTCGATGCTGCAGGTTCTTTCTGCACCATCCGGAGTTTTGTCTGCCGATGACGCAATACCTCTTATCAAAGCTGCATCTTCAAGTATCAGGTCTGCCATCCTGTCCAGCCCCTCGTTCCTGAGAAGGACTTCTGCCGCGGCAGCACTCTCCAGCGCGGCGTCAAGATCTCTCCTGCAGATCTTCAGCAGCTCTTCATATGCTCTGGTCTTCTTAAAATCATCAGGCCCAAGCTCAAGTTCTTTTATCTTCTCATCCAGTACGTCCAGTCCGGCAGGGACTGCTTCAAGCTTTCTGTAAAGACTCAGTATCATCCACCTTGCATCGCTGTCGTTCTTTTCACCCGAATAAGAATCCATGAACGATCTGAAGTCGTCGCTGTTCTCTTCATACTCAGAGTCGAACAGCTCTTCCAGAGCCTCTTCTTTAAGGACTTCCGCCTCTGCTTCATCCAGGACCCGCGCTCCGGGCTCCAGATCGGTCAGATAGAAGAATTCTCTGATAACGCGCTGGGCAAACGAATGGAACGTACTTATCTGAGCGCTGTGAAGATCATCAAGCTGCTTCCTTATCCATTCCTGCTCGCTCTCACCGCCGCCGTTTCCGCCGGTCTCTTGACCTGCCTCTTCATGCTTCCCTGATGCTATAGCTTCAGACAGCCGGTCTTTCAGCGCCTGCCTGAGGCGCTCTCGCATTTCTGATGCGGCTGCGTTTGTGAAAGTCACGATAAGCATGCCGCTGACAGGCACCCGGTCTTCGAGTATCAGCCTTGTCGCGCGCTCGACCATTACCGCGGTCTTTCCTGATCCTGCTCCAGCAGAGACCAGTATGTTTTCCCCGCGCTCTGTTATCGCCTGAAGCTGTTCAGCTGTCCATTTTTTCTCAGTCATATATCCGAACCTTGATCTTACCAGATAGGTATTTTACATTGATCTTACCAGAATGGTATCTCACTTTGATCTTGCCAGAATGGTATATTACATTATTTACTGCTCTCAGGAGCATCTTTCACTGTACCTGCTGCGCCTGGTCCTTATCTACTCTCTCAGGAGCATCTTTCACTGCGCCTGCTGCGCCTGGTCCTTTATATCCGAATGCGATAGCCTGGACCGGGCAGACTTTGATGCACTCCCCACACTGTATACACTCGCCGTCGCATACTTTTCTGACGTCCATCCTGCAGGCCTTAACACATTTGTCACAGCCGATGCACTTCCCGCTGTCCACTTTGATCCCGAAGAAAGATACAGGATTGAAAAACGAGTAGATCGCCCCGAGCGGGCAGAGGAA
The DNA here is from genome assembly GCA_017533915.1 of Eubacterium sp. Taxonomy (GTDB): domain Bacteria; phylum Bacillota; class Clostridia; order Peptostreptococcales; family Anaerovoracaceae; genus Aminicella. The sequence goes on along the minus strand of JAFWHX010000009.1, from coordinate 54,707 downwards.
TCTGCAGAAAGCTCTGTAACAGAACACGCACAGGACAAGTATCGCGATAAGCAGGATCACTTTCCACGAGAACAGCATTCCCGCCATGTGACGAAGCTGGACGTCAGTTATCATCAGCGGGATCCCGCCCTCAAGCGTACCTGCAGGACAGATGTACTTACAGAATCCCGGCTTGAGCATGATAAGCGGCATAAGTACCGCGAACACCACGAGGATAACGTATTTGAGCTTTGAGAGCGCGCGGGTGACTGGGCTCTTTTTGATCTTCACAGTCGGTATCTTGTTCAGGATCTCCTGAAGAAATCCGAACGGGCAGAGAAACCCGCAGATCAGCCGCCCGAACAGTATCCCGAACAAAAGCAACGTCCCGAGCACGTAGTACGGAAACCTGTAGCGTGATGATAAAAGTCCGGACTGGAGGCTCCCGAGCGGGCACGCTAAAGTCGCTCCCGGGCACGAATAGCAGTTGAGTCCCGGTGCGCAGATGCCTTTGGACGTCCCTGCATAGATCGTCCCTCCGACAAATCCTCTGATATTGCAGTTGTACAGTACCGCAGCGATCAGCTGGGTGTACTGCCTTACAGAAAACCTCTTCATCCTATCCCGATACATTCAAAACAGATGATGCGTGCCTTGTTCCACACATCTCTATAGCCGCCGTTCGATATTCCAAGACCGATCAATCCGATAGCAGCGGCAATGATAAGGCACGATATGACCTGCTTCGCTCTTCTGTTCATAGCTAAAGTAGCTCCTCCACCGCTTTTTTATATGTGTTGTATGGATCCTGCGGCATACCGACGAACGTTTTCATGATCTTGCCGTCTTTAACGATGACTGTGTAAGGTATCCCTGATGAAGGGTACTTTGACTCGATGCTTCCGTCTTCATCGTATGCGACGCTGAATGTGTATCCGCTGTCTTTGATGAAGTCATTGACTACTTTTGCCGGCTCCCCGCAGTCTACAAGAATTATCTCAAGCCCTTCTATATTATCTTTATTCAGCTTATCCAGCTCTGGCATCTCTTCGACACAGTATCCGCACCATGTAGCCCAGAAGTTGATGAGCAACACGTCGTCATTATGCTCTGACAGCGTGAATTTGCCGCCTCCCATAAGCTCCGCTGTGAAGTCAGGAGCTTCCTCGTCCTCTGCTGCACCGCCATCTGATGCGCTGCCGCCCGCCGAGCATCCAGCGGTAAAAGCCATGATAAGGCATGCCATACTGATAAAAACACATGCTGTCAATATCGATATCTTTTTCATTTTTTCCATCCCTTTCCTTCCTATATCGTAAACTTTATCCGCTGAAAAGGCAACTTTTTCGGATCTGCACTCCAGCCTGATACCACATCAGGCATGCTGCTGTACTTACGGCTGTTTCTGATATGTGCTTTTGTGGTATTATATTACTATATATTTGAATATGACCCTCTGACTAAGCGCCAGAGAGCATGAGCATAAGATTGTTTACATATGATTTGATCGGAGCAGAAAAATGGACATAAAAAGACCTTCAATGATTTTGATAATGGATGGATACGGGCTGAACGACAAGACGTACGGTAACGCGATCGCGCAGGCGAACAAGCCGGAGCTCGACGAGATCTTCCGCAAGTACCCCGGCACGAGAATCCACGCATGCGGACATTACGTCGGACTTCCGGACGGCCAGATGGGCAACTCTGAAGTCGGGCACATGAACATCGGCGCAGGCAGGATCATCTATCAGTCACTTTCCAGGATCACAATGGCGATAGAAGACGGTACATTCTTCAGGAATGAGGCTTTGCTGCACGCGATCGAGCACGTCAAAAAGAACGGCTCAGCGCTGCACATCTCCGGGCTGCTCTCGGACGGCGGCGTACACAGCCACATCGATCACATCAAAGCCCTGATCGACCTTGCTGAGCAGAATGGAGTCGAGAAGTTCTACATCCACTGCTATCTCGACGGGCGCGACGTTCCGCCAAGGTGCGCGGTACAGTACATCCAGGAGATCGAGCAAAAGCTCGCCGGCACACACGGACGCATCGCTACCGTTCATGGAAGATACTACGCGATGGACAGGGATAAGCGCTGGGAGAGAGAGCAGCTGGCATACGACGCGATGACGCTGGGAAAGGGCTTCACAGTAGATAATGCTGAAAAAGCTGTGACTGACGCGTATGAGCGTGATGAGAACGATGAATTCGTAAAGCCGACTGTCGTCCTCGATGCAGAAGGAAAAGCCGCGACCGTAAACGACGGCGACGCCATCATAATGGCGAACTTCAGGCCGGACAGAGCAAGACAGATCACCAGGATCTTTGTGGATCCTGACTTTGACGGATTCGAGCGCGAGAAAGTGATCAAGGACCTGAAATATGTCTGCATGACTGAATATGACGCGACTATGCCGAATGTTGAGATCGCTTACCCGCCTGAGAAGATAGTGAACACACTCGGCGAATACATCTCATCACTCGGGCTCAGGCAGCTCAGGATAGCAGAAACTGAGAAATACGCGCACGTAACATTCTTCTTCAACGGAGGCGTCGAGGAGCCGAACCCCGGTGAAGACAGGATACTGGTTCCGTCGCCTAAGGTGGCGACCTACGACCTCAAGCCTGAGATGAGCGCATATGAAGTGACTGACCGGGTCCTCGAGCAGATCGAAGCAGACAAGTATGATCTGATCGTTCTCAACTTCGCGAACTCCGACATGGTCGGACACACCGGAGTCATGGAGGCAGCGATCAAGGCGATCGAAGCACTCAATGCCTGTGTTCCGAAGATCTGCGACGCGATCCTCGCCAAGGGCGGCCAGGTACTGCTTACGGCAGACCACGGGAATTCAGACGTCATGCTTGATGATGACGGAAACGTCGTAACATCACATTCACTCAATCTGGTACCGCTCATCCACATCGCAGACAAGCCGAAGAAGCTGAAAGACGGCGGCAAGCTCGCAGACATCGCCCCGACGATGCTGCACCTGATGGGGCTGCCTGTCCCTGAAGAGATGACGGGAGACATCCTTGCAGAAGATTAGGGAATGGTAATCTCTGATACAAAAAAAGATATGAAAAAAACCGGATCCGCTGTATAGAGCAGATCCGGTTTTTACATACTGTTGTTATTTTATATACACTGTCGTTCCGCGCGGGATGTGCTTATAGATCCAGTTGGCGTTCCCGAGCGACATACGGACGCATCCGTGTGATATCGCTTTACCCAGCCGACCGTCAGAGACCCTCTTAGTCCCTCTGTAGCAGACGACCGAGTGCATCAGATATAAAGTCCCGATGAATCCGGACGCGTACCAGACGGTGTAGCCCTTACCTTCTCCGAAATGCAGGACTTTGCTTGTCATATGGTACGTCCCTGAAGGCGTCGGCGTGCTTTTCTTCCCGATAGAGCAGCGGCATCTTCTCACTACAGTCCAGTTCTTTCTTTTGCCTTTGTAAACCGTGACGTAGCGGTTCTTCTTGTCTACATATATCAGGTATCTGGTCCTGCTTGACTTCTTCCATATAGGCTTGTAAAGATAATAATTGCCCTTTGAGACTCTTGCCCCAGTCTTGAGATCAAGATAATATGTCTTGCCGTTTACCTTGATCTGGCCGAAGCGTTTATGCCCTTTGCTATTGTAATAGTAGCGCTTCCCCTTCAGCTTGAGCCAGCCCGTCTTCATCCTGCCGCTCTTTGGAACAAAGTAATAGTAATACTTGCCGATCTTCTTTGATCCGAACACCCGCTTGCCGTTTTTAGGATTATGATAGTACTTTTTGCCGTCCACCTTGAGCCAGCCGGTCTTCATCACGCCGTTTTCTTTGAAGTAATACACCGCTCCGCTGATAGTCTGTTTGCCATGCTGACGCTGACCCGTCTCCGGATCAAAGTAATATTTCTTTTTGCTGATGGTCTTCCAGCCGGTCTTCATCACACCTTTGCTACTGAAATAGTACCATGCGCCTTCGTACTCTGTCATACCGGTCTTCATTACGCCGTCATCACCGAAGCAGTATTTACTGCCATTTATATCGACCATGCCGGTCTGCATGATACCGCTTTCATCAAAGAAGTAAGTGCTCCCGTCGATCTCCTGCATGTCGGTCTGCGCAGTGCCGTCGATGTAATACATCCTGCCGGCTTCAGTATCCACCCAGCCGTTTAGAATGTCCGGATCTGCAGGTTCTTCAGGTTTTTCCTGGTCTTCAGATCCTTCAGCAGGATCGTCCTGCTCGTCTGATGGAGCGGCGGGATCCGGCGGCATTTCAGGACTATCCTCTATTGCTTCATCAGATACTGCTTCTCCCTGCACCTGGATCTCAGACTGTACCTCGGTACTGCTTTCTTCATCGCCCTCTGCATCAGCCCATACAAGACCTGCTGACGCACACTCAAGAAGCATTACCATGCATAAAGCCACTGAAAATATCTTTACTGATCGTCTAATCTTAACAGCCATATCTCAACCAATCAAATCAATCAAACCCTATCATACCGCTCAGTCATCATATCACTTGTGATCAGCCATTGCCCAAAACGAAGAAATGCTCCGGCATAACACCTGACATCAGAGCGTAATTAATACTTGCCCCCATCATAGACACGTACTTTCTCTTATCTGAAGTCTTCTTGCTGCCAAATGAATAGACGTATTTAAATGAATCCTCGTATTCACCTTTCCCATTTTCTCTGCTTTGTCCAATGACAGTAAGGCCATTTTCCGTTTCTTCATAAGCATACTGATACTCATTGTATTGCTTGCCATACTGTTCTTTTATATAGCTGATCGTGCCATCTTCATTGAAATCTACAACAGCCTTGCTAATATGGTTTTTACTGTATTTAACTGTGATCTTAGACGGCATTCCATTGCTGTGGTACTTTACAGTGCTTGTATACTTATGTGCGCCTGTTGCCTTTGTTATATAGCCCTTACCGTTCGTGCTGAATTTCGTGACCATCTTGCCTGATGTTTCTTTTCTGCAGCGGCCTTTGGAATTATATGTCCTTACGCTGTCGTAAAGTTTCACCTTAGCCAGCTTTCCTTTCTTATACGTATTCTTGTATTTTTCTGTACCATAAGAAGTCTTCTTTTTAAGGATATTTGCCTTTTTATCATACGTATATCTGGTGGTGTCCGACTTGTCCCATTTACCTTCATAGTAATAATATGTGACGACCTTCTCCGGCAGCGCATACTTTTTAGCCGCATGAGCCTGCTCGCTTCCGAAAATGGCAAACACTCCGGTCATCATCAGACATATCATGAGTACACTTATCGCTCTTCTCCTGATCATATTCATACTGTAGCCTCCTGTAGAATAGCTGATTTTACTGTATTTCTAGAGAAATATTATCATACTTGCAGTCATAAAACAATTATATCACCGGCCAGTTTTTCATTTATCTTTCATTTATCAACGGGCATTGTTTACGGCTCGATCACGTTGAAGTCCATCTTAAATGTGGTCATATATTTAAAGAGCCTTGGCAGCACTGTCGCGTCCCCTTCTATCTGTACAGCCTTCTTCGCATCCCCGCTTCCCGCAAGGATCCCCATGAGCGCCATCTTAGGACATGTGATGACTGCGTCTGCTTTTTCTGCATCACAGGCCGGATCATTCTCAGCCTTCTTATACACAAGCAGGACTCCTGACTTCCTCTTCAGAAAGAACTTCTCTCCTGTATCTGTGATGTTGAGGTTGCATGTCAGATTGTCATCCTGCGCTGCGATCGCGTCTGTCGAGATGTCGACATATGTCAGGAACATCTCCGTTGTCATTGACTGCTTGGAGTCCATTCCGCTCTTCGCCGCCATCATCTTTCCGACCTGGTTGCCAAGCCTGAGCTCAAGCGCTCCTGTGAGATACGCGTTTCTCCATGTGCCGCTCTCTGCCTGGTATCCCAGCTGCTCCAGCGCGTCAGCGCAGAGTTCTCTCGCGGCTTTGTTCGACGGGTCAGCAAACACGAGCTCCTTCGTGACCTGGGCGACCCACTGATACTCCCCTTTATCAAAATCTTCTTTTGCCTTCCGGATCACCTCATCTGTATCGCCAAGGTACTCTGCCCATTTCTTTGCCGAATCTGCAGGGCTCATCGGCGCAAGGTTTACCGGGTTCGCGTCATACCAGCCCATGTATCTCTGATATACGGCTTTGACGTTATGAGAAAGCGTACCGTAATACTGCCTCATGTACCACACCTTGTTGAGCTTATCCGGGAGCCTGAGCGTGTTAGAGATCTCCGCCGGCGTATATCCCAGATTGATGTAGTGAAGTGTCTGGTCGTTTATATACTGATATACCGCCGCCGTGTTCTCCATGTATTCCTTTACGGCTTCACGCCCCCAGTGCGGCCAGTTGTGCGACTGGAAGACCACATCTGTCTCATCGCCGAACTTCTGCTCAGCCTCAAGTATGTATCTCGCCCAGTCAGATGCATTCCTGACCTCGGCACCTCTGAGCGTGTACAGATTATGCATGGTCCCGGTACAGTTCTCAGCAAGCCACAGTGCGTTGTAGCCCGGGAAGAAGGCATTCATCTCAGCAGGCGCTTCTGTGCCCGGCGTAAGCTGGAACCTTACTTCAACTCCGTCGACGATCAAAGTCTCATCTGTCTTTACCACGTAAGTCGGAGGAAGCAGACCTGCATGTCCGAGAGACTGTCCAAGCCCTATTCCGATCGAAAGCTTTCCCCTTTCTCCTGCCTTAAGGAGAGTCCCATACTGGAACATCGCGCGGCGGCCCATCGCGACTCCGGCGTATATGTTCTCACTTACAGCATGCTCCAGGAATCCGTCCGGCGCAAAGATCACGACCTTGCCGGAGGCAAGCTGATCCTGAAGAGGCTTTGATGCGTCCGCTGCTTCGTCCTTCTGGATCAGCCCGAAGATACCGCCGTAGTGGTCGATATGCGAATGGCTGTACATGACGGCGACTACGTTGAGCTTGCCGAAATGCTTCTCCATGAGAGCCTTCGCTTCTTCCATATCCTCGCTGCACATCAGGACGTCGAATACGATCCAGCCGTGTTCTGTCCGGATGAAAGTGGCGTTCGCCATGTCATATCCGCGGACCTGGTAGATCCCGTCGCAGACCTTGAAAAGACCTGCGTATGTATTGTAAAGCGTGTTCCTGTACAGGCTCGGATTTATGGAATCCGGTATGTCGTCTGCTTTTTCAATAGATCTAAGGAAATCATATTCATCGACGTTCCAGACAGCATTACCTTCTTTGTCCCTTATCACTACGCTTTCCGGGGCTTCGATAATGCCTCTCTCAGCGCACTCTTTTTCAGTCTCATCATTGAAATCAAGAGACTTCAGCCATGCTTTGTTAGCCCATTTCGTAAGGTCTGTAGCAGGTTTTCCTTCATATATACTCATATTGAACCTCCTTATAGCTCACCTGACTCAACAATAGCATATTATCTGACAGTTATCAATTTGATATATTATTTGATACTTGACTACATTTGTGTTCAAAAGGCTCTCTTTTTTCTCTTACACTTTTGTCATAAACAAAACCGGCTTATTTATGATCACGCGGATGATATTATAGGGGTAGAGTATGCTGGACGCCAGGGTCGTTGGTAGAGTCATTCAGAGATACCGTGAGAAAAGCGGTCTTTCGCAGGAAGTTCTGAGCGGGCTTGCTGATATCGGAAGATCGCATCTCAGCTCGATCGAGCGTGGAGCGCGAAGGCCATCTCTTGATACGTTTTTCAAGATAGCCCAGGCGCTCAACGTAGGTCCTTCTGTGCTGATGGCCGCGATCGAGGTGGAAATGGAAGAAGAAAACAATAAAGAAATCAGAAAACGCTGAGGAAATGAGATGTTCACTCCTCAGCGTTTTTTATTCTGTCAGCTGTATTTTGATCAGTCCTCGTCGTCTCCAAGCTCGTTATCCAGATAATCCTGGTAGATATCATAGTTCTCATCATCTTTGCAGCAGAATGTGACGTTCATCTCATAGTCGTCATTATCCCCAAGCCACTCGAGCACTGTCTGGACCGCGATATCACATGCCTCTTCTTTAGGATAATTGAAGTAACCCGTCGAGATGCAAGGGAAAGCAATCGAGTGCAGGCCGTGCTCGCGCGCCATGTAGAGACAGCTCTCGTAGCAGTCGGCAAGATCCGCGTCATCATCAGTCTTGTTTGAATATATCGGACCGACTGTATGGATGACATAATCGCATTTCAGGTCATATGCGTCGGTTATCTTCGCCTCGCCTGTCCTGCATCCGTGAAGAGTCCTGCATTCAGCGGCCAGACCCTCGCCGGCAGCGTCGTGTATGTCCTTATCCACTCCGCCTGCGCCGGGCGCGAGCGTATTGTTTGCGGAATTCACTATACAGTCAGTGTCCATGTTCTGTATCTCATCATGCACCAGATTGATCGAGACAGTACCCTCTTCATCTTCATCCCCGTCGCCGAACACTTCATCGACAAGCTCTTTCGGCAGAGGGAAACCGTTCGTCCACGGATCTATCACGGCTCCGTCGATCTCATCTGAATCCTCGATCTGCTCCATTACATCCTCAACATAGAACGGCAGCAGAGTCTTGTAGTTGTCATCATCATTCTCATCGTCTTCATCAGCTGCCATGGCATCCTGCTCACTGGTGAAAAGAGGTATCCATGTATTGTGATCCTCGTCCTCGATAAGCTTGATATCTACGTCGAATGTATACTCCTCTTCGTCCTCGCTGTTGAATTTCCTGAGATCCTCTTCTGAGATATCTACCGGAGCAAGGATCCTGATCCTTCCTTTCATCGATTTCAGATGATCAAGCACTTTCTCCGGGACTTCTTCATTGCTGTCCATGAATTCTTTTATAAGTCTCCTGAGATTGGAATTGCTTTTTATTTCCAGTGAGCTAAGCAGCTGTTTCTTCATTTCTGTTCCTCCATGTTTTTCATATATCTGATGATCCTGATATGCCGCCTTTATTCAGTCTTTGTCTTTTCTGAATCCCCCGCTATAGCGTATGCGGCTCTAAGGCCTGTTTCCCATGCGTTCTCGAGGTTGAATCCTCCGCAAGGCCCGTCAAAATCGATTATCTCGCCGGCAAAGAAAAGCCCCGGATAATATTTTGATTCCATCCTGTCCATTTTTATCTCAGTAAGCGGTATCCCGCCTCTTGTTATCTCCGCGTGATCCCAGCCTCTTATGCCGGACGGGTGCACCATGAAATGCTTGAGGAGCCATGCTGTCATCTCCGGCTCTCCCCCGGTCTTCTCAAGTATCATCTCAGCCACCGGACGCTTTACTATGGATCTCAGCACTGAGATGTCCACCTGATCCTCACCGCAGCTCTTCATTCTTGTCCTTACGAGCATCCCTGCATCTCTGGTGTCCGGCAGGAAGTCTATCTCTACAGCATAGTCATCAAAGCCGTTGATCAGAGTCCTTCCTTCGGGTATGTCCAGGAATCGTGACATGTTGAAGACACATATCCCTGAAATGCCGTAGTCCGTGAACTGTATCTCTCCGTTCTCTTCGAACAGGGATCCGCCATGTGATATGAGTGATATCTTCACTTTCGCCCTGACTCCTGAAAGCGATGACAGATCCTCATGCGTCTCGACAGCTGTAAGCGCCGGCGCGAGCCTTGTCACAGTATGATAGAATCTGCGGGCTATCCTGTATCCATCACCTGTAGTTCCGAGCTTTGGGGCTGCCTTCCCTCCGGCGGCAAGCAGTACTCTCTTTGATAATATCGAGATCTTTTTCTCAGATCCATCCTGCTCCGCTGTTATCTGGGTCTCGTAGAGCTGCTCGCTTTCATCGAACGAGCACGCTGTGCATACTGCGCCTGTAAGGACGTCTGCTCCGCCGCTTACCACAGCATCAGTAAGAGCATCTGCGACATCTCTCGCATCCTCAGAATACGGATATATACGGCCGGCTTCATCAGTCCTCGTGATCACCCCTATACTGTCAAAAAACCTGAGCACGCCCTCATGGCCGGGACAGGCTTTATTGGAAAGGTTGCATCTGCCGTTCCCGGTCGACAATATCTTCCGTCCGAGTATATCGTTCTTCTCAACTATAAAGACCGAGATGCCGGGCACGAGCTTTTCAGCTTCTGCCGCACAGGCAAGCCCGGCGGCGCCGCCGCCTATTATACAGATGTCATATACTTTACGGTCCATCAGATGTCCTTCAAATCGTATGTTACAGTTATTCTATCAGATCATTATTAAAACCAGACTAATATCTGCCTGTCTTGCTATTCACTGATTTTTTTATCCGCAAGCCATTTTACTATGGTCGCTTCCGAAATGATCGGGATACCGAGCTCGTGAGCTTTTTTATTCTTCCCTGATGTAGATGTCAGGTCGTTATTTATGAGATATGAGGTCCTGGTGCTGACTGAGCCCGCCGCCTTGCCGCCTGCGTGCTCTATCTCAGCCTTGAGCTGCTCACGGTTCTCATAGTTCTCCAGCGACCCTGTGATCACGAACGTCTTTCCGGCAAGAAAATCTTCCCGCTCCTCCGCCGTCTGGTCAAGATCGATCACGGACAGTATGTCAGCTATGATCTCCTGCTTCGCCGGGTCGGAGAAAAATCTCACGTACGAGTCAGCCATGACGTCGCCTATGCCGTCGATCGAAGTAAGACCGTCCTTGTCAAGTGAGGCCATCTTCTCCCAGTCATTATTGCAGGCTCTTGCGATTATCCTGGCATTCGCGGCACCTATACCCGGGATCCCGAGCGCGTAAAGCAGCCTGTCGGGCGTGGTATGTCTTGCTTTCTGTGCGGACGCCACGAGATTCTCGAACGACTTGTCGCCGAAGCCTTCCATCTCGGTGATCTTCTCTCTATGCTGATCCAGCTTGAACAGATCCGCGAACTCGCGCACAGTACCGACTCCTATAAGCTTCTCGAGGGTCGACTCGGAAAGCCCTTCTATATTGAGCGCGTCACGTGACACGAACAAAGTGAAGCTCTTCAGCTGCTTGGCCGGGCATTCCCTGTTCGGGCAGAGAAGCGTCTGCACTCCGTTGTCATCCTTAAGTACTGTCCCGCATCCGCAGACCGGGCATCTTATCGGAAGCTCAACATCATCACTCTCGTCCAGATCCTCTGAGATCTGCGGTATTATCATGTTTGCTTTGTATACGTTTATCCTGTCTCCGATGCCGAGCTTGAGGTCGCGCATAACGCTCACGTTATGAACTGACGCTCTGGACACAGTCGTCCCCTCCAGCTCTACTGGGTCGAATATCGCTACAGGATTGATCAGACCTGTTCTGGACGCGCTCCACTCGATCTCGCGTAGTATCGTGGTCTCCTTCTGATCCGCCCACTTGAAGGCAAGTGAGTCGCGGGGGTACTTTGCTGTCGTCCCCAGAGACTTTCCGTATGCTATGTCATCATAGCTCAGCACCAGGCCGTCCGACGGGAAATCGTTAGTCACGATCTCCTGCGAGAACCATTCGATAGTATCGAGTATATTCTCTTTGTTGACGAATTTATATCCGACCACATCAAAGCCCTGATCGGCAAGCCACTCGAACTCCCTGTGATGATATACGAAATCTATCGGATGCATCGCGCCTGTAAGATCCGGCTCGCTTGCTTCCACAAGTGTGAATGCCACCATGTAGACGTGGCGCTCTTTCGTTATCCTCGGGTCAAGCTGCCTGACAGATCCGCTGCACAGGTTCCTTGCGTTCTTGTACTTCGCGTCAGCATCGCCGATGCTCTCATTTATCTTCTCAAAGTCACTGTATTTTATTATAGCTTCGCCTCTTACTACGAGATGTCCTTTGAACTGGATAGAGACAGGTACGTTTTCGAATACTTTTGCGTTATTCGTAATCACTTCGCCGACGTCGCCGTTTCCGCGGGTGAGCGCCTTGACAAGCTTTCCGTCATCGTATGTCAGTACGATCGTAAGTCCGTCCATCTTCCATGACATTATTCCTTCCTGATCGCCCAGCCACGCCTTAAGGACTCCTCTGTCCTTGGTCTTGTCAAGAGACAGCATCCTGCTCGGATGGCGTTCCTTAGGAAGGTCAGAAAGGATCTCATACCCTACATTCTGAGACGGGCTGTTTGCGAATATGATCCCGGTCTCTTTCTCCAGATCAAGCAGCTCATCATAAAGCGCGTCGTACTCTATGTTAGGCATGATCTCTTCGGCATCCTGATAATACGCCTTGGCTGCCAGATTCAGGCGGTCGATCAGCCATTTTATCCTTGCTTTCTTATCCGAGGGATCTGGACCCACAGGATCCGCCCCGCTGATAACGCCGTCCTTGTTTTCTTTTATATCCTGCTCAGACATCTCTCCACCTCACTGAAGCATAATCTGTGTTTTGATGATACTGTCATATTCATCCGGTACCGTATTCACGCGGCGCCGGTCATCACAATTTCTTCAGCGGCGCTATTCCCACCGCCAGCTTCTTTATCCCGGCATCGTCGAACGCAACTGTTACGATCGTCGGTGTCATATCTATCACAAGGCCGCTTCCGAACTTAGGATGACTGACTTTATCCCCCGGAGCAAAGTCTGTTTCGGACCCTACCGGAGCCGCGGTCTTTCTCGTCTCGGTCTTTGCGTATTTAAGCGAATCGAACGGATGGTACGGCTCAGAAGCAAAGCCGTCCATGGATCCTGTTGATACGCCGAGACTGCTTTCATAGCTTTTCTTCTCATATATTGCATCGCCTGCGATAAGTGACTTGTCTATCTCCCTCAGGAACTGTGATTCCCTGGTGAATTCAGTCCGGCCGTATCTTGTTCTGACTTCCGCGCTGCTGAGATACAGAAGCTCTTTGGCTCTCGTCATGCCCACATAGCAGAGTCTTCGCTCTTCTTCCATATCTTCCCTGCTGTCGAACGACCTGCTTCCCGGGAAGAGCCCGTCTTCCAGCCCCGGCATGAATACCACAGGGAATTCAAGTCCTTTGGCGCTGTGCATCGTCATCAGCGTCACCGTAGGCTGGGATTCATCATAATCATCTACTTCAGCAGCCAGCGTAAGCTGCTCCATGAATCCGTCAAGCGTCGGCTTCTCCTCCTGATCAGACCTGAAGCTTCCCTCATAGTCTGTGATGACTGTCTTGAATTCCATGAGGTTGTCCATCCTGGCGTCAGCCTCGACAGAATTCTGGCTCTCAAGCGCTTTCATATATCCTGTTCTTACAAGAAGAGTGTCATAGATCTCCGAGATGCTGATCTTATCTTTGTTCTCCCTGCAGTAATTGATGCATTGAACAAGTTCTTTCACACTGTCATATGCCTTGGACGGTATTGCTGACAGAAGCTCCTCATCGCCATCTGTAAGCGCCTCCAGCATGCTCTGCCCCCGCACCCTTGCGAATACCGCGAGCTTCTCCAGCGTCTTTGCGCCTATGCCGCGCTTAGGCTCATTTATTATCCTGATCAGAGACAGATCGTCTGACGGATTTACCACCAGGCGCATGTATGCCATGGCGTCTTTGATCTCTTTCCGGTCATAGTAGCGCATGCCCGAAAGAACTCTGTATGGTATGCCGTATCGAGAAAGAGCCTCTTCAAAAAGCCTTGACTGTGCATTGGTCCTGTACAGTATCGCAATATCGCTTAAGCTCTTTCCGGAGTGCCGGTTCAGGAAATCTATCTGGCGCGTTACATAGCTCGCTTCTTCCTTGTCGCTGTCGCATCTTGTGTAGCTGATCTTGTTTCCGTCCTCACGGTCAGTCCAGAGCTTCTTGTCTTTCCTGTCATGATTGTTCTTTATCACCGAGTGAGCTGCTTCAAGAATATTTCCGACCGATCTGTAGTTCTGCTCGAGCTTGATAACCTTGGCGTCAGGAAAGTCTTTCTCAAAGTCGAGTATGTTTCTTATATCCGCTCCACGCCATTCATATATGCACTGATCGTCGTCGCCCACCACGCATATATTACGGTGTCCACCAGCGAGCATGCTCACAAGCTCATATTGTATGTGGTTCGTGTCCTGATACTCATCTACCATCACGTAATGGAAACGGCGGCGGTACTTTTCGAGTACCTCTTCATGCTCTTTGAACAGCCTGACCGTTACGAGCAGCAGGTCGTCAAAATCCATCGCGTTGTTTGACTTCAGTCTGTTCTCATACTCATTGTAGAGCGCATATATTATCTTGTTCTTTTCTGTGGAGCCTGACTCTCTTCTGTATGTCTCCGGGTCGATCTCCTTCTCCTTGCAGTCGCTGATGATTGCGAGCACATACTGCGGAGGATATTCCTTTTCGGAGATGCCTTTGTCCTTCAGTATATTCTTGACCACCGTCTTCTGGTCAGCTGTGTCGTAGATCACGAAATTGTCTTTATATCCTGCTTCTTCAGCGAACACATGAAGGACACGGAGGCACATCGCGTGGAACGTCATGATCCACATTCCCTGTATGTCTCCGATAAGGTCCTGCACTCTGATCTTCATCTCGTTTGCGGCTTTGTTGGTAAACGTCACAGCGAGGATGTTATACGGGTCGACGCCGATCTCTATCAGATGTGCGATCCTGTGCGTCATCGTACTTGTCTTTCCTGAACCCGCGCCCGCAAGTATGAGAAGAGGCCCTTCAGTCGCAAGAACTGCTTCTCTCTGTTTATCGTTAAGATCTTTAAATGCCAATACTATACTCCAATTACCGGTCTATCTGCTGCCGTATTCCGTCATCATGTTCTGAAAATACAGCATTTTTCTTCTTCTTTTCTATATCTAAATTGTAACGTAATTACAGGCTCTAATCAATCAAAACCTGCTCTGTCTGTATCCGGCGGAAGTATGTTCAATCCTCTTCCGGTATGTCTTTATATACCTGTTCCATATAGTCATCGATCTTTGCAAAATCTATCACAAGATCACCGTTATAGATGTCGACCGGTATCTTATCCCTGAACCCGTATATAGTTGGGCTTACTTCGGAAGAGAAATCGTATACCATCACCATCTTCTTGTCAGGATCGACGATCCAGTATTCCCGTACTCCGCCCTTCTCGTAGTTATGCAGCTTGTCTATGCAGTCCTTCCTCTTTGTCGAAGGTGAGATGATCTCTACGACAAGATCAGGCCCGCCGTAGATCCGTCCTCTTTTCAGTCTGTCCATCCTGTCCTTGCATAAGACCATCATATCAGGCTGAACGACAGTATCCCTGCTGCTTTCAAGCTCCACAGAGACAGGAGACAGATACGGGATGCATCCACCCTTATTTGCTTTTATATAATCATGGAACAGAACATAGATCTCTCCGACCAGAAACTGATGTATCGTGGTGGGAGCTCCCATATCATAGATCACGCCGTCGATCAGCTCTACGCGGAATTCATCCGGGATCATATAATAATCTTCTATGGTGTAATCGCCCTGCTTCTTTACAGGAATCCCCCATCTGGTATCGACAGCTTCGCTTCGTACTGCAGCGTATTCCGCCATATTATCGCTCAAAACATCACCTTGATGCTGCGTACTAAGCGGCGGCAGATAATTCCTTATATAATAATCATGCCGTTCTTCTATCGTACTTTTATTCAACATCGCGAAAAAGCCGGACAGCTTTTCTATCGTAGCCCGCCTTGGAGAAGTCGATACGCCTGTGAATATCTTCGTCACCGTTCCAAGCGGTACACCTGTCTTTTTCGATATGTCGTCATACGTCAGACCGTGTTCTCTCTTGATATTCTTCATCTCATCGATAGTCATAAGAGCCTCCGTTACAGTGTCTCTTCCGGTTTCTTTCTGTTTATCCGTATTCTTTCCGTTATAATAGCGCGAGCGTATCGCTATGTCAACACAATTTTCCGTATTTTTTCCATTTCTTGGTCTTCAATTACCGGCCGGAGTCCGACGGACATGTTACTGCTTATTGATAAGTCTAAGTAAGAAAAGCCCGCGTGTCGTATCGTTCTCCAACGTCTCCGCAGTGAAGCGATGACATAATGAGGAGGACGATATGACGCGCGGGCGTCTCTGATATTCTTATTTCCCTGTGCAATAAGAAGCTACTTTATCTTCTTGCTTGTCTTCATGCCGGACCAGGCGCTCGGCTCTACGCCGGTCTTGATCGTGCGTACTTTTACCTGGTATTTCTTTCCCTTCTTAAGGTTCTTTATCGTGAGCTTTGCGCCTGAAGTCTTCTTGTATGACCACTTGGACGCGCCTTTTATCCTGTATGCTACCTGGTACTCCGTACCGTTTTCCTTTGACGGCGAAGTCGTCATGGTCACTGTGAGCTTCTTCTTTCCTGACGTGAGGGTTTTGATCGCCGGCCTCTTGAGAGGAGGATCGACTTTGCCGTAGCTTATGCCGAAACCGCGCTCGTAAAGGATCTTGTCTGTGAATGTCTTCTCTACCATGTCGTACTCAGGGATATTCACAGGGAGCTTGCCGGACGCGCCGAATACGCCGAAGCTCACCTCGACTCCTGCGACGATGTTCGGGCCGACTGCGTTCACGTCGCTGGTGACGAGGCCGTAGATCGTGCCCGGCATATCGTAGATCGACGATCCCTTCCATCCATAAAGCGCAAGAACGGCATCTGCGTTCGGATAGAGCTGTACGTCGTACGGCGCGACGATCGACATCACGACCGACTTTTTTCCGTTCTTCCTGCAATAGTCCGTATACAGCTTCGGGCCTTCCGACGACCAGTGGTTATACGCCATGCGGCTTGAATAGTAGATCTCCGAGTTTATGAAGACGACGTCCGCCCAATCGAGAGCTGCTTCAAGCTCACTGTCGATCTTATCGTCTATCTCATAGTTATCGGCAGAATATCTGTAGATCCAGACGTTCGCCGACTTCGGAATGAGCCCTGCAGCCTTCGCGCGGTTAAAGCCAAGCACCATTGACGCTTTTTCGTTGTTATACGGCGCAAGCATGAGGACCCTGGCATTCTCCTCGAGCTTGAGCGGGAGAGTGTCATTCGCGTTTCTTACTACTGTAACGCCCTTTGCAGCGATCTCGCGCTCGAGGCTTCTGTGCTCTTTATTTCCGACGATCTCGGCAGCGTGCTCTTTTGTGTAATCATCCGGATCGTAGTCGAGGATGCCTCTGTTCTTCTTCATACTGAGGATCCTTCTTACTGACTCGTCGAGCCTCGCCGCGAATTCCTCATCTGTTTCCGCTTCCTGCTCAACTCTGTTCAGTATGCTTTCCATCTCATTGAGCCATTCAGTTTTGTCATATATGTCTGATACTGGCATGCACACCATGTCTGCACCGGCTCTGAGAGACTCGAGTGTTGCCTGATCCATCGTGAAGAAATCGGAGATCCCCTTCATGTTGAGAGCGTCCGTGATGACCACGCCCTCGAAACCGATACTCTCTCTCAGGATCCCCTGGATGATCTTCTTTGACATCGTAGCAGGCCTGGATTCCATCTTTCCTGTCTTTTCAGAGTACAGCGTGCTGTCATCTATCTGCGGGTAGAGTATGTGTGCAGTCATCATCATGTCTATGCCGAGGCTGACAGCTGTTCTGAACGGCTTGAGTTCGCACTCTTCCAGCTCCTCCAGGGTCTTGTCCACGATCGGAAGCCCGTAATGTGAGTCTACCGCCGTATCTCCATGTCCCGGGAAGTGCTTGGCGCAGCCGATCACCTTATGCTTCTTCAGCCCCACGACGTAGTGTGTCCCATACTCTGATACGATATCAGGGATATCACTGAAAGACCTGATACCGATTATCGGGTTGTTCGGGTTGTTGTTAACATCAAGCACAGGCGCGAGCGTCGTGTTTATTCCGACCGCCTCTATCTCGCTCCCTATTATATCTCCAGTACTCTCAGCGTTTGCCGGGTCTCCCGTCGCAGCTGTTGCCATGTTCCCAGGGAGCGCAGTTCCGCTTCCTAGCCTGTACACGATACCGCCTTCCTGATCAGTCGCGATCATCATCGGTAAGCCGCCTTTACTCATCTCAGCCTGCTGAGCGGCTTTGATGAGGTCGACCGTCTCCCCTGTCTCTTTGATATTCTCAGCGAAAAGAATCATCGCGCCGAACTTGTAATCCGCAAGGAGCTCTGCGACTTCATCGTCCAAAACAGTCATGTCATACACATCACCGCTTTCATTCTTCCATTTTCTGAAGTCGATCATTATGCACTGCTCGATCTTCTCACGTGTCGTCATACCTGCGAGCATGCTCTCCACATCCTGATCAGCCGCGTGCACGTTATCTGCTGGCAGCACTGGCACCATCATCAAAGCCATCACCAACGCAGCTATTACCGCCGTGACCTTTTTCATACTTCTGGCAAAACCTCTATCCACAGCATTTACCTCCTTGTTATGCTACCTACAATTTTAACACTTTTAGGTAGCGAACAGATATTAACAAATATGAAAAAGCGCCTGACCTCTTCATATATTGAGATCAGGCACTTTGCTGTGCGTAGGCATCTGATATATATGAAGCCCCCGCACAGCGCCGATTCTGTGCGGGGGCTTCTGACATCAGTGATCAATATGTAAGTCAATTTACTTGACTGTTATCTTGATCTTCTTGTACACTCCATCCTGCGCATATGCGTAGATGTATGTCGTACCTGCTGCTACTGCTGTGACTTTTCCTGTCTTCTTCTCCACCTTCGCTACTTCCGGCTTTGAGGATTCATAGGAGATAACGCGGTGCGGCCTTATTACCTTGCCCTTCTCTGCCTTTATCTCCTTGGCCTTGATCTTGAATGTCTTTCCGGCTGCCAGCGTAACCTTTGTCTTGTTGACCTTTACGCCCTTCGCGATCGTATTTGACTTGGCCTTCGTAGTGCAGTGCACCATGCATGATGCAGCGATCGGCAGCTTCTGGCCATTCACGTTCTTGTACGCTACTACTGTGTACTTGTAGTATTTACCTTTCTTCAGCTTCTTCCTGTTCCACTTTACTGTGTTTGGATTCTTGACTGTCTTCTTGAGCTTCATCTTGTTATATCTGCCGCATCTGTTCGTGTAGATCAGATATCCGTCCGCGCCTGTCTGCTTCTTCCACTGGAGCACCATCGTCGTCTTGGTCCTCTTGACTGCGCGTGCTCTTAGCTTGCTGAACGTCGTTCCCTTTGGATCCTTGTCGTTAGGAAGATTGGTGAGCTTCTCTGTCGTAAGTAACATTGTATCCATCGATACTCCGTACTCCTCACCTGTCTTCAGCATCTTCGCTGCCGTATCCTTGTCTGTCCCGTATGCTTCTGTAAGCTTGTCTGCATTGACCTTCTCTTCTTCTGTCAGATCATCGTATGTGATATCCTCGATCGGCTTTGGCTCCGGTCCCGGCTTGACCTCTACTTTTGCTTTAAGCGGCACACTCTCATACTTATCATCTTCATCCGGTATGAATATTACATCGTATTCTGTCTTATTACTATCGGACAGTGTTGGCTGTGTATCAGGATCTACCCACTTGAATTCACCATCTACAGGTTCGCCGTCGTATTTCATCGTTCCTCTGATAGTGCTCTTTTCAAGTTTATCACCTACTGTGATACTTGTAGCTGTGAGCTCGCCGTCAAGTACTGGAACAACTTTGACTGGTTTCTCTTTCCATTGTGCTACATAAGTCACTCCATCTTCACCTGTATCAGGCATATATTTCGGAAGACTGTCTTCACCATTTTGTTTTTTCCATCCGGTGAAATCGTATCCGTATCTTGAAGGAGTCTCAGCTTTGATCTCAGCGCCGTAGATATCTTGGATAACTATCGGATCCGTTGCCCCTGTAGATTCAAATGTTCCTCCAGCAGGATCAAGTTTCAGCTTATATGTTTTTGGTTCCCACAGTGCGTTTACCGTGACATTCTCAGCCGGCATAGTAGTATATTCCTTATCCCAGCCCTTGAATGTATAATGCTCTCTGGTGACATCTGTTGGCATTGTTACTGAAGCGCCGTAATCGGCTACAATATGATCAGGAGTGATTGGATCACCGCCGTTAGTGTTGAATGTGATGGTATACTGATTCACTTTCCAAACAGCTTTAAGTGTGATCGCATTTCCAATAGGAGTATCAAAATCAAATTCAACGCCATCAAGGGTCCATTTATCGAAAGTATAGCCTAATTTCGTCGGAGCAGGATCTGGTTTAGTAGCCTTTCCGTCCTGTTGAACTGTCTGGGTGTCCACGTGGCTTCCGCCATCTGAATCAAATGATACTGAATAGGTTGGAATTGTTTCAAAAGTAGCAGTAAACGTCATTTTTTTGCTGACCACGAACTCTTTCCACGTGTTATAATCGAGAGTTTCTTTAGCACTATGTAATCCGTTATTACTGTCTTTCCATCCTGCAAAGCGTTTAGTTGGATCTGGTGAATTAGGTGCTGGCGGAAGTGTCAGAGGATCTCCCATCTTAACTTTTACAGATGCTGATGCTTCTGTACCGCCTTCGTATAAATATTCAACATCAATATCCTCTGGGATCAAATTCCATTTTGCAGTCAGGGTCACTGTATAATAGTCAAACTTTCTGGCATTATTTGTCTGTATTATTGGTTTACCACTACTATCCTTGTCGCAGTATGTCGGTGTGACTCCCCAACCTACTGTTTCTTCTGGAACGGTATCAAAATCAACATCATGATATCCAAGTGTTTTCCAGTCCGGGCCATTCCACAGAAGTCCATCTTTTGTATACCATCCGGCAAGTTCATAGCCATCTTTAGTAGTATTCAGCAATGGCTTCATTGCGATCTTTTCATTCAGATTTACAAAGAAATCCGTATCCTGTAGCTCGTGATTTCCTGCCTCTGGAATAGACCCGCCATCGAAATCAAGTTTTACATTCAGTCTGTCAGGAACATAAATAGGATAGAGGCTGAGGTGTCCATCGATCACCTTTGTTTCAGGGTTAACAACATATTCATAAACATTGTTATCTTTATCTGCATATGCTGTCATGTTTGGCTCAGTTGACCATCCTGCGAATGTGTAGTTTTCCTTTTCCTCTGGCTGTTTAGCCGGTGGATAATCCTTCAGCTGCTTTCCGTTTTCTGCAGCCTTACTATCAAGGACCTCTGTCCCTGCAGGATCCGCAAAATATGTGACCGATGCATCAGCTATCATTACCTGACAGAAAGCATCTATATTTTCGTTCTTCTTGTACGTAGCAGCAACAAAACACTTGTCTCCATTTACTGCCGTACTCTTAGCTGTGATATTGCCATAATCATCTATTGTAACAGGGACTGTTTTTTCATTCCAGCTAGGTACGCCGTATTTGTACCACTTGTTATACGTCTTATCACTGTAGCAGCGGTACCAGTTATAGGTATTTTCAGGGTGATCAGGGTCGTCCCATTCAGGAGGCGGGGTCAGATTTGCTGTTATTTTCTGACTTTCACCTGGCTTTAGATAAATTATTGGTGGAAGGGATATCTTTCTGTCCATGAATTCCAATTGCAAGCTGAACTCTGCCGTAATGTCGGCACTCACGACCGCTCTGGCTTTGTTATCATCATCATTTACACTATTTAACGGTACTGTGGTTGCCTTATTGTTTGCTTCGATCCATTGTCTTTCATTGAAGTCATACATAGAACCAGTATTATATTTACCTGGGTTGATTGTGATAAACGCATCCAGTACTGATTTTACATCTTCAAATTTATAGAAATAATGCGTTACATTGGATCCTTTAGTATCACCAGCATTCTCATAAATATTCACCGATTTGCCATCGACAGTTGGTAAGCCGGCAGAATTGCCACGCTGATCAGTAATATGTATATCCAGTCCACTGTAGACCTGAGTAAGGACATATACAGTAGCTCCCTTTTCAGACTGAATATTTTCCAGCTTTTCGACAGCATCGATATCACTTCCTTGGGCTAAACTACGCACGTTGGAATTGTCGATCTGATTGCCATCGATCATCTGAGTAATCTTCCCATTATTGCTCTGATAAGCAGCAAGGAATCGGGCATCATAAGCGAACGCTCCAGTTGCTCCTTCAACTCCATCCAGATCTGTACCTGCTATAGAAATATTCTGCAATACGATCAGATATTCTGTTTCTCCGCTCCCATCATCTGCATGTACAGGAATCGCCGTTCCCTCCATCATGAGCATCAGAGCCAGGATCAGTACAAGCAGGCTTTTTAATCTCGTTCTTAACTGTTCCATTCATCTTCTCCTTCTAATTATCATTAACAACATCAATAAACCGCACCTTTTTATGTCGCTATACATATTACAGACCTCATGACACTTTCCTCCCTTTCTTCCTTTTTCCTTTATCGTTATCGCTGTTTTTACCGATCATTTCCGGAATATTCCGTATACCATACATCCACGTCAGATACAGAAGCACCATTACTGTCACCATCTCAGCTCTGTAAGTAAAAAAGAAATGCATATACGCATGATTCGACAGAACCAGAAATCTTATATAAGGCAGTACTGCCAGTATCATTACAGGAATGATGTGTTCTATATTTATGTCTTTATGGAAAAGGAAAACGATCACAAACGCCACGCTTATGATAAGCAGTGCCGGAAAGACCGCTCCCACCATCGTCATATGGTCGTATTTCACGAAGAAGAATGGCGAAAGGTTATGCCATATTGCCCCGGCAAGTCTGTCAAGATCTGTCGCCTCCGGCGCAAGATTGGTGTTTCCCATATGGACCTGTCCGCTCACTCTCAGCATTCCTGCTTTGAATGACTCTATAAGCTCTTCCCTACCACAGACTATATATATAAGTACAAATTTTGTCAGGAATGAAGTAATATATCCAGCGGCCCACCAGATACCATTTATAACTACGACTTTGATACCTGATGAGACACTACTGAGTTTCTTCTCCTCGATAAGATAAAGCAGCAGGAACAGCATCGGGATCGTGAACGTCAGCGTCTCAGTAGTAAGAAAATCCACGAAACATGTTATTACCCCGGCAGCTCCAAATAATAGTGCAGCCTTGTCTTCCTCACCTTTCGAAATAAGATACAGTATTACCAGCACTGCTCCCGGGAGCACCAGAAATACTGAAGAATACTCCAGGCACGTGAACAGCATCCACGGCGCTGTCGCTATAAAGGCGAGAATATAGCATATCAGCCATGTTTTCTTGCCCATCTTCAGCAGCATGATAACGACCAGAAGCTGCAGCAGTATTATCAGACTTCCTATGGCTTTCCTGATCCCGTCTATACTCATAAACATGAGAAGAGGCCTTATATACACCATCGATCCGTGCCAGTACCTGCTGTATGTGCTGTTCGGCTCTGTTTTTCCGTTTACCAGATCGCGGTAGCTCTGTACTGCCGATTTCTCATCATCTACTGCATATTCATCTCTGACTGCAGAAACGAACGGTCTGCTGTTGTCTATGCTGTAAGTTATCGCCAGAAGCTCAGCATCTGCATAATTGTCCTGTATCGAGCTGACTCTCTTGCCTATGAGAGGTACGAACAGAGGGCTTTTGATCAGATGATCGGCACTTTCTCTGGAATACTGTTCTATCTGACCTGTGGGTATCATATTGACTGCTGTGAGCAGCAGAATGCAGACAAACATAGTCGCTGCGATAACCAGCACAGGCGCAAGGATCTTATTTGTTATCTTGTCATTCGATCTACTCATCACCAGCAAAATTATATTCTAAGCAGCCAACTGCTGAAAAAATATTTACAATGAGCGGCAGATGGATTCCGGGGCATATTTCATTATTATCTTAAGGTGCCTCCATCCATCAGGAAAGCTTCTTAGGTGTGACCTCCCTGACCGTCCATCTTTTTTCAAAGTAGTCGGTACTTCTGTTATCCTAAGGCCTGCAAGTTCACTTTTGATTATCATCTCACTTGCATATTCCATACCAGCAGCTTCGAGATGAAGTGCTGAAATTGAATCTTTGCGATAGCCGCGCAGCCCGCAGTTGAAATCTCTTACTCTGCTTTTGTAAATAGTACGACCCATAAATGATAGTACCGGATTTCCTATATACTTATGCAGAAAAGGCATCGCGCCTTTTTCGATCCCGCCTTTATATCGATTCCCTACAACAAGGTCATATCCTTCTTCAAGTTTATCCAAAAAGGGCAAAAGACCATACAGATCATAGCTGTCATCCGCGTCTGCCATGATCACATATTTGCCTTTTGCTGCTGCGTTCCCAGCGATAAGAGCTGCTCCATAACCCTGCTCACTGACAGATATGACATCAGCACCACATTCAGCTGCGATCCTTCCGCTCTCATCTGTACTTCCGTTATCTACAACAAGAATCTGTCCATTCACATTATTATCTATAAGAAAGCTTTTTGCCTTTTTGATACATACCGGAAGTGTCTCCGCTTCATTAAGGCACGGAAGCATTATCGTCAGATCGCACATAGCAGCATACGAATCAATATCACCTGTTGTTTCATCTATAATTAATTTTATAATAACATGATTACCGCTCAATTTCTGTAACCATATTGGTAACATTGTCATCTTCAATCCCACAATTTCATATGTTAGAATAGAAATGTAAGATATCATCAATTATAGGACAATTCATTATTAACACACATATGGACCTGGAATTACTTATAAGCGAAAACTATATAACATTCCTGCTTCTCGGCGGGATACTGATCGTGATGTACGCCTACCGGGAAGTACGACTCCCGGCCACAGGAAATTTTCTTCTGATCATCGCCGTGCTGTTTTTGATGGCCGTATCGAACAATGTGGAACGCTGGGCGTCCATGTCACCCGACCGGATAGAGATAAGGACTTTGATGTCTGTTATACACTATGTGCTGCAGCCTCTCGTGATCTATCTCGAGCTTGTCATCATCATGCCGGTGGATGAAGCGCACTTCAGGAAGAGAAACCTCCTGCTGGCGCTGCCTCTGATCTTAAATACTGTCATTTACCTGACAGCCCCGTTCATGGGAACGCTCGTGTTCAGCTACGACGAAGACTACCACTTCAACCGTGGTCCTCTCGGAACGACTATATACATAGTTACGTTCTTTTATCTGGCGCTTCTCCTAGTCTGGTCGATAAAGCTATTCCAGAGCAACAGGCGGAACGGCATCATCCTGCTGTTCATGATCGGAGCCGCGCTTCTTACAGGAACACTGGAAGGCTTTAATATCGCTTCCGGATATATCGATGAGACGTTCGCGCTCGGAGTCTTTCTATATTATATGTACCTGGTCACAGTTCATGAGAACCAGATGCAGGCTGAGCTCGCCTCTAAGGAGCTGAAGCTGTCACAGAGCCAGATCCGTCTGATGCGTGAACAGATGCAGCCGCACTTCATATTCAATTCTCTACAGATCATCAAATCACTAATACGAACTGATCAGAAGAAAGCAGTGCTCTGCGTTGAGGATTTCTCAGAATACCTTAAAGCAAATCTGGACGCGCTCAAGTCTGATAAGCTGATCCCATTTGAAGAAGAACTGGAGCATATAGAAGCATATGTGTCGCTCTCTCTGGCTGATGAAAGCAAGAATATAGATATCATATATGATATCAAGGAAAAAGGCTTTATGCTCCCGCCATTCACTGTGGAACCGATCGTGGAGAACGCACTTAAGCATGGCGTAAGAAACAGTGGAGTGATAAAGATAGCGTCCTTTTCTGACGGAAACGACATCCTCATTACAGTCTTTGATAACGGCAGCGGATTTCCGTACTCTCCAGACCGTACAGAATCATACAGCCATGATCATGATACAGTACGAAGCGAGCCGGAGGAAACAGGCGGCAGAACATCGGCTGCAGATATAAACCGGACACTTAGTGGTATAGGAATAAAGAATGCGCGCACAAGGCTCGAGATGCTCTGTAACGGCTCACTGGATATCAGAAGCGGAGAAGACGGGACCACTGTCATCATACGGGTGCCTTCCCGCAGAGCAGATGCAGCCGCACCGCATGATAATAAACAAGATTACCTGTGAGGATGAAATATGAATATACTCATTGTAGATGATGAAAAGCTGATAGTGGATGATCTGAAGCACGATCTGAAAGAACTCTTCCCCGAAGCAGTCATAGAGAGTACCACTAGCTGCACTGATGCACTTGAAAAGGCAGGCAGCAGAATATTTGACATTGCGCTTCTTGATATCGTCATGCCCGATATGGACGGCATCACGCTTGCGAGAAAACTCATAGCCGCTTCACCTGAGATAAATATAATATTCGTCACGGGATATACAGATTACGCACTTGAGGCCCACGATCTCTATTGCAGCGCTTTTCTGGTAAAGCCTGTTGGGATCAGGAAACTGCAGAAGGCATTTAAAAATCTAAGAAAGCCATGCATCGATCTCCCGGCTGATTTCTCAAACTCATACTATTCCGGAAGTGCCGTGATTGGTAAAAAGCTGGAGCTGTATAGAAAGCAGCGCGGTATGTCCAGGCAGGAGCTTGCCGACCTGATGAACGTATCCAGACAGACTGTCTACAGGTGGGAACAGGGAGAGCGTGTACCAGATGTGCTCACCTTCGTCAAACTTACCCGCATACTCGGTGTAAGTGTGGAAGAGATAATCCAAAACAAATAATATGTATATCAAAAGAGACAGGCACAAGTCAGCAAATACTCTTGCCGGCTGCAGCCTGTCTTTTTTTATTTAATATGATTCAGTGTCTACTTTGTCAGCTTTACTGAAACGACGTCGTCCATATCTGTGACTGCATAGATATAATCTCCTATTACAGGACATCTCTCTACTCCGTCCTGGATCTCATCAAAGCTCTTAACGTCTATCCTGTCGTCTGCTGCGCTCATCGTGAGTATGCCGCCGCGCGGGCTGTTGTCTGTGTATTCGTAATACTTACCTTCTGCATCAGTCTCGCCGCTTTCTTCTGCGTCTTCCACTATATCGTCATCATAGTCGACTGCATAATTCTCGATCTCTTTCCAGCATGGGAGGATGAACTCAGCGTTCTCACCGGTTCCGAGCATCACCAGCGCTCTGTGGTCTTCCTGGGCGTCGCTGAATACTCCTTCTATCGTTTTGCTCGTTACGACATCCGGTTTTGACGGATTCGAGATATCGAACAAAGCGAATTTGATTCCGGATATCTCCTGCCAGCTCTCGACCTGCCTTGTCCCATATCCTATCCCGAGAAGCCTGTCTCCTGACAGCGGTACGAGCAGCGTCGAGAATCCGTCGATCTTTACGGCGCCTTCGATCTCAGGCTTTCTGCTGTCGGTAAGGTCTATCACGAAGAGCGGATCCGTCTGCTCATACGTGATCACATAGGCTTTGTTCTTTACGTAGCGGACAGCTTTGATCGATTCACCTCTCGCAAAACCCGACACATGGCCGAGCTCTTCGAGGTCCTTGTCCAGCACGAACAGGTTGTTCACCTGCTCACCGCTGTCTGTGACTGAAGTCGTCGCGATCCTGAACTTTCCGTCCCTCTCATCCATTGAGAACTGGTCATTGATCGTACCTTTTACTATTGAAGAATCGAGGATCTTTATATCTCCATGCGCCATCCTGACTTTGATTATCATAGTCGCCATACGGCCTGAGTAGATCGGCATGAAATACTGTCTGACAGCTCCGGCGCCCTGCTTGCTGCTCTTGTCTCTGATATATTTCGTACCTGCGATGTAGAGGTTCTCACCATTAGCGTAGATATCCTGAGAACCGCCGAGCACCGCCTTTGTCACATGGCTCAGTTCTTTTCCTGACGAAGTGTCCACAGCGCCGATAACAGTGTATTCAGCTTCGGCAGGCGACGGTACGCAGCATATGTCACCGGCTTTGAGCTTGTCTGTCTTCTCATCGCTTCCGCAGTATGGAATCCCCTTATCATATGCGTACTGATCAGTCACGAGATACAGGATATCTCCGACCATGCGCTGCGAGACAGGCATTCCGCTCTGGACATACTCTGCAGATTTTGATGGCTTTTCTCTGCTGCTGATATCATAGATCTCGGCCGCTGTAGTCACTTCCATGTCACTGCTGTAATGTTCAGCTATCGCGACGAGTCTGTCTCCCCTGAGGAATATGTCGCTGTAGCTCGCATTGCTGTCAGCCCTGATCGATGACACTTTCACAGCTTTCCCGTTATCAGCTCTATATATCAGAATCCTGCTTCCAGATGCGTCGATGAAATACAGGTATTTCCCGTCGACTTTTACTTTATCCGCCTCATCGACTCCTTCAACCTGAATATAAGTGTCAGAATGATCATCTGCGGCGCTGCTTCCTTTTGACATTCCGGGCGCGGCGGACTTCAGGCTGTTTCCTCCAACTGCCGAGTCAGCTGATCCTTCAAAAACTTCAGCATCTTCCTGTACTGCAAAGTAGTCATTTCGGTATACAGCCCTGGCCCTTTCTGTTATCTCATCGATCGTCTTGTAGATCTCGCCATATGACTTGAAAGTGATGAGATCTTCCGCCTCGGCCTTCCGCGCATTAACAGCAGGAAGCACGACCAGCATCAGGCAGGCTGCTATCGCCGCAGCCCAGCCTGCCGGCTTAAGCCATGTGTGCTTTTTCACGGCCTTCTTAACTGTCTTTTTACCTTCAGTACCTGGCACATCCGGCGCCGCATCTTCCCCTGCTGCACTTGCTGCATCACTCTGTCCGGATCCATCTGCATCCGCTTTCTCGAGCATGCTCTCTATATCGTTTCTGGAAAGACTATCCGGAACCTCGATCCCGTCGTGCTCGAACATGTCAGCCAGATATTCCTGATCTATTTCCATACCCTTTTCTCTATCGCTCATTTCCTGCCTCCATCAGCTTTCTCATGGCTGCAAAGCTCCGTGACAATCTCGATCTTACCGTCCCCTGCGGCATATCGTAGATCTCGCCTATATCTCTTCCCGTAAGCCCTCCGACTGCGGAAAGCAGCACCATCTCGCGTGATTCTTCATCGAGTGTATTCAGAGCTTCCATAAGGATCGCATTTGTTTCCGGGTCTGGTGCTTTCTCATTTTCCGTATCACCGGATGCCGCAGTCTGCACTTCGAATTCTCTGGATTCTTCTCCGTCCGTGCTGAGCTCCGCTTTTCCGTCAGGATCAAGAGAGATAAGCTTTTTCCTTTCGATCTGGGCTTTGATGACAGCGGCGCATGAGCCTTTCAGTATCCTGAATATCCATGCCGGAAAAGCTCCTGGCTCCTTGAGCTTCCTGATCTGCTCCCATGCGGAAAGTACGCATGAAGAGACGGCATCCTCAGCGTCATCTCTGTCACGAAGTCTGTAATACGCATAGCGGTAAAGCCTGACGCGGTACAGATCGTACAGATCGCAAAACGCGTCTCGGCTCCCGGCTATTGCTTTTTCAGTCAATTCAAGTTCATTCATTGCTGTAGATCTCTTCCTTTATCATTGAGCTACATTCGAAAGCTTTCATATGTTAAGTATGAAAAAAAGTATAAAGTGTTGCAATAAAAAAGCGGCTTTAAGCCGCCCTTACCTTCACATGCTGCTGTCCTCAGCGTAGTCCACGGTGTAGAACCAGCGGATCTTGTCGCCGTTCTTCAGCTTGACTTTGCTCGCGCCGTAATTCGGCACTTCATCGTTTACAGAGAAGAGCCAGCCGCTCATCTTGCCTCCGTCCTTCTCGTACAGGTAATTGATGCCTTCTATATAGCGCGACTTGTAGACAGCGTCCTCTGATGACTCCAGCTGGATGTCATTTGCAAGGCATACGGCTTCGAGTGCGTCGTATACGTTCTCACCTTCATCAAAACTATATTCTGTCGGCTCTAAGATCACACCATCTTCTGGTATGTACTTCTCAAGTTCCGGCTTCTCAAGCATGTCCATGTTATCTGCCAGATTCTTACAGTCGATGGAGATCGTCACGGAACCGCCCGAACCCGATCCGCCGGCGCCAGCTTTCCCCGCGCCTGGGCCCATGATCCTGAATCCCAGGAAAAAAGCTGCTGCAAACAGCGCCAGGACTATGACAGTAAGAATATACTTATTATGCTTTGATCTTGCCTTTTTCAGTAATTCATCGTCCATTTACGATCATCCGAATATTCTTTCACCGTTTTTTGCCATCTTTATTGCGTCGAGCGCCATCAGGCTCTGTTCTGTAGCCATTATGTCTACCTCGTCTCCGGCTTCGTGACTGAATCCCTTATCAGTGTGGAAAGCCATCAGTCCATCATATAGGCTGTTTTCACCTTTGGTGAATTCCTCTCCTTCAGGATCCATCCTGAGACAGTTCATCGCAATGATTACCTGCGCTGTCGATTCCGAATTTCCGAAGCTGCCGTCATCCTGCTGCATTTCCTTCAGCCATTCCAGCGCTTTGTCGATCGCTTTTTCAGCTCTTGGATCGCTCTTCTTATTTCCTTCAATACGGCTGTCATATGCTGAAAGCGCCTGGAGCGCCATAGCGGTCATATCTGAATCTGGATGCTTGCTGTCCATACCAAATGCCCCATCCGGATTCTGCGATTCTATAAGATCATTCAGATAGTCATCCTCATGCTCAAGGGTATATCCTACATAGTTCGCGGAAATGAGAGCATATATCTCAGCATTAAGACCCTGCCTGCATATCAGGTCGTAATCGTCGACCACCTTCATGAGATCTTCGCCTTCAACATTCGTCGGGTCTTTGCCGAGAGCCCTGAGGTTCATTGAAACACGCTCATTGGCAGTCGGTCTGTCCTCGCTCAACACTCCGCCGTTCGTCTTCGCCGCCACGCGGACACTGTCATAGTATGCCTCATAATACTCATCATCAGCCGCATCTGTCCCTGACATCCTGAGAGCAAAAGGTATCCATCCGCCTCCCATCGAGTCAAGTGAATCCACTTCTACATTCTCGACCAGAAACTCAGAGGCGTCTTTTATTACAGAGTCGAGCTCACTGCCTCCTGAAGCACCTCCACCCGATGATCCTCCGCTGCCGCATCCAGAAAGCGCCAATGCCATGGCTGCGAGTGATATGATCAGTACAAAGACTGTTAATCTCTTCAGGTATCTTTTCATTATTGCTCCTGTTTTTTCTCAGCTTCTGTTTCTGCTGTTTCTTTGATATCGCCAGCGTCAGCGTCAGCTTTTGTCTCTATTTTGGCTTCAGCCTTTTCTTTCTTCGCTTCAGCTTTAGCTTCTGCCTTTTCTTTTTTTGCTTCGGCTTTAGCTTCTGCCTTCTCCTTTTTCGCTTCGGCTTTCGCCTTCGCTTTTTCTTCTCTGGCCTTCTTCTTCTCAGCTGTCTTATCTTTCTTAGCCTGCTCTTTTGCCTTATTGAATTCAGAAAGCATTGCTCTTCGCTCGCCTTCCATCATAGTCTCGGTACTGTATGATGCTCTTAATCCGAGTCCCTCTGCTATTCCTGAGAGCTTCCATTTCTTAAGCAGTGCATACTGGTAAAGCGCTTTGATGCCCTTCTTCGGATCACTATCGGCAAACGCTTTCTTCCAGCGGCGCTCTTCCTTTATGTACCGTCCGTATTTGAACGCTATATAGAGCAGGGCTGCGATGATAAGCAGGATGATCAGCGTCCAGAACATCTTCAGGAGCTTCTTTCCTATCTCGTCGTCATCTTCCTCATCTGTATCTTCAGGCTCCATATCCTCGATCTCATCAGGCTCTGGCGGAGTATATTCATAATCCACGTTCTGAAGTCCGATGCTCATATCCGCTTCCTTCATTATTCCGCGGTAATCAAGCGTCGCTTCAAAAGGAACCCATCCGAAGCCATCGATATATATCTCGGTCCAGGCGTGGTTTGCCGCCTTCGGCACATCAACTGTCTTCACCGTCTGATCTGAAGATGCCTCACCTTCAGCCGCCGTATCTCCGGTATCATATGTATCATCTGAATACCCATAGTCCGTTGACGCATCCTGTCCGACCATATCAGGCGTAACAAGATATCCCTCAACATATCTTGCAGGTATTCCATAATATCTGAAGAGAAGAGTCGCAAGGGTCGCAAAGTGCATATCGCAGCCACTCTTGGATCCTATGAACTGCTCCACCACATCCTGCTTTCCCTTCGGCCTGCTGAAACTTTCAGAATAGATATACCTGCTTGAAAGATAATTGGATATCAGGTCGATCGTCTTTTTATAATCAGCGTGATCCTGAGATATATCTCCAGGCGCTCCAACTTCCATGTTGAAGATCTGCTTGTACTTATCCGGAAGATCCAGATAATTCTCGTACTGCATCACGTTATAGTGGCTCTCGCTTATGAAGTAATCCTGTATCTCCTGAGTCTGCTGGGCGGTGTAGAGCTTGCCCACCGCATCCGTCCAGGAACCTGTGAGGTTCGTATCTGCAGTATATGTATACGATGACTGTCCTGTGAATCCTTCAGTTCCCAGGTGGCTTCCGCCGTAGTTCTTTGTCTTCTTTGGAAGAACCATCTCGGATTTCCGAGCCTTATTTCCTTTTGCTGGTCTCAGGTACAGTTCATATGGCACAAAGGCATATCTTCTCGACGCGCTTTTTACTTTTACGCTGATCCTGTTTCCGTATTCCGGAGTATCATTCTCAGCATACACTGCGTCGATAAACCCTACTGTGCTGAATGTGCCGTCATCTTCTTCATCTTCACCGTTGATGCTGCCAGTGCCAGGAGTTGTACCGGCTCCAGGAGCAGTGCCTGTCCCAGGAGTTGTACCCGTTCCAGGCGCAGTTCCTGTCCCAGGAGCTGTACTTGTCCCGGAATCATATTCTCCGCCGTCTGTATCTGATCCATTATCAAAAGTGGTTCCAGGTGTTTCAGGTGCTGCACTTTCCGGAGTCTGAGCTGTGCTGTCATCCGGATACTGTCCGGTCCCCGGATCCTCAGCCGGCTGTTCAGGAAGAGACGATACAGCAGGAGTCTGATCTACTGTCCCGGCAAAGCTTCCGGCGCCTCCGAGACTCGCAGCCCTTGACATTTCCGATAAGCCGTCAAAGAATCTTCTGTTCAGCCAGAATACTGTGTCTCTCATACCGTAGAAAGTATCGTTAGACAGTGTGCTCCACTTGTTTTTATCGTATTGAGCCCCGATGAACCCTCTGAGGTAATACGATTCAGGCGAACTCATCTCAACAGTAAGTGCAGTCTTGCTTCCAGGTGAATCCGAATCTTCTGTCTGACCATTTTCATCAGAACTGCTGTCTTCGGTCCCATAGTCAAACGTTCCTGTCGACGGATCATAATAATTGACTCCGCCGGACTGAGCAGTATCTGTCTGCCCCAGCGCCTGCTTTACAGATTCTATCTCACCTCTAGAGTCCTTGAGATCCTTGCCTGAGATCCTTCCAAGATCGCCTGAAGGAAGCGGGTCGCTTCCATACCTCATCCTGTCGATAGATGTTTTAACAGATGCGGCGTAATTAGCAAGATCTCTCGGCTCTTTAAGCGATACTGTCTTGTCCACGACTGCGAGCAGCAGTACGCATGCG
Organism: Eubacterium sp.; assembly: GCA_017533915.1. Lineage (GTDB taxonomy): Bacteria > Bacillota > Clostridia > Peptostreptococcales > Anaerovoracaceae > Aminicella. The sequence goes on along the minus strand of JAFWHX010000009.1, from coordinate 21,403 downwards.
ATGAGCATGGCCGCCGGGACCATGAAAAACTTAATGTCGAGATCTTCGTCCATTCGCATGACAGCGAGCACGATTATGACCGCCGCCGCAAAGAATGCTCCTGCGTATACTGATGGTGTCAGGCCGTACACAAGCATGACGATCGCAAGAGGTACCGCAAAGAGCAGCATCAGAAGACGCGTCCTTGATTTGATGATGAAATAAGATATGACTGAAAACGCAGCCAGGATCATCGTGAGAGCTGTTCCGCAGACCGGATTCCCTCCCGATGACATTTTAGCCTTGTATTTAGGAAGAATAACATAGTCAAGATTACCTAGCCTGTCCGCGATCTTGTCCCATATACCTGCCAGTCCCCCGGAGATGCTTCCTGAGAATATACCGCTCCCGGGCCATTTCAGGCCAAACATGGTGATGAACACGAAGAAGCATGCACTTCCGAGCATCAGTGCCAGAAGCACGTCAATGGCGATGCTCAGCTTCCTGTTATTTACTTTTTCTGTAGTTTCTAGTCTCATACTGCTCTCTATCTGCACATGAACTCGCGTACCTGTCCGTATTCATTGAGAAGCTCTGTCTCAACAGCACCGGTCGCGGTTACAATGAAGTGATTGGTGAAATGCTCTTCCCCATATGCCCCGATGAATCTGTATGACGTGCTGAGCCTGCTTTCTTCTATCCCTGCTGACAGGGCTTCCGGAACTGCCGCCCACATGTCATTCTCATTTTCTATTCTCTTCAATATGAATCCGCCAGTCCTGTGATCACACCATCCCAGTGAATGTGTTATGTTCTTTCTGAGGAGAGACAATGACACAGAGAAGAACAGCTCCATAAGGTCATTCCTCTTGTCTGCGCTGATATCCTGTCCTACGGCAATTGAATTGTCGAGCAGGACTGCCAGCTTGTTCTCGATAGGATAAGACGGGATCTTGACCATCAGGTCGTCCATCTTTGCGGAAAGCTTCCAGTGTATCTGCTTCGGGCTGTCGCCGTCGGCATATTCCCTGATACCGAACACCTCTCCTGTGTCGGTTCCTTTGATATGCTGAGAGTACGAATAGCTCTCCATATCATATGAATCAAGATACTCACTCGGGATCTCGATCTCTTTAACTTCAGGCATAACGTAGATCTTTGCGTCAGCATCAGCCTTCTGGCTCCTGCTGAAAAGCCCTGCAGGGTCTGAGATCCTGACTTCGTCTATCTTTATATCTTCCATACCGCAGTAACTGCTCGTAAGCGAGAAGCTGCTGCTTTTTTCAGAATTCGGACCGCAGGCGTGGATCAGCGAGATCTGCTGCTGCTCCCTCGTAAGAATATTTCTGCATGAAACATCCAGCCTGCATGCAGGCACTGGTATGCGTGATCTGTTCGAGGAAGTCACAGTTACCTCGGCCTTCTGTTCTTTGTTTACTCCTGACTCTCCCCGTACAGCTACCTCAAGTTTCTTCCCGCACACGTACACCATGATCAAAGCCAGCACACAGTAAAACGCAGCAACAATAAACATCGCTGCCGCTGCTTTACTTCCATGTAGCACGTATATAACGCCGGCCAGGATCAGCCAGACTGCAAATATTGCTCTGACTCTCTTCATTACTTCTTAGTTACATCCGGAAGGCCGGTATTCTTCATTATATCATCTATTATGCTGTCAGCACTCTGCCCCTCAAGCTTAGCCTGTGAGCTCAGCATGATACGATGGCGGGCTGCATCGTGGAACACTGCCTGTACGTCAGGCGGTATCACATAATCTCTTCCGCTGATATATGCCCTTGCCTGAGCAAGTGAACAGATGGAGATAGCTCCTCTTGGACTTACTCCAAGCTTTATCAGTCTGTGCTCTCTGGTAGCTCTTACAAGATCTGTAACATAGTCATATATCTTTGCGTCGATATAAACATCGCGGGCTTCATCACGCATTCTCAGGATATCATCTGCATTCGCGACCTTCCTGATGAGGTCGAGCGGATCTGATTTTCTTCTGTCAGCGAGGATCCCCATTTCTGATTCTTTATCAGGATAGCCTATTGAAAGCTGGACAGCGAATCTGTCGAGCTGAGCTTCAGGAAGCATCTGTGTCCCTGCTGTCTCAACCGGGTTCTCTGTAGCTATCACGAGGAACGGCTTCGGTACTTCGTGAGTTACGCCGTCTACTGTGACGTTGCCTTCCTGCATGACCTCAAGAAGCGATGACTGGGTTTTGCTCGATGTTCTGTTGATCTCGTCTGCAAGAAGTATGTTGCACATCGCCGCGCCTTCTTTATACTCGAAGCGGCCTGTCTCCTTGTTATACAGTGAGAATCCTGTCACATCTGAAGGTACTACATCAGGTGTGAACTGAACACGGTTGAACTTGAGATCCATTGCTCTGCTGAACGCGAGCGCAAGAGTCGTCTTGCCGACTCCCGGGATATCCTCCAGAAGTATGTGTCCGCCTGCAACGATCACGGTCATGACCTTGGCAATGATCTCGTTTTTGCCGCTGATAGCCTTTGCGACTTCACCGCAGATCTGCTCAGCCTTCATGATGCCGAACTTCCTCTGAGCCGGCTGCGCATATTCAGCTTGCTGTCTTGCGACCTGAGCTGTCTGCTCAGTGAATGCCGCCTGAGATGTCTGTGTCTGCTGTCCTTTTTCTTCCATTTTCTGATACCTTTCCGTTATATATCTTTACCGCAGCGCCATGCCATCTATAGACATGTCCTGCCGCGGACCCCTGTCCATGCTATTTATTTGATTTTGACTTTCTTTTTGGTGCTCCAGTTGCCGTACTGAAGCGTTCCGCCGGTCCACTTGCCATTTACTTTCTTCTGGCCTACCGTCTTGTATGAACGGACACGGACATAATATGTCTTACCGCTCATAAGAGGACTTACTGTATACTTAACTGTCGAATACCCTTTCTTGGTGACCGTGTATGGATACTTCATATTCTTCGTGGCGCAGTACTGTATCTGATACCCGTCACAGATCTTATGTTTACTGAACTTGACGGTGAATGCACCTTTCCCTGCGGTAAGTTTCTTGATAGATGACTTGGCAGAGTAGGCCGTCACATCATCAGAATATGTTCCATGAACTTCTTTAGCGGCGTCTTTATATTCCGGCATTATACGGACTGTCACCACGCTCGGGTTCTTGACAGTCAGCGTATATTTGTTCTTTGTCAGATCGATACGCTTGAACGCCCCTGTCTCGTTCAGCCTGTAAAGCAAACGATAGCTGTTAGCGTTTTTATCCTTGGTCCATTTTATAGTGACTTTCTTCGCTGTGGATGCAGGTTTGGCAGTGACGCCTGTTGTCTTGCCGAGCGTGACTTTATCACACTTTCTGACCGCAAATATGGAATTACTGTCGTTCTTGTAATACAGTTGGCCTTTACTGTCATCAGCGATCAGGCTGTCCGCGCTGTATTCGCTGTATCCATTAGCGGAGAACAGCTCAGATACTTTCACATCCGTTTCGCTGCTTGCGTCTGTAGCTTCATTCCACAGCTTTATGACATATATTCCGCCAGGTTTATTATACTGGACCATATATACATAAAGATAGCCGGTATCTTTCTCATATGCAGTTGTAAGAAGCGGTGAGCTCTTGGAGTATTTCGGCAGATCTACATGGAATATCTCATTCAGTGTGCTGGCCCTGCATACAGCAAGTCTGCCGGCTGCTTCCTTACATGTGTATCCAAAATATACTCTTCCGTTATATACGACAGGAGTGCTTACGGTAAGAGCTTTTGTCCCTTCTATCGGGACCTGCTTCACATCGCTGATCTCCCCGGTCTCCTTGTCAACTGCAGCTGAGCAAATGAAACCTCCGCAAGTAGTCCAGAAGATCCGTCCTGTGCCCTCTTCATCGTAAACAATAGATGAACATATATCACTTGCATTCGGAAGAATGTGCTCTGAGATCACTTTTCCGCTCTTTCTGTCAAGTGCCAGTATGCGTGAGTCTGCTGTAGGACCGCCTGATGCTCCTGTGACATCATTATTGCTCACACCATCCTGCGTACCTACTATTACCGCGTCTCCTATAACAACTGCCCCGTTCCAGTAGAATCCGCCCTTGGATTTATATTTCCAGATCAGCTCGCCGGCTTTATATGTTCTCATTGCGCCGGTCTTAGGATCCAGAAGCTGCATATCTCTGGTCGCTACCGCATAGAAATAGTCAAAGAAATGATACTGTCCAGGATAAAGACCTGAGTAAAGTATGCCGTCTGAATAAACGAGCGGGGATACTGACTGATGTGTCCCGTTTGCATATACGTTTCCATCTTCAGTAACCAGCTCTGCCGGAGGATCCTGCCCATCATGAGTGCTCCTGTAATCCTCCATAGTCTGTTCAGTCCTCATTCCCCAGACATATTCACCATCTGCTTTCTCATTTGGATTGAACCGCCAGATCTTCTGCAGGGAATCTCTGTCTACAGCCTCTACGCATCCGCCGGCAAGAGGACAGAAGATCACTCCCTGATCCTCACTGACCTGCTCATATGTCAGCGGAGTATAGCCCCAGTTTACTGCCAGATCCAGTTCACCGGTCTTGTTTACGACGCCGGTGCTTATGCTTATACGCTGAATGGATTTTGCTGATGTAGTTATGAGTTCTCCATCAACGATTATCGGTGTGTTAGGGGCATAATTCCATCCGCCCATGCCGCTCACCGGATCTCCGAACTGCTTCACCCATGCAGGCTCAGTAAGCTCCTGCTCTATCGGAGTCTTGTACTCTCCAACAGCGTTATTATTCTTATTCCCTCTGAACGACGGCCATGAGGAAGCATATGCTCCTTCATAACATATGGCGCTGACCGCCATCAAAACCATTACTGCCGTCATCGTAATGATGCTGTTTCTCATCAGATTCTTCATCGTACCGTACCCTACATACCCGATACTGTATAGTAGATCTCTACCAGAGATCCATCTTTAGGATCCATACTGGACATATATTTGCTCGGTGAATTGCCGTCCACACTGTACATCCATCCTGATCCCGGGCCAAAGTCATTAAGCCCAAGTGAATTCTTATTATCAGGAGGAGTGATCCCCATCTCCTCCAGATCTTCGATCACATTATCCGGGATATCATCAAGGATCCCGTCTTTCTTTATACGCCCGATCTCATAATATCCGGATCCGATATCTTCTGCCTTAACATCTGAAAAGCTGTCAAAATATCTCTTGACCACATCAGAGAGCTGTTCATTGTCGTAGATCTTTACAGATTTCTCTTCAACTACGGTATCCAGCCCGAGAGCATCTGCAGTTACTACTACGTCAAGCTCTCCTATCTCCTCAGGCTCAGCATCTGTGACGCCCTTGAATTTGACAGTTTTCTTGGCGGAATTGCCGCTTTCGTCTACGGCTTTTACTTCTATCTTGTTACTGCCGTCGATGACCTCGCCGACATATTTATTGTCATCATTTGGTGTGAGCTTCACGCCGTTCATCTTTACGGTAAGCTTGCTTCCCGTGATCTCGTCGCCGTCATAGCTCGTAGCCTTTACGGTGAATTTCTTCTCTGTTCCCTTGACGGTCGCGTTGTTCTTGATGCCCGAGATCTTTATTACGGGATCCTCGGAAGCCTCTTCTTTCTTCTTCTCGTATTCGCTCTTCTTCTCTTTTTTCGGCTTTTCAGGCTTCTTTTGAGGAGTAGTCGGAGTCTGCGACGTAGGCGGCCTATAAGTAGGTGTGTACGATCTCGGATAAGTCCTGAGTCCAGGACTGGTCGGCTGTGTAGGCGTCGTTTGAGGCGTCTCCTGCTTAGGCGGTTCCTCTTCGATTATCTCCTGCCGCTGTTCTTCCTGTTCCTCGTGCTCTTTCTTGGTATAGCTGTCAAGTACATATCCAGCACCGTCAACATAGACCTGAGACCTTTCAAAGTTCAGATCCTGCACGGTATCTTCGGGAACATAAGAAGAGCCGGCAAAAAGTGTAGCCGTAACGAATACACAGAATGCCAGCGTAAAGGCAAGCGCAAGCAGAGCAAGTCTGACCTGCCTGTTTTTCAGATAGTTGCCTGATGATATGCTGTTTTTCAGCTGATCCAGATATGCTTTCATAATCTCAAATCCCAAAAATGCTTATGCCCGGGCGGCATGACATGCCGCCCGGACCGACGATATTAATTCACCTTTTATTATACAGAGAATTATTATCCTTTTATTAAAACTATGTGATGATCACGTGTTATTTTGCTTTAATGGTCTTTACCTTGCTGTATGCAGATTTGACCGATCCGTTGATAGAACGTACCTTCACCTGATATGCCTTCTTGGCCTTCAGCTTCTTGAGCACGATCTTGGTGCTTGAAGTCTTCTTTGTTGTCCACTTCTTGGCACCCTTCATCTTGTATGCCACTTCGTACTTCTTTGCATTCTTAGCCTTGGCCCATTTCACTGTAGCTTTGGTCTTGCTGTTTCTCTTGGCAGATGTGATCTTAGGCGTAGCTGGCTTTGCTTCAGTTACTTCTACATAAGCATAAGAGCCCATGATCTTACCGACCTGAGTGAACGGTCCTGAACCATAATCTGCTTCATAGGTAACTGTGCCTTCAACTGCAATGCGATACGCTCCGGTCTCATTGAATTTCACTGTGATCTTGCCATCTTCGTATACTGCATCTGCAAGATCTGTAAGCTCATATGTCTCACCATCCAGCAGCTTTACTTTAACATCTGTCGGAGCAACAGGAGTTCCCCAGTTGTTGACATTCAGATCAATAGTAACTGTCTTGCCTACTGTAGTGGAGATATCATCTTCAACAAGGCTGTAGAACAGATCCGCATATGTTTCATCAGAATATGAACCAACGTATAATTTGTCATACTCCTGTATTGCATCTGTGTTCGCGCCATTCCCTATCAGTGCGCCATTCAAAGCGTAGATTCCGCAGAGAGTATGCCCGAACTGCTTGCTTACCCAGTCTTTACCGCCAAATGCAAGATTATCTTTTACTTTATCCTTGCCATATTTCGCAATATGGGCTGCTACCATAGCGTCAGCGAAAGATGTTCCAGCGCATTCATAATCTGCCATCTCAGGGAAGTATGTTTCTACGAGATCGCTTCTGACCCACATAAGCTCATTGATATAGTCATATGATCCAGGCATGCCGGCTGCAAAGCTTACCAGGAATTTCTTCGCAGGATCCACATCGACGTTCACTCTGCAGATAGCGCCTGCATATTGCGCTTTTACGGTAATAGGCTGCATTGTGCTCCAGTCGGTAGACTCATACTCTACTTCTCCATCTGCTACGATGGCATAAACACCTTTATCAGCAAAATGAAGCTTTACTGAGCCTTTATCAAATACAGCATCCTCGATCTTTGTTTTCTCAAGTGTTACAAGGTTTACCGAATAGAATTCGGCAGTTGCTGGTACTAATGCTGTCCCCCAGTTATCTACAGACAGGCTCATCTCAAGATCGTCGCCTTTTTTCATCAGGACATTGTCTTTACTGAAATGCGCAAAGAGATCTGTATAATTGTAATCAGAATATGAACCCGCAAACAGAACATCGTCATCCGCAACTTTCTGTCCTGTTACAGCTACAGGAATAGATGTATTGTTCTGATAATAGAACCCTACATAGCTGTGATCAAACTGCTTTTCTACTGTCACTGCCTGCCAGCTGGCGTTATATGACATAGCCAGATGATCTTTTACCTTATCTTCCCCGTATTTATCGATGTGAGCAGCAACAAGTGCATCTGCAAAAGAAACACCGTCTGCTACATCATATTCTGCAAGTTCAGGGAAGTACTGCTCGACCAGGTCTCCTGTTACTTCCAGATCGTCATTCAGATAATCGACAGATCCCGGAATTCCTGCTCTGAAATCCACTTCTGCATAGTCGTCACCCGTTCCTGCGAACGACACTGCTGTCATGCAGACCATCAGCATTGTAAGTACTGATAATCCGATGAACAATCTTACAACTTTCTTCATCTTGACCATTCCCTCCTTTGATCATTCATTCTACATCCGGCCTAAAAATAAAGCCGCGGCTGAACAAGCCGCAGCCCGTATTTGCTACTTTGACCATTCTCGCAAATAGACCGTTTGCCATGGACTATTCTGTGCAGGTTTCCTGACTTATGACTCACAGTGGCGGTACCGCTCAGGACTCTCACCTGATTCCCCTGATGCTCCTATCGGAGCGCACAAAACACCTTGTTTCTTTATACTTATATTTTATTACTATCATTTTTTTCAGTCAATACTATATGAGGCTATAACGCTCTTAAAATCACGGTTTATATGTTTTTCTTCCTGTCTTGGGATATAATGATATCATACGGAGGAATAACAGATGAAAGAGATAGCCATATACGGAAAAGGCGGTATCGGTAAATCGATGCTCGCCTCCAATATATCGGCGGCACTTGCAGTCCAGGGCAGAAAAGTCCTTCAGATCGGCTGCGACCCGAAGCATGACTCTACCAGGCTTCTCATGCATGGCCAGAGGATCACTACTGTGCTCGATTATATCCGCGATACAGCCATGCTCGATCAGAAGCCGGATGATATCCTTTTTCACGGCTTTGCTGGAACAGGCTGCATAGAGGCAGGCGGCCCAAAACCTGGCGTGGGGTGCGCCGGCCGCGGCATCATCACTGCCTTTGAGCTTCTTGACCGATTTCATATCAAAGAAAGCTATGATACTGTCTTATACGACGTGCTCGGCGACGTGGTCTGCGGCGGATTTGCTGTACCGATAAGGCGTGAGTATGCAAACGAGATCTTCATTGTAACATCCGGAGAATACATGTCTATATATGCTGCGAACAACATCCTCCGTGGCATCGCGAACTACGACACAGACACGCCTAGGATCGCAGGTGTGATCTATAACAGCAGGAATGTATCCGGCGAGCTCGAGCGGGTAAGAAAATTCGCCGATGCGGTCAGCCTGCCCGTGTTCGCGTCTGTTCCGAGGAGCGAGGCGTTCGCCGAATGTGAGCGCGAGAACATGACTCTCATCGAAGCTTCACATCAAAGCCCTGACAGCACGGCGGATATCTTCAGAGATATCGCAAAGCGAATAATAGAAGGCACCCCGCATTACAGCGCCAGTCCCCTTACGGATGAAGAGCTTGAGTCACTTATCATGGGCACTGTGTTCTACGAAAACAGCGAAGATGCCACAGCAGATAAAAGCAGCATAGATCAGGCAGGCCAGCCGGCTGGCGCGAGCATGCTCGCGCCGGAACCTGATGTATCATCTGCGGCAGGCAGCCGCAAAAACGCCGCCCTTGCTGATCTTCTTTCCAAGAACGTGATACGCGACGAGCCTCTTCACGGCTGTGCTTTTAACGGTGCGGTATGCATGAGCGTCCATATAAGAGACGCAATGGTGCTCATGCACAGTCCGAAGAGCTGTGCCTATATCTCCTGGCAGACTGTGAGCAGCACAGGAAGGCGGGCGCTCTACGAGCGCGGCACACTCCTTCCGTCCTCACTTCTTCCTGCCATGGAAGCTACTGACATGGATGAGAGCGACATGGTATTCGGCGGTACTGACAAGCTGTTCGATAAGGTACAGGAGATACTTGCAAGAAAAGATTCGCCGAAGGCTTTGATCGTCGTAAGCGCATGTCCTGCCGGTATCATCGGCGACGACATCGACCGTGTGAAGGCACTGTCCACACCTGACCGGCCTGTGATAACGGTGAAAGCTGACGGAAATCTCTCCGGCGACTATCTCCAGGGTATGCTGATGGCGTACACCAGCCTGGCAGAACAGATCATCGACCCGGCCGTAAAGCGTGAGCCCGATACAGTCAACATAGTGTTTGAGAAAGTCGTGATAAAGAACGCTGAAAGCAATTTCTCAGTCGTAAGATCATTCCTTGACGCAATGGGCATCAAAGTGAACTGCAGATTTCTCTACAACACTACTTACGAATCAGTCAGACGCTTCTGCTCCGCGGATCTGAATCTCCTCGCATATAAAGACTACACCGGGAATATCCTCGAGCGGTTCTTCACTGAAAAATACGGATCAGAGTTCTTCGATATGCAGTTTCCTGTCGGCTATGAAGAGACCGAAGAATGGATCCGCGGGATCGCAGAACACTTTGGAAAGCATGAGCAGGCCGAGAAGCTGATCTCTGAAAACAGTGAAAAATACTTTGACCGGATAAAAGAGCTAAGACCAGTGCTTTCCGGGAAGAAGCTCTTCATCGTGACGTACAATCATGAGCTTGACTGGATCCTCCGCGCCGCGCTCGACTGCGGCATGGAGATCGTCAAGATCGGCATCCTGAATTTCTCTCAGGACGAAGGCTTCCGTACTTCTATCCCTGAGGCCGCAGACATCGATGTAGTCGAAGACTACGACCCTGAACAGCGCGTTCACGACATAGAACAGCTGAAGCCTGACATCATTCTTGGAAACTACACCACCGAAAAGATCGAGCACAAAGCGATATTCGACACTATCCCGATGTGCCCGGATGTTGGGTTCTTCTCCGGACTCGACCTTGTAGAACGCTGGTCCGGGCTCGTCGAGACCGGGACTGAGGGCGAGTGGCGTGAAGACAGAAAGCTTTTTGATAAATACTATGCATGACAGTCTGCCGGAAACCAATAAAAGAAAAGGATCTGACAGATCAAAACAGGAGACTGAGATGTCTGAAGAATATCTGGATAACATAACTCCCGACAGTATGACTGGCCTGATCTTAGGCTTTGAGGGGATCAGAAACTCACTCGTCATATTGAACGGTCCGACCGGCTGCAAGTTCTTTCACAGCATAACCGCAGAGAACCAGTCGGTACGGAAAGATGATTACGATCCTCTGAACTGGCCGGATGAGTGGTTCTTCGGCCAGAGGCGCGTACCGTGCACATATCTCGATAAGCGCGATTATGTCTATGGAAGCGAAGGAAAGCTGACCGACGCGATCAGGTACATCCTCGGCAGGATGACGCCAAGCGTGATCGCTGTCGTGAATTCGCCCGGCGCTGCTTTGATAGGAGACGATCTCGAGCGGATAGTCCGCGCCACGGTGACGTCCTGCGGCTTTGTCACAGATCAAAGCCTTGACGGCAGGCCAGGTTATCTTTCTGATGATCATGGCTGTAGATATATCAAGATCATCACATGTCAGTCTCCCGGCTGGTCAAAAGACGTGACCGACGGATATAAAGAGGCATGCAGAACAGTGATCGACAAATACTGCGGTGAAGAAAAGAACGATCAGTCCGGCAGCCATACGGTAAACCTGCTCGGCCTCTCAATATATCAGAAATATCATACCGGAGACATAGCTGAGATCAAAAGACTGCTGTCACTCTGCAAAGTCCGGATAAATACAGCTTTGCTCTGCGAGAGCACTCCGGAGGAGCTGGAAGCTGTTCCTGAAGCAGCGCTTAATGTCGTGATCGACCCTGACTGGGGCTGCGACGCTGCCGAATATCTGAACGGAAAGTTTGGGACGCCGTACATCAGATCAGAATATGGATATCCGGTCGGATTCAAGGCGATGGAAAAGCTTATACGCGAAGTCTGTGACAGGCTGTCTGCAGATCCCGGTCCTGCCGTCGAGGAGCTTGAGAAAGCCCGTGCAAAAGTCTTTATCCATATCGCACGGATAAGCTCACTAACAGGGCTTCCGAAAGGGGCGCGCTTCGCGGTCTTTGGAGAGCCTTCCGTAAAGCAGGGTTATGCCTCTTTCCTTAAAGAATACCTTGGAATGACAGAGACCGATGACGATCCCGAGATAGTGCTTGCTGACGGCAACACGATCGCCAGAATGAAGGCGGAAGGCAGAAGATTCAGCGGAATAGAGATATCGCTTCCGTCGATCGGTTATATCGACGTCATCGACAAGACTCATCTCGGTGCAGCCGGAGGACTGTTTCTTATAGAACAGATACTTAACAGCCTTGCCTACTGAGATCTCCGGTAAATTGATGCACGCAGCGTATTCTGCACATTACCGGCAGCAGCAGTCATATAAAAACACAATAAAACACCGGCCCGTCTCAAGCACCCGGACCGGTGTTTCATTTAAGTCCATATACTCTGGTCATCTGCCGATCTTACGGCAGTTCATTTAATCACTGACGCCGCAGATGATGCCGCGGCGGTCTTTCACAGACAATGCGGGAAAGCAAAAGCCGCACAGCCTGATCATAATCTGCTTTCTTTACAGGATAGCGTCTCCAAGGAAACGATCCATCGCTCTGCCTACAGCAGCTTTGACCTCTTCATACTGCATTCCTGCTTCATACTCGAAGACCTTCTCTTTGCCGGCGTAGATGCATGGAACGTTTTTCACTTCATACTTCTGAGACTGATTGCCCTCGAGGTCGATATTGATCCTCATGAATGGCGCGGCAGCGTACTTAGGATCATCGCCTTTGAGCTCCTTGATCGCTTTGTCCACCATTTCGCAGGCCTCACCTGTACTTGTAGCAAAATACATAAGCCACAGCATTTTACATTCCTCCTTTATAAACGATCGTTTAACATCACCATACTCCCCGCCTGATCAGTTGCCTGAGAGCAGGTGATCAAATACTTTGGGGGAGGATAGTAAAACTGCCTCTTTTGGACCTGACTTGAAAGCCTGAGCCAGATCCTCCTGAGGCAGCTACTTCTCCCTACGGGATTTGCTTGTGGGGCAGTCCCGTATTATAGACATACCTTGACGGATGTCTCGACGAAAACCATCCGAAAAGAATGCCGATCAAAAAGGACTGCCCTTTTGAGGCAGTCCCTTGATCCAATGTCATCCGGTCCAGTAACGCTTTATGCATATTTACGAACCGTCGGAAGCTCTCTTCCGGTGATCACTCGCCGCCACTTTAGCAGCTTGTGATTCTCCCACCTTGAAAAGCTCCCATTTCAGCCCGGCATCCTGCCTCAGAAGACACCGAACTTTGCCTGACTCGTCTCCCGACTTGCATGCCGCTCACGGTTGCTGAGATACAGCGTGGATTCGCACCACATTCCGTTAGTCAAGCTTAGGAATATTCATTTCACTAATTATATTACCAACTCTTCAGCTTTTATTCAATAGAATCAGTAAAAATATTTTTGATTTTTACTGTGCTGTGTTTACGCCGGCATTCCAGACGCGCGTTGTGCCGATGGGGTTTTGATCAGTCCTCTTCAGGAGGATTTATGATACGTTTGATCCTCTTCACGCACTTCTTCAGCGACTCATCGCTCACCTGAACGACCGATACTTCGTACGACCCTGTGGAATAGCACTGCATGAACGCTGACGGGCCTTCCATGTTCTGGCGCCTGATCTTCCACTTCGGATTCAGTGCGATCTGCATTTTGACAAGAGACTTGATCTCCTTCTGTGACATGTTGGTCTGCATGTAGTCCTTGGTACTGTTAAGGATCGTCGTGTAATTCATGAGGATCGTACGGCTCGACGTAGCCTTTTTCAGCATTGCTGTCATGACCTTCGCCTGGTTGCGGTTTCTCTGGATGTCTCCGTCCGGGAATGATTTCCTCTCACGTGCGAACGCCAGAGCGTGTTCACCGTCCAGATGGTTCCATCCCTTCTTGAAGTGAAATTTGGCCTTCATGCCGTGCGTGTCGAATTCGTAGTCCGACTTTACGTCGATCCCGCCGAGAGCGTCGACCATCTTTTTGACGGTAGTGTAATTGACCTTGACATAATAGTTCATGTCAAGCCCGGTCAGGTCTTCCACTGCGCCCAGTGAGCACCCTATGCCATATATACCCGTATGGGTGAGCTTGTCTGAAGCGCCGCCCTTTTCATTCATGTGTATCACAGTATCTCTCGGTATCGATGTCAGCAGTATCTTATGCGTCTCAGGATTTACCGTCATGATCATATTTACGTCAGACCGTGAAGTAACATCGATCGTTCCAGACACGTCGAGTCCGCTTATGTAGATGTTGAACGGCTCTTTGGTCACTTTTACGCGCTTTGCCAGATCGGCCTCATCCATCTTGACGCCGAATTTGTGAAGCACTTTGGTATTCTTGCGGAAATCTTTGTCCTTGTCCCTAAGCATGTCATAATGCGACTTTGTCATAAGCGTCGCATCAAAGCCTCCGACCAGTGTCGAGCTCGCCATCTCTGTTATGCTCGGACTTGTCATGTAATTCACTGAGACTTCATCTGCCAGCTTCTTGCGGGCAGCCATATAGACCGGCTCTTCGTTAATATATGTCCCGACATTCTTCCCCTCAAGATCTGGAAGCTCCTTGAGAGAACTGTCCTTTCTCGTGATCACAAGGAACGTAACTGTCTGCTCTTCATTTCCGGTTATCGCAGAGAAGAACCCCGCGACAGTACCCAGCCCAATAGCGCCGTACGCATAGACCGGTATGAGTATGCAGGAGATCACCAGCGCGATTATCTTCCTGCTCTTCTTTATATTAGCAAAGAACAGCTGCGGGAATATAAGCATGCTCGCGCACGCAATCAGCACCACGATCGGTATAAGCAGAACAAGCGGAAGAATATCCGCAGATAGAAGAGTGAAAAGAAACAAAGCCAGCATCAGAATATAGACTATTGACCATATTCTGGTGAATTTAATGAATCCGGGAGACATGGCGCGCTTCGGCATGCGCGGAGCCATTCTTCCCTGCTCCCGTCCACTATAATCGTTTCTCATATTATCCCCCCGAATGCTACCCAGAATGCAAACTATATTTCTCAGGAAACCGGCCCCCTTTTCTCTATGCCGCTTCCATGTCCTGACTCGTCATATGATGCATATCCGGCCTTCCCCCTACGCCCTGTATGATACAGCGCGACGTCCGACTGTGCACAATATGCCTGTATTAAGCATTATGTCGTATAAATGCCCATTTGTCAAATGTCCTCTGTGGCTTCTGCCGAAGCATCAGTACAATGAAAAAGCCGGGACACACGCCCCGGCTTCTGTATCTGTTCTCTTAAGGGATTACATGCAGGTGTATCCGCCGTCAACTGGAAGCATCACGCCTGTAACGTAATTGTTTGCAGGTGAAGCGAGGAAGATGACTGCCGGATCAAGCTCTCCTTCAAATCCGTAGCGCTCTTTCGGGATCATCGTCTTTGCATTCTGCTGGAAGAAGTCTGAATCCAGTGTTTCCTTCGTCAGCGGTGTGTAGAAATATCCCGGGCAGATAGCGTTTACGTTGATGTCGTATTTACCCCACTCAGCAGCAAGAGCACGTGTCATATTGACTACGCCGCCCTTTGCAGCATGATACGGTGTAGCACTCGCAACTTTGTTTCCTACGAGTCCGTACATGGAAGCAATGTTGATGATGCGGCCGTACTTTGCAGGGATCATAGCCTTCTTTGCGACTGCTCTTGCGCATTTGAATGATCCGAAAAGGTCGATGTTCATCTCATTAGCGAACTGATCGTCTGTGATATCCTCTGCAGGTGCAACAGCTCCTGTTCCTGCGTTGTTTACGAGGATATCGATCCTGCCGAACTCTTCAAGAGCCTTGTCGACCATTTCGTTTACCATCTCTGTGTCAGTGATGTCACACTTTACAGCAAGTGTCTTTACTCCAAACTCATCAGCGATCTCTTTTGCGACCTGATCGATGAGTTCCTGTCTTCTGGCTACAACTACTATATTAGCACCCTAATTAGCAAGCGCCTTTGCCATCTGAACTCCAAGTCCAGTTGAGCATCCTGTTACGATAGCGACCTGGTCCTTAAGATCAAAATAATTTTTCATTGGTATCAGCCCCTTTCAGCTTTAACAAATTTTTAACATACTCATATGCTATCACAATGCTCTATGCTCGTAAATATCGGTCAAAAACATTTTTTGTACATTTTTCTAAACACTTTTACAAACTTGTTCATTTTTATCTATGATCATCTTATTAAAAAACTGCAGACCCGTGTGAATCTCAGATCTGCAGCTCTAGTCCGCTCTACATTATTCAATATATACCGTTCGCTGTTCTATATCCCGGAGTCGGCGTCTTCGCTTTGATCGAACCATCCCGTCGATGAATTCTCCTCTTTCTCGAGTATGAACTCGCCGCAGCCCTCCGAGCCATCGCAGTTGGCCTTGAGCCATCCGCACGTCTCATCGCAGTCCCTGCTCTCGACCGTGATCGTCGCTTCGTCTTTACAGTTCTCGTCGATGCAGGCGAGAATGTCCGGCATATACATATTCCCTTTAAATATCGAGTTATGCTGGTCGCCGGTCCCGTTGTTGTTGTGGAAGTGGAAGTGCCCTATGCGCTTTCCCCACATCTTTATCCAGTCGTACACGTCGTACGGCGGCTCAGTCTTACAGTTGGCATGGCCTATGTCCAGGCAGAGCTCAAGCCTCGGATCGTCGATCTTCTCGACAACTTCAAGCAGGCATGTTGGTTCCGGATCGATCACATTCTCCAGATATACATGGAAATCCTCCGGACAGACCTCGAGCAGTTTTGACCAGAAATATACTGACTTGTCTCTGTGCCAGTCGCGGAAATACAGAGTAGGATAATACCCCGAGTGCACGACGAGCCTGTTCACTCCGAGCTTTTTGCAGCCGTCGACTGCCTGTCCCACACGCTTGAGCGCAAGGTCCACGAACTCAGTGTCGATCGCCTCCGGAAGGATCTCCGTAAACGGCCCGTGGCACACCACGTCATCCGGCGCCTTGAGCCCCAGCCTGTCCAGCTGAGCCTTCATTGCCCTGCATGCAAGATCCCTCCTCACGTCAAAGAGAGTGCTCGACACACAGAACTGATTGAACTCGATTCCGATGCCGTGCTTCTTTATCACATTTTCCGCATCCATCTCAAATGTTGCAAGAAATATGTCCCTTTTTTTCATTTCTTTCTCCTGACTGCTTTCAACATTCCGGTATTACCGGTATATCCCATACTTTATTTTGATCCGTTCGAGCTTGCCGATCAAAGTCTCCCCGAACAGGAATATGAACAATGCCGCTGACCCTGCGTGGGCCAGATCGTACGCGACTCCCGCGACATACAGGCCTCTGAGCGTATCCGTGTGTACCGGATCGCCGCCGTATGCCGCCGCCGATGTGATCATCGCCGCGACGTTCATGACTCCTCCGTAGATAACAAATGTAACAAAGAAAGTGAACAGCGCAAGGGTCACTCCGTCTATCGGAAGTCTCTTCCTCTGGAGCACGAGCGCAAGAAGGAGCCCTCCCGCGCCGAACGCGTACAGCCTCCAGCCTATCACAGATCCATCCTTCCCTGGTATTATCAGATACGATACGTACGCAGTGATCAGTGCGAATACCATGGCAACTACCGGGCCTGCAACGAAATTGAAATGCCTGCTCTTGAGTTCTTCGATGTTCGCTTTGTTGAACGCAAGTCCAGCCAGGAATCCAAGGATCCCCCAGCAGAACATCTGCCACGGGGTCCACGCACCCTGTGTCAGGTAGAAATTGCATACGAACCTCGCTAAGGCTCCCACCAGGAAACCCGCCTCAGGTCCCAGCGCGACGCCTGATATGATCACAAGTGCTGTTCCCGCCTGTATCGGCAGTGAAAAGTGAAACATCATGTGGACTACCGCCGTAAGCGCCGACATCATCGCGATGAGAACGATCTCACGAGCCTTCGGCTTCCTTCTCTCAAACACCATGAAGAACGGTATCATCGTATAAATGAGGATCACCATGCTGTCCAGCATGTACGAATGATGCCCGATCAGCCTGCTTCCCCCGATGACAGTGAGCGGTATAAGCACAAAAATGATGACCGCTGACATCACCGTCCGCTTTTTATGCGCAGCCTCGTACTGAGTCACGTCGACTCCGCGCCTGAAGCCGCCGGATGGCTGAGCCTTTGCGGCAGCGGTCACATCGTCTCCCTGATGCATGCAGCCACCTCCTCCCAGGTGATGGCATCAGGAAAATGCTTCCTGGCCATCTTGTTCGCGGACGTCGTATAGAAATTATTCCCTGGGAAGAATTCATGCGGCTTTCCGACCGACACGATCCCGCCGTCAAAGAACATAGCGCATGTGTCTGCATACTCCGCGCAGAACTCGATGTCATGCGATACCATGAACAAAGTCTTCCCGGCTTCTGTCAGTTTCTTAAGTACTCTTGCGAGACTTATCTTGAAGAATGGATCGAGTCCTTTCGTCGCCTCGTCAAGCAGTATGATCTCAGGGTCAAGCAGAAGAACTTTCCCGAGGGCGAGCCTCTGCTGCTCGCCGCCCGAGAGGTCATACGGATGCGATTTCCTGAGATGCGATATCTCCATCGTATCAAGCATGTCCAGGACCTTCTGTACCTTTACTTCGTCCGGCTCGTTCACATCGTGAAGAGCTTCCATCATCTCATCCTCTACACTAATCTCCGTGAACAGAGCCTGAGGATTCTGCGGAAGCATGGCAAGTGTGCCGTTCACGGTCACCTTGCCTCGCTGCTGTTTAAGTATGTGCGATATCACTTTCAGCGTAGTGCTCTTGCCTACGCCGTTTCCGCCGAGTACGCAGAAGAGCTGGCCTTTATCCACTTTGACATTGAGATCGCGCAGAACATCCTGCGATCTCTTATCGTACCTGAACCACAGATCTTTGACTACGATCGCCGGATCGCCGTCAGACCCGCCGGCGGCATCATGAGCGGTCGCATCAGGGACCCCTTCTCTATATGTGTCACCGACTTTCTCATCTATCCAGAGGCGCCCCTCCCTTATCGTAAGCGGGCTTTCACTTCCGTTAGCTTCAATGCTTTGATATATCTTCATCATAGCAGGAAGGCCATAGAACATCGGATGTCTGCTGCGGTCACACGATTTGTCTGCCTTATCTTCTTCACTTCCTGCATTCCCCGCGAGCATGCTCCCAATCTTTCGTGGCTCATCATATGCAAGCACCTTACCCTTATCCATCACCATGACCTTGTCCGCCATGGTGAATACTTCCTCAAGCCTGTGCTCTGAGATGATCACTGTCGTCCCCAGATCTCTGTTTATCTTCTGTACTGTCCTGAGAAACTCAGAAGCCGCGATCGGGTCGAGCTGAGAAGTCGGCTCATCGAGTACCAGCACCTGAGGCTGCATTGCCATGATGGACGCGAGATTCATAAGCTGCTTCTGCCCTCCCGACAGCTGGCTCACATCTTTTCTGAACCATGTCTGGATATTAAAGTAGCTTGCCATCTCGGCGACACGGCGCTTTATCGTCGCATTATCAAGGCCAAGGCTCTCTAGTCCGAACGCGAGCTCATGCCAGACTTTGTCCGTGACTACCTGATTGTCAGGATTTTGCTGTACAAAACCTATCTCTGCGGCACTCACTCTGTCCGGAAGGTCCATGATCTCGCACCCGTTATATGTGACGCTTCCGGAAAACGCGCCATAAGGAACAAGGCTCTTTTTGATATGCCTGAGAAGCGTTGTCTTGCCGCAGCCCGACTTCCCGCACACCACGATAAAATCAGACTCGTTCACGCTGAAAGTCACTCCGTCGAGCGCATTGTTCTCTGCGAGCGGATACTTAAAATACACATTGTCGAACTTTATCGTTTCCATTCTATTCTCTCATCTGTTTCTGATCATCACCAAAGCAGAAGATCTGCAGGATCATATCTCCGGCTCGGTTTCACTATCATCAAAGCCGATGATCTGCAGGATCATATCTCCGGCTCGGTTTCACTATCATCAAAGCCGATGATCTGCAGGATCATATCTCCGGCTCGGTTTCTTCGTACGGCACATATACTTCACCACTGCTGCCCGATTTTTTCCATCTTATCTCGCCATAAAGATCCATGGCCGCCGGAACCAGGAGCATCGCCGCAAATGACATCATCGAAAACGCAGCTGTTGCATCGAGCGGCGGCATCTTATACACCGGATAGAACATGGTGCTTGCCTTACCATTTATCATGCCGTAGACCGCACCTGCTGCGAAGACCGCAATGATCAGACAGAACAAAGCGTCGCGCGTCGTGAATCTGTAAAGATGGAAGCTCGTCCTTCCGCGAAGGCCGTATCCTCTAGCTTCCATTGAGTCCGCGCCCTCTATCGAAGACTCGAGCGACCATGAGATGAGGATCGAGATCTCCTTCCCGAACTGACGGACCTTGCCAATAATGCTCTTTTGTCTGTCGAGATTACGTCCAAGGCATTCCTGTCCGAGCCTGATCTCCTGGAATCTGGCCTTCAGCAGCGGTATGTATCTGAAAATCATCGAAAGTGTAAGTCCGAGGACAGGGGCGAATTTACCGAATATATAAATCAGCTTCTCTGCTGTCATGATAACATTGAAACATGAGAACCATATGACCATGGCCGCAAACATGACTGACATTGAAGCACCATAAAGCAAAGCTTCAAGCGTCACTCTGTTCCCACTGATATAAAACAGAACCGTCGCGCCGTTATGCGAGAACAGCATATTTATCAGCGAGAACACCAGCACAGACCATGCTGTGACAGCTATGTTGAATCTAAGCTGTTTCACTCCGCCAAGCATGACCGAATATATCCACGCTGCTACAGTCGTGACCGCAAGAAACCATGGCGACTGCGAAAACATGGTGATCCCGATCGCCAATGCGAAAAATATCAGATTTACCCAGGGGTGGAATCCCGAGAACTCGGTGTCCTCACCCAGACCTTCTTTAAGCATTATCTACACCTATAATGAAATAATAGCACAAAACTCTGTAAATGTAACAGTATAATAAAATACCGGTGCTTCCAATATGTACCCTTTGTAGACCGAAGTGACAAAAGAGAGATTGCCTTTTAATCTGTCATGTATCCAGACTTTTCGGCACCCTGTAACTGAAGAAGTAGGAGCTTACTCCTACCAAAATCCCGTTTTGACGGCGAAAAAAACAACTCTGACCTGCCTCTTTACCCCTTTTTGTAGGAGTCAGATCCCTGTTTTAGTAGGAGCTTGCTCCTACTTTTCATATTCAGACCTTTACTGATCAGTCTTAGAGCAGAATGTGTAAGCCGGTGTATTCAAGACTATATAACGTTCTTATTGCAGAAGTGTACTCAAGACTACTGAACAGCCTTATCCTTGTCTATACCAGGCGGCCTGGCTCATGGCTTGCCTATGCGTCTGCTGACAGGACACGCAGAGCATAAAAAGGCCCGGGTCATTTGACCCGGGCCTTTATCAGCCTGTTTACTGTCGTCTGTAACAGTGTTTTCAGTATTACTCGATGATCTCGGTAACTACTCCTGATCCTACTGTCCTTCCGCCTTCTCTGATAGCGAATCTCAGTCCCTCTTCGATCGCGATCGGGGTGATCAGCTTGATCTGCATCACTACGTTATCTCCAGGCATGCACATCTCTGTTCCTTCCGGAAGGCTGAGGTCTCCTGTTACGTCTGTTGTTCTGAAATAGAACTGTGGTCTGTATCCGTTGAAGAACGGTGTGTGACGTCCGCCCTCTTCCTTCTTCAGTACGTATACCTG
>JAFWHX010000008.1 GCA_017533915.1 Eubacterium sp. | reverse complement strand
TGGACATTCCTGGGATGAAGAGTTCACTGTAGATAAAGAAGCGACCTGCACAGAGGAAGGCTCCAAGTCGAAGCACTGTGCAAACTGCGATGAGAGGAAAGTTGTAACAACCATCCCGAAGATAGAGCACACCTATGGAGACTGGGCTGTGACAAAAGAGGCGACCTGCACAGAGGACGGAAAAAAAGAAAAGGTCTGCAGTGCCTGCGGTAACAAGATCACGGATACTATCCCGGCAAATGGACATTCCTGGGATGAAGAGTTCACTGTAGATAAAGAAGCGACCTGCACAGAGGAAGGCTCCAAGTCGAGGCACTGTGCAAACTGCGATGAAAAGAAAGACATAACAGTTATACCAATTACAGCTCATGAATATGAATGGGATGTGACTAAAACACCTACACATACAGAAGATGGTGAGAAGGCTCTTGTATGCGTAGTATGCGGTGCTGTCAAGGAAGGATCTCAGGGAATTATACCGAGAGATTATGATGACCACCGGAAAACGCATGTTGCATACAAAGAAGCAACAACAATAGCTGAAGGTAATATTGAATACTGGTATTGTGAAGTGTGCAAGAAATACTTCAAGGATGAGGCATGTACGCAGGAAATTACGAAAGCTGAGACAGTTATTGCTAAGCTTCCTGATGATGGAGGAGTGACACCAGGTGGTGGAGATACCCCACCGATCATACCTGATACTCAGGATGAAGAAGCGGCTAAGATAGTTGAAACGGCTATAGAAAATATCAACCTGGAAGATCCGGACCCTAAAGCTGTTGCCGAAGCGAGAGCTGCATATGATGCTCTCAGCGAAGAAACGAAAGCCAAAGTACCGAAAGAATGTCTGAATAAACTTGAGGCGGCAGAAAAGAAAATCAAGACTGATAAGCAGATAGCGGAAGCGGTATCAATGATAGAAGCGATATTAGTTGATGATCCTGATGCTGAGTCAGTAGCGAAAGCCAGATCGGCATATGATGCTTTGGAAAATGATGCGAAAGAGAAGATATCGGCTGATTTGCTCCAGAAGCTTGAAGCTGCAGAAAAGAGAATAAAAGAGAAAGCAGAGCAAGAAAAAACTGCCGCCGCAGAGAAGGCGACGATAGAAGAATTTGAAGCTTTGATCGACAGTATAGCCGTGGACGACCCTGATCCGTTAGCCGTTGCATATGCGAGAGCAGCATACAACTATTTTTCAGATGATATCAAATCAAAAATACCTGCAGAATATCTTGAAAAACTTGCAGCAGCAGAAAAGAAGCTTGATAATGAAGCACAGAAGACAGAAGGAAATATCATAAAAACGAAAGCCGGTCTCGTTGAGGTCACATCGAAAGAAAGCAAGACATTGCTGTTCATTAAAGCCAATGAAAAAAGTAAATCGATCGTGTTGCCAGGCAAAGTAAAAGTAGCCGATGATGTCTTCATGGTAACAGAGATAAAGACCAGGGCATTCAAGGGTTCCAAAGCTGTCAAGGTCACGGTGAGCAAATACATAAAGAAGATAAACAAAAAAGCGTTTGCGTCATCGAAAGTCAAGACAGTGATCATCAAGTCCAAAAAACTTACCAAGAAGAATGTGAAGCAGTCACTTGCAGGCTCAAAAGTCACACTAATAAAGATTAATGTCGGCTCAAAGGCACAGAACAAGAAATACCTTGCCAAGTACAAGAAGATATTTACCAAAGCAAATGCAGGCAAAAAAGTAAAGATCATAGCTGCTTAAAAGTTGAATTGATTTCTATAGATGAAATAATATAAATGATTAGTAAGAGCGACAGAGCCAATAGGATCTATCGCTCTTTTATCTGATTGTATACAGACTTTATTATTAAACCTTTTTCATCTTTCTATGAACAAAAAATCTATGTTTTTAATGCTAGTATCCATAGTAAAGTAATAATTATATTAACAACTGAATGATTATATGACCGACATAATATAACATGAACCTATTAGGACTTTTTAGTGTCTTATATCAAATTAATGATTGATTATGGAGGTTATATGATGGATAACACAGAGAACTTGCAGCACTCAGATGAGTCACAGGATCAAAACCCTGTATCCGAGTCTGAATCTGAAAAGGTGAAAGAAGCTGAATCACAACTAAAGACTGAGGATGTGGTAGAGACTAAATTAGACTCTAAGGACAAGAATACTGAAGAAATAACAGAAGGGGAAATGGAATGGCCTGAAGAGCAAGATGAAGAACAGGTTGCGGAAGGAAAAGTAGAAGCAAAAGAGGAAAAACCACGAAAAAAGAATCTAAAAGTAATCCTAATAGTAGCAGCTGTAGTTGTTGCAGCTGTAATTACATTTGCTGCCTTACCATCAATTATGACGCCAGATCTGTCAAAAATGGAGCCAACAAAAGGTACGAAACTCAATTCTATGAGTTTTAAAATTCCTGAAGGATGCAAAGTTGAGGATTCAACAGAAAACTCATATTATTTATATTCATTGAATAAGAATGATAAGATTGTAGGAGTCATCGAAGTAGAATACAAAGGTGATTCTGATCTGGATGGTGATGCCGGTTATGATTCTGATTCAGCAGAACATAAAGCTGCCAAGAAAGCTGTTGAGTTGATTCCAGAGGCGAAGGGATCATATCAAATTATAGAAGCAGACAATTCTGTCTTCGAAGTAAGCGTATATGCTGATGATGAAAAAGTGAAAGGGAAAGATGAGTTGCTAAGTGCAATAGCAAACACTTTTGATAAGTCAGGATACAGCAATCCTAGAGAAGAAGATGGAATAACATACAGGTATAAAGGAGATGCTTCTGACGGAGTTGTTATAGATAATGATGTTGAAGGCCTAGAAGTATGGGAAGCTTTTATTACTTCATTAGGTGAAGGGGAAAAGGACGCCTCATTTACTGTAGATAAACCTGTGAAACTGAAGGCTGGAAAAACAAGTACCGTACATATTACTCTTGCCAATGGTGATAAATACACTATAGATATAAAATGCTCTGATGACAAGCCTAGGCCCAAATTTGAAGATATTGCTAAAAAAGTTAAACAGAAAGTGATGAAATCAAAGTATGTAACTAGCGGGATGTTCACAAACTTTACTGTAGATTATAGTTGGGAAGAAGAAGAAAACAAAGGCTATTTTTCTATTATGACCAATATGGAGAGCTCTGCATATAATTACCTTATCACACAGGAAGCTGGATCTGATGCGGCAATGTCTTGGGAATTGATATTATTGGATATGTCTAATTACTGTAGTGATCTTAAAAAAGCATTTACAAAAGAAGACTATGACAGTCTTGTAACATTCCATGTTTGGGCACCAGGGGATTGGAAAGGAGTAACAGCATTTTCATATGTAGACGATAGTGGTATACAACTTAATCCATATGCGTGATAAATATGTAAGTGTTGTTAATATGTAGCAAGGAGTCATAGCATGAAGTGTGTTAAATGCGGATTTGAATTTGATGATAGTTATGAATTCTGTCCGAAATGTGGTGCTCCTGTGGAGCATGCTTCTGACGAAGATAAAGTGGATGCAGCCATTAATATGCATTGGGATGATTCTAACGAGCAGTCTGATCCAGCAATCACCAATGATTCTGATGTAGCTAAACCATATCAGAACAAAAAGTTATTTGTTATTATAGGTGCTATAGTATTGCTGCTCATAATAATCGTTGCTGTTTCAGGAAATTCAAAAAGTGAAAATAGTGTAACAGAAGATTATAGTAGTACGGAATCCTATGAGGACGATGACTATGAAAGCGATGACTACGAAAGTGATGATTATAGTTATGACAGTGACACTGAGATGGATATAATTCAGGGCTCATGGAGTTTACTTGGAGTAACGAACGAAGGTGAAAGCACATTTGTGGGTGATACACCCTATAGCGGTAGCCTTGACATCTATGATGACTCATGGACTATGACGATCAACACAACAGATACTGCATCATATTCTGGAAGCCTGGAATATGATTATACTAGTAATGGCTTTTATGTATATAATATGCATGCAAGTACAGGTACAGGATCTGTGTGTATGGGCTATTCATTGGATAAGGACTATATAGTTGTTTCAACGCAATCATATCTGGATCCGGATAACAACTTTTTCTTCTCAAAATAAATTTCCGTATCCAAAAAACAGTACCATACGATTCCTGAAAAGCCGGCCTTCGAGTCGGCTTTTATTATTAACCTGAACAACCAAATGAGACAATAGAGAGAATAATATGAACATAACAATGTAATAATGTGTCTAATCAAAGGAATATAGTTTTTTAGCGCTTGTTAGGAGGAAACAGAATGATTAAAGGATTGAAGAAGACGACACTGTTTATAATTACGATTACATTATTATTTGTCATGATCGGGTTTTTGAATGCTGAACAGAATTATGCTGCAACAAAGAAGATCCATCTGTCGAAAAAGACAGTATCACTTTATGTAGATGATACATCAACACAAAAATTGATTAATAAAAAAGGGAAAACTATAAAAGCAACAAAAGTAAAATGGAAAAGTGCAAATACTGCTGTTGCGAAGATCAGCAAAAAAGGTAAAATTACAGCAGTCAAAGCAGGCACTACGAAAATGACTGCCAAATATAGTGGAAAAACATACAAATTTACTGTAAAAGTAAACATACCATTTAAGGATGGCGAAAAGCCTACTATTAATACAGTTACAGAATATTATGCAGATAATAAAATTACAGTATATTGTAATACTCTCAAAGCTGCAAAACAATATGAGTTGTACGTATCTGTAAATGGTGGAGAATTTGTACTATATGACACTAAATATTACCCATACTTTACATATCAGAATTATACGGAAGAAACAAACTACACATTTAAAGTGCGAGGCATAAGGGGTAATTATTACAGCGAGTTTTCAGATGAGAAAAGTATTTTTATCAAAAAGAAAAGCATAACTGTTGATACAGACAAAGTTGAATTAAAAGAAGGAGAAACTAAAGTAATAAATGTAACAGCAGAAAAAGTAAACACTATAACTTACAAAGCAAACAATTCTTACGTTTCTTGTAAATGGGGCGAGTGGAGCAATAATAGTATTCCACTGACTATTACAGGCGATTATCCAGGTGAAACAATAATCACTATATCCGATAAAGATGATTCATCTGTATTTGCCACGATCACTGTTACAGTTAAGTCATCCGGCAATACATCTGTTACAGTTGATGAAAATATATTATCATTAAGAATAGGCGAAACAAAAGTAATAAATGTATACACAGATAATGGCGGCGGAGTATTCTGCAGAACATCCAATGGTAATGTAACCGCTAAATGGAACGGCTGGATACCTGGAACTAATACAGACACTTTAGCGATTACTGGAGTATATGCAGGGAAAACAACGCTTACTATTGGTGACTCAAAGAATGAATCTATACATACAACTGTAACTGTAACAGTTGTGCCAGATATTGATGTTCAAGCACCATATCTGCCTGCAACTTATAGCTATTACAACTTCTTGGGAGGAAAAGAAAGCAGTTGCCAGATCAATAAAGTTGAATTTGAATATTCAAGCAGTGTTAATGACACTTACAATATAGAAGTATGGATATACGGTGAAAAGACCTATGAAAATAAAAACTCGAATGTAAGTGATAGCTGTTTTGTTGGGTATAAATTATATGATTCTGAAGGATATGTTGTTGAGTCTGGTCATATTTCTCTAGGATCTATGGCTTTAGGTGAAAAGTTCAAAGTAAGCAAGTATATTGCTTCAGGTGTACAAGCTGGAGAATATAGACTGGAACTAACGGACTACAAATAAAAAGAGTATTAGTATTCTCATAGTAATAGGATTCTCTTTGAAATTATTATAAATGGCGGCCTGTCAGATTTAAGACAGGTCGCTGTTTTTTATCAGATATGAACAATTAAGGACTGTTTTTCAAATTATTGTTTTTTGAACCATCCCCCCCTTCCTGTGTCTAATCTGCGTTCTATGGTGCAAAATGTGCCGTCTGCTTTGCAACCGGAAAAAGCTGTCTGCTTTGATACTATCATGTGTCCGAAAGGCCGGGCCAAAGGCCGGAAGTTACTTATTTGACAGACATAAGAGGATCAGGGTATGCAGGAAGACGAAAGACGCAGGAAGATCGCCGATCTTATAGACCGCTATAAGTCCGGGGATGAGGATGCCTTTGTTGAACTTTATATGGAGACAAAGGATGATATGGAGCGGTTCTGCAGATACAGGTTCAGCGGCCTGGACGATGAGCAGGTGAAAGACGTACTGCAGATCTCATTCATCAGGATCGTGAATAACATCAGAGGATTCATGAAGCCTGACAAATACATGAGCTGGGCTTTTGAGGTAGTGAAGAATACCGGGCTCAACTATATCCGTGATGAGAAAAGATATATCCATGCCGGATCAGATGATGGCGAAGGGATGGATGTGCTCCACAGGATGACTGACGATTCTTCCGAAGTGGATCCGTATAAAAGCGCGTATGCGATGGAGATCAGAAACGCCACTATACGCGAGCTCAACAGAATGGATCCCGGGATGAAAGAAACCTTCTGCCTGTTCTATTTTGATCATTTGAAGATGGAAGAGATCGCGTCTGTTCAGGGTATCAAGATCGGAACGGTGAAGAGCAGGCTTTCAAACGGGCGGAAA
Organism: Eubacterium sp.; assembly: GCA_017533915.1. Taxonomy (GTDB): domain Bacteria; phylum Bacillota; class Clostridia; order Peptostreptococcales; family Anaerovoracaceae; genus Aminicella. Next base: position 19,832 of record JAFWHX010000008.1, on the reverse strand, counting down.
AGGCTTCGGGAGAAGCTGAAAGCCTTCCATATAGAAGAAAAGAAGTAAAACGGTTGACTTAAGGCGGACAAAACAGTTATATTTAACGTAGAATAAAAGAAAGAAGCCGCCGGTCATGAAAAATGTTATCAAAAAAAGAATAACTTTACCTATTATATTGGTACTTACAGTGCTGTTCGTGTTTACTATGGGAATAAACGCGGACAGCATTTTTGCTGATGATGAAGATGGAACCGGGACTCAGGGCGAAGAGAGCACTTGGATTGCATCAGGGTTTTTGGGCAATGAAGAAGTTCCATGGCATGTGACTTCTGATTGGGAGCTCATCATTGGTGAAGCGGGGAAGGAATATTCATATACACAGGAGGAGGAGATTTCTAATCGATACTATTACCCTTGGACGAATGGCAGCTTCAAAGAAAACGTCAGAAAAGTCAGTTTTGTAGGAACAGTCCGTTTAAGCGGTTATTGTAATCAGATGTTTGCCCAGTTTACCAAACTCGAAGACGTCGATTTTTCTGGATTAGATTCGGCCGGTATCACTAATATGGGTGCAATGTTTATTTCCTGCTATAGCCTTGAGCAAATAGATCTTTCTGGTCTGGATGTACATAATGTTACGTCGATATCAGGATTGTTTTCAGATTGCACGATGCTTAGATCGGTGGACTTAAGCTGCTTCTCCAGTGCAAGATTAACTAATTTGCTAGCTACTTTCTATAATTGTACTAATCTGCAGTCCGTGAATTTATCCGGGATCGACACTTCAGGTGTCAAAAGTATGTATAGGATGTTTTATAACTGTAAAGCTTTGAGATCTGTTGATCTATCAGGCTTCGATATGAGTGCAATAGATCCAGGAAGACCTGGTTATACAGTATCAGGTTCGAAGGAAATGTTTACAAACGCCGGGTTCTATATCATGGCGCTTGGTAATACTACTTTCCCATCTGATACAGGTTTGACTGCATGGATAACAAGACTTGGGACTCTTGATGGTGAATCGACATACGGTCCTCAATATGACGGCTTAAGTAAATATGACGGCTCTTCACCCGGGTGGTATGCTGTACATTTGGGGCCTGATACTAGTCCCGATCATAGTAAATGGCCTGATGAGTGGAAAATGATCTATGGCAGCGGTTCTGGTTCAGACGGTAGCGAAGGTTCTGGCAGCGGTTCGGGTTCAGAAGGCAGCGAGGGATCCGGCAGCGGTTCCGGCTCAGGCAGCGGTGAAGGTTCCGGAAGTGGTTCCGGCTCAGACAGTAGCGAGGGATCCGGCAGCGGTTCCGGCTCTGGCTCAAGCAGCGAGGGTTCCGGCAGTGAAGGTTCCGGCAGCGGTTCTGGCTCAGAGGGTAGTGAAGGATCTGGCAGCGGCTCAGGCAACGAGGGCTCCGGCAGTGAGCAGGGTACAGAAGGCAGCCAACCGGGCGGCGAACAAAATCCAGAAGGAACTGAAGGATCTGCCGGAGAACAAAATCCGGAAGGAACTGAAGGATCCGCTGGTGAACAGAATCCAGAAGGTAGTGAGGGGTCCGGCAGCGAGCAGGGTCAGGAGAGCGGCCAGCCAGGCGGTGAGCAGAACCCTCAAGGCGGCGGGAACGATCCAGAAGGAAGCGCATCGGAAGAACATGGCACCGCAGCAGAAAAGATGAAGATAACGGATCTGTCCCTGAACAAGGTCAAGTACGATTATTCCGGGAAACAGATCAGACCTGCAGTTGTCGTCAAAGCTGATTCGACTGTGTTGACAGAGGGAACAGATTACGATGTCAAATACAGCAGCAACAAAGCCGTTGGCAAAGCCCGTGTCACGGTGACGGGGAAAGGCATGTATGAAGGAGAGCTGAGCAGGACGTTCAGCATCATCCCGGACAGAGTAAAAATAAAAGTCAGATCATACAAGATAGTCGAAGGCACTCAGATCATAGCTTCACTTTCATGTAAGTCAAAGCCGTCATATTATGAATTCCAGATAGCAAAAGATAAGAAATTCAAGAAGATCATCGCCAGAAAGAGGTTTACAAGGAAGCAGCTTTTATCAGGTAAGATCTACGCGTATAAGCATCTGAAGAAAGGCAGAAAATACTACATACGGATCCGCCTGATCAAATCAGGGATAAAAGGCCGTTACAGTAAAACTGCAGTTATAAAAGGCCGTGGATGATGTAATATGAACAATTCTCCTTGTTCCGGTGTCTAATGACCGAAATAAGGAGGATAAAATGCAGTACGAATCTAAGACAGAGTCATCAGAGCAGACGTACAATTATTCAGAAGTGGCTGCAGCGCTTGAGCAGTTCCTTGAAGGCGATAACAAGGCGCTTGCCAGAATGCTGAAGGAAGCAGATATCACACGGACAGACGTGCAGCAGTCATAACAGATAATCGGGCAAAAGTCTGCGGAAGTTATTACAGATAAGGAAAGCCGTCATGTTTTAAAGCATGGCGGCTTTTTGTAAGGATATCCGTAGCAGTTGAATATTACATTTAACACACAGGTTGTAAATGTGTTACAATATACAAGCTGGCTGCGTTGGCAGTCATCATAAATATGTTATTTTGGAGAACCGTAAATGATACAGATACAGCATCTATACAAGACATTTGAGACTAAAGACGGCACTGTAGAGGCGCTTAAGGACATTAACATCGAAGTCGAAGACGGCGATATCTACGGCATAATCGGAATGAGCGGCGCAGGCAAGAGTACGCTGGTGCGCTGTATCAACATGATCGAGCGGCCGACGAGCGGCAAGGTCCTTATCGACGGAGTCGACATGGGCGGCCTGTCTGACGCCGAGCTCAGAAAAGTCCGCAGGCAGGTAAGCATGATATTCCAGAGCTTCAACCTGCTCATGCAGAGAACATGCCTTAAGAATATCTGCTTCCCGCTGGAGCTTGAAGGGTGGAAGCCTGAAGCTGCTAAGAAGAGAGCGTTCGAGCTCCTGGAGACAGTAGGCCTTCCTGATAAAGCGAACGCGTATCCGGCACAGCTTTCCGGCGGCCAGCAGCAGAGAATAGCCATAGCAAGGGCACTTGCCACTAACCCTAAGATCCTTCTCTGCGACGAAGCGACGAGCGCGTTAGACCCTAAGACAACTAATCAGATACTGGATCTTATCAGAGAGATAAACAGAAAATTCGGCATCACAGTGATCGTCATAACCCACCAGATGTCCGTAGTCGAGAATATCTGCAACAAAGTGTCGATCATCGATTATGGCGTGGTGCAGGAGACAGGTCTGGTTACAGATATATTTGCTGATCCGAAGTCCGAAGCCGGCCGGCGTCTGGTGTTCCCGGATCAGAGCAGCGGAGAGATCGAAGCCCCGAAAGGAGCGATATGTATCTCACTGTCATTTAACAGCGCTGAGTCGACTGACGCGCCTCTGATCGCGACGCTCGCGAAGGAAAAGGGCGTTGCCGCTAATATAATGGCAGCGCAGACGAAGACAGTTGGAGGCAAGGAGTACGGAAAGATGCTGATCTCGGTACCGGATGACGGTAAGAGCGTTGATATCGTGCTCAGTTATCTTGACGGTGCAAAAGGAATAAGAGCAGAGGTAGTGGATCTGGAGAACGAGCATGCTCGTTATGAGATGGAATCTGAAGAAACAGAAGCTGACGAGTAATGCGGTATAGATTGGAGCAGAATAATGATAAGTAAGATCTTTGATCCGGCGGCAACGGCAGAGGCGCTGGATATACTCAAGACTGAAATGCCTCTTGCGACGTGGGAGACTGTCTATGTCACTTTAGTTGCGACGTTTTTCGCGGTGGTGATAGGGCTTCCGCTCGGAGTGCTTCTGGTCGCAGGGGAAAAAGACGGCGTTAGACCGCTTCCACCAGCATTCATGCAAGCGCTCAACCTGATCATCAATCTGTTGAGATCCGTGCCGTTCCTGATCCTTATGATACTGGTGTTCCCGCTGACCAGATTCATCGTAGGGACAGTAGTCGGTACTGTCGCGTCGATCGTGCCGCTTGTGATAGCGGCGTTCCCGTTCGTCGCCCGCCTTGTGGAAGCGAGCCTCCGCGAGGTCGATCAAAACGTAGTTGAGGCAGCGGTCAGCATGGGCGCTTCGCCATGGCAGATCATCACAAAAGTGATGATACCGGAAAGTGTGCCGTCGCTTATTTCGAGCCTTACGACAGCTGTGATAACGATCCTGGGATATTCCGCGATGAGCGGTATCATCGGAGGAGGCGGTCTGGGAAAGATCGCGATAAACTATGGATATTACAGATACAAATATCTGGTGATGCTGATCGCTGTGATACTTCTCATCGCGATCGTGCAGATCTTCCAGAGCATAGGTACGCATGCGGCAATAAGCTCAGACAAGAGGCTGAAGCGCTGATCATAGAACAAAGCCTTCGTCTCCCATGTTTACGGCATGCGCTGAAAGATGAGATTTTGTTGGAAGAAGTAAAAGATCATGAAAACAGAAGATGGAATCGAAGTAGTAAGCCAGACTATAAACAACAGGGCGCCCGCGCCGAAGAAGAAAAAGGAGAGCCACCTTTTCAGGAATATGCTCATCCTGGTTTTGATACTTCTGCTTATAGTTGCTGCTGGTGCAGGCGCATTCGTATGGTATGCGCTGTACGGCTGGGAAGAGAAGGAAGAGCTTGACCTTGTGAATAATATTGACGTATCAGATCTCGGTCTGGATGGTTACGACGGCGAGGGGATACTGAATTACGATGAATCGTATCTCGCGTCGATCGTAGGGTACTCCGGGACGAGCAGCGAAGTGAAGAAGTTCATCGAGTCGGTATCATACACCGTGACGCCGGATACGGACATCTCGAATGGCGACACTGTCACGATCAAAGCCGAGTATGACAAGAAGAAAGCCAGTAAGGCCGGTGTGAAGGTGGTCAGAGACACCAAGAAGATCGTGATCGAAGAGCTCGACGAGAAGGATGAAGAAGGATATAACTACGGAAGTGCTGATGACGCCACAGAGAGCACCGACACATTCGACGATCCTGAGGACGACTATTCAGGAAACGGCAATGAGGATTATACGGAAAACGACATGTACAGCGGCGGCGGACTTGAATATGTGACGATGACGGCGGACGGCAAGGACGGCTACGTAAACGTGAGAAAAAAGCCGGGTACGGATTCAGACGTTGTGGTAAAGCTGACCAACGGGCTCCGCGTGGATGTGTACGATCTTGAAGACGGATGGTACAAGATCGCTACAGGACCGTACAAAGGCTGCTACGTGCATGAATCGACATTGAGCGACTGATGATCTATGTCAGAGGCGTTATTCGCTGAATGAATAGAAACATAAGGAGATATGACGCGGGTCGACCCCGCGTCTTTTATTTGACTTTTCACGCTATCATGACATTGTCTTGACTGTTTTATCATTTTAAAATGCCCTGCGTTATGATAAAATCTAAATATAAGTCTGGTATGAGAGGTACTTCTCAAATGGAGGTCGATATGTATAAGTTGCTTGTTGTTGATGATGAAATGAAGATCCGCGAGGTCATAAAGGAATATGCAGAGTTCAATGGATATGAGGTCGCTGAGGCAGAGGACGGCATGCAGGCCGTTAAGCTCTGCAGAGATAATGATTATGATCTCATTATTCTGGATATAATGATGCCTAAGCTTGACGGATTCTCAACATGTAAAGAGATAAAGAAATTCAAGCCGGATATTCCTGTTATCATGCTCTCCGCAAGAGGCGAGGAATATGATAAGCTTTTCGGATTTGAGCTTGGCATAGATGATTATGTAGTGAAGCCATTCAGCCCGAAGGAGCTCATGGCAAGAGTAAACGCAGTGCTTGCGAGGAAGAACGCATCCAAAGAAAAGCCGGCTGATATCATGAAATTCCAGGGTCTGGAGATAAACGTCCCGGCTCGTACAGTCACTGTTGACGGTGAGCGAATAGAGCTTACTCCGAAGGAATATGAGCTTTTGTTCTATCTTATCGAGAATAAGGGAATAGCACTTTCCAGAAGCAGGCTTCTGTCCGACATCTGGGGATATGACTTCTTCGGCGATGACCGTACTATAGATACGCATGTCAAGAACCTGAGAAATTCATTAGGACCGTACCGCGACTTTATCGAAACTATCCGCGGAGTGGGATATAAATTCGAAGTACCGGAAGAATAGCTTATTTCTAAATGAAAAAGAAGAGATTCCTCGATTTTAACAGCATATATGTAAGGCTGCTCATATATTTCATGTTGTTTGCCATCGTGATCATTTTTCTGATCGGCGGGATGGAGATCTTTCTGTTCAATAATTTCTATGGCACGATGAAAGCAAGGGACACCGGCAAGCTGGCCGATACTATCCGCAGGAACTACTCGGCGCACAGCAGCGATGAGGATTTCGATCTGAGCGAATTCATCCAGAATTTCGCATCCGAAAATGATATCTATATTCTTATAGCCAAACCGGCCGGCGATACCCTGAGCATAGTGTCATCCAGCTTCGGCAGCAGCGCATATCCCGCTATCTCGTCTACAGAATATAATGAAAAGCTTTGGGATCTATACGAACAGATATCCAGAGACACATCTGATGATGACATACCGATACCCGTACGGTCGGCTGAAACGATGCTGACAAGTGAGAACGGCAGCGGCAAAGTCCTTGCGTACGCGTGTTTCCTGGAGAAGCCAGGCCATCTCTGGAGCGGTCTGTCAGACAACAGTTCTGATGAAAGCTCCGGGTCTTACGGCGATCAGCAGTTCAGGGCGGCGACATCAAATTCTGTCGTGATGTATATACTGAACCCGCTATATCCGACTACATCCACAGTGCGCATACTGTACAACATCCTGGTGACTATCATGTTCTTCGCAGTGTTTCTGGTAGCGATCATGGCTTTGTATCTTGCGACCCGTATATCAAAACCTATTCGTGATATCACAAGATCTGCAGAGCAGCTCGGCCAGGGAGATTTTGATGTGAAATTCAAAAGCGGGAGCTATTCTGAGATAGATGAGCTCGCCGAGACGCTCACTATCGCTGAGAACGAGATGAAAAAGACAGAGATGTATCATAAGGATCTGATCGCGAACGTATCGCACGATATCAAGACTCCGCTCACCATGATCAAGTCATATGCTGAGATGATACGCGACCTTTCGGGGAATGATCCTGTCAAGCGTGAGAAGCATCTGGACATAATAATCGAGGAGGCAGACAGGCTGAACGTACTCGTGAACGATATGCTGAGCCTGTCCAGGCTGCAGTCGCACAAGCTGGCGCTGGAGAAGAGCACGTTCGATATAAACGAGGCTGCCCGCGACGTACTCTCATCATATGACATCCTGCAGGAGCAGGAGGGATATGACATAAAGTTCATACCATCGGAGCCGCTCATGGTCGAAGGCGATGAGAGCAAGATCTGCCAGGTGATGAACAACCTTATGACGAACGCCGTGAAATACTGTGGTGAGGATAAGAAAATAATCGTGACGATAGAGAGAAACGGGAAAGCAGCGGAGTTCAGAGTAACTGACCATGGACAGGGTATCAAGCCGGATGAGCTTCCGCACGTATGGGACAGGTATTATCAGTCCAGTACACATCATGTGCGGGAGACGACAGGAACAGGCTTAGGACTTTCGATCGTCAAGGAAATACTCAAGCTCCACGATGCGAAATACGGGGTGGACAGCACAGTCGGCGAGGGAAGCTCTTTCTGGTTTGAGCTTCCGATAGTCAGATGATGTGCAGGAGCTTTGATCTGATCATTATATCGTAAATGCAAATGGTCACAGAGCGGACAGCCGGCAGCGGCTGTCTTTTTCATTTTCGTGATATAATGACGACCTGCATACAAGAGCTTTTATGTGAACGCACTGATGGCTGACCGCGCTGTAAACAGGCTGATTTTCTTGACTGCAGGCCTGCATGGGAGTATGATTAAAGTTGGCTTAATAGCATGCGCAAGTATGCTTCAGGAGGAAGAAATGAGAAAAATGATCGCGGTGCTCACCGCATTGATAATGGTCTTCAGCCTTGCTGGATGCACAGGGCGCGGAGACGGTAATAAAAAAGAAGAACTGAAGGAGATAGAGCTGGATTCGTGGAGCCCCGTTGTCCGTAACGGTATCAACGCGATGATGCATGAATACGGCAAAACCGCAAAGAATTACGACGATACGACATATGTGGTCTTTGATTTTGATAACACATGCTCGATCTTTGACGTTGAGGAACAGCTTGCGGTCTATCAGCTCCAGCGCATGGCTTTTGCTTCGGATATGGACGAGGAAAAGCTCAGAGAGGTTCTTGCGACAGGGCTGGGAGACCTTGCAGAGAAACGCGGAAGAGACTACTGCCAGAGGAACGCTTCATATAACAACTGGATAACGGACATCACAAAGGCGTACGGGATACTGCTTGCGGAGTACGGTCCGTTCACTCCCGCAGGTCTTGATGATAAGCGGGCAGAAGAGATACAGAAAAATGATCAGTGGAAAGAGTTCGCGACCAAGATGCGCGCGATGTACGACCTGATCTACGATTCAGAATCAGCTGACGTTGCATATCCATGGGTGCTCTACTGGTTCACAGGCTTCACCGAGGCAGAGGTATATGACCTTGCCAAGGCGTCACACGAATATTTCAAAGAGCAGGAATCCGAATATGTGACATGGACGTCCCCTGATATCAAATCAAAGATCGGTATCTGCGAGTATGAATGGGTGAGCGGCGTTTCAGTTCCGGACAACATCAGGGAACTCATGTCGGCGCTCAAAGCGAACGGTATCGGAGTCTATATCTGTTCGGCGTCTTCAACAGACGTAGTCCGCGCTGCTATCGACGTCTACGGCCTGCACGATTATGTAAGCGGTCTCATGGCTATGACAAACAAGCTTGAAGATGACAAATACATCAATGAATACGACTACGAAAAAGGTTTTGCATGGATCCCGGGAAAGAACGGAAGCTGGGAGAAGGGCGAGACCGCGACTAAGGCGCAGACCCAGGGCACCGGAAAAGTAACTGCGATAAACAACGTGCTCGTGAAAGAATTCGGCCATGGACCGGTAGCAGGGTTCATGGATTCCACCGGCGACTTCAGCTTCTGTACTGAGTATGATTCGCTCAGGATCGTCTGCTGCTTCAACAGAGCATCAAGGCGTGTGACAGACGGGGGCGGCCTGATCTCAGAGCTTGCTGTATACCAGAACGTAGATCTCGGGTATGAATATGACAAAGCCAAAGAGGCAGGCGATATCTACTACGTTCTTCAGGGACGCGATGAGAACAGCTACCGTTCGCTGAGAGACAGCGACGCGACTGTACGGCTCGATGAAAAAGAAGAAGAAGCACATCTCTTCCGTAATTACGGTGAGGGCCAGCTGAACCAGAACGAAGTCCAGCTGGAATACATGCGTGAGAACAAGATGACTACAGAAGAGATCATAAACACATTTGCGATAAAGACCAAAGCAGACGATGAAGATAACAGGCTGGGCTTTGATTATGGATTCCTGTCCAGAGATGAATTCCAGGGCTACAGGAGTATCAAGGACAGCAAGCCGAAAAAGAAAGAGAAGAAAAAATAGATTATCCCGAGGCCCGGAAAGTGCCTGACTCCGGACCCGTTACATGCGCCGTTTATTTCGTGGCGCGGACATGAGATACAGGCGGAAAGGAGGTGTGAGAAAATATAATGTTCAAAAACTTAATAAGAGTCCTGTCGGCGCTGATCGGAGCAGTTCTTGGCTACGGTATGTTCGGACTGGTTCAGTATGTGCTCGAGAAATTCGGGGTCGCTCTCCCGGAGATCATCACAGAGCATGAGTCCGTCTCTGCTGTCGCAACCGCAATTATTTCAGGTATTTTATTTTTTATAATTGCTCCGGCAATCGCTGATCAGGGAGTCAGAATGGCCAGAAACCTCGGTAAGGATCTGCAGAATGTTTCTGCAGGAACGATCGGGTACGGCGCTGTCGGGCTTCTCTTCGGACTTATGATCGCGACGCTCCTCGCGCAGCTTTTCCGCATAATCCCCAACAATTATGTGTATGCTGCTGTTGTTGTGATAACCTACGCAGTCTCGTGTTATTTATGCGCGGCTATCGCAGCTATGAAGGGCAAAGACTTTATAAGGAGCATATTATCGCTCCCGGGGCAGTCGGAGCAGAAGAGCAGAGGTAAAAGCGAGGAATCGTCTGAAGAGGCTATACCGAAGGTATTCGACACAAGTGTGATCATAGACGGAAGAATAGCCGGGATCATGAAAGCCGGATTTCTGGAAGGACCAGTGATCATCCCGGATTTCGTCCTGGTTGAGCTCCGTCATATCGCGGATTCGGCGGATTCGCTGAAGAGAACGCGCGGAAGACGCGGCCTGGATATCCTGAACAGCATACGAGAGGACTATGGTGTTGAGATCTACAACACCGACAATGAGAAGGTACTTAAAGAAATACCTGAAGTAGACGTCAAGCTCCTCAAATTAGCGGAGCTTATTCATGGCGATGTTGTGACTAACGACTTCAATCTCAACAAAGTAGCCGGCATCAACGGCGTGAGAGTCCTGAATATAAATGAGCTTGCCAACTGCCTTAAACCTGTGGTCATACCGGGAGAAGACATGCAGGTAACGCTCATGAAGGAAGGAAAGAACCGTGAGCAGGCGATAGGTTACCTTGATGACGGTACGATGATCGTAGTCGAAAACGGCCACGGCATGATCGGTACAACACAGGAGATCCGCGTGACCAGCGTGCTTCAGACGTCAGCCGGCCGCATGATCTTCGGAAGGCTGAAGAACGAAGGATGATCCGGCAGGCCGAGGAATGAAAAATGAATCCGGCAGGCCAAAGAATGAAGATGATCTGGCAGGCTGCGAAAGAGACCTATGATAAACGGTAAAAAGACAGCGGTAATAATCTGTGCCGGCGGCATTGGAGAGAGAATGGGCGCCGGCTGTCCAAAGCAGTTCATGGAGCTGGCCGACGGGACGAGCATGATCAGAAAGACTGTTGATGCTTTCCGCTTGGAAGCTGTCCGTGATCTTGTCGATATTATCGTTGTTACGGCACCGGAAGGATTTGAAGGAGAAACGGAAAGGCTTGTCAACGAAAGACCTTTTGATGGCGAGCATGCTCATGTGATAACCGGCGGGAAAGTGCGTCAGGATTCCGTCCGCAACGCTTTGATGTTCCTGCGAGGCAGTGTGTCAGATGATGATATGGTCCTGATCCACGATGGCGCCAGACCGTATGTGACGGCTGATATCATCAAAGGCGTAGCCGGGTCGGCCCTGGAAAATGGCGCTGCGATCGCCGCGGTACCTGTTAAAGATACGATCCGTGATATGGAATGCGGCACACTGGACAGGAGCAGGCTGTATTCAGTCCAGACGCCGCAGGGGTTCCGCTTCGGGCTCATTCGTGAGGCGGTAGATAAGGCATATGAAGACGGATTCTACGGGACCGACGACGGCAGCCTTGCAGAAAGAGCTGGAGTCATGCCGGTCATAGTATCCGGGAGCTACGCCAATATCAAGATCACCACACCGGAAGATCTGTGAAAGGGAAAACGAATTATGGAATTCAGAATAGGGCATGGCTTTGATGTACACAGGCTGGTGCCTGATAGGAAGCTCATTTTAGGCGGGATCCATATTCCGTATGAGCTGGGACTGCTGGGGCACTCTGACGCGGATGTGCTGGCGCATGCACTTATGGACGCAATGCTTGGAGCCTGCGCGATAGGAGACATCGGGCACCTTTTTCCGGATAACGACGACAGATTCCTGGGAGCCGACAGCATGAAGCTGCTGGATGAGGTCGTAAGACTTACTGCAGATAAAGGATGGCTGCTCTCGAACTGTGATATCACGGTGATATGTCAGAAGCCGAAGCTGGCAGGATATATAAATGACATCAGAGTGAACCTTGCTGAGGTGATCGGCGTAGAGCCGGACCAGATCAGTGTGAAAGCGACAACGACAGAAAAACTTGGCTTCACCGGCCGCGGCGAAGGTATTGCAGCCGAAGCCGTCTGCCTGATGAGAAGAATATAAAAGGAGAAAACTAATGAGACTATCAAAGATGCATCTTAAAACACTTCGCGAAGTTCCTAATGAGGCGGAGATCCCGAGCCATATCCTGCTCCTCCGTACCGGAATGATAAGAAAGCTCGTATCGGGTATCTACGGATTCATGCCGATGGGCTGGAAGTCAGTCAGGAAGATCGAGGATATCGTAAGAGAGGAAATGGACAGGACAGGAGCACAGGAGATCCATATGTCGGCGGTCCAGCCGGCCGAGCTCTGGGAGGAGTCCGGAAGATGGAGCCATTATGGACCTGAGCTCTGGAGAATCAAAGACAGAAATGGAAGAGACTTCTGCCTTGGTCCTACACATGAGGAGATCTTTACCGATATAGTCAGGAACGACATCAGCTCATACAAGCAGCTCCCTGAGAACCTGTACCAGATCCAGACGAAGTACAGGGACGAGGCGAGACCTCGCTTCGGCCTCATGAGAAGCCGTGAGTTCGTCATGAAAGATGCATATTCTTTTGATAAGGATACAGAAGGCCTGGACAAGAGCTATCAGGATATGTACGATGCTTATACCAGGATATTCACAAGGTGTGGGCTGTACTTCCGTCCTGTCGAGGCCGACAATGGGGCGATCGGCGGCAGCAATTCGCATGAGTTCCAGGCTTTGACAAGCGTCGGAGAGAGTGAGATCGCGTACTGCGAGAAATGTGACATGGCTGCGACGACTGAGCGCGCCGGCTGTGTGGATGCAGCTCCGGAGACCGACGTAGAGATGCTCCCGCTGGAAAAGGTGCATACGCCGGGTACCAAGACGATCGAGGAAGTCGCTGATTTCCTGGGGATCCCGAAAGAAAAGACCATAAAGGCTTTGCTCTTCGTGACGTATGACGACGACTATAAAGAGAACGGATATGTCGCTGCGTTCGTCCGCGGCGACCGTGACTGCAATATGACGAAGCTCATCAACGCTCTGGGAATTCCTGAGCATCAGATCGAGTTTGCTGACGAGGAGAAGATGCATCAGGCTACGGGCTGTGTAGGCGGATTTACAGGGCCGACGGCTCTCCACGACTGCAGGATAGTGGTCGACAGCGAGCTTCCTGGACTTAAGAATATGTGCGCGGGCGCGTGTGAGGAGGACCACCATCTGATCAACGTCAACTACGGCCGCGACTACAAGGGAGACATCGTGACGGACATCAAAACTCTCAAGGAAGGGGATCCGTGTCCTTGCTGCGGCGCTCCGGTCAAACACGCGAGAGGGATCGAAGTCGGACAGGTGTTCAAACTTGGCACCAAGTATTCAGAAGCGATGCACGCGATGTACGTGGACGAGAACCAGAAAGAGCAGCCTATCGTCATGGGGTGCTACGGTATTGGAGTCACAAGGACTCTTGCCGCGATCGTAGAGCAGCATCACGACGACGACGGTATCATCTGGCCGATCTCAGTAGCTCCTTACCATGTGATCATTGAAGAGATGAAGCCTGGAGACGAAGAGCAGGACAAAGTCACAGCTGATATGGAAGAACAGCTCGAGAAGGCCGGAGTCGAAGTGCTGGTAGACGACAGAAAAGAACGGCCGGGCGTCAAGTTCAAAGATGCCGACCTTATCGGTATCCCTATCAGGATCACAGTAGGTAAGAAGGCGCCGGACGGGATCGTCGAGTACAAGCTCAGGCGTGAAGAAGAAAAGCGTGAGCTTTCAGTAGAAGACGCAGTCGCCGAGGCGATCGCCCTGGTGAATAAAGAACGCTTCGGTATGTAGCTCAGCAGATATTGTTTTAAGGAGTGCAGATATGAAGAAAGTAACGATAGAGATGGTAGACGGCGGCGTTATGACAGGTGAGCTGTATGAAGATGTTGCGCCGATCACAGTTGATAATTTTGTGAAGCTTGCGGAGAGCGGATTCTATGATGGCCTTACTTTCCATCGTGTGATCCCGGGATTCATGATCCAGGGCGGTGATCCGGACGGTACCGGCATGGGCGGCCCGGGCTACACGATCAAAGGTGAGTTCAGCAACAACGGCTTCAGGAACGACCTCAAGCATACAGTAGGTGTCCTGTCGATGGCGAGAACTATGGTGCCGGATTCAGCAGGATCACAGTTCTTCATCATGGATAAGGACTGTCCGTTCCTTGACGGCGACTACGCAGCATTCGGGAAGATAACAGACGGGATCGACGTGATCCATAAGATCGCAAGATCACCAAGAGACCGCAGCGACATGCCGCTCGAGCCGGTCGTCATCAAAACCATTAAGGTAGAGGAAGCCGAATAATATATCGGCAGTCGGAATGCCGGCATATCCGGCAGGATCATGATCATTACAGAGGTTTACAGGATGGGATTTTTCAAGGACGTAAAAGAGGATATTGATGCGGTGGTAGAGAAGGACCCGGCTGCCAGAAACGAGCTGGAGGCTTTGCTCTGCTACCCGGGGATCTGGGCTTTGATATGGCACAGACCCGCGCACTGGATGCACAATCATCACATGAAGCTGCTTGCGAGAATGCTTTCGCAACATGTCAGGAGGACTACGGGTATCGAGATACACCCGGGAGCAACGATAGGCAAGAGGTGTTTCATCGACCACGGTATGGGCATCGTGATCGGAGAGACTACTGAGATCGGAGACGACTGCTCGATCTATCAGGGCGTGACACTCGGCGGTACCGGAAAAGATACCGGAAAGCGTCACCCGACGATCGGGGACCGCGTGATCGTCAGCTCAGGCGCAAAAGTGCTTGGACCGTTCCACGTCGGAAATGACGTAAAGATCGGATCCGGCTCAGTCGTGCTTAAAGAGATCCCAGACGGCTGCACAGTCGTCGGCGTGCCTGGAAGAGTCGTGAGGAGATTTGGCGAAAGCACGAGCGACATCAACCAGATCAACCTTCCTGACCCGGTGAACACGGAGATGGAAGTGCTGAGAAGACGTCTCGAGCTCATGGAAGAGAAAGTCGAGAAACTTACGAAAGAGCTTGAAAAACGCGAACAGCCGGAGCCTAAAGAGATAGAGATCCATGACGACGAAGAGTATCTTGACGCCCAGGATGTTATAGCGGGCGATAAGACGGTGGACCTTAGCGAGATCGAAGAATAGGAGTACAGCAGATGATAATATATAACACTCTTACAAGACGGAAAGAGTTACTGAAGACAATCGAAGACGGGAAGGTCAGGATCTATGTATGCGGCCCGACGGTGTATAATTACATACATATCGGAAACGCCAGACCTCTGGTCGTGTTCGACACACTGAGAAAATACCTGATCTACCGCGGATATCAGGTGAAATATGTACAGAACTTCACCGACGTCGATGACAAGATCATCAACAGAGCGAAGGAAGAGGGGATCACAGCACCGGAGGTCTCCGAAAAATACATCAAAGAGTATTTTGATGATGCGAAGGCGCTTAACGTTATGAAGGCGGACGTTCATCCGAAGGTATCAGAGACGATCCCGGAGATCATAGAGTTCGTGCAGACTCTCATAGACAAAGGCTTTGCGTACGAAGCGGACGGCGACGTGTACTTTTCGACCAGAAAGTTCCCTGACTACGGAAAACTCTCGAACAAAAACGTCGATGACCTTCTGGCCGGCGCCAGGATCGCTGTCGGAGAGGTGAAGAAGGATCCACTGGATTTTGCTCTGTGGAAAGCGAGGAAAGAGGAAAGTGAGATCGCGTGGGAATCACCGTGGGGCATGGGGCGCCCGGGCTGGCACATCGAGTGCTCGACCATGGCGAAAAAGCACCTCGGACTCACGATAGACATACACGGGGGCGGCCAGGATCTGGAGTTCCCGCATCATGAAAATGAGATCGCGCAGTCTGAGTGCTGCAACGGATGCAAGTTCTCCAATTACTGGATGCATAATGCATACATCACGACAAATAAGATCAAGATGTCCAAGTCAGAAGGAAACTTCTTCACGGTACGCGACATCAGGCAGAAATACGACGGAGAGGAGATCAGATTCTTCCTGCTTTCGGGACAGTACAGGAATCCGATCGACTTCAGTGACGATCTCATGCAGCAGTCGAGAAGCAGCCTTGACCGCATGAGGAACTGCAAAGCTGATCTGGAGCATATGAAGCAAAACGGCGCGGAGGGCGATATGACGCCTGAAGAAGAGGAAGCTGTCAAGGCTTTTGATGAATACAGGAACAAATTCATCTCCGCGATGGACGACGACCTCAACACCGCAGACGGCATCAGCGCGGTATTTGAGCTGATCACATTCATAAACAGCCAGCTTAAAGGCGGAGCAACGAAAGCTTTTGCTGAGCATGCTCTTTCGGCTCTTATGGAATTCTGTGATGTGCTCGGACTGCTTCAGCAGTCTAAAGACGATGGGATAGATCCTGAGATCCAGGCGCTCATCGACGAAAGGCAGGCGGCCAGAAAGGCAAAGAACTTCACCAGAGCTGACGAGATCCGTGATCTCCTGAAAGCACAGGGCATAACTCTGAAAGACACGCCGCAGGGCGTTCAGGTGATCAAGTAATGAGTAAAGACCTGCTGAACGCCGGAACAGCTGACACGACCAAGCTCGCGTATATCGGAGACGCGGTATATGAGGTGTCAGTCCGTATGAAGTCGATAGAGGCATGCGGACGCCATGCTGTCGATATGAACAAGTACACTGTGCATTATGTAAAGGCAGAAAGCCAGGCGAAAGCAGCGAAGGGTCTTACGGATGCATTCTACACTGATGAAGAGACAGCGTTATTCAAGCGTGCCAGAAACCGCACGAACACAGCACATCCGCGCGGATGCACCCCGGCGGAATACAAGCTTGCGACAGGGTTTGAAGCAGTGATCGGCTGGCTTTACATCTGCGGCGATCAGGAGCGCCTGAACGCTGTCATCGAAAAAACGCTGGAGATCATCGGCGAGTGACCGGCCGGCGGCATCCGATCGCTGACTGCATAGCCGGGTCATTGGGATGAACCGGCAGTATCTGTGGAAAGCCACGGATATCAACTGAAACTAAAAAAGGAATAAAGTATAGAGAGGAGAAAGCTATGAGTAAAGCTGACGTATTATTCGTGAACATGTGCCGCGAGATACTGGATCACGGTTATTCGACGGAGGGACAGAAAGTCAGGCCTCATTGGGAGGACGGCACGCCTGCATATACGATCAAAACTTTCGGCGTTGTGAACCGCTATGATCTTTCTGAGGAATTCCCGGCGCTGACGCTCAGACCGACGCCGATAAAATCAGCTACTGATGAGCTTCTCTGGATCTGGCAGAAGAAATCCAACAATGTCCATGATCTCAGGAGCCACATCTGGGACTCATGGGCTGATGAGGACGGCGAGATCGGTAAGGCATACGGCTACCAGATGGGGAAGAAGTACAAGTTTCATCAGGGTTATATGGACCAGGTGGACAACGTTATCTGGCAGCTGAAGAACACGCCGTACTCCAGAAGGATCCTGACGAACATCTATAATTTTGATGACCTTTCAGAGATGAACCTGGAGCCGTGCGCATACAGCATGACTTTTAACGTAACGGGCGACAGGCTGAATGCGATCCTCAACCAGAGGTCGCAGGATATCCTCGCTGCGAACAACTGGAACGTGGTGCAGTATGCGATACTTGTGTACATGATGGCACAGGTCACAGGCTACAAACCGGGCGAGCTGGTACATGTGATCGCCGATGCGCATATCTACGACAGGCATATCCCGATCATCAGGGAACTGATCGAGCGCCCGCAGTATCCTGCGCCGAAGTTCACGCTGAATCCGACGGTCCACGATTTCTACGAATTCACGCCGGACGATGTGATGATAGAAGACTATCAGGCAGGACCTCAGGTGAAGGGCATCCCGGTAGCTATATAAAATAAGTGAGTGCAGTATGAATATAATAGTAGCGTGCGATAAGAACTGGGGGATCGGAAAAGACGGACATCTGCTCTGCCATCTTTCTGGTGACCTGAAATATTTTAAGGAGATGACGCTCGGAAAGACTGTTGTGATGGGACGTGTTACCCTTGAAAGCCTTCCGGGAAAGAAAGGGCTGCCGGGGCGCCGGAACATAGTAATGACGAAAGATCCGGATTACCAGGCGGAGAACGCTGAAGTCGTGCACAGCCTCTCAGAACTGGAAGATGCTGTGGCGGATACACCGACTGACGAAGTCTTCATCATCGGTGGTGCAAGGATCTACGAGCAGTTTCTGCTTTTCTGCCACGATGTCTACGTCACAAAAGTAGATGCCGAATTTGAAGCAGACAGATTCTTCCGCGACATGGATGACTGCAGCAGGTTCTACCTTGCAGACAGCTCAGACATCATGGAAGAAGACGGTATAAGATATCAGTTCAGACATTATGAAAAAGAACCGCCCGAAGGCGGCCGCAGATAAGCGATATAGAAGCTCCATCTCATCACGGGATGGATCATGGCAAGGCTTACACAACGACGCAGAAGCTCCATCCCATAGCGGGGATGGATCATGGCATGGCTTGCACAACGACCGGGAGTGATTTTAATGGCAAAAATTGTTGGAAGGAATCCGGTGACGGAGGCGATCAGAGCCGGAAGGGCGATAGATAAGGTTTTGATACAGGAAGGCGCCGGCGGGGCGGCTGACAGGGTCAGAAAGCTTGCGCTGGACAATAGTATTCCTGTTGAGATCGTTCCGAAACGCGATATCGATAAGCTTGCGTCAGGTGAGAACCATCAGGGGATCGTCGCATTTGCGTCCACACATGAATATGCTTCGATAGAAGATATATTTGCTGCGGCCGATGCGAGCGGCGAGCCTCCTTTTATCGTCGTGCTTGACGGGATCGAGGATCCGCATAATCTCGGTGCGATCTTAAGGTCGGCAGAGTGCGCAGGCGCTCACGGCGTGATAATCCCAAAGCGGAATGCGTGCGGCCTTACAGAGACAGTGGCAAAATCTTCTGCCGGCGCTGTGGAGTATGTTCCATGCACTAAAGTAACAAACATAGCGAGGACGCTTGACGATCTCAAAGAGCGCGGCGTCTGGATATATGCCTGCGACATGGACGGGGAGACGTATTATAAACAGGACATGAAAGGCCCCTGCGCGATCGTGATAGGCGCAGAGGGAAACGGCATCTCCAGGCTTGTAAAGGAAAAATGCGATTTCACGGTATCCATGCCTCTGATGGGAAAGATACAGTCGCTGAATGCTTCCAACGCAGCGTGTGTCCTCATGTATGAGATAAGGCGTCAGAGGCAGATCGCTGAAGAATGATAATCCGCGCCCGGCACGGCGAAGCGGGGCGGATAGCTGAAGACTGATCATGCGCAGCCGGCACGGAGAAGCGAACGAATAGCTGAAGATTGATCATGCGTAGCCAACACGGCGAAGCGGGGCGGATCAAAATCCTGTCTGCATATTCTTGACGCATTTTGTTTGACAAAAAATACACAAAACGGCGGGGTTTGTAATTGACTATTTTCTAAAAGTAGTGTATGCTTAGAATGCTATGTTATAGGTGGCTCTATGTTTTTATGGCTTTATGAGCCGGCTATACAAGTGTTTGCTGTTGTAGCTCAGTCGGTAGAGCACTTCCTTGGTAAGGAAGAGGTTCGGCAGTTCAAGCCTGCTCAACAGCTCCAGTCATTTTAATTTTTTAAAGGTTGTTATTTTAAGGTAATGTAAGGAGAAAAAGTAATGGCAAGAGAACATTTTGAAAGGACGAAGCCGCATATCAATATCGGAACCATCGGCCACGTAGACCATGGAAAGACAACACTGACAGCGGCGATCACATCAGTACTTCGCGACAGGTACGGACTT
>JAFWHX010000005.1 GCA_017533915.1 Eubacterium sp. | reverse complement strand
GATAATAAGCGGCACAGCGATCAATATGATGTGAACGGGATTCGAAAGGATAACTTCCGCCTGAGAACTGAAGATGATAACCAGCGTCAGAAGCAGCCCTGCTGTTGTGACATTGTCGAATTTGTGAATGAAGACATCCTCAAAATATGACTGCCCCCGGTTTTTTATCACAGTGAGTCTTGTAATGATCCCTGCTGCAAGCGGAATGACTACGAAAAGTATGACGCTAACAAACAATGTGCTATACGGGACACTGACATCAGAAACACCAAGCAGGAATTTCACTATCGGAACAAAAGCCACCAGTATGATCAGGTCATTCGTTGCCACCTGAACCACGGTATAAGCAGGATTTCCCCTGGTAAGAGTACTCCAGACAAACACCATGGCCGTGCACGGTGCTGCACCAAGCAAGACCGCACCTGCAAGATATTCCTTTGCAAGATCCGGAGTTATGAATGATTGAAAGACGATATACAAAAACAAATATGCGATCCCATACATAGTGAATGGCTTGATAAGCCAGTTTACGATCCATGTAAGGAATAACCCTTTCGGGTTCTTACCGACCTGCTTAACACTGCGAAAGTCTACCTTCATCATCATCGGATAGATCATTACCCAGATCAGGATCGCGATAGGCATCGATATCCCGGAGATTTCCAATCTTCCAAGAGTGTCAGGTATTGCTGGTATCAACCGACCGATCAACACCCCCACAAGCATGCAGCCAAGTACCCACCATGTCAGATTCTTCTGGAATGAACTGATTCCCTTCTTCTGATTATCCATTCTATTTCACCTCACTCATTGATACATTGCAATATTTCTATGCGTCTTTCTTTTATATAGCCGGCATTTCTGCCGGCCTGATGGTTACTGATCACGATACACTACAGCTGCTTCTGATGGCATATGCAGTCAGGCTTGTCCCTGAACATCCTGCTCAGAGTCTTTTGCATTTCCTCCAGCGCGTCTTTGTTCAGTGAATAGTAAATATTCTTCCCTTCCCTGCGCGAACTGACTAGTCCCGCCTCTGTCAGGACGCTCATGTCATGTGAAAGCGTAGGCTGCGTAATATTGAAAGCTTCAAGTATCACACATGCGCAAAGCTCACCGCATGAAAGCATATCAACTATTCTGAGCCGTTTGGGCTCTGAGATCGCCTTCAGCATTTTGGCTGTATCGACATATATCTGTTCCATGATCTACCTCAAACATCGATGTTTTTCTATATATGAAGTATAGGATACACATAGACGTTTGTCAATATGTTTTTTCAAATTCCTTTTCCACGTCTTCTTCTGACATGATCAGCCAGTCACCTGCTGCCTCTTTTCCGATGTCTGCTTTCGGCAGTATGCCAGGCGAAAGCTGTATCGTATTCTTTACCTTTTATTTAACTTTACCTTAGATTTCTTTGTTAAAAACTCTGGCCTGGTCCTTATTATTTCGTACCATCGTAATAGTGTCTGCTCTGACAAAAGCAATCTCGATCTCATATTCCCACAGTAATCATTTTCGAAATAATAGTATTTCTCATCATTATGAACAATAATATCAAATGATCCATGCGCAAAAGCGTTTCTGATTGAGTAAATAAATGTTTGGACACGACCTCTTGATATATCTGAAAAAAGGAACTGCTCATTTCTTTGTATACTTGAACTCCTTTTTTCAACTTCAGAAGATGAGTCAAGAATTTGCCATCTTTCATCTGATATTCCAGAAGCACCCTTTAATAATCTCTCAAGCATTTGGAATCTGCTTGATCCTTTCCACCCAATCTGTTTAAACGTTTGTCCTCTACGACTGACTTTTTCAACCGGACATTCAAATAAATAAAAAGTTAAAATTTTGTTAAAGTTATTATCAAAAGTTATTTTGGACATAAAGCACATCAATACTACCCTCCCATTTATACTATACACATTCCTTTTTTATAATGACCATGCTAATTCAAATTCCAAAATACATATTGTTCTATTTGCAAACACTATAATAAATAATAAAGTACTATATATTAGCCGTCAAATGAATTGTATACAGCATGTAGTATACTTTAACGAATTATTCATCTATTATATAACAATAAAAAAGTGTTGACAGTGTATATCCATATTGCTATACTGTATATGAGAACATGCGTTCTCCGTTTTGACAATTTAATACCCATCATCAGATACACCCCTACCGCATGCGAGCATGATTGATATCTGCGCCATGACCCATTTCTATGGAGAGCGATACACAGGATATACTTAAAGGAAGACCGCAACTTTTCTGTGCGAAGACCATGTGGTAGCCACAATGATACTTCCTCCTGATGAACTGTTTCAGGAGGCCCTTTGCTTTGGAGGCCAGATAAGTAATAAGCCTATGGAGAAACTTCGCGAGTTTACGTCTGATGTATGAGCCGGGAGGCCGGTAGCGTTGGAGCAGGACGCTTTAAGGGATCTGCTTTTTTGAGACTCAGTTTGAATGTTTAGAGTCGGTTTACATGGTTATTTAAGCACTATTTTGTTGTGCAGAAAAATGGCCGTGTAAACCGGCTTTTTTTCGTGCTTCAGAAGCTGGAATGACGATAATGACGCACATGACGATTGAGTGTATCAGAGGAAACAATATCGTCATCATCGTCACTATCGTCACATGTAACACCACTACTATTTAAGCAAAGGAGGAAGAACAAGATGACATTTAGATTGAAGAAAGCAGAAGACCTCTTCTACCAGCCGCTTGAGCAGGAAAAATCCAAGATGATCGTAGAGGACCTCATTCCTCAGGGCCTCACCCTTCTTGCAGGTGCGCCCAAATCATGCAAGAGCTGGATGATGCTTGACATGTGCCTCGCCGTATCATCAGGTGAACCGTTCCTTGGTAAGGAAACGAGGAAATGTGAAGTCCTCTACTTCTCTTTGGAAGATAGAGAGGTCAGATTACAGAGCAGACTGCTCGAGCTTGGTAAAGCGCCGCCGCCGGGGATGCACTTCTGTCTGGAGCGTAAGAGCCTGGAAGAAGGATTCATCTCTGACCTCGTCGACACTCTCAACGAACATCCGGACATCCGCCTGATCGTGATCGACACCCTGCAGAAGATCCGCGGCAGCGACAATGGAGTATCCACCGCGAACCAGTACAGCAAGGATGACTATGACATATCCAGGATAAAGAGATTCGCCGACAGACATAACATCGCTATAGTATGTGTCCATCACCTTCGCAAGATGCAGGACAAGCGCGACCCTGTGAACGAGATACTGGGATCCACAGCCATGAGCGGCGTACCTGATCAGATTCTGCTACTTAAGAAAGACCGTTTCCGTACTGATGGCGAGCTGTCAGCTGTCGGCCGTGACTCACCGCAGTGGAAGATGATACTCAAATTCGATGAGTTCCGCTGGCACCTCATCAAAGTCGAGACGGAGGAGGAACTGGCAAAAGAAGAAGTACCGGGTGTACTCTACACGATCGCCGACATGGTCAAGACTGTCGGCACATGGACCGGTACTGCGACGGGACTCCTTGAAGCAGTTGGAAACACAGAGATGCAGCCTAACGTACTCAGCGCCAAGATGACTAAGTTCTACTACGATGTCTTCTATCCGGAGAACATCAGCATGACGTCAAAGCGTACTGCAAATGAGCGTCTGATGACACTGACATACACACCTCAGGAAAGTATGGCCACAGAAAGTGCGTCTTCAGATGTAGCGAGCATAGGCGATGTATCGCCGCCGGTATAGTCATGTCGATCAAAGCCATCATGGCAACACACCGGAAGGGGCTCTCCGCCCCTATGACCCCGGTACAAACAACGTAAATAACTTAACAAAACACAGCGAAAGAAGGTGGGACAATGAGAAAAAGAAACAAAGGGATAAACATTCGCGTGACTGATAAAGAGAAAGGGAAAATTGAATTAAGAGCAGGTATATGCAATCTCAGCACCTCAGAATACCTAAGAAAACTTGCTATGGGTTTTGAACCCAGAGAGCTTCCAAGAGAAAAGATATATGACTATATGCTTAAACTGGGGCGGGAGGTCGAAGATCTTGAGTTGTTTCTTAAAGCAGATCAGGATCCGGAGAAGCTTCTTTCATATACAGAAGCAACACGAAAGATAAGGAATACGATGAAAACGATATGGAAACTGCTGATGTCGAACTTCGATGCTGACCAGAAAGGATCTGATATCCATGGCGACAACTAAGATCTGGCCGATAAAAGACAGCCTTAAACGTGTCACAGATTACGCTGCAAACCCTGATAAAACAGAATATGACGACCTGAAAAAGTCCATCAGCTATGCGGTAAACGGTGAGAAAACAGAAGTGACTTCTGAGAAAGTATACCTAGTTACAGGCGTAAGGTGCAACGCCGAGACTGCTTTTGAAGAGATGTCCGCAGTGAAAAAAGCGTTCGGAAAGACCGGCGGCAACATCGCATACCATGCATATCAGAGCTTCAAGCCCGGCGAGATAACCCCTGAAGAGTGCCATAAGGTCGGGATCGAGCTTGCAGAAAGACTTTGGGGCGACCGATATCAGGTCCTTGTCGCGACGCATTTGGACAAGGAGCATCTGCATAATCACTTTATTATCAACTCCGTTTCTTTTGTTGACGGAAAGAAGTTCAATGACAATAAGGCTGCATATCGCAGGATGCGTGAGGTATCTGATGAACTTTGCAGAGATCATACCCTATCTGTTATTGAACATCCTCGTGGCAGGACGCCCAGGCAGCTGTACTTCGCCGAGAAAAATGGCGCGCCTACGATATACAATCAGCTCCGCAGCACCATAGACGAAGCCATCTCTATGAGCACGAACATAGAGATGTTTGAATCGGTACTCCGTATGAAAGGCTGCAGTATAAAAGTGGATCCAAGCAGAAAATATCCTGTCATCTGCTCTGTCTATGGCGGAAAGCCGACAAGGCTGTATCACCTGGGAGAGGAATACGATCCGCAGAGGATCTATGAAAGGATATGCCAGAACGATATAGAAGCAGCAGAAAAATATTACCGCTTTATAGATGAGCGCAGGAGAGCATACCAACCTGTAACTGCCAGGTCATACTGTCACCACCCCAAGAGGAAGCTTACCGGTCTGTATGGGCTGTATATAAGGTGTCTGTATCAGATGGGTTATCTCCCGAAACATAGCAGCTATCAACCGCTGACTCCGGAGATGAAAGCGGCGCTTCGTAAATGTGACGAGTATTCCAGACAGGCAAGGCTTATCGGTGAAGAACACCTTGAAACGACAGCTGATGCGGAAGGACTCATCAAGAGATATGATGACCAGATTGGACGGCTTTGTGAAGACCGTCAGAAGATCAGGAACATGCTCAGAAGATGTAAAGATCCTGACACCATCAGCAACCTAAAGGAACAGAGAAATGCCTTGTCTACTGAGATCAAAGAGATACGCGGCAAGAAATTCACCGCTGTCCAGATAATAGAAAGAGCAGAGAAGATCCACGAAGACGTAGCAAGAGAAACGGCCGCGAAAAGACAGGAGCGCGAGGTCTATGTGAGAAAGCGTGGTCAAAACATTCGTTAAAACAATAAAAACCGTCATATCACGGCAAATAAGAGAAAGGAGGTGCCGATGTGACAGATATCATCGATAAAACATCAGTATACGCATCGGCACTGACCGATGCCGAGGTACTGGAATATATCGCTTCTCACCCGGATATCTGTTTACAGTACCGCAAAGAAGATGATACTATAGACATGGACGGCGTGAGAATAGCTATGACTCAATCTCGCAGATCCGAGATCATTGAAAACTATATAGATAAGATCAAAAAGCTGAACGGCAAGACTGATAAACGATACTATATCCGTATCAAGGCTGAGAACAGATCCGAAGGCCGCATAACTCTCAAAGCACAGACTGTGGAAGAGCTCATTGACAAAATATTTGAGTGGGTCTACGGTTGCAGATCCAAAGAGCCTATGGGAAGGTGCAGAAGCGGCCCAACACTTGCATACCTGTTTGACGAGTTCGTCACTCACAGACGGAAAACGACCTGGAGCGATGCCACATTCAAGAGGAATCTGTCTATCTGGAAGCACTATTATGCAAATGACCCTATCATCAACGTCCCTATCAAATCCATCAAGGTGAAGGAACTTCGTGAATGGGCGTATGGCATGATCGCCAGATATAACCTCACACGAAAGGAATACCTTAATGCGGCGACGTGGATGAAACAGATGCTGCAGTACGCAATGGAAGAAGAACTGATCGATAAGAATCCATATGATCTTCTGAAGATCACAAATCCGAATGTGTTCCGTCAGGTTGAAGAAAAGTCCGATGAGAACAAAGTACTGACGCCTGTTCAAGAGGTGGAATTATACCAGCTTTGCTACAGCTATTTCAAAATGAAGAAATTCCCGGTGCATCACCTGCTCCCTCTTGCAGTCATAATGCTGTTCCAGCTTGGAGTACGGCCATGCGAGATCTCTACTCTTCGGTATGATGATATCATAGGCGACGAGATCGTGATAAAACGCTACTTCTCCGAGAAGGCAAAGAAAGTCATGGAAGACCGCACAAAGGCAGGACACGGGCCTCGCAGAGTGATACTCACATCACTTGCAAAGGAGATAATACAGACTGCCAGAGATCACCAGAAAGCAGAAGGCGTCGATGATACCGGATATATCTTCATGATGAATGATAACTTCAACAGCTTCTATGACAGCATGAGGAAAGCTGTTCCGGAAATGTGCGAGGCGATCGGCGCGCCGAGAAATACAGCCTATGCCGGCAGACGAACATTCATCTCATCTCTTGTAGACGCAAATGTGAACATCAAAACGATCCGAAACTATGTAGGACACAAAGACGCCAGAACAACTTTAAATAATTATTGCTACGACAGAAGTGATAAGGAAACGCGAGCAGCACAGCTCGAAGCTGCTCGCCTTCCTATCTCGATGAGCACCGACATGCTCAAAGAATCACTTAGATCTGTACCCATCTGTACCCAAACAGGACAAAATTAAAGCCCCTTGGAATTTCAACATCCAAGGGGCCTGTCTGGCGGAGACGGTGGGATTCGAACCCACGGTACCACGAGAGTACACCGCATTTCGAGTGCGGCTCGTTATAGCCACTTCGATACGTCTCCTTATTCGCTTGTGCCGGCGTTGCGGCCTTTATCATTACTGACAGTATGCTGCCTCAGAGCGCTGACAAAAGCGATTTTATCATATTTTGATGTTTTGTTCAACGGTTTATTTTACTGCCGGTACTGAGAATCTTATACCGTCCGGCACGATATCAAATGTGGTCCTGCCTGCCATGCTGATCTCACCGTCGATGCAGAGCTTCATCTTGTCTTTACGTGGTGTGATCACTGCGTGCTCACATTTTTTCACTATGAAGAGCTCACGGGCTCGCTCGTCGGCAAGGTGCTCTCCTTTCTTGTATTCGCCGAAAAGCCTGACGAACTGCAGGCGGCTTGCTTTCTTGACGATGCTTACGTCCATGATACCATCGTTCACGTCTGCCTGTGGAAGTCCTTTTACGCCTCCGCCGCAGTACTGACCGTTCGATACCGCGACGAGAAGCAGCTTATCGTCATAGACGACTTCGCCGTCACATTCGATCGTAAGATCCGCGCCCTTTTTCCTGATAAATATCAAAAGAAGACTGAGTATATATGCCATTGAGCCGCTGACGAACGGAGCTTTCTTCATTTTCTGTGTAAGGTCTGCAGTGTTGCAGTCCAGACCGATGTTGAACATGTTGATGCAGTAGCGCGGCTCGTTTCCTTCAGATGTAAATCTGATCAGATCTGAATTGACCGCCTTTCCGTCCATCTGCGCGCTGATGCTCATGAAATCGCCGGCTTCCGGATAGCACTTGATATAGTCGTTCCCTGTACCACATGGAATATTAGCGACTTCCGCGCCGTCAAAGCCATAGCAGCCGTTGACCACTTCGTTGAGCGTCCCGTCGCCGCCGCAGGCGTAAAAGCGGAACTGTTCGTCTCCTGCCCTCTGAACGAATCCGTTTATCGTCCAGTCAGGGTCAGTGCCAAGCTTGGTCCTGCAGATGTAGCGGACATATCTTTCGGCGTCGCCGATTCCTTTCGTCTTGTAGATCACGACATCATAGTCATCAGGATCGTTCACATGCTTCTCGTCGGAAGTGACCAGAAGGCCTCTCAGCTCAGACTGGATCCTTATCTCCTCTTCAAGATCTATTGATCTTCCCTGCCCAGCAGCAGGATTGATTATAAAAAAGTGTTTCATGATATTAAAGCTTGCTGATCAGATAATCAGTGAATTCTTCTGCTGTAGCTCCGTCTTCATGTCCGGTGATAACTACTTTCTTCTCATTCTCCACGCACTCTGTGAGGGCGTCTTCAAGCTTCTGGGCTTTGTCGATCCTGCCAATATGGCGGAGAAGCATCGCCGCCGCTTTGATGATGCTCGCCGGATTTGCGTACTGGCCGCGGCCTTCAGATATCATCCTGTCGGCTGAGCCGTGAATAGCCTCGAACATCGCGTAGTGATCGCCCATGTTTGAGCTTCCGGCAGTACCTACGCCGCCCTGGATCTGTGCCGCTTCGTCGGTTATGATGTCTCCGTAGAGGTTCGGGAGAACGAACACCTGGAAATCAGCCCGGCGCTCTTCCTTAAGAAGATTCGCTGTCATAATATCGATGTACCAGTCCTCAGCGGTGATGCCTGGATAATCGCTCGCCACTTCATGGCAGATCCTTGAGAAATTCCCGTCTGTCTGCTTCATGATGTTGGCTTTTGTCACGATAGCGACGTTCGTCTTGCCGTTCGCCTTCGCATATTCAAATGCGGCTCTTGCGATCCTTCTGGTGCCGCATTCTGTCGTTACCTTGAAGTTCATGGAAAGCTTACCAGGGATCTCGATCCCCTTGCTTCCGAGAACGTACTCACCTTCTGTATTCTCACGGAAGAATGTCCAGTCGATACCCTGATCAGGGATGCTCACAGGACGGACGTTCGCATAAAGGTCGAGCTCACGGCGGAGCGCTACATTCGCGCTTTCCATAGTACCGCCCTTAGGTGTAGTCGTCGGGCCTTTCAGCAGGACATCACATGTCTTGATCTCTGCAAGCACATCGTCAGGCACCGCCTGCTGCTTCTCAAGCCTGTTTTCTATCGTGAGTCCTTCGATGTCCTTGATGACCACATCGCCGGAATCCAGCTCATCAGCGAGAAGATGACGAAGAACTCTCTCCGCTTCTTTCGATATTATCGTTCCGATGCCGTCGCCCGGGCAGACTCCAATAGTTACTGTTTCGAGCTTGCTGAAATCCTTCGGCGGTCTTTCATCCTGCTCCATCTGAGTCTCTCTGCTCAGCTGTTCCAGGAGAAGCTGCCTGAACTGTCCACAGGCGTCGCTCACTTCGCTCATATCCTTCATCTCGCTCAATCCGATATCAATAACTTCTTTGATTATGTTTTTCTCGTCTGACATTTCATTCCTCCTGATCATTTAGCCTGTGCTGCAATATAGTTAAGCAGCCCGCCGGCTTTGAGCATATCTTTCTGACGGTCAGTGAAGCTGCTCTTCAGCCTGCATGTCACACCGGCTGTCTTGTCTTCCAGCGTTATCACGCCGGAATCGATCCCATCCATAATGCCTTTCACCACGAGATCGTCGCCCTGTGAGATCTTATCATAATCCGCCGGATCTTCAAACGTGAGCGGCATGATGCCTGCGTTCACAAGGTTCGCAACGTGTATCCTGGCAAAGCTCTTTGCGATGACTACTCTCACGCCGAGATACAGCGGCACGAGCGCCGCATGTTCTCTGGATGATCCCTGTCCGTAGTTCTCGCCGCCTACCACTATGCTTCTCCCTGCTTTCTTTGCCCTCTCAGGGAATGTCCTGTCGCATACTCCGAAGCAGAACTGCGAAAGATGAGGGATGTTAGATCTGTATGGGAGGATCTTGGATCCCGCCGGCATGATGTGGTCCGTCGTGATATTGTCGCCGACCTTGAGGATCAGTGGAGCCTCTATCTCGTCAGGGACCGGCTCACCGATCGGGCATGACTTGATGTTAGGTCCTTTCAGGATCTTAACATCAGGAGCCTCTTCTTCAGTTGCCGGAAGAAGTATCGCATTATCGTTGATCTTGAACTTGTCAGGCATCTTGATCTCAGGCATAGTGCCGAGCTTCTCAGGGTCTGTGATCTCTCCGGTCAAAGCCGCCGCTACCGCTGTCTCAGGCGACACCAGATATACTTTTCCATCTGCTGTTCCGGATCTTCCCTCAAAATTCCTGTTAAACGTTCTCAGCGAGACGCCGCCTGAGTTAGGCGAGAATCCCATTCCTATGCATGGCCCGCATGCGCACTCGAGCACACGTGCTCCGCTTCCGATGATATCAGACAGAGCCCCACAGTCAGCGAGCATGCTCATGACCTGCTTTGATCCGCAAGAGATCGACAGGCTTACCGACGGGCTGATCGTCTTGCCCTTGAGAAGAGCCGCGACCTTCAACATATCAAAGAGCGATGAGTTGGTGCATGATCCGATGCAGACCTGATCGACTTTAGTTCCTGCTATATCTGATACGCTTACCACATTGTCAGGGCTGTGCGGGCATGCGATCTTGGCTGAAAGTGAGTCGAGATCGATATAGATCACTCTGTCATATTCCGCATCCGGGTCACTCTCGAG
This sequence comes from Eubacterium sp., assembly GCA_017533915.1. GTDB lineage: Bacteria > Bacillota > Clostridia > Peptostreptococcales > Anaerovoracaceae > Aminicella. The sequence goes on along the minus strand of JAFWHX010000005.1, from coordinate 239,666 downwards.
AGGTGTATAGTCTTCCGGTCTTCCTTCTGCTGTAAGGAATGCTTTAGTGACTTCGTCCGAAGGGAAGATCGACGTAGTAGCACCCAGCTCCGTGCCCATATTCGTGATAGTGGCACGCTCTGGTACCGACAGGTCTTTGATGCCCGGGCCTCCCCACTCGATTATCGCGCCGACTCCGCCTTTTACAGAAAGGATCCGGAGGATCTCCAGACTGATATCCTTAGCTGTGACGAACGGCCTGAGATGTCCGGTAAGGTTGACCTTATACATCTTCGGCATGTTGATGTAATACGCGCCGCCGCCCATGGCGACCGCTACGTCAAGGCCTCCGGCTCCCATGGCGAGCATACCGATGCCGCCGCCGGTCGGAGTATGGCTGTCAGATCCGATCAAAGTCTTCCCGGGCTTTCCGAATCTCTCAAGGTGTACCTGATGGCATATGCCGTTTCCAGGTCTGGAGAATCTGAGTCCGTACTTTTTTGCCGCTGACTGGATGAACCTGTGATCGTCCGCGTTCTCAAAACCTGACTGGAGCGTGTTGTGGTCGATATACGCAACAGAAAGCTCAGTCTTTACGCGCGGTATGCCCATAGCCTCGAACTCAAGGTATGCCATGGTGCCTGTCGCGTCCTGTGTCAGCGTCTGGTCGATCCTCAGGGCGACCTCACTGCCCACTTCCATGGACCCTGAGATCATATGCGCCTTTATTATTTTCTGAGCAATTGTAAGTCCCATGTTTTCCTCCTGTATTCAATATAGCCTGCCGCCCCTGTACATTCGTACATTCCCAGACGGCGGATTTATCACTGATACCTGCCTCTTCCTACTGATCCAGCTCGAATTTATATACTCTGTCGCCTATGCCTACTATATCGCCGCTCTCAAGTGCGGTACGGTTATACGGCTTGATGCGTCTTCCATTTATCCAGACACCGTTAGTAGACTCAAGATCAGTTATATAGAATATGCTTCCGGTCCTGTCGATGAAACAGTGCCTCCTGCTCACTCCGGCGGCGCCTGGCGTGTAATCAGACTTGGCTCTGCCGATCACGAAAGGCGTTGCTGTTATATCAAATGACTCGACCGCAGTATGTCCTGAATAATAGACGAATCTTGCTCCAGGCATGTGTGCATGGCCGCTTCGCATGACATCGATGGTCTCCGCCGGACGCTCATTCTCCGCTTCCGGCTCCCCGGCATCTGATTCTTCCTCAGAAGATCCTTCAGGCTCTTCTGCTGTTACTTCATCTGACTCAGCTTCCGGATCTTGACTTTCTTGTGCCTCAGCATCAGATCCGAACTCAAGCCCCATTGATTCCAGCTCAGAGACAGGATCTTCCTGATTCTCTTCATCAGATCCTTCAGGCCCTTCCGCTTCTTGCTGTTCATCGCCGGTCTCATCCAGCACAGGATCAGACATCAGCTTGATCACCGGCTCAGAAGCCATCTCGGCTTCTTTCACGACCTCAGCTGCAGACTCCAGTTCTTCTTCATTGGCAGCATCGTCGATGTTCTCGGCAGCGCCGTCAAGCTGAGATGCCGCTGCAGCGATATCGGCTTTGTTCATTTCTGAAGTATCGCCCGCTGTTTCCTTCTGTATGAACGAAGGAAGCTTGAGCTTTTTCCCGGTCCTCTCCTTATTCAGATGGCAGACGAAGTTCAGCTTTCCGATCGTGACTTTGTCCCCTTCTGAAAGATAATACGGAACACCCGGCTCAAGAGTCTCGCCGTTTATGACCGTTCCTGCAGTAGAGCCCTGATCTGTTACTGTAAGCTTGTTCTCGTATGTCCCGATGTAAAGATGCTTCCTGCTCACTGTCGCATCATTTATCAGTACGTCCACCTGACTACTGTCACGGCCGACAACAGCCGGCACATCATATACCGGGACAGTCACGGCTTTGCTCACGAACGCTATGACCGGCGCCCTGCCGTCAGGTCCCGGCTTGAAATAATCTTTTTTACCAAATCCAAACATTATATTTCTCCTGGCCTTAGATATACCATACAGCCTTTGTTATATTATACACTATTATGCCGTGATTATAAAAGACTGAAGGCTTCTTCAAACCTGTTTTTTAGTGTGCGGCCGGTGTTCTGCCGACGTGAGCCAGAGTCGAAGCGGCGCCACTTGATTGAAGCATGGCTTATTTGGTATAATTCTAAGGAAAGCGAAGCCTGTTAACGCAGCTCGCTAACGATCTGAAAGGCACAGAAGACCAGCAATGACGATACTTGTCAAAGCCGCGATCGCAGTGATGCAGTTGTTCTACCAGCTGTTCAAGCTGTTTCCGGTGAAGAACAAAATAGTATTCATCAGCAGACAGGCGGATGAGCCGTCGCTTGATTTTAATATGCTCGCAGATGAGATAAAGCGCGAGCATCCTGACTGCGAAGTCGTGATGCTGTGCAGGATGCTGAACAGCGGCATTCTCAGCAAGATCTCATATGCTTTCCATATCCTCCGTCAGGAGTATCACATGGCGACATCAAAAGCTCTCATCCTGGACTCGTACTGCATCGCCGCAAGCGTGCTCACTCACAGAAGATCACTTCTTGTCATACAGATGTGGCACTCCGTAGGCACGATGAAGAAATTCGGCTACAGCATCCTCGACAAGCCTGAAGGATCGTCATCAAAGATCGCTCATCTCATGAAGATGCATCACGGCTACTCCTATGTACTCTGTGCGGGAGAAGGATACCGCGATCATCTGGCTCAGGGATTCAATGTAGACTCGTCTATCATAAAGATCTTTCCACTTCCGCGGGTCGAGCTCCTTCAGGACAGGAAATACATAGACAGAAAGCTGGATGAGATCTTCGCGGCATACCCTGAGCTTAAGAACGGAAAGAAGAATATAGTATATGTGCCGACATTCCGGAAGGCTGACGATGAAGATTTTGATAAAGCGCTCCACGACCTTGCCGCCGCGCTGGACCCTGAGAAATACAATCTCATAGTAAAGGCGCATCCGCTCTCCTTATACCACGGACAGAAGTTCAGCACCAGCGGGAACTTCCTCACATGTGATGAATTCTCATCCATGGACATGCTTCTCGCGGCCGACGCAGTGATCTCAGACTACAGCTGTATAATCTATGAGGCGGCGATCCTCATGAAACCGCTGTATTTCTACACATATGACTATGACGAGTACATGTCCACCCGCAGCATCTACATGGACTATAAAAAAGAGATCCCGGGTCCGATGGAAGGAGACGCGGCATCTCTTGCGGAAGCGATCGATGACATGGAAAGCTATGACTATGACAGACTTGCGAGCTTCCTGCACAAGTATGTCCGGACGACCGGGCATGAGACAGCGGATATCACGGAGTTCATCTTCAGCCATATCTCATGACCTGACAAAACCTCATATACCAGAAAAGACCCGGCGCCATGACAGACAGCCCCGGGTCTTCTTTTACGCAGTAAAAAAGCCCCGCTTCCTCAGCGGGGCTGTATCTTCTCTATTCCGGCATCAGTTCGTCAGTCAGCCATGTGGAAGACTTATCGAGATCTACTGTAAATATCCTCGATCTGTCCTCAGGATATTTATTCTGGTGGAACTTGAACAGCATCTTTCCCTCTTCAAGCTCACCGATTATCTCGATCTTCCCAAGCGGATGACTCATGCAGTATCTCACACCTTTTCCTATGCCGTTCTGCATGCCTTTTGCAGCATCGACTATCTTCACGCCTTCAAGAAGAGGCACCTGGAATCTGCCCTTGACTCCTCTTACCGGACGGCACTGGAAGATATAGTATGGAACGATCTCATTTCTTGTAAGCGATCTCAGCAGTTCTCCCAGAACTTCAGGATCGGAATTCACTCCCTTAAGAAGCACTGTCTGGTTCCTTACCTGGATACCAAGGTCGCGGAACATCCTGACAGCTTTTACCGCTTCTTCTGTAAGCTCACGCGGATGATTAAACTGAGTGACAAGATATATAGCCTTTTTATCACAATACTCTCTGAAAATATCGATGAGCTCAGGATCCTCCGTTATGCGCTGCGGGAATGAAACAGGCACTCTTGATCCGAATCTGATAAGATCGATATTAGGAAGCTTTGTAAACTCCTCCAGATAGCTCCTGATGATATGATTCGGAAGCATGAGCGAGTCTCCGCCGGTGATCAGGACATTGGTGATCTCCGGATGCGATTTTACATAAGAGACCGCGGCGCTCATCTGCTTATTAAGCTCTGCGTCTGTAAGCCCGACCATCCTTCTTCTGAAGCAATGCCTGCAGTACATGGCGCAGACATTAGTAGACAGGATCAGCGCGGTCTGCTTATACTTGTGCTGAACGCCCTCTTCTTTCGTATTGCTTTCCTCTCCGCTCGTATCAAAGCTCCCGTCCTGCGAAAGCTCATATTCAGAAGGAACGCACATCTTTGCTATAGGATCATCTGGATCGTCCTTATCGATAAGATCAAGATAATACTCAGGTATGCGTACAGGGAAATGTTCGACCACTTCTCTGATCTTTTCCACTTCGTCTTCCGGAAGGCCCAGAGCCCTGCCGATCGAGTCAGCATCCTGAAAACTGTTCTTTATTCCATCAGTCCACATATAACTACCACTCCGTAAATATTATCTTATTATATCCTTTACGTCTGACATATGTCATAAATAGAATTATATTATAACACATTTCTGCATTTATTTCTTCAGTTTTTCATTCAGGTTCCAGATCGTTATCGCGCCAAGAAGTACTGCAAGCACTGTCATTATTATCGCATACATGACAGAAGCTCCCATGATGCCGTATGACTTCACCAGGATCCCCGACAGCACGTATGCCGCCGCGGCAGCGATCCCATAGCAGATTATCATGCTTTTCTGCTCACGTATTATAGTGATGACTGTACTGAAATATGTCGCGTATGCAAGCGCGCCGCCTCCGATCATAACGATACAGAGCTCATTCTTATAATCAGACAGATCAGTTCCGAAGATCAGGCTGAGCATCGGTATACCTATCGTCGCAGCTACTGCAAGCCCGAGCACGGTAAGCCAAAGCACGAACAGAAGCTGCATCCTGATCCTGCGCCACAGCTCTTTATGCTGCTCTGCTGTCCCGGAGAGCCAGAGCTCAGCATAAGATTTGATGATCGGATTGAAAATGAAATTTGACAGCAGCATCACCATGAAAGCCGGCATGAAAATAAGATTGTACACTGCCTGGATCTCTTCTGTCAGATAGGCATCTATCGCATATTTAGGAGCATTGCTGATATACATGTTCAGGAACAGGCTTGCGAACAGCGGGAAGCCATCGATCGTAAGCGCCCTGATCTGTTTTCTCTCAAACCTCGGCATGTACGTATCGCAGTACTTACGTCCTGCCGCGACTGATGTGAACATCATTACTATAACTGACACCGCGGCGCTCACTGCTACTGAGATCAGAAGGTCGCCTGTAATGAACATCGTCACGATTATCGCGGCTACCTCCAGAACATATCTCACGGCTGAGCACTTGGTCGCGACGTCGAGCCTGCCTTTCTGCTGCATGTTGCCGTGGATCACATCCGTGTAAGCCTGCACGAGCTTGAGCACACAGACAAGGAAAACGATCGCAGCTTTCACTGTTGAATAGCTGTTGAAAGCTATGCCGTACGCGCAGTAGCCTAATGACGCCGCCATCATCGCGCCGCAAGTGATGAAGCGCATCCCGTTGTAATCCGAGAACCTGAACTCCTCGTTAACGTCCGACGCCTGGAATCTCCTGAGTCCGTACAGCCCGATATAAAGCATCAGGCTGGAGACCGCGAAAGCGATACTGAACACCCCCGCGTCCTTCATGCCGCCGATCCTCGTCACGAACATGAGGACTACCGGGCACTGGAGCGCCGAAAGCATGGCGTTTATGGCATTCCACACATAAGCGCTTCTCTTGATGTTATTCGTTCTCTCAAGCAGCTCTACGATCAAAACCTTCCTTGCCTCTCTTTTCCACATGCCGCTGATAACCTATGTTAATTATACTACATGCCCCGCCATTCAGTCGAGCGAAAACGGACTATGCAAAAAAGAGATGACCTGCCGCAGTACGGCTGTCACCTCTTCTTTCGATCATTATAATGATATCAGTACTCCGCTACTCTTTCCACACGAGGATATAGCCGATGTTTCCTTTCCTTCCGGAGTAGAAATATCCGACGTTGTCCACACTCTTTGTGGATGCGTTAAAGTATTTGCAGATCTTGCTGACCTTGCTGCTCTTGGAGCTGGACGTCGTGTTGAACTTGACGAGCCTGTTGTTCTTGCCCCATTTCTTAGCTGAGCCCATGATGGAGTCGCCTACGATGACGCGTCCGTTCTTGTCAAGGCTGAGCATGCACATGGTATGTACGCCGCCTGAATAAACGCTCTTAGGCACTGTGAATATAACAGGGTTGCCGCTCTCAAGGTGCGCCGTTATTTCTTTAGTCGCACTCTTTGCTGTATACTGGTACACATACTTGTACTGTACCCCGTTGTCCTCCAGAACCTTAGCGATCCCTTTCAGGCCAATAGGCATCTGCCTCTTGAGCGACTTGCTGAAATTGGCTTTGAATGCCTTTTCACCTACTGACGGCCTGATGACTTTCTCGATCACCATATCCGGCGTGTAGTTCTTGTATTTAGGAACAGTCGCGTTCAGTACTGCCGTAAGAGCGCATGTCGAACAGCCGTGTGCCGCCAGATACTTCTTATACTTGGTGTATTTATATTCAAGCGCGGTCGCTCTCTGATAGTAGAGCTTGTACTTGAGCTTCGCTCCTGCCTGATTCTTTACAGAAAGCGCGACGCTCGTGCTGCTGTTTGTATTCTTAGGCGCTGTGAATTCGACGTTTGTGCTCGTGTTCGTAATTTCATCAAAATATTCTGTATCAATATAGTTCAGCTCCTGTCCGCACTTGCTGCAGATCGACTTGCCGTCCACGTCTGTATATGAATGAGTTGACACAGCCGGGATATATCTTGCTGAGCTCTTAGGAGTCTTTTTGATGATACCCTGTATGCATGAAGGCATCCTGGTGATCACGCCGTCGTACATCTTGCCCTTTTCTGTCTTGGTCTTATAGTATGCAGATCCGCATGAGCACTTGTAACAGGCAGTGTATTCTACTCCGGCACAAGGTGTGAGATATGAATCGAGCTTATACTTATGCTTGTGAACTACTACTGAGACTACGTCGCTCCATTTGCCGCTGACCCTCTTTGTCTTGCCGGTCTTCTTATCGACCTTGTTGTTCTGAGCCCTGACCATGAAATAATACTTCTTGCCCTTCTCAAGCCCTTTTACAGTATATTTGAGGTTCTTGACGGAAACGTTCTTTGTCACAACTGAATCGGTGAAATTCTTGTCCCGCGCATACTTTATCTGATATCTGTCACATTCCACGGACTTCCACTTGATGACGGCCTGTCCCTCTTTCGTGCTCTTGACGCTCTTTATCTTCACCTTTTTCGGCGGCAGTACTTCCGGCTCAGCTTCCTCGAGCTCTTCCTCAGGTACCTCTGCCGGCGGCTCCTCACCGCTTTCAGACTCAGAAAAAGACAGTTCACCATTGACCGACATGCATAACATCAAAAACATGACGGCAAGGATCACTGTCATCCGCAAATTACGATATAAACTTTCTTTCATCATAAAAAACCTCTAAACTTCAACAATACTCCTAAATATTAATATAATTTAAGATTTTGTCTCTGTCAATGAAGATTCTTTAAGATTCTTAAGGATTTGTTAAGATTTCGCGTGCAGATCCGCACACTTTGAGGAAATTCAGACAATTACCACAAGTCATAGTATGTGCTGTATATATTAGATACAAAATAACTGCGTATACGCAGTTATTCTTATATTATAGACAGCAGCCAGTCTATGAATCTGTCTGTAGACCCGCTGTCAAGATGATCGAAATTCTCTGACACGAAGCGGTCAACTTTCTCCAGCTGGAAGTCATGTGATCTGATGGCCTGCTCGACCTCATCGAACGTGCTGCAGATCTTCCCCGGAGCGAAGTTGTCGTAATCGCTCTGGAATCCTCTTATCGCGGCATAACTGTCGCGGTCATACGCGAAGAATATCATCGGCCTCCTGAACAGTGAGAATTCGTATATAACAGATGAATAGTCTGTTATCAGTATATCTATAACAGGAAGAAGATCGTTTATATCCCCGATCCCGCTCAGATCGATGATGCGGTCCCGATATTCCTCAGGTATCGACGGTTTTTCCTTTATGAACGGATGCATCTTGAAGATGAAAGTATATTCGCCGCCGCACATGTCGTAGATCTGCTTCATATCCAGCTTCTCATACGGATATGTGGCTGTGAGCGCTCCTACTCCTCTGAATGTTGGAGCGAACAGTATCAGCCGGCGGCCCTTGAGCTCCGGATGGTCTGCATAGAACGCATCTGCCTTCTTCTGGTTCTCTTTCTTGTCTATTACTTTATCTATCCTCGGAAGACCGGTAGGAATAAGAGCAGCTTCTTCGATCCCGAACACTTCAGCGTAGATCTTCTTTAATGCAGTAGATCCGACGACAGCGTAGTCATACTGCCTGTGCGCATTGTCAAGGAGCGGCGATCCGTTCTGCCCGAATCTGCAGAGCCCGACCGACTTGAATCCGACGCCTGCGTGCCACAGCTGGATCAGCTTTGTTCCTTTATTCAGCTTCATCCATGACAGCATCGGCGCATAGTCGTCGATCAGGATCACATCAGCTTTCGCGAAGAGCGTGACTGTCTTTATCCATGACGCTCTGCTTGAATGTCCCCCGGCTGCTCTCCTTTCAGAGATACTTATCCTGTATTTCTTATCCAGTCCACGCTCTATCATGCGGTCATAGACCGCCTTCAGATTTCCTGACATCTTACCTCTTGACTCGGTAGAGAACAGGATATTTTTACCGTTATGCGGAGAGATGCTGTAAATGACGTTATAATAGAATGTGATCAGCTTCTTAATGATGCTGTCCCTCGCCTCGCGGATGAAGCGCGACATCTCAAATTTCTTTTTGATCGTTGTCCTTGCAAGCATCACCTGCATTTTCATACACGGATCCTGTTCGTCGACAGTCGCGAAAAAGTCGACCAGGTAGCACTGCCTTCTTTTGTCGAATACAAAAGGCCTGGACAGCTCGAAGCTCTTCTTTGCCAGCTCGACAGATATCCCGGCCTCAAAGTCTATCCCATTGTGGAATATCGACAGGTAATAGATACCGTCAGGGATCTGGCGGCGTCCCTGGAAAGTAGTCACGTTCAGCGTTACACTGAATGGAATGATGCATGACTCTTCTGCTGTTTCTGCGCTGCCGGCGCCAGTCTCTTGTTCTTCTGCCGTGTCTTCAGCCAGCTCACTTATGAGAAATGCGTTGAGATAATCTTCGTTCCTTAAGAAGACATAGATCTTATCAGGATCATAGCTGTTTCCGATAACACGTATGAGATCGTCAGCATGTCTTCTGAAACAGCTCTCGATATAGTCATCAGAAAATGACGGGCCCGTCTGCGCCCGCTTGTTTTCACGCTCGGCGTACAGGCCTTTATATCTCGTAAGGAGCAGCCTGCGCTTTTCTTCTTCACTTGTGATCTTTCTCATCTCTCCTGAGATCGTGAGGAATACTCTTTCCCAGGAGATATCGAGGACCTTGCCAGAATACATTTCTGATTCCTTCTTTATGAACTATTTCTCGCCTGTCTCTTCGTAATGTGAGATCATGCGCTTCGTACCCTCGCCGACCTGCACTTCCGCCTTCCAGCCGAGTGCTTCGAGCCTGCTTCCGTCCAGACCGATAAAGCTGACTTTGTTGTAGCTTCTCGAGCCGTCAATCTGGGCTTTGATCACGACCTTGAGGCCTTTCTCCGGCCGCGAGGCAACGAACGCCTCGGCGAGTTCTCTGATAGATATGATACTGTTATTGTCCGAGATATTGTATGCGATGCCGTCGCCTTTGAGCAGCGCGTAGAATACACCGGCGCACGCATCGGCGACGTAAGTATAGGCTCTGACGGAGCTCCCGTCGCTGTTCATAACTATATCCTCGCCTTTTATCACGTTTGCGGCGAAGTCCGCTTGTACTCTTCCGTCATCAAGAGCCAGACCGGGTCCGTATATATGCGCGAATCTCGGGCAGAGCACGCGGATCCCATATTCTGCATTATAGCAGGCGCAGATCGTCTCCGCAGCGCGCTTGCCTTCAGAATAGCATGACCTCGGATCAAGAGTGTCGACCCTGCCGTAATCATCCTCAGTTATCGCATTCAGAGGCTTGCTGTCATCACTGTCCAGCCTTTCTGCGTCTTTATTCTTAAGCTGCTGGCCGTACACTTCCGACGATGACATCAGCACGAATGCCTCTGACTTGTCCTTCACTGCCCTGTCAAGAAGATTGAACGTCCCCACAAGGTTTGCCCTGATCGTGGATGTCGGCGACGTCTTATGCTGAGCCGGCCTTGCCGCGCTTCCGCCATGGAAGACATAGTCTATACGCCCATCAAATTCAAGCGGCTCCGCCACATCCTGGCACACGAGCGTGACGTCGTCCCTGTCGAGCATGCTCCCGAGCACACGCTTTGCCTTTTCGCCGTTTCTTACAAGCGCGATCACTTTTACATCCATGTCCTTAAGGTCATTCAAAGCCAGGAAGGTATATAAAAAATACGACGGTATCATACCGCTCGCACCTGTTATCAGAATCGTCTTCCCCCGGAACACATCCCACGGGAGGTCGTTTTCTAGTATGCGCTTTACGTCTTCGTCGATAATGCTGCTCTTCATTTCCGTCTCCTGATGATCCTCGTATCTATTTTTCTATCAAAGCTATGGTCCGCTCAGTCGCGTGGCCGTCGCATCTGTTCACATATTTCTGCCTGAATGCATGTATCTCGTCCGCATACTCCCCCTCAAAGCTTCCCGGAAGGGCTTTGATATATTCTATCATCTCTTTGTTGGTGCGGCAGACAGGACCCGGCGTAAGCTCGCTGTAGTCAAGGTACATGCCGCGCTCGTCGATGTAGTCGTCCAGATCGTATGCAAAGAAGAGTATCGGGCGCTCGAGTATGGAATATTCGAACGCTATCGATGAATAGTCGGTGATGCAGACATCGGCGAGTACGAGAAGATCTTCTATGCTTATCTCAGTCGATGCGTTGATGTCGTAGGCAAAGCTTCCTGCCCATTTTTCAGGTATCGGCGGCCTTCTGTTCTCGCAGACGCTGTGGTGCTTGATAAGCAGCACATAGTCCTCTGATAAAGCCTCTCCGAACGCTTCCACGTCAAGCTTATCAGGTGCCTTGGCGTTGTTCACGGTCCCTCTGAAAGTCGGAGCATATAATAATATCTTCCGTCCGTTTATTCCGGGACAGAACTCGTTCAGCCGTCTTCTCGCTTCTGCTTTATATTCATCGTCGTAGAAAAGGTCAGTACGTGAGATGCCCACAGGCGCAAGGATCCCTGAATCGCGGCTTATATGCATCGCGTCCTCGAATATCCATGCCTGTTCCTCTGAGGCGATTGTGACGTACGAGTAGTTTTTATACTGATCGAACTCGTCCCTGTACTGCTGGCTCAGGCCGAAACTCCTGCTTGATATGGTGCTGTATCCGATCTTCTTGAATGTACCGACTCCGTGCCAGAGCTGTATCACTTTGGTCTCCGGACGGAGGTCTATATAGCTGAGGTAATCATTAGCAGTAGTGATGAGGACCGCCTTTGCGGTCCCGAGCTCTCTGATGAATTCTTTTACATTATTATAATATTTCAGGAACGTACAATTGCGTATCTCCATGCTCATGTAAACGATCCTGTATCTGCCCTGTGATTCCAGCACTTCAGCAAGATGCGCACTAGAAGGAGACGGCGCGTACCCACGCTCCATCACGATTATCTTATCTTCTACAGGCGCCTTGGACGCTTCTTCGTAGATTCTGGGGAGCTCGTCGCGGGTGACGCGGTCATGCAGCTCTCTCAGATAAGCCTTGAATCCCTTAGGTTCGTCAAGCCTCCTGAGGTACTCTTTATATTCAGGCTCATCCCCTGTAAAAGCTCCCTGCTCTTTCTCTTTTTCCAGGAACGCACGCTGCTGATCCGCCACGTGCCTCCGTTCTTCATCTCTCTGCCTGTAGAGCTTCCACGTCCCGTAAGCGCCGTACTTTTTTATATTTTTCAGAACACCTTTAATACCCATATCTGCCCTGCCGGTTATTTGCCCAGGTCTTTTTTGATCTGCGTGGTCGAGATCTCCGGAGTCCTTGGAAGATATACTACCTCACAGTAGTCTTTCAGAAAATCGAATTTTCCTTTCCAGTCGTCGCCTATAACGAATGTATCCACATGATACTCCTTGACATCACTTATCTTCTGATCCCAGCTTTCTTCAGGGATCACCAGATCCACGTATCTGATGGATTCAACGAGCTGCTTCCTGATCTCGTAGCTGAAATAGCACTTCTTCTGCTTCATCTCCCAGTTGAACTCGTCAGTGGAAAGCGCGACGATAAGATAATCACCGTATTCCTTGGCTCTTCTCAGAAGATTGACATGTCCGTAGTGCAGAAGATCATATGTCCCGTAAGTTATTACTCTTTTCATCTTTCTGTCCTTTTCTGTATAAATCATATGCTGAGCATGTCCCACCCCGGACATACCGTTATTTTCTATAATCTGCTTCCATCTCGTTTTCAGTGAAGCCCATGGTCTGCTGCGTCTCCTTGTAGTTCAGGAGCCCGCGGAACAGATAAAGATCTTCAGGCGTAGTTACTTTGATATTACCGCGGTTTCCGCGTACGAGCGCAACGTCATGCCCTGCTTTTTTGTATATCGAGCAGGAGTCGACCAGCCCCTCAGTGCTTCCCTGAGACCTGACCTTTTCATATGACGCTTTGATATCTCCCAGACGGAAGCTCTGCGGAGCCTGAGCCGTGAACATTATGTCTCTCGGTATGACTTCTTCTATCATCTCGCCGCCGTCGCTTCTTATAGGCGTCTCATACATCGGGGTGCATGTTATCGCGCTTCCGTGCTTTTCCACACAGTCGATGTTTGCTGTGATTATCGATTCCGGTATGAACGGCCGCACGCCGTCGTGGATAAGGACCACTGAGTCTGGATCGTTATCTTCAGCCACCGCGCAGAGCCCGTTGTATATTGAGTCAAGCGCGGTTTCACCGCCAGGCACGATCTTCTTCACTTTCTGGAGCTGATACCGCCTGATGTACTTGTTCATCTTGCCTATGTAGTCTTCTTTGCAGGCGATATATATCTCATCTATATCCGGGCTGTCCTCAAAGATCTCCAGCGTATAGATTATGATCGGCTGTCCGTTTATCTTGAGAAACTGCTTAGGCATGCCGCTTCCCATCCTGATCCCGGAGCCGCCCGCAAAGATCACTGCAATGTTCTTGCTCACTTCTATGTCCTTTCTGGATCATCTCTGATCCATGTCTCAGTATTCCGCTATTTCAGAAGGAGGCCGTTTCCGTTTTTCTGTTCATCCCACTCTTCGTCTGAGCTCATCTCATTTTTAAGCGTCTCGGCTTCCTCTTCCGTAAGAGTTTCTTTCTGCCTATCACGTGCTGTGAAGACCTGATCGATGATCTCTTTTGCTGCGTGCTGCTCGAGTACCGAACCGTATTCGTCCGCGAACTGCTCCGTTTTCTCTATATCAAAATCTCCACTCTTTATCGCTTCGCAAAGCTCGCCGAACGTCTCACATACCTTTCCAGGAGCGTTATCCCTGATATCCTGATGTACTCCTCTGAGCAGCTGGTATGTATCCAGATCATATGCGTAGAAGAGTATAGGCTTTCTCAGCAAAGCGAATTCGAAGTAGTCTGAAGAGTAGTCTGTGATCAGAATATCTGTCAGATAGTAGAGCTCATTGATATCAGGATAGTCAGATACGTCGTATATGACGTCTCTGTACTCTTCCGGTATATCCACTTTCTTCTCGATGAACGGATGCATCTTGATCAGAATGACCGATTCGTTCTTCTCGTCTCTGCAGATCTCAGCCCACTTCCTGAAGTCCAGCCTGCTCTCGTCGTAATATGCGTCTCTTTCTCCTGCTCCTCTGTATGTAGGCGCGAAGAGTATCACACGCTTTCCTTCAATGAACGGATATTTCGCAAGGATCCGCTTCTTCGCGTCTGCGATCCTGTCTTCATTCAGGAAACCGTCAAGTCGAGGAGATCCTGCAACTTTAAACGCATCTTTTTCTATACCGAATACTTCTCTGTATACATCTCTGAGTTTCTCATGCGGCACATAGACATCTGTATATTTTCTGTGGCATGACCATACAGGATGCGGTGATCCTTCTTTCCCGAATCTGCTGTATCCCACGGATTTGAATCCTACGCATGCGTGCCAGAGCTGAACGAGCCTGGCACCTTCAGGCGGATCCAGATATGTGAAGACAGGTACGAAATCATCGACAAAAATGATATCCTGATCTGCGATGAGGCTCCTGAGCCTGACAAGTCCTGCTACTCCAAGTCCGTTCTTCACATCGTTCCTTGCGTAGACAGATACCTTATATTCTTTATCCAGTCCCTGTCTCATTACCTCGTCATACACGGCTTTGAGATTGCCGTCGATAAAGTCTTTCGTCTCGGTCATGAACAGAACATGGTTCTTCCCCGGAGCATGCTCGCGTGATGATGCATCATTCAACGTCTTATATATCATGTTCCTCGGGCCGCTCGCCTTGTCTCTCCAGTCATCGTCTCTCTTCATGAACGAGCTGTGGAAAATGAACCCGATGCTTCCGTCAAGCTCTCTGTCATACAGTGTATCAAAGCCTCGTACGCATTCACCATTCCCGCCTTCCGGCTCAAGAGTAAGTATGAATGCTTTGTCTTCTCCATACCTGAATACCCTTGAGAGATCCTGGAACCTGTATGCAGTATCAAATGTCGCCCTGACTTCATGAGCATTTCCATCCACTCTGGCGACGAGCCTCCATGTGCCGTCAGGCAGGAAGCCTCGTCCGGCAGCTGACGATATATTGATCTTGAGATCATACGTGCCGTCTTTATAAATAGTGTCACTTTCAGGAACGTAGTATGTCCTGTCGCCGAATTTCACGAACATGAATCTCGCCCCGTGGACTGAAGATCTTATCTTCATCCTGAGGAACATGTTCTCCCATGACATTTCTGTCGTTACGTAATCCGCCATTACCTGTCTCCATACATCTTCTGATAATAGTTCTGATAGTCTCCGGAAACGATGTGCTCCCACCATGACCTGTGTTCCAGATACCAGTCGATCGTCATGCCGATGCCGTCCTCGAATCTGGTCTCAGGTTCCCAGCCGAGCTCCTTCTTCGTTTTCTCAGGATCGATCGCGTATCTCTTATCGTGGCCTTTCCTGTCTGTAACAAACGTGATAAGGCTTTCAGGCTTTCCAAGATACTCAAGGATCCTTCTGACTACTGTAATGTTGTTTCTTTCATTATGTCCGCCTATATTGTATATCTCTCCGTCGCGGCCGTCCCTCATGATGAGGTCGATCGCGGAGCAGTGATCCATTACGTACAGCCAGTCGCGCACATTGTCCCCTGTTCCGTATACCGGTATGCTCTCATCGTTTTCAGCTCTGTATATAACGAGCGGTATGAGCTTCTCCGGGAACTGGTACGGTCCATAGTTGTTCGAGCAGCGTGAGATCGTGACCGGAAGCCCGTATGTACGATGGTATGCCATCGTAAGCAGATCCGCAGAGGCTTTGCTCGCGGAATACGGACTGCTGGCCTTGAGAGGCATGTCCTCCTTAAAGAACAGGTCAGGCCTGTCGAGAGGAAGATCGCCGTACACCTCATCAGTCCCTATCTGATGGAATCTCGTGACGCCGAACTCTGTCGCAGCGTCAAGGAGCACCTGTGTACCGCCGACGTTCGTCCTGACGAAGATACCCGGATCCTCGATCGACCTGTCGACATGCGTCTCAGCGGCAAAGTTCACGACTATGTCAGGCTTTTCCTCTCTGAAGATCTCAAAGACGTGCTTCTTGTCGTAGATGTCGCCTTTTATGAATTTGAAATTCTTATTCTCGAGCGCTTCTTCAAGCGTCTCTAGATTCCCCGCATATGTAAGAGCATCCAGAGCCACTATCCTGTCCTCCGGATGCTTCTCGAGCATATAATATACGAAATTGCTGCCGATGAATCCTGCTGCACCTGTCACAAGTATGTTCATCTTTTCACCTACCAGAATCTAGCTCCGGAGAGCACCTTCTTGAGATGCTTTCCGTAGAGTGAGTTGCCGTACTTCTCGATCGCAGCCTGCATCTGTTCTTTATCGATCCATCCGGCGTTATACGCTATCTCCTCAGGAGCCGATATGACGACTCCCTGATTCTTCTCTATCATTCTTACAAAGTCTGATGCTTCCAGCAGCGCGTCCATCGTCCCGGTATCCATCCAGGCGAATCCGCGTCCGAGGTTCTGCACTGTAAGGCGCCCTTCTTCAAGATACATCCTGTTAAGATCGGTGATCTCCAGCTCGCCGCGCGCGCTCGGCTTCACTTTCTTCGCCATCTCGACGACATTCTCGTCATAGAAGTAAAGCCCCGTCACCGCGAAGTTCGACTTAGGATGCTCAGGCTTTTCCTCGATAGAGACTGCATTCATGTCATCGTCGAACTCGACCACTCCGAAACGCTCAGGATCATCCACGAGAAAGCCGAACACTGTTGCCTTGCCGGCGTTGGAGCAGGCTTTCTTCAGCCTCTCTACAAGTCCATGCCCATAAAAGATATTGTCGCCCAGTATCATCGCGCAGCGGTCTCCTGCAATAAAGTCCTCGCCGATTATGAACGCCTGCGCAAGTCCCTCCGGCTTAGGCTGTACTTTATAGCTCAGGTTGATCCCGAAATGAGATCCATCGCCGAGAAGGGCCTCGAACTTGCCTGTATCTTCCGGCGTCGAGATTATAAGGATATCCCTTATCCCTGCCAGCATGAGAGTCGACAGCGGGTAGTAGATCATAGGCTTGTCATACACGGGAAGGAGCTGTTTGCTGGTCACGCTCGTAAGCGGGTAGAGTCTGGTCCCGCTTCCTCCCGCAAGGATTATTCCCTTCATTCCACGGTTCTCCTTTTTTTCGCCGTGCCGGATAGAAGCTGTCCGGGCATCAGCTGTTCTTCTGCTGCTCTTTGATCTCTTTCTGCCTCTTCTCAGCGGCAGCCTTCATCTTTTCCTTCTGTTCTTCTTTCTTCTTCTCTTCTTCTATCTCTTCGTCATATATTCCAAGATCATCCGACTCTGCGCCTCCTGATCCAACCTGTGATTTGATGTGATTGGATATCTCCAGAAGCTTGTCGGACGGCTCGTATTCGTCGTCATCAAACAGATCCTTATGGAGTCTCCTTGCGCTGTCCTCAAGGTCGCCGGGGAATACATAAGACACGCCGTTCAGAAGTCCTGTCTTTACGGTATATGGATATGCGATACTTCCCTTCAGCTCCACCTTGCCCATTCTCTGAGCAAAACCTATAAGGTCATTCTTTGACAGATTGGTCTTGCAGTCATCCAGACAGAGCTCCATGATCCTCTTCAGCTGGAACAGATTCTTGTTCTTCAGCTTTGACGTCACCTTCTTTATCACGATACGCATTCTGCTGGTACGTCTGAAATCGTCTCCTACGCCCTTTCTGATACGTCCGTATGCAACTGCCTGTACGCCTTCAAGCTTCTGCCTTCCCGGCTTCTTGACTTTCTTGTATTTTTTCTGACCGATATGCTTAGCGGTCTCTTTAGTATACTTGTTCAGCTCATCGATCTCACGCTCTTTAACATCAACTTTGATCCCGTCTACAGCGTCGACCAGATCCGCGACCATCTTGAAGTTGAAGAGCACATACTTCTTGATATTCAGGTCCATAGCCTGGTTGAGGCTCTTCATGCACATCTTGGCGCCGCCAAAATAGTACGCCGCGTTTATCTTCTCGTATGTCGATGTATCGCCCATCTTGAGATACGTGTCTCTGAACACAGAAGTCAGATTCACTTCGCCGGATTTCTCGTTCATGCTGACGACAATGATCGCGTCAGTATTAGCCGATTTCAGCGCGGACTTCTTCATGCTTCTTGAGTCTACTCCAAGAAGGACTATGTTAACATAGCCTTCAACGTCTGTGCATGACAGGTCATTCTCTTCGATCACCTCGTCATCCTGGATCTGCTCGACCACCTTATCAGTATACTGCTGGAACGCAGCATACGCTGTGACTCCTGCAAGAGCCAACATAAAAATGAGGATTATCAGTATTCGCTGCCATGTCTTGATGCTGTCGAACCAGAAGCTCAATGCCCCGAACGGATTATGCCCGGTGTATTTACCTTCTGCTCTGTCCTGAGCGTCTTTGTATTTTTTACTGCGCATTTGTCTCCCTTATCTGTCCTTTTATGTCTTGTCTATCAAACAGCTTCTGCCAGTTAAAACAATCTTTTCTCTTTCTTCTTCTTCCTTCTGATCGCATCTTCTTTCTCGATCATTTCATCATAATACTTCACAGCGTCGTCTATATCGCCGTCGAATTTGATCTTGCCCTTCTTCATGACGACACCTCTCTTACAGAATTCTGAAGCGACACCTGTAGAGTGTGTGACGAGGAGGAACGTGATCCCCTTGTCGTCGATCAGCTCTCTGACCTTGGCGAGGCACTTCTTCTTGAATGACACGTCGCCTACTGAGAGCGCTTCATCGACGATCAGGATCTCCGGATCTATGTTAACGTTGATCCCGAATCCGAGCCTGGCCTTCATACCGCTGGAATATGTCCTTACAGGCTGTTCCATGTATTCGCCGAGCTCAGCGAACTCCTCTACTTTTGGAATGAGCTCTGCTATCTCCTCATCGGTGAGCCCCAGGATGTGTCCTCTGAATTCGATGTTCTCTATCCCGGTGAACTCAGGGTCGAAGCCGGCGGTAAGCTCAAGAAGAGCGCTCACGCGTCCGTTCACATCGATCTCCCCGGACGTCTGATAAGTAACCTGGGTGATCATCTTGAGAAGAGTGGACTTTCCGGCTCCGTTTCTTCCGAAAAGCGCGACAGACTCGCCTTTATGTATCTTAAGCGAGATGTCGTTAGCGGCATTCACGATCTTGCATGGTATATTCTTGTTGAAGATCGCGCGGAAGCGCTGCTTATCCGTCTTATATAATCTGTACGTCTTGAAGACATGCTTGAATTCTATCGCAATATCATTATCCATATCTAGCCTTATATCTTTTCCCTAAAAAACCCTGCCTGACCTGCTCCTTATCGCAGAGCTACAGTACGTCCGGTATTTCTTTGTTAAGCTTTTTGTATGACCATATCGCGAGTACGAACATTATTGCGGTCATTATGAGATAGTTTCTCATTTCCTCTGGTGTCTCCCAGAACCACTTGTGATATACCATTGAGTTTCTGAAGCCGTTCGCGATTATAGTCACCGGATTGAATCTCAATACGGTCTTGATCGTGTGGCTCTGAATGTTATCTACGTTGTAGACGATACCCGAAAGCCAGAAAAGAGCTGTTACGGTAGCGCGGACCAGATTCAGGAAATCCTTGCTCACGGCAGCGAGCATGCTTGAGAAGAGTCCCCAGAGCATGAAGAATACGAATGCCATGAGATAGAACAGCGGTATCTGCAGATAGTATATAGTCGGCTTGAATCCGAACAGCATGTATATTACGATAACCACCGCATACAGACAGATATTCACAAAGAGATCTGACATACAGACAAATGTCGGTATCGTGTCTACCGGGTATTTGATCCTCTGTACCAGATATTTGTATTTTCTGACAGAGCCGGCGCCGTCCGTTATCGAATCTCTCATAAAGAACCATGGAACAAAGCCCGCTATCAGCCACAGGAAGAACGGGTATCCTTCTATTGGCTTACCATGTCTTAATCCTATTGAGAATGCGAACCAGAACACGAAGATGGTCACTGCCGGCTTGATGACAGCCCATGCCCAGCCGAACGCAGCGCCTCTGTATGTCTTGATCAGATCCGACTTGGCAAGCTGAAACAGCTGTTTACGACAGTAAACATGATCGTGTATTATTTCTTTCACCGTATCAAGCAAAATAAAGCCTCCAGTAAAACAGTATGCTCCGGTAAAATATAAAGATACATAATAATTATACCTAAAAGCAGCCTGTAAATCAACGCAAAAAGACAGCGCGCCGGAAGCGCTGTCTCTTAAGCTCAGTATCAGGATCCTGAGAGCACGTCGTCAAGTGAATCGAAAGCGCGCTTACAGTTTTTCCTGTCTTTATTCTTGAATATCTTCTTCATGCAGTCCTGATGTTCCGGCCTGATAACGAAGCCGTTCTCTATGTACTCCTTCACATACCGTGCCGCTTCAGAGCCATCCTCCGCCTTATCCAGCGGAAGCTTTGATTCAAGATCTATATAGTGCCCGTGCTCTTCAAGATACTTCTTCCTGTCGAACTGGTAGAATACGACAGGCTTATCCAGGAACATCATATCCCGCCATACAGTCGAATAGTCTGTGACAAGCATCTCTGCGCGCATGACCAGATCATCAAGCGTTCCTGAATCAGACGGCACACATTCGACCACGTTTTCCGGCACATCCTTCAGCTTCATGATATGTTCTGCCAGCATCGGATGCAGGTAGATCACCAGCCTTATGCCGTTATCCTTCAGCACATCCACGAGGCCGCTCTGTGCGATCAGATCCATATACCTGTGGAAATACTCGCTCTCCGTGAACTGCTCTTCAGTTGCATCCTCAAGCCACATCCTCCATGCCGGTACCATCAGCACGAATCTGTCAGAAGGATCACGCCTGTCTTTCAGCGCGTCCCACCTCGGGAATCCGGTCACAGGAACGCTCTTCTTGTCGTAGTCAAAGCCCTTTATGATCATATCCCGCTCGGCGGCGGACGATGCCGCGAACCACTTCATCGGCTTTGCGACATGGCGTCCGAATATACGGTCCACTTTCCTGAGTGATGTCGCCCCCGGCTGGAAGAATAATTCATCGGCCATCCTGATCTTATCCATTACTTTGCTCGGCCTGGTGTGCCATGTGTACATGTGCGACTTGGAGTCAGTCGATACCACGGCTTTCATCGTCATGGCATAGACCATGTATTTAAGGCTCATGAAGTCGATCACATTAGCGTCATATTTCTTCAGACGCTTATAATCGTCCGACGACTTGTCTATAGCATAGAATATGCGGCTTTTCTTCTTGCCTTTCAGATGCTCCATATAGTACCTGAAGAAATAGAAGCTGTTGTCCTGAGCCGTCTCGCAAAGCCTCTCTGTAACTATAATATTTTTTCTTCGTCTCAGGAAAGGCCCCGCAAAGAAACATATTATCAGCGCAGTGATCTCTTTGATCCTGACAAATGTAGTGTCGTATTTTGACTTCGGCCTGTATGTAAATTTCAGCGTTCCCGCCTTGGTAAAGTACGGAAAGATGATACAGCCGTTCCCGCATTCAGCCTGAGTGCTGGTGAAGTAAAGCTTCTGGGCTTTGATGCCGCTTTCCGTCGTGACCCTCAGATAATAGTCGCGGCCGTCATAGCGCATGACGACAAGAGGATCCCAGTGAAGCTGCCGCAGAGGAAGGTCGCCGCCGACATCGAGCGATGCTCTTATGACCACGCCTCCGGCGCCTTCCGTTATTTCTGATTCCATAGGAATGACCAGCTCTTCCGCGCTAGAAGAGTATTTCAGCACCATAGCTTTTACTTCATCACGCTTCCATCCTCTCAGGACGGCTTTGATCTCGATCCTGTTCTTCCCGCACTTCACATACTCCAGGTCGGCGGTATCGCCCGCGGATTCGATGATCCTGTCATCTCCGCAGATACGGAAGCTGAGCGAGCGGTCGTTCATGAGAGTCGGGACCATGCAGACCTCCTGCTCTTTCTTCCTGGCATTCTCTTTCGGTCTGTATTCTGTAAACTCCGGGCTTCCCTTCATGAAGTCCGTTGATATAGAGCACCTGTATCTCAGCGGGTCATATGTCAGCCTGCGCTTTATCTTGCGGTGGGGATCAAAACTGATGAGCCTTGAGCCGTCCGTGAACTTCAGAAGCTTCAGATCTCCGCCGGCATCCTCGCAGATCAGTCCGACAGATGCGTACCCCTTATTCGGAAATGCCTCTTTTTCTAGATCTTCTCTGAAATCGAACCTGAAACTGAGTGAATCAATCTCACTCGCATTCGGAATCCATCTTCTTATTATTCTGTTCTTGTCATCGAGTACAGCCACCTCTTTTATCGCAAGGCCCTTCGTGTCTTTTATCGAAATGTCAAGGCTCGCCGGACCGTAGTTCCCCAGTGTGAAGTCAGTCAGCACGATGTCTGAAGGCTTTACCCGGCAGCCGTCGCAGAAGACTCCATAATCGTCTGTGATCTCTTCTTTGATGCTCACATCCGGCAGACAGCGTTTCAGATCGTCCTGATGCACCTCTTCCTCAGCACTCTTGTCACCCAGCTTCATCCTTATCTGAGCGAGATATGTCCTCGGAGGCTTATCGATAGCTATGATATACCTGATCCTGTTATATCTGTCATATATGATCGGACTCAGCTTGTCGTTCTCGAACAGACCCGTATCGAGCAGCACAAGTGCGTTCTTATCTTCGTCACAGATCTCCTGAAGTGTCCGGAGATCTGATTCAGTGTCCAGCTTTTCCGGTCTGTAGAGCGTCCACTCTTTATCTCTGTTATGCGAATAGTCGATCACCGTAAGGCCGCTCTCATCACCTTTGAATAACAGCCTGAGGATCTTCTCCGGGTTGTCCGGTGAGTCATACCGGAAGAATGAGCTGAAGTATTCAGTATCCTCGTATGAATCATTCAGAGCCTCTCCCCCGGAGATGCATTTCACGAATTCATCAGTTTCGTAGATCTGCCTGAACGGAAGCGTCTTTATATCCATATAGAGGTTGCGGTCATGGATGTATTGGTCATAATCGTACATGAACAGTACGACCGGCTTCTTTGTAAGAGAGAAATCAAAGAGTACGCTCGAGTAGTCTGTCACAAGGCAGTCTGCGCAGCTCAGGAAAGAATAGTTGTCGACGCCTTTTGGGAACGGCTTGATGTGCTTATATTTCTTAAAATCGAAAGAGCCCTGCAGGATCGGGTGGAAATTGACGTACATCACCTGATCGTGAGCCATCTCCTGATCCAGCTTGTCGAATATCTTTCTGATCTCGTGGAAGTATTCGTCAGTCTCGATCGTGTGGTTGCTTGTCCCACGCCATGTAGGCATGTAGGCGTACACTGTCTTTCCATCGAGTCCCAGTCTGCTCCTCAGCGCTTCAGCCTTATCAGGCTGCATCAGGATCTGATTTCTCGGATATCCCGACATTATTACTTTGCCGGTATACAGGTCCTCCAGAAAATAGTCGCCCATGATCGCGTCTTTCGTAAACTCATTAGGCTGGAGGATGTATGACGCCTGAAGGAAATTATGCTGCACGTTGTACATCGACTCTATGCCGAAGCGCATCTTACGGCCGAGCGTCTTAAGCGGAGTCCCGTGCCACGTCTGAAGATACACCTGCTCCTTACGCCTTATGAAGACCATAGGGAGAGACGCGTTTGCGATTATATATTTACTGGTCGCAAGCACTTTCATGTACTTTGCAGTGGTCGTGTCCACAAGCTCCACGTCCAGGCCTTCGGCTTTTATGAACTTGCTGTGGGCTTTCATATCTCTGGTGGCGTAATAAAGCTTGTACTGTCCCGGGTATGATCTCAGTATCTCTCTCGCCATCACAAGGCTGGAATCATTTATCGTCTTGCCGTGAAATGACTCCAGAAGGACCGCATTTTCAACTATCTTGCTGTGTTTTACATGGAAAGCATAGATATATTTAAGATGAGGCGTGATAGAGAAGAATCTCTGCACTTTATCTTTAAGCTTTTTTACTGCTTTATTCATATCGCTTTTCCTGCCCCCGTACTATTCTGGCAGCATCGCTGTTTCTTTCATCTGCCCGTGATCGATTTATACTAATTATACTTTAAACACCGCTTTGTTTCAACGCCGCAGGGCGTCATCGCCTCCTTAAGAACACTGACGAAATCTTCAGACTAATTTTAAGGTAATTATAATAAACGCAGTGATATAATCATATTAACATGGATAAGTGTAACTGCATGCCAAGTATCGAAAAACTGCTGCAGTGATATTGTTATGGTGCTTATGTATCACATGATACGCACCTGGATATTGAACGGGTATAGAGATATGAAAGAGATTTTGATGAAGGGAACAGCCGCATTCCTCGCAGCGGCGCTGGCGCTGGGGACGCCGGCATTGCTGTCGGAGAGCTATGCGGCGGAAGATGAGAAGCCGGTCGATGATACATACGAGATAGACTTTGATCCTGATGACCCCGCGCTCAACGACGACGACTGGGACGCCATGAACATCGGCATGGACACATACGACGGAGGATTTATACTTAACGACGAGGGCAACGACGGGAGCGATAACCCGGAAGACCCCCAGAATCCGGTGTATGACTGGTTCGGCGTGCAGAAGAGCAATACGGCAAGCATCTCATTTCTCAAGAACAAAAAAGGAAAACTCTATGAGTACAGAAAGCTCTCAAAGCAGAAGATGTACGGATACGATACATTCCAGGGAGCATGCTCGCACGGCAAGTACAGCTGGCATGTACTGTTCAACAGAAAAAACAACAAATGCCGCGTCATCAAAGTGAACATGTCGACGCATAAAGTCGTTAAAGTATCGGCGATACTGCCGCTTGACCACGGGAATGATCTGACTTATGACGAAGCTCGCGACCAGCTCGTCGTCGTCCACTATGAGCCGCACCCGATGCGTCTTTCGGTGATAGACCCTGACACTCTGAAAGTTACTAAAGTAAAGAACCTCAAGACTCCTACAGATCGTGTATCAGGAGCAAGCACCAAATTCTCCAAGTCGATAAAAGGCGTTACCGGGATCGGGTACGACAGCCAGAACGATGAATATATCGTATCCATCATGGGAACAAGGCATTATATGGCGCTCGACGCATCTAACTTTAAGATCCTTAGAGTCATAAAAGTTCCTGACCTCCCGCCGTACGTACGTCAGGGCATGACCGTAAAGAACGGCTTCATCATCCGCGCCCACAGCGGGTATAACAAGAAGTACAACCAGAACATACTGTATGTTTACGACTCTGCCGGGAACTTTATAAAGACAGCGAAGCTCGGCACAGGATATGAGATCGAGAGCATATTCTTTGATGATACAAAGATGTACGCGTCTACATACCGCTCATATCTCAAGAAAAAGACCAAGACAGTAAAAGTCAAGGGGAAGAAAGTAAAGAAAGCATATTATGTCCTCAGAAGGGACAATAACATAATAAGGATCAAGAAATACTAAAATGTCTGTAATACTAGCCTCAGGATCTGCAAGAAGAAAAGAGATATTCGAGAGCCACGGGCTCTCCCCTGTTATCATGCCCATGGACGTAGATGAGACGCTGCCGGAAGGCATCGCCCCTGATGACGCCGTGATGTTTCTTTCACTTAAGAAAGGTCTGGCATGTGAGACAGCATTAAACGAAGAACAGACAGGCCACGGCCGGGCGGATGCAGCAGCTGACTCCATAAGTGCTCTTGAAACAGCCAGGGACAGCGAGCATGCTCTCATCGTCTCTGCTGATACTATCGTTTA
Organism: Eubacterium sp.; assembly: GCA_017533915.1. Classification (GTDB taxonomy): domain Bacteria; phylum Bacillota; class Clostridia; order Peptostreptococcales; family Anaerovoracaceae; genus Aminicella. Next base: position 213,961 of record JAFWHX010000005.1, on the reverse strand, counting down.
CGCATACGATATCTATGCCGGCTCATGGTGCATCATGGGCAAGCCCAGGGACAACGACGACGCATGGCGCATGCTCTCTTCTATAAGAAACACATCTCATAAAGTAATGACAGGAGTATCAGTCATCTTTCCTTTTCTGAGGATCAGACGCACATTCTGCGACGTAACAGACGTATATGTAGATGATATCTCAGACAGCGATCTACATGATTATATAGAATCCGGCGAGCCGAAAGGAAAAGCCGGCGGATATGCGATCCAGCTCGGCTTTGGCAAATATATCGATCATATATCAGGCGATTATGAGAATGTAGTCGGATTCCCTTATGATCACTTTATCAGAGAATTATCCAGATAGCTTCAGGACGGCTGGCCGCTTCTGTTCAGCAGGTCTGAGAAATATGCTTTGGCGCCTTTGATAAGCTCGATAAGGCCTGCCGACATGAAGAGAAGGAGTATCAGAATGCATACTCTCTCGATATAATAGTCAGGACATACAAAATCTGTAAGCTTGAACATGGCGCCCCATCCTTCCATTATGACGTTCAGGAACAGTAGCCCTCTCTGAGCGCACATGATGATAAGCGAATTGATACCGAAGTATTCAAGAAGCTTCGGAACATATATATTCTCCAGGCCTTCGAGGACCATAATGAGGCCGAGGGAGCCGGTGATGCCGCCAACAAAGAACACCCACGGCGCGTCTCCGAAATTCATAAGGTTGAAATCGATGTTCATGCTGAACCTCGCCAGCCAGAACGTAAGGCCGGTCAGCAGAACGCCGAGAACAAACCTGAGCCTTGGATCGATGTGATCCTGCAGCAGTTTATGATATACGAACCCGGCAGCCATGAACCAGGCTGCGATGAAACTCTTTGCGGCAACTGACTGTGGCCCGAGCTCAGGAGTATAAGTATTCCAGTATGTCAGTACTGCCAGAGGCCAGAAGAATACAGATGCCAGAGCGACTTTTCCGATTATGTGATCGCTGTTTTTGACTATAATGAAGATCATTATCTGAGCGAAGAAGATAGTAGGAAGGAACCACAAGGTGGCTATTCCCTGAAGTGTCACCGCTTTCATGAGCTGCTCATGGAATACAGTCTCGACGGGCTTCATCCTGACGAACGCCCTGTAGACTCTGACACCGATCGCGGCTATGCTGAACAGGACATACGGAAGGCCGATATGCCTGCATACGCTGAGAAAGTACTTTACGTATCCAGTTTCTTTATATCTGTCAAGATACGAGATCAGATAGCCGGAGACAAAATAGAAAAGCGTGATCTTATATAGTGACATATAATGATCGACAGGATTGTCCAGCTCGGTGATATGGCCGAAAGTTACCATAAGGATGCCTATCCCCTTGGCAACATCCAGGAATCGTATTCTTTTAGCTGTTTTACCCGGCTCACGAGCCATATCCTGACCTCTTGACAAACTTAACTGGTTTTGATGACGACATGCGGAACCACCTGATCAGACCAGTCATATATACTGATCTCATCTGTTCCGGCATGAGAAAATTAAAACACGTTTCCGGGCTTTTTGCAAGTCTGTAAACCCCGGCTGCATTTAAAACCGCAGCTGTTTCATGATATAATAACGGAAAAAGAAGGACCGAATTGAAAGGACAGGATCATGATGAAAAAGGCTGTTATTTTACTCGAGTCAGTTATCGCAGCAGTCATTATGCTGATGAGCATGAGTATCAGCAGTGCATATGCCATTGACGCAGGAAGCGCTGCCGGTTACACACTGGGCGAAAATGGCGTAGAAGCCTGCGAACTATTCAATATCCCGGACAATAATATCATTATCACAGATAGTATCGATTCACTGAGAAATGCTCTCAGCACAGCCGGAGACAGAGCGGCGGTCTCATCAGACGTCTTCTTGGTATATATGGTGCCGGGCAGCTATTCTGCGGCACGCCCTATCACTGTACCTGAAAATGTTGTCCTTGCCGGCGAAGATGATACAGTATTGACACATACAGGCACAAGTCCAAGCTATATGGTAAGGGTCTGCGGAAGTATCTATGGCGGAACGTTCATAGGAAATCCGCAGATATCAAACAAAAGCGGCCGCGTTCTGCTGTTCAACGATCAGGAATTCACGTCTCCAAACGGAATAGTCCAGAATACGCATGTATCCAAGGCCGGATGGTCCGGCATCGAAGCCCGCGGCACATCGACCAGAGGCTGCCAGGTTATCGGGAACACTGTAAAAGACTGCGGCGGGAACGGCGTCCGTTCCATAGGCGGATCTACGATAGCTTTGATCGAAGGAAACGATATCTCCGGATCAGGCCAGGCCGGGATAGACATCACTTCAGGAAACGTAGGAACGATAAAAGACAATAATATACATAATGTGACCGGCCACGGAATAAGCACCGACACTGAGCAGGAATTCAACACGCCAGGGAAGCCGGGCTACGGGTGCAAGCGCGAATGTGACATAACAGACGTGATCAACAACACCATAACCAATACAGGCACACATGGAATATACCTTGAAGAGAACTGCCACATCAAAGGCACGATGGACGGAAATAAAGTAGGAAAATGTGGCAAATGCGCTCTGGGCGCCCATCCGAAGTCGACGATCAAAATGATGGAAAACAATGAGCTGTACGGAGCTACATTATCTGTATTCGGCATGTCCGGCAAGGTCACCATGGGGAGCGGAAATATCATCCGCAACGGAAAGGCAGCAGGGATAGCCCTCAACAAAGGCGGTAAGCTCTACATCAAAGGAAAGAACAACAAGATCTATAAGAACAAAAATAACGGCATCCAGCTCGTGGAATCAGCCTATCTCAGCATAACAGGGAAGCGCAACTACATCTACAGCAACAGCTGGGGCATCGGCATCGCAAAGAAGTGCAAGGCGACCATCAAATACGCCAAGATCTACGGCAATAAAAAAGGAGCCATCTATTGCAGAAAAGGCTCCAGTTTTACAAAAAGCAAATGCTCTATCAAAGGCAAAGTCTATAAGCAGAAATGATCAGCCGCAGTTCTCGGCTGAATCGGTCTCATCAGGGCCTTCCTTCATCTGCTTCTGAAGCTTCTTGACAGAGCTTTCGTATTCTTCTGTATACGCTTCATAATCTTCATCGAGCATCTTTGTCAGCTCATCTGAGCATTCCCACTGAGGAATGCCATATTTTTTTACGATATATTCGCCGATATACTTTGATACTTTGCGAGCTCCGGTTATGGCAAGGTGATGCCCGCCCTGGAAATCTTCATCAAACTTGATCCCTGTCTCTTTTATGAGCTCATCAGTAGTGAAATCGAGATAATCAGCTCCGTACTTGTCAGCAAATTCCTGTGTGCCGATATTCATGCCGACTGTATTCGTAACTTCAGGCATAGTGACGATGAGCACTTTTACGCCTTTCCTATTACAAAGCTCCAAGGTCTTCTCGTACCATTTTATCGCTTTTTTGCTGTATTCCGGCACCTCTTTATCTGAGTCATAAAATGACCATGGCTGAAGTACCTTCAGCTGATTTACACGGAACTCACCTCTCCAGATATCACGGTCTTTTATATCTGCTTCTTCTGCTTCTTCACGTGTAACTTCATTCCATCTCGAATGGTATCTGATGAGAGGGAATATGTAGCTTACAGTCTCTTTTATATCAGTATGCGAAGACAGCGCGGCAGCTGTTTTTATCTTCTGGAAAGTAAGCTTCTTATAATCCATGGACCTTCTGAGAAGCGGCTCGTTCTCAACGTAATCATATTCCTGGAAAAGCCTCGGGACTCCCATGATGACCAGTTTCGGATGATGTCTCTCCAGAGTGTCTTTCACCTCAAAATATGTAAGCTCCGGACTCTGCCTGGAGTCGACTCTGGAATATGCCACGATGCCATATTCGTGCCATAAAGTGTTGGGAGAGAACCCCTGTCTGAACGCGCTGTTTCCGGTGCACAAAACATCCACAGTATCTTTTGGGAAGTTATAATACATGCATTGCTGCCGATCCACAAAATGCTCATACGGAAGCAGATACTTCCCGAGGAATGTCAGTATTACTGACAATAATACGAGGAATATTACACCCCCGATGATCGTCTTGATGATTGCTTTTCTGTTCACTATCTACGACTGCCTTTCATCAGAATTCTAAAGTCACAATTATTATGATTATAATATATTAGCCTGTCTTTGTAAACAACACCCTTGCAGGGCGCCGCTTCAGTATTATTTCAGGAGTCCCAGCTGGCGCATCAGATACTCATATGTACGCTGGCTGTTCTTCGTATCCCTGAAGGCATAGAATGAATCAACCTGCTCACGGTACTCGTCCTTTATCTGGAATCCGTTTTCAATATAGTCTTTCATATATCTGATCACATCATCGCCGTCTCTGGTATTATCAGACGGAAGATCCTTCTCAAGGTCCAGATATGATCCATGTGCTGTCAGATATGTATCTCTGTCGAACTGATAGAACACTACCGGCTTGTTCATGAACATCATGTCCCAGCAGACGCTGGAGTAGTCCGTTACCAGCATTTCTGCCCTCATCATGATCTCATTGAGCGGTTCTTGCCCGAACGGGACGCATCTGATCAGCTCATCCTTCACGCTCTGGAATGTCTCTATGTACTGGGCGAATTTCGGGTGCAGATACAGAACGAGATACAGCCCGTTCTCCCTCAGCAGGTCAGCAAGCTCAGGCTTTGATATCAGCTCCACATATCTCTTATAATAATCACTTTCCTGGAACTGCTCGTTCGTCGCATCCTCAAGCCACGCTCTCCATGTAGGCATCATGAGGATGAATCTGTCTTCCGGATCTCTCTTATCGTGCAGAACGTCCCATCTCGTGAATCCTGTGATCGGCACGAACTCCGGCTTATAATCAAATTCTTTTACGACGAGGTCTTTCTCTTTCTTGGAGGTAACGACGAACCACTTCATCGGGTTGACAGAGTGCTTTCCGAAGAGTCTGTCTACTTTCTTGAGCGCCGTTACTCCGTGCTGCAGGAACATCTCCGGCTTCAGCATGATCTCTTCGAACACTCTGCTCGGCTTGCTCTGCCATGCATAGAAATGGACTTTCGCATCCGTGGATACGCAGGCCTCCATCGTGAGCGCATATATCATATGCTTAAGGCTCATGAACTGTATGACGTTCCTGTCGTATTTCTTTACAGCCTGATAATCAGGCGAAGCCTTATCTATCACGTAGAATATATGCTTCTTCTTTTCTTCCGGCAGCTCATTCATGCAGTAGAGGAAGAAGTAATAGCTGTTGTCCTGCGCTGTATTGCTGAACTTCTCGAATATGACTATATTATGTTTCAGGAACAGGCGGGCAAATGGCGATGCAGCAAGCGCGACAGCTTCTTTTACCTTGACCAGAGGAGTGTCGTACTGCGACTTCAGCCTGTACATGAATTTCAGCGTGCCCCACGAGTTGATGAACGGGAAGATTATATAATCGTCACCGCAGTCTGTCTGCATGCCCTTTAAGAAAAATGCCTCTTTCTTAAAGAAGTTCTTTGTCACTATCCTGAGATACCGATAGGTCCCGCCATATCTGATCTTTACAAGGCCTCCCCAGTTGACCGGCTTCAATCCCGTATCAGGACCGACGGTCAAAGAACCGTCAAGTATTATATCGTCTCCTTTTTCAATAAAAGTGGTCTTAAGCGGCACTTCAAGCTCTTCATTGATCCTGGATATATATTTCAGAACGATACCTTCCAGATTCTTTTTATCCCTCTTCCAGCTCTTCATAAGAACTCTGATACGCATGGTCCTGCCGTGGCAGCTTATTGAGAGAAGCTGTCCGAGATCAGTAGCGTATTCTATGGATTTGTCATCGTTGCATACCCTGAACGATATGGAGCACGCCTGGTCGATATAAGGTACGATACTGACGTTCTGCATCTCAGGCTCATCGCTTACCTCTTTTGTAAGGAACATGTATGAGGTCTTCCTCATCATAAATTCCTTTGGCAGCTCGCAGCTGTAGAACAGAGGATCATATGAGATCATCTTCCTGTCGGTATTCTTAGGCCTGACATGTGCTGCGCGTTCTCTGTCGGTATACTTTACCAGCTTGAGGTCCCCATTATCATCTGTTACGATCAGGCCTGCGGAAGCGCTGCTCTTGTTAGGGAACAGCGTGTCCTCTATCTGTTTCCTGAAATCATAATGGAAAGTCTTAGTCCTGAGCTCTTCATCAGATGGATCACGTCTTGAAAGTATCGTGTTCTTCTCATCAAGAACAGCTACACTTTCCACTTTCATATCCATCTCATCTTTTATAGTAATATCAAGGCTTGCAGGCCCGTAATTGCCAAGCTCGCCCTGGACCAGTATCACATCTTTCGGATCGATCTGACAGAAGTCCCTGAAGCATCCATACTCAGTGACCTGTTCTTTTATATTCAGCTCACCGAAGCATCTTTTTATATTTCTGTCGTTTATCGAATTGGTGCTGCCCTCAAAGCCCAGCTTGTAGAGCAGCATCTCAATATAAGTCCTCGCGTAAGCTGTCGTCGTGATGACATAATTGAACGAGTCCATATACTTATCATGCAGCAGCTGCCCGAGATCATCGTTAAGCCATTTACGCTGAAGCAGTACTACGGAATCCCTGTCATTCGCGACTTCCCGGAATGTGGTGAAATCAGATTCCCTGTCAACTTTGATCGGCATGAACACTTTCATCGGACGCTCTTTGTTGAACGCGTAATCCTTTACCTCAAGTCCCGAGTAGTCGTCGTCGATGATCATCTTGAGCAGTCTCTCCGGATTGTCCACGTCTTCATACTGTGTGAACGACTTGTAGAATTCCGTGTCGTCATATCTGTCATTAAGGCAGAGATCTTTTTTCATGCAGTCGTAGAAATCCGCTTCTTTGTAGATCTGCCTGAACGGAAGTGTCTTTATGTCAAGATACAGTCCGCGGTCAGCAAGATACTGGTCATAGTCGTACATGAACAGCATGATAGGCTTTCCCGTCAACATGTAATCAAACATCACGCTGGAGTAATCCGTCACCAGAACATCCGAAGCGTTGAGGAATGAATATGTATCGACGTCTTTAGGAAATTCTTTTATATGCTTGTATCCCTTGAAGCTGATCGACGTCTTGAGCATCTGATGGAAATTGACGTAGAATACCTGGTCATCTCTCAGTGTCTTATCCAGCTTCTTGAATATGCCTCTCAGCTTGTTAATATAGTCGCCGACATTTACGTCAGCCGCGCTGGTTCCTCTCCATGTAGGCATATACGCATAAACTGTCTTGTCAGCAAGCTCGAATCTTTTCCGGATCTCTTCTGCTTTACCGTCCTGCAGGAACACCTGATTCCTCGGATACCCCGACATTATGACCTTTCCTGTATACAGCCTGTCCAGATTATAGTCTTCCATCATCACTTTCCTGGTGAACTCATTCGGGAACATAAGATGCGAAGCCTGGAGCATACTGTGCTGTCCTGTGCCCATCGACGCGCTGCCCTTGTTCATTTTCTTTCCAAGGGTCTTGAGAGGTGTACCGTGCCATGTCTGAAGGAACACCTGTCCCGGACGTCTCGTGTAGAATGTGGAGATCGAAGCATTAGATATGAAATATTTCGCTGTAGCGAGAAGCTTCATGTATTTGACCGTGTTGACGTCTACCAGCTCGACGTCCAGCTTCTCACGGTCTATGAGGATCTTGTGTTTCTTGACATCCGACGAAGAGAAATACACTTTGAATCTTCCGGGATACAGTCTCTGGATCTCCCTTGCAAAAACAAGGCTGGAATCATTGATAGATTCTCCATTGAACGATTCCAGCAGTATGACATTATTCTTTATTCCAGAGTATTTATAAAATATACCGTACAGGTATTTGCGATGTGTCGTGGAAGTAAAGAATCTTTCTATTTTCTTCCTGAAGGTACTTTTCATGTAATGATTCTCCTTTGCCGCAGATCCTTGTGCCTTTTTCAGTACTTGTATTTTACCATATCCGGCCTTTATTTGCGACCGGCGTCAGGTGCCGGCTGACCATAAGGATCAGCTGTATATAAAATCGATTATGCGTTCTGTCGCATGACCGTCGCATGCATTCATATATCTGTCACGGAATGACGTGACTTTTTCTTTATCAAACCTGTTTTCAATATCATCTATGTACTCTATCACATCTTCATTAGTCTCAAATATCGGCCCGCATTCTGACAGCTCCTCGTACGTATAGTACATGCCGCGCTGATCTCTGTATTCGTCCTTGTCGAACATGAAGAATGCCACCGGCCTTTCAAAAAGTGAGAATTCAAATACGAGCGATGAGTAGTCAGTTATACATATATCGCTTACAGTCATAAGCTCATTTACATCCATCCCGCTGCCGTGTGTCATGTCAAAGGCAAATGTCCCATTATATTCATCAGGGATCTCAGGAAGGACCTTTGCAGTCTGATGGTGCTTTATTATCAGGATGTACCGGTCGCTCAGCCTTTCAGCAAAAGCTCTGATATCGAGCTCGTCAGGCGCATATCTGTCAGGCTCGAGCCCCCTGAAAGTCGGAGCATAGAGGATGACTTTCTTCTCCTTCGCCGCAGGGATCCTCTCGTAAAGCTTTCTATAGCACTTTTCTCTATATTTGTCGCTGAAGAACTCGTCTGTCCTGCTGACTCCGATGGCTTTGATCTCTGGGCTGTTGTGCGGCCTCCCCATAAACTCTTCAAATATCGGCCGCTCCGCCTCGCTCGGGATCGTCACCAGGTCATAGCCGTCAAACTCAGGATATTCTTTATAATCTTCCAGTGATTTGAATTCAGCTCCCTCCATGCCTGCGGTGCTCATACCGAGGCCTTTGATGATTCCGCATCCATGCCACAGCTGGATCAGCTTCGTTTCCTTACGGATATCCAGATATCCGAAATATTCGTTGAATTCATGCGTAACGACTGCTCTTGCCGTCGCCATCTCCTTGATGAACTCAACGCAGTTATTATATTCTTCCGTCAGAGGCACCCGTCCATGGTACAGCTCGCAGAGTCTGATCTCACTCTTCTCCATTCCCATAAGAGTCCTGTACATATATCTGCAGCTAGGATTCAGCGTACGTCTAGGCTGCAGGAACAGGATCTTATCCTCCACAGGCCTGTCGGCGAACTTTCTGTATACATCGGGTATGATCTTTTTTATATAGAGTTCCTTGATATATTTCTTATAGCTATCTGACTCCAGATCTATTAGTTCCACTCTAAGGAGCTCCAGAGCTTCCTCGTCTTCCGGCCTGACTGAATACAGGATCTGGTCTCTGATCTCGTGTACTCTAGCTATCCGTTCTTCATCCTCCCCGGCGGCGCGCATATGCTCTGTCATCATCTGTACAGATCTTGAAAGAGAATAATACCTCTTATTCATTTTCAGAATCTTTTCACTTTCTTTTCTGTCTGCGTTCTCCGTCGCTCTGCGGATGCGCGCAGCAAAATCGTCAGTCTCCGGTATTCCCTTTCTTATCGCTCTTGAGACTATCACCCTTTCCGGGCCTTTAGTCAGAAGATTATTCAGACTTTTAAGATAATTTCTGCCCATGTTTACAGCGAACCTCTATAGAAAGCAGCGCGGGGGCCATGGCCGGCTCCCGCGCACTTGTTATAAATCAACTGAACTTTCAACAGCCGTACATAATAATCGTATTATGATACTGCTCTGCTATGCTTCTTTATGTACCTCGTCGTACAGAGCTTCAGCTTTATCCCACTCAGCGATGATCTCAGGAATGACTTTGTAGAGATCTCCTACGATACCGAAGTCTGCTACCTCAAAGATAGGAGCATCCGGATCCTTGTTGATCGCTACGATGATATCTGAGTTCTGCATTCCTGCCAGGTGCTGGATAGCGCCTGAGATGCCGCATGCGAAGTAGATCTTAGGCTTTACAGTCGTTCCTGTCTGGCCGACCTGGTGTGAATGGTCTATCCATCCAGAGTCTACAGCAGCACGGGAAGCACCTACGACTCCGCCGACTTTATCAGCGAATTCCTGGATCAGCTTGAATCCATCTGCGCTTCCAAGTCCACGTCCGCCTGAGCAGATGATGTCAGCGTCTGTCAGTGAAACGACTTCCTTGGTCTCTCTTACGATCTCAACGATCTTTGTTCTGATGTCATCGTCTGTAAGCTTAGCGTCTACTTTGACGATCTCACCTGTCTTGCCGACTTCAGGCTCGAGCTTCTGCATGACGCCCGGCCTTACTGTAGCCATCTGCGGACGGTTCTTCGGGCAGATGATCGTAGCCATCAGATTTCCGCCGAATGCAGGACGAGTCATCTTAAGTCCTGTATCTGTACTGTTAGGATCGAGCTTGGATGTGTCAAGTGTCGTTCTCTCATTAGCAAAAGCGATGTACTTGTCCATTTTGACGTCCAGGTGTGTGCAGTCAGCCGTAAGACCTGTGTTCAGTCTTGCTGCTACCCTTGGCGCCAGGTCTCTTCCGATATGAGTTGCGCCATAGATAACGATCTCCGGCTTGTACTCATTGATGGCGTCTGTCATGACCTTTGTAAAGGCGTCTGTTGTGTAGTCCTTCAGAAGTGGATTCTCGATCTCATAGATCATGTCAGCTCCGGCCTCGAAGCATTCTTTCTCAAGACCTTTTACATCATCACCGATCAGTACTGCACACAGCTTCTCGTCGCCGCCGATGTCGTGAGCCAGTCTTGAGCCTTCGCCCAGAAGCTCCAGGGCAACGTTCATAAGTTTGCCGTCTCTCGCCTCAGCGAAGACCCAAACATTCTTATAATCTTCAAAATTCTCTGCCATGTCCATACCTCCACTATATTACCTGTTTGTCCTTGAGGCCGATGAGCAGATTGTCAGCAAGCTCTTTTTCAGTGTCGCCGGCAACCGTTACGCCCTTCCCCTTTGGTTTCGGTGTGAATGACTTGAATACGTTAGTCGGGGAAGCTTTGAGTCCTACTGTCGTGAGGTCCACGCCTACATCAGCAGCTGACAGGACTTTGATGCTGTCTGACTTATCGGCAAAGATGCCTTTCATGTTCATGTATCTCGGAGTGTTCAGTTCCTTGATGCATGTGAGCATGCATGGAAGCTTGACTTCTACTGTCTCATATCCGTCTTCAAGCTGTCTCTGAGCCTTGACTGTCTTCATATCGTCAGAGAATTCATATTCCTGGACGTATGTGACCTGCGGAAGGTTCAGCTTCTCAGCGATCTGTGGTCCTACCTGAGCGGTATCCCCGTCGATAGCCTGACGTCCGCCGATGAGGATATCAAAATCTCCACAGTATTTGATCGCAGCAGCGACCGCGTTCGAAGTAGCCCATGTGTCTGATCCGCCGACTGCTCTGTCTGTGAGGAGGATACCTTCGTCAGCGCCCATTGCGAGAGCTTCGAACAGAAGATCCTCAGCCTGAGGAGGTCCCATTGTTACAACTGTTACATGTACGTCATCGTACTTATCCTTGAGTTCCAGCGCCATTTCCAGTGCATTGGCGTCGTCCGGGTTCATGATGCTTGGAACGCCGTCTCTGATCAGAGTACCCGTCTCAGGATTGATCCTGATCTCGTTCGTATCAGGAACCTGCTTTGCACATACTACAATTTTAAATGCCATATTATCCTCCTTTGACTTAGCGCAGTTCGTTGGCCGCGATGACCATCTTCTGAACTTCTGAGGTACCTTCATAGATCTCTGTGATCTTGGCGTCTCTCATCATTCTCTCTACCGGATAATCAGCTGTGTAACCATAGCCGCCGTGGAGCTGTACAGCCTTGGTCGTTACATACATTGCAGTTTCAGCTGCATAGAGCTTGGCCATTGCAGCAGCTTCGCCATAAGGCTCGCCGTTGTCGACCTTGCATGCCGCCTCGTATACGAGGTCCTGAGCAGCGTGGATCCTTGTCGCCATGTCTGCGATGTAGAACTGCAGTCCTTCGAACTGTGTAAGCTTACGTCCGAACTGCTTTCTCTGCTTCATGTACTCAACTGTCTTGTTGTAAGCTCCCTCTGCGATACCGAGTGCCTGTGAAGCGATTCCGATACGGCCGCCGTCCAGTGTGGACATAGCCACTTTGAAACCTTTTCCAAGCTGACCGAGAAGTCTGTCCTTAGGAAGCCTTACGTTCTGGAAGATAAGCTCTGTTGTGGATGATCCGTGGATACCCATCTTATCCTCTGTCTTTCCGATCGAGAACCCTTCGTCTCCCTTTTCAACTATGAATGAGGAGATACCGTGAGTTCCAAGCGATTTGTCCGTCATCGCCATGATGACGAATGTGTCGGCATATCCGCCGTTGGTGATGAACACCTTGGATCCGTTCAGGACCCACTCGTCACCGTCGAGGACCGCTCTTGTCTGCTGTCCTGCAGCATCAGTTCCGGCGCCCGGCTCAGTCAGACCGAAAGCACCGAGTTTCTTTCCGGAAAGAAGATCAGGAAGGTACTTTTCCTTCTGCTCTTTGGTTCCGTACTTGTAGATAGGCCAGCAGCAAAGTGATGTATGAGCCGATACGATTACAGCTGTAGACGCGCAGCACTTTGCCAGCTCTTCTACTGTGATAGCGTATGAAAGCTCGTCGCCGCCTGCTCCGCCGAGTGCTGTCGGGAATGGGATGCCCATCATGCCATAGCGTGCCATCTTCTTTACTGTCTCTTCAGGGAATCTGTGCTCCTTGTCGACATCAGCAGCAATAGGCTCGACTTCTGTCTCGGCGAACTCTCTCACCATCTTTCTTACGAATTCCTGTTCCTTCGAAAGTTGAAAGTCCATGTAAATGCCTCCTTAAATATTTAACGGTCTGCGGAAACACCTTGACGTGTTTCCATAAGCGGCGCATCATCCAGGCGATGCAAGCCATAACAGAGCGCACGCACTGCATCCACGAGGCGCCCTGAAAGGCAGCCTGCGATGAGCACCGCGGCAGATGATTTAACCGCTTGAAACATGTGCTGTCCTGTAAATAAAGTTACAAGTATGCACTATAAAAATTAAACCACGTTCAAGGCTATTTTTCAAGTGCTTTATCGCAGTAAAATACGGCAAAAACAAACGAAAAAGCATAAAAAGAACAGGCTTGAGCCGCATTTTCGCTTCATACCTTTTCAAGCCTGTCTCTTTATACTGTTTATAGACCTTACGGTTCGATATCGATGATCTCTTCAGACTCCACTGCGGCTTTGACCAGCGCGTCGACGTCAAGTGCTGATTCCGACTGTTCTATTCTATCAAGCTTTGGCTTTGTCGTCGGATGCTTAGGCAGGAATACCGTGCAGCAGTCCTCGTACGGCTCGATCGACGTCTCGAACGTTCCGATCTCCTTTGCGCGGTCCATGATCTCGACTTTGTCCATGCCGATAAGCGGCCGCAGGACCGGCATCTTCACTGTAGCATCAGTTACGACGAGCGCTTCAGCTGTCTGGCTCGCTACCTGGCCGAGGTCCTCACCTGTGATGAGCATCATGCATCTGTTCTTCTCCGCGATCTTCTCCGCAATCCGCATCATGAAGCGTCTCACAAGTATCGTAGTCTCCTCTTCAGGGCAATGCTGTACGATCTGTTCCTGGACAGGCAGCAGATTGACGATGTGCATCCTGATCCTGCCGGCGTATGACGCGACTATACCGGCCAGCCTCTCGACTTTCTCCTTCGCGCGGTCGCTTGTATACGGATACGAATGGAAATGCATCGCTTCGATCACCATGCCGCGCTTTGCCATCATCCATGCCGCGACCGGGCTGTCGATCCCGCCCGAGAACAGCACAAGTCCTTTCCCGTTGGTGCCGATCGGAAGTCCACCCATGCCGCCGATCTTCTGGTCGTAGATATATGTCTTATCCTCTCTCAGGTCGACAAACAGCCTGCAGTCCGGATCGTGCACATCTACATGAAGCACCTTGCACCCGATCAAAACCTTCGCGCCTATTATTCTGGCAATCTCAGGCGATTCCACCGGGAAGTTCTTATCCGCGCGCTTCGCGTAGACCTTGAAAGACTTGATGCCGCGCTCCTCGATCTGGCGCAGCATGAACTTCACAGCTTCCTCGCCGATCTTGTCAAGATCGCTCTCAGCCTCGACTGCCGGCGAGACAGACGCCACACCGAATACCTTTGAGACCCTTCTGATGATCTCTTCATCCGGGATCGACTTCGGGCTCCTGATATAGATAAGTCCCTGGTGCCGCGTTACCTCCACGCCGTCTCTGACATCATTCTGGATCACATCACGTGATGCAGCTCCATCACCTGTGTTCTCATCTGGATTAAGCAGCACAGGTCCATCCTGAGCCGCCGCCTTTTTCTCCGGTCTGCCGCTTACGAGTCCGAGATCTGCCAGGCTGTTTCTCACCCTGTCCGCAAGCTTCCGCTCAAAGTACGGCTTGTTCATGCCCTTCAGCGCGACCTCGCCGCACCTTACTATGTAAATGTTCTTCTCGTTCATTGTTTAATCTCCGGTCGGTGAACTTTCACCACGAATCATCTGAAAGATCCAAGCTTTCTGAACCGTTCAACGGCTGCCGCCACCTTGTCGACGACATAGTCCATTTCCTCTGCTGTATTGTATCTGCAGAAGCTGAAGCGGATTGCGGATTCGATCTCTTTCGGCGTGCGTCCCATCGCCGCGAGCACGTGGCTCCCGCCCTTTTTGTTTGATGAGCACGCCGAGCCTGTAGATACGAATATGCCTTCCTGCTCAAGAGTGTGAAGGAGCACTTCGCCGCGCGTTCCGAGGAACGATACGTTCAGCACATATGGAATACCTGCAGCCTCACGGCCGTCAGCTAATGTATCCGGGCTGCTCAAGATCATGTCCGGACTGTTCACCAGAACGTCAGGGATCCGGTCCAGTATCCCGTCAAGCAGGTATTTCCGCGCCGCAGCTACTTTCTCATATGAGACTTCTATAAGATCTTCGGCCAGACCGCATGCTTTCCCGAATCCGGCGATCCCCGGAACGTTCTCAGTCCCGGACCTTCTTCCTTTCTCCTGGCCTCCGCCCAGCATATATGCAGGAAGCTCCATCCCCTTCTTCTGATACAGCGCGCCGACTCCCTTCGGCCCATGTATCTTATGGCTGCTGACCGTTATGTAGTCCACGCCGCCCGATGTCTTCCATTTTGACTTTGTACGCTTAGGCGACGCCCCCGCAGAACCGGCGGGGTACGCTGACATGTCTATCTTGCCGTAAGCCTGCACCGCGTCGGTATGCATCAAAGCGCCATGTGAATGTGCTATCTCAGTGATCTGACGGATCGGCATGAGCGCGCCCGTCTCGTTGTTCACAGTCATGACAGAGACAAGAATGGTGTCGTCTGTCACTGCTTCACGGAGCTCAGCCATATCGACGATCCCATCAGATCCGACGCCTACTTTCACGATATCGAATCCGTCGTGCTTCAGCCTGTCCGCGGCTTCCAGAACTGCGGGATGCTCTACGGCTGAGATGACTATCCTCCTGCCGTCGTGCTTCCTGGCTCGCGCCGCTCCGAACAGGACCGTATTGTCGCCCTCTGTCCCGCCGGAATTGAATGTGACTTCCTGCGGATCTGCTCCGATCGAGCCGGCAAAGCTCTTACGTGCAGCCTCCACCAGCTTCTCGGCGCTGAAGCCGATACTGTGGAGCGACGACGGATTGCCGAAGTCATTTCTGCTTATTTCATAAATGAGATCAGTTACCTCATCAGCCTGTCTCGTTGTAGAACTGTTATCCAGATAAACCATTTATTCCTCTTCTGAAAACAGGCTCCCCGGCGTACCGGGGAGCCCTGATGTGCTTTTTACTTCAGCTGCGCCGGGAACCGCAAAGCGCCGGCTGTCCTGCAGCAGCAGAGTCTCGATGCTGCGACTACTTGGCGTAATCTACAGCTTTGGTCTCCCTGACGACGTTGACCTTTATCTGGCCAGGATAATCGAGCTCGTTCTCGATCTTCTTGGATACGTCTCTTGCCAGGAGCGCCATATCGTCGTCCTTGACCTCTTCAGGATTAACGATGATCCTGATCTCACGTCCTGCCTGGATGGCATACGAGTTCTCAACTCCTTCAGTGGAGTTCGCGATCTCTTCGAGCTGCTCAAGTCTCTTGATATAAACATCGAGCGTCTCGCGGCGTGCTCCAGGTCTCGCTGCAGACAGTGCGTCTGCCGCGGCGATGAGCACTGCTTCCGGAGTCTTGGCTTCGTAATCACCGTGATGTGCTGCCATCGCGTCGATAACAGCCTGTGATTCCTTGTACTTCTTTAGCACCTGGATACCGATGTCCACGTGCGTCCCTTCATACTCGTGGTCAAGGGCTTTACCGATATCATGCAGAAGCCCTGCTCTCTTCGCAAGCTTGATGTCAAGTCCGAGCTCCCCTGCCATGAGACCTGCGAGGTGCGATACTTCTATCGAGTGCTTGAGCACGTTCTGACCGTAGGAAGTTCTGTAATGCAGCCTTCCGAGCAGCTTCACGAGCTCAGGATGGAGATTGTGGATATCAGTCTCGAATGTAGCCTGCTCTCCTTCCTCCTTGATGGTTCTCGCAACTTCTTTTCTCGCCTTGTCGACCATCTCTTCGATCTTCGCCGGATGGATACGTCCGTCTACGATCAGCTTCTCGAGCGCGATCCTGGCGATCTCACGTCTGACAGGATCAAAGCCGGAAATAATGACTGCTTCAGGCGTATCGTCTATGATGAGGTCCACGCCTGTCATAGTCTCTATCGATCTGATGTTTCTGCCTTCGCGGCCGATGATCCTGCCCTTCATGTCATCATTCGGCAGGTTCACGACTGAGAGAGTAGTCTCAGCCACATGGTCTGCGGCACATCTCTGGATCGCTCCGGTGATGATCTCTTTAGCCCTGTTATCGGCCTCTTCATGCGCTTCCTGCTCGATCTGCTTGATCATCTGCGAAGCATCATGACGTACATCTTTCTCGACTTCCTGAAGAAGCAGCTTCTTCGCTTCGTCAGCGGTGTATCCGGAGATCTTCTCGAGCTCCGCCACCCGCTTATCGATCAAAGCGTCGACTTCAGCTCTTTTTTCGTCGATCTGATGTTCTTTCTGGATGATACGTTCTTCTTTTCTCTCGATCGATTCAAGTTTTCTGTCTACTGACTCCTCTTTCTGCAGGAGTCTTTTCTCCTGGCGCTGCACCTCAGAGCGGCGGTCTCTTACTTCCTTCTCGACCTCGCTCCTCATTTTATGAGCTTCTTCTTTTGCCTCGATCTCGATTTCTTTCTTGATAGTTTCTGATTTGCTTTCTGCGTCGAGCACTATGTTCTTTGCCTGCTGCTCAGCGCTTCCGATCGCCTTCTCAGCGGAGCTCTTTCTGACTATATAGCCCGCTATGAAGGCCACGATCGCCACGATGACTCCAATCAAAACTGAAACCATCGGGTTTGGACCCATTCCCATGGACACCTCCATTTCCTACTAGCTGTTTATATTCAGTTGGCCTATGTACAGACCCCATCAGCTCCAGTGAGAGCCGCATCCGGCATACGTACTGTCTCTGCCGCTGCGTCCTGTCGCCCGGGATCTATTATTCTGAAACAAAACATCTATATATAAACAAACAAATTGCTGATATTATTATAGTAGGATATACGGGCTGAGTCAAGGAAAAAGCGGTGCCGCAGCACCGCTCCTGACCTCACGTTTCAGATCGTCATACCGCACGATATCATCGTGCCTGACATCCCTATCTGATAATATTGAGAGACCTCATGCTCTCATACCTGCCGTCGCCTATAATGACATGATCCAGGACTTTGATGCCGAGTATGTTTCCGCTCTCCACAAGTCTGTTGGTCGTCTGGATGTCCTCCTGACTCGGCGTCGGGTCGCCGCTCGGATGATTGTGAACGAACACTACTCCATACGCGCTTTTCCGTACCGCCCGTGAGAACACCTCTCTCGGATGAACTATCGTGCTTGAGAGCTCGCCGACCGAGATATTGTCCACAGCGATGACTTCACTCTTTGTGTTCAGTATCACCGACTTGAAATACTCTTTCTTCTCGTATCTGAGGTCTTCCATGAACATATCCGCTATCATATCCGGATCGTCCGCCACGTATTTCTCCGGCTTTCTGCTCGCGGCGATCCTCTTTCCCAGTTCCACCGCCGCCATGAGCATGCTCGCCTTACCGGGGCCTATCCCTTCTATCTTAAGAAGATCTTCGGCCTCAAACGTCCCCATACTGAAAAGGCCCTCATCGCAGATCGACAGGACATCCTCAGCAAGCGCGATCGACGACGCGTTATGCCTCCCTGTCCTTAAGATCAAAGCGATGAGTTCCGTATCTGAAAGAGCTCCTACTCCGTTTTTCAGCGCCTTTTCCTGCGGGCGCTCATCCTCAGGCAATGATTTGATAAGCATATGCACCTCCATGCTTTCAATCACGCCTGACATCCGGAATATCAGTATTATATCTGGATTTTATCAGTTTTGATCGATCTTATCAAGTATCGCGGACGCGACCTCCTCGATCGTCATGTCGGTCGTATCGATCTCGATCGCATCGTCTGCTTTCGCCAGCGGGTTCAGTTTCCGGTGTGTGTCGTTATAGTCACGCTTCCTGATGTCCTCAAGCGTCGCTTCATAGCTGACGTCCTCGCCCTTCTCCTGAAGCTCCTTCACTCGGCGGCTCGCCCTCTCTTCCGGCGTAGCGGTAAGGAAGAACTTATACTGTGCATCAGTGAAAACGTTCGTGCCTATGTCGCGTCCGTCCATGACCACGCTTTTCCTGTGGCCGATCTCGCGCTGTATCGCGACCAGCTTGCTCCGGACTTCCGGAAATCTGGAATAATCCGACGCGGCGATCGATATCTCCGGGGTCCTGATCTTACCGCCGACATCTTCACCGTCGAGCGTGATCACCCCGTTGTCAAAATCTATCTCGGTCCTGTCCAGCACCTTTTGCCTTTCAGATGCCGCTTCTTCAGTGTCTTCTCGAGACACTCCCTCGTTCACCATCTTGAGGCCGATCGCCCTGTACATGGCACCGGTATCGATATAGTCGATGCCCATTCTCTCAGCAACGATCTTCGCGATCGTGCTCTTCCCCGCGCCTGAAGGGCCGTCTATCGCGATCCTCAGTATCTCTTTATCACTCATATCCAATCCACTCCAATCAGAGCGGCATCATCCTGCCGCATCACATATCGCAGCATGCCCGTACGTATATTACCGTTCTGCATCCTTCAGCTTGTTGATCTCCTCTGTGAACGTCTCGACATCTGTGAACTGGCGGTATACCGAAGCGAATCTGATATACGCCACCTGGTCGACTTTCTTCAGCTCATCCATGACGAGCTCGCCGATAAAGTCGCTCTTTACTTCCTTCTGCATCAGATTGTTCAGCCCCCGCTCGATCCTGTCCACCATTCCTTCGATCGTCGCCATCGGTACCGGCCGCTTCTCACAAGCTCTGATGATCCCGTTCATCAGCTTGCCGCGGTCAAATGCCTCACGGCTTCCATCCTTCTTCACGATCATGATGATAGACTCTTCCACCTTCTCATAAGTCGTAAAGCGCTTGCCGCACTTCTCACAGCCGCGTCTTCTTCTGATCGCGTGGCCATCCTCGGTCGGACGTGAGTCGATGACCTTCGTATCCTCACTGTTGCAATACGGACACTTCATTTCAAACCCTTCTTTCGATCAATCTCCAATATATGCATCCCCCGCGTCAGACACGTCCGGCTGCCGTGAACTCCTATGAGCCCGCCATACCGATCCATTAGTGGCACAATATATAGAACCATCAAAATCTCATCTGTCCGCCTGAAATGCCTCCCATAATGCAATTATACTATATTTAGTGGGTTATTGACGAAAAAAACACCATTTTTAACTAAATATTTCTTAACAAACACCCTTCTAACTAAACAATTCTTAACATTTAACATACATATAGTGCCTCTGTTTATGCTTATCATATACCACAGCATATAAAAACAGCGCCGGGCATCAGCCCGGCGCTGCATCGTGTTGTTTTTATTCGTATCAGCGATTATTCGTTTTCTGCTGCTTCTTCTTCATGCTCGTGATCGTGCTCATGATCATGCTGACTCTCTTCAAGCTCTTTAGCTTCTTCTGAGCCAGGTTCTACAGCTTTACCATTCTCATAAAGGAAATCGTAGATCTTTTCAAGCATGAACTGTGATTTAAAGTCGTTCTCATCTGCGTACTCTTCGATAGTCTGGTTGTACTGCTCTTTGAACTGCTTTTCTGTCATACCGGCATTGTCAAGGAGCTCTTTCAGGCGGTCTTTGTATTCCTTGCCGCTGAGCTTTAGATTCTCCTTGTCAGCGATAGCGTACATAACGAGCTTCTGCTTTGCGACTGACTTACCATATTCTTTAGCCTGCTTGTCAAAATCTTCCTCTGTAGTACCCATGAACTGGTCAAGGAAATCAGCCCATTCGACGTTGTAGTTCTCAGCCATGAGCTTATACTGCTCGATAATAGCTTCCTTCTCCTGGCTTACGACTCCCTTTGGATACTTCTTGACTTCTGCATTCTCTACAGCTTCGCTCCAGAGAGACTGCTTCGCGGTATCCTCTGCGGTATGCTCTTTGTCATGCTCGAGCTCTTTCTTTACAGATGCCTCATAATCCGCTTTGTTGTCATAGTCTGAGTTGGCTTTGATGAATGCTTCGTCATATTCCGGAGTATTGGTTATCTGCTTGGAGTTGAGCTTGACTTCAAACGTTACGTCCTTGCCGGCGACATCCTTGTTCGTGTAGTCATCCGGGAACTTGAGGTCGAGCGTTACTGTATCGCCGATCTTCTTTCCGATCAGGCCTTCTTCAAATCCGTCGATGAATGTGCTGGATCCGATAGTCAGCGTATATCCTTCTGCTGATCCTCCGTCAAATTCTTTTCCGTCGATCTTTCCGACATAATCGATATTGACATTATCACCGTCTTTTACTTTGCCCTTCTTGGAGTCCTCTGTAGTGGATTTCTCCTGAAGTCTTCTGTCGATCTCAGCCTTTACTTCCTCATCAGTAACTTCGATATCTTCTTTAGTGTACTTCAGTCCTTTGTATTCCCCAAGGGTCACATATTCGTCATAATTTGAGACCTTCTCGTAGATCGACTTCTCAGGCTGGTTCATATAAGCTACGACGCCGATCAGAACTGCAGCGCAGATCGCAAGTGTGATCAGTACGACAGTCTTTGTGCTCACTGTCTTCTTCGCTTTGGCAGCAGCCTCAGCTTCAGCGGCAGCCTTCTCAGCCTTCTTTGCGGCTTTTTCTTCTTTTCTCTGCTGCTTTGCTGACTTTACTTCTTCTACGGCTTCTTCCACAGCTTCTGTTGCTGCTTCAGAATTCTCTTTCATTTCTTCTTCAGCAGCCTCAGCCTTTTCCTGTGCCTCTTCAGCCTTTTCTACTACCTCGTCCTGGAACTCTTCGAACTTCTCTTTATTCTCTTCATGCTTTTCGGCAGCCTTTTCTTTTGCTTCTGCTACAGCGCCTTCTACAGCAGCTGCTGCGGCAGCGGAATTCATATCCATCTCTTCCTTGGCTTTCTCAGCTTTTTCTTCAAGTTCCTCTTTAACGGCCTCAGCCTTCTCCTTCAGCTCTTCCTCGGCAGCCTCAGCCTTCTCCTGTGCTTCTTCAGCTTTTTCTTTCAGTTCTTCTTTAGCAGCTTCTGCTTTCTCTTCCACAGCGTCAAGCTTCTCATCAACTATGTCTACTGCTTCTTCAGCTTTTTTCTCTGCGGCCTCGACTTTTTCTTCTACCGCTTCCTTGATCTCAGCGCCCCTCTCAGCTGCTTCATTCATTTTCTTCTCGTCGTCCATAATTATATTTTCTCCTATAACGGCAATAATTTCACGAAGATAATATTATCATATAAAAAGCAGTATTTCAAACATCTTGGCGATTTTTCACATAACTATCACATCATTTCAACTAAACATCAAAAAAACACGGTTATCTTTGACTGTCACACATTGATCAGGGCGCAAAAAAAGCAGGCCTCTGAGACCTGCTTATCTGTATCTTATCTATCTTCCGACGTATCAGTCTGCGAAGTTCGAAAGTACTTCGCCAAGATCTAACGCACCATTATAGAGCGCACGGCCTATGATCACTCCGTCGACTCCGATCTCGGCAAGCTTCTCCAGATCTTCCATAGTTGAAATACCGCCTGAAGCAATGATATCTACATAGTCACCGTACTCGTCAACGAGCTGTTTGTAGAGCTCGATGTTAGTACCTTCCATGGCACCGTCTCTTGATATGTCTGTGCAGATTATCGTCCTGTCGCCTATATCGATCAGTTCCTGGCACATATCGTCTACAGTCTTGTCAGTCACCTCAGTCCAGCCTTTGATCGCCACGAATCCGTTATTGATGTCGACGCCGACCGCGACATTCTTTCCATGCTTTTTGACCATCCTGGCGGTGAACTCCGGATCCTTGATAGCCATCGTTCCGATGATCACCCGGAGTGCGCCGATCTGTGCGTAATCAACGATTATATCCTCATTTCTGATGCCGCCGCCGATCTCCACTTTGAGACCTGTACCCTCGATGATGTCACGCACAGCGGCAAAGTTCGGCTGAGAGCCGTCGATAGCGCCGTCGAGGTCTACGACATGAAGATACTCTGCACCGGCGTCTTCGAACTCCTGCGCCACCTCAAGAGGGTTCTCCCCGTACACAGTCATCTTGTTATAGTCACCCTTAAGAAGCCTTACAACATTACCTTCCCTGAGATCAATAGCAGGAAAAACTTTCATATGGACCTCCCCTCCCGGAAACACGATCAAAACCCATAAATTCCGCAGTGCGGTGAATATTATTTTATAATTATTTCCTTATTCTGTCAACGACATTATCAAGAATACCGATTACCGCTGATCACATTTCCGCAAAGTTTTTCTTTATTATTCTGTCGAGTATCGCCGCTGCTACGTCCTGCTTGGACATAAGCTCAAGCTCCACATTTCCCTCTTTAGTGATCAGCGTTACCTTGTTGGTGTCGTGGCCGAATCCCGCACCCTGCTCCTTCAGATTATTCGCTACGATCATATCGCAGTTCTTCTTCTCAAGCTTAGCGCGCGAATTCTCTATCAGGTCTTTTGTCTCCATCGAAAAGCCGCATATGAACTGACCGGCAGGAAGCTTCCCCTCAGCACGTTGCTTTCCAAGCTCTGCAAGTATGTCAGTAGTCCGCTCCAGCTCAAGCGTGAGCTCGCCGTCCTTCTTCTTCATTTTGTCATCGCTTACAGTTTTAGGTCTGTAGTCTGCGACAGCAGCAGCCATGATTATTATGTCGGCTGATCCGGCTCTCTCAGTGACTGCTTTGCATAGCTCGGCAGCAGAGACTGCTGAGACGACTTCGCACCCGTCAGGATCAGGAACAGAAGTAGAGGCTTTGATGTATGTGACACTTGCGCCGCGGGAGACAGCCTCCCTCGCGATAGCCGCGCCCATTTTCCCTGTTGAATGATTAGTTATGAACCTGACAGGGTCCATCGCTTCCTGCGTCGCGCCGGCTGTGACGAGCATGCTCAGACCCGCCATGTCCTGCTCTTTCCCGAGCACAGATATGATCACATCGAACAGCTGCTCCGGTTCTGGCATCTTCCCCGCTCCTGTGTCTCCGCATGCCAGATGTCCTTCCGCAGGCTCGATCACATGCACGCCGTAATGGATGAGCGTCTTCAGGTTATTCTGTGTTATGAGGTTCAGGTACATCCCGGTGTTCATAGCCGGGACCACATACTTGGGGCAGCTGGCAGCGAGGAATGTCGTAGTCAGCATATCGTCGCAGATTCCGCAGGCACACTTTGCTATTACGTCCGCCGTCGCAGGCGCTATCATGAACAGATCCGCTTTTTTTGCAAGCGATACGTGCTTTACGTCGAATTCAAATTCTCTGTCGAACGTATCTGTGATGCACTTGTTGCCTGACAAAGTCTCGAATGTCAGCGGATCTACGAAATGCTTCGCGTTAGGCGTCA
Source organism: Eubacterium sp. (assembly GCA_017533915.1). Classification (GTDB taxonomy): domain Bacteria; phylum Bacillota; class Clostridia; order Peptostreptococcales; family Anaerovoracaceae; genus Aminicella. The sequence continues at coordinate 189,986 of JAFWHX010000005.1, read as the reverse complement.
TGATGACATGCACCTCGGCGCCGGCCTGTGTAAGGCGGCTTACGAGATAACACGTCTTGTATGCCGCGATACCCGCAGATACCCCTATCACAACTGTTTTACCTGTTAATTCCATATGTATACCTCACTATCCTGTTCAATGTCACCCTTCCGTGACACCATCCGGATAACCTTCCCTGATCAGCGCTCTGAACAGCTTCTCCGCCGTCTCGTAGCTCATGAACTCGTCAGCGTTCTCCTCTTTATCTACCACCTTGCGCACAGCGACTTCCGGATGGAACTGGACTCCTATGCAGAACCTCTTATCCGGCCGCTCAACGGCTTCGATCACATTCTTTCCGTCCGTCTTCGTCTTTGCGGTAACTGCCAGCCTTGTGTCTTCCACAGATCTGACTGCCTGATGATGCCATGACGGCACGCCTTTCAGCCTGTCCTCTCCTATTATCTCATATAAAAGCGAATCGCGTGAAATGATCTTCGCATCATGCGGGACCAGGTCTTTCTTCTCAGGGTCTCTGTGCATGGAGTGATACTCTATGCCCTGCTTCTCATACCATTTCCCGAGATCCTGGATTATATCGGCTCCGGATACCACGGACAGCATCTGCATTCCTCTGCAGATCGCGATCATCGGGATATCATTATCCAGGCAGTACGACACAAGCAGATAATCCGACACGTCTCTCTCTGCGCTGTACTCAGTATCCTCTTTGATACCGTGCCAGCCCCGTTCTTTTTATATGAAAGGTCTTTTGATCTCACCATGTCCAGAATGACCGGCTCCGCGCCCATAGCCTCGACGGCTTTGATCGTGCTGGTATAGCTGTAGCTGTCCTGCACGTTGCTCCACGCAATTGCGATCCTGTATGGCTCGTCGTCACCGTCTGTGCCGGCATCAGCCTCAGTGCCTTCATCAAAACCTTCACTATCGACGTCTTCGCTCTGTGCCTGGCCCTGACTTCCTCCAGCCTTGCCGCTGCACCCTGAGAGAGGCACCGCGCACAAGATCACCAGAAGCAAAATCATGACTGCAGCTGAAGTACGCTTTTTTCCATCAAAAACGTATTCCATCAGAATCCGACCTTCTGTGTTTTTGAATTGAGCAAATCCGCCGCCGAGGCGAGCTTATCGAGAAGAGTATTGTCAGCACCTTCTTCCCCGCCTCTAAGATCAGCATATATCGACGCTAGTTCTTTGGCGTCAATAGTGACCCTGAAGCTTCCGGCTTTGCTCTTTTTAGTCGGGTCTTTCATGCCGGCGAGCTTGAGATAGACTATGCTGTCTGCAAGTTTGTTCATCGTGGCGATGCCGTCGAACCTGCCATCGCTCTTTTCGAACGCGATCATCTCGCCTATCACATCATCTACCGCGCCGGCTTTACCAGGAAGATCACTTTCCTTTATGACTATTCCTTTCTGCTCCAGTCTCTGATGCAGGTACTTCGTCAGTTCTTCATCCGACAGAGGTGAAACTGCGAGCACCCGTACCGGAAAGATATCAGAGATCGCTGTCTTCACTTTGATAAGCGCCTGGCCGTCGAGATATGGCACGCGGAAGACATATATGAACCGTCCTTTGATATCGCTCAGCATCTTAAGCCTGTCGTGGATGTCCTTTCCGCCGATACCGCTGATGCAGTCAGACAGATCAAAGCTGAAGATAAGGGGCTCATCATCGATCCTCTTCCCACTGCTTCTTTCCGCGATGCTGCATTTTTCGATAAAAGCAAAAGCCTGATTCCACATCAGCTCAGCTTTTTCAGGCGCCGCCGGTATCGAAAACGACTGTACGGCTGGTACCTGTGTGCTGTGGAACTGCACACCCCCGGCGATAAGCTGCTTTGCTATATCGATCGTGACTCCCGGCGCGTCATAGCCCGAGTCGATCGACAGCAGCACATTCGCCGACCAGCAGACGTCCGTCATGCCGAACTTGGATGCGTTCTGGAGCACCAGCCCGAGCTCGTCCAGAAATACGCCAAGTTCCTTCAGCTGAGATCTGTATTCATTATCGTACATAACATGCCTCCCGTTAACATGTCCGGCCTGCACGGTCTATCTAGTCATTTTCCTCCATGAATGTCTCTACAGATTTAATATAAGGCTCCGGGTTGTAGCAGTGGCCCATGTGAGTCCCGTGCGGGATAAGATCCCACTTTGAGTTCGGGATATTGTCATACATGACTTTGTTGATGAGCGGTGTCGACTCATCGTCATTGCCTGAAATCATGAGAGCAGGAACGTCGATATATTTCAGCCTGTCGACGATGTCCCAATCCTTCAGCTTTCCTGTTACGACGAACTCAGCCTCGCCCTGCATCACGACATAGCACTCGCCTATGCCTTCAAACGATTCCTGCACGCACTTCGGCTCTTCACCCGCGCCTTCCACGTGTCTCGCGTAGTAGAGCGCCTGTGCCTGCTGCGCCTTCTCTGAAGAATAATCTCCTCTCTTGTTTCCTTCCCGGATCGCTTCGGCGAGGTCCTCAGGCAGATAGCTTACATACCTGTCCGCTTCCTCGAGCCAGAGGTCGATCGAGCAAAGTCCGCTTGCGAGGATGATGCCCTTTACGCCCTCACCTTTGCCTGCGAGGATGTACTCCATAGCGAGGATCGTGCCCCATGAATGTCCCAGCAGGTAGCACTCTTTGATCCCGAGATACTTACGGAGCTCATCCAGCTCATCGACCCAGAGCTGGATCGTATAAAAATCGTCTTCCTGATGAGGGATCGGCGACTTGCCGCAACCGATCTGGTCATATGTGATGACCTGTCTTCCGTACCTCTCGGCGATCGCCTCGTACGGCTCCATATAATTGTGGCAGGCTCCAGGTCCTCCATGAAGAAGGATCACAGGAGCTTTGTCCGATGGTTCTCCCACGATCTTGTACCATGTCTTGAAGCCTTTATAAGGCATATATCCTTCTTTTACTTCCATTTCCATACATCTCCCTTCATTTGAGAATGCTGCACCGCAGCTTCATGTTATTATTGTACCATAACATAGAGGTATTCTGTCATACATTCATTCCATTTCAGCTGTGATCTTCCACTGTGATCAGATGTCAGACCTGTTTCCTGAAGGCATACTAAAGTCGTTTTGCCAGAAGCCACGCCATTACATGTACAGACTGCTTGAAGTCCCCACCGTGTATCAGTTCATCTATCTCGTCGTCTGAGCACAGGCAGACATTTAGGAATTCCATCACGTCAAGCTCCTGTCCTGACACTTTTCGGCAGTTCTTAGCTGAGTAGATATACGCATAATTGTCTGATATCGTAGCATTTGATGGTATAGTCAGCAGGTGTTCCCACTCATCAGATTCATACCCGGTCTCCTCAAGAAGCTCCCGCTTTGCTGCCTCGAGTGCCTCTTCAGCTGCATCAGGACCTCTATCGTCTCCGTATATCGCCCGGCCTGCATACTCTTTTCCGTCTTTTCTCTCGATCCCGCCCGCCGGGAATTCAGTCGTAACTTCCTTGATGCCCTGCCGGAACTGACGCACACAGATATAGCGCCCCTCTTCATCAGTTGCGACCACCACTGCATAATCACGTCTGCTGTAGCTGTAATACGGCTCGTACACATTTCCATCCGGGAACCTGTATGCGGACTGCCTGAAGTCTATCCATTCATTGTGGATCAAAGTCTTCCTGCTTATCTCTTCCCATTCCAGATCATCAAATTCTTTTCCGTCTTCAGGCCTTTTCTTTTCCATGAATGCCGCTTCCTTCTATTTCTTCTATCAGTCCTTCACAGCCCTGCACCACATCGTCCCATGCAGCGTCAAAGTCATCTGTATACCATGGGTCTGCGACCTGCTCACCTGCCCTGCCGCAGTGATCCAGCAGCATGCTTGCCTTATGCGCCTTGTCAAATCCTATGAATCTTCTCGCGTTCAGTATATTCCATTTATCCATGAAGATGATCAAATCATAGTACGCATAATCATCTTTTGTCATCTGCCTCGCCTGCTTGCCCTTGCACGAAATACCATGCTCAGCGAGTTTCGCCTTCGCAGGCGGGTAGACCGGGTTTCCGATCTCCTCTGTACTTGTCGCGGCAGATGCTATCTCATAGTGATCAGCGATCCCGCGCTTATCCACCAGATCCTTCATCACAAACTCCGCCATCGGGCTCCTGCATATGTTGCCGTGGCAGACGAACAATATCTTTATCCTGCCTTCTAGCCTGGCGCTGGTCCTGTTGCTGCTCCTTGTGCTGGTTACGATGTTGCTCATGACGCTGCTCCTGATGCTACTCATGTTTCTGTCCCAGCTTTTTCACCGGATGCCTTATCACCGTCTTCATCTTTTCCGGTGCCGTCTTCCTCACGTCTGAAAGATATATCTCATGATGCCGTCTTTCATCAGTAAGATCATTCTCATATCCGTTTTCTTCCAGATATCTGTCCATCTTGGCGACCGTTTCCGGCTCATCATCGTAGGGGCCGATATGCATGCACTGAACGCAAAGGCCTTCATCAACAGTCAGGAACTCGACCCTGGAGAAATCCTGCTTTTTCTTCAGCTCTGCTTCTTTTACAGCCCAGTCGAATTCCTCTTCAGTCACAAAATCCGGAAGTCTGATCACGGAGATCCACTGGAACGATCCCTTATTACCGTAGTCGACTCCTTCAATTCCATCCTGCCACCAGAAACCTTCAAGCGGCGGTACCACATAATCAAAATAACCATCGATCTGATGGCTGCCCTTCTTACTCATCTTAATTGTATATGCCACGCCATACAAAAGACCTATCGCCTGCTTGTATTCGCCGTCCTCCTCATTCGGATCACCACTGCCGCGTACCGCAGCATAATTCATCACAGGAACATCAACTATCTCCGGCTTTGCCTTCGGCAAATAAAACTCTTTATATTCCTTCTTGTAATCAAATGCCAATTTGCACCACCCCTTGCACTTTTCCTATTATTCATTATAGATTGCATGTCAAACCAGCAGTTTATGTGGATATTACCCTGCTCTGCACGACAAACCGCAGATTATGTGAATGATACCCTGCTCAGTACGACAAACCGCAGATTATTGTGACGTCTGCTGCATAATCGATTCCTAGTCTTGCCAAAATGTTCACTCTTTAGGTCCCCGTAGAGAAATGCATCGGAATTGCTCGTTTTATTACACTTTTCATCAAATTCTTACTGATTTTTCTACAGAATCACTCCTTTGAGACCGTTTCCGTAGAAAAATGCTTCGAAATTACTCGTTTTATTACACTTTTCATCAAATTCTTGCTGTTTTTTCTACAGAATCCCTCCTTTGGGGTTATTTCTGTCTACAGAATGAGAAAAATCGTGCAAAGTGATATCATTTTCGTTAGTTTTCTGCTTTCTGTAGACGGAATCATGGAATTTCTGGCAGTTTCTGTCTACAGAATGAGTAAAATCATGCAAAATGATATCACTTTCGCTTCTTTTTTACTTTCTGTAGACGGAATCATGGGGTTTTTAGCTGTTTCTGTCTACAGAATGAGAAAAGTCATGCAAAGTGATATCACTTTCGCTAGTTTTTTGCTTTCTGTAGACGGAATCAGGGGTTTTCTGGCCGTTTCTGTCTACAGAATGAGTAAAATCATGCAAAAGGAGATCATTTTCGCTAGTTTTTTGCTTTCTGTAGATGGAATCAGGGGTTTTCTGGCCGTTTCTGTCTACAGAATGAGTAAAATCATGCAAAAGGAGATCATTTTCGCTGCTTTTTTGCTTTCTGTAGACGGGATCATGTATTTTCTGATGTATGGTATACTGTATATATTGGATCATACAAAAGGAGGTAGGATCATGTCTGAAGATCGTATTGAAAGTAAATATTATGAGGTTGCGCCGAATGTGGAGCTGCACTACCTTGAGAAGGGAGTCGGCGACCCGATCATCTTCATTCCCGGGCTCACTTTTTCCGGGGAGATCTTCAAAGCGCAGATAGATCATTACTCAAAGGATCATAGAGTTATAGCGATAGATCCCCGCGGCCAGGGCTTTTCATCAAAACCTGTTGACGGAAATGATTATCAGACTCACGGTGCTGATCTCGCATCACTGATCGATGGTCTCGGTCTGGACAAAATCGTGCTCGTAGGCTGGAGCACCGGAAATCTGGATATATGGAGCTATGTTGAACAATTCGGTAAAGAAAAACTTAGTAAAGTAGTGACTATCGATATGTCTCCGCTCCCTCTTCATCCGGATCCTGAATGGTGGACAGAAGGCACTATCGAAGAGCTTTCTGAAGTCGCGACTCGTGTACTCAATACACCAGAGGGTACACGTGCGTTCTTCAGCGATTACGCTACAGAAATAATGATACAGCACAACATGAAGCCTGAAGAGCTGGAGTACATCCTTGATATGTCCGCCCGCACTCCATACTGGGTAGCAAAAGCTCTGTTCTGTGACGCCATTTATTCTAATTATCTTGAAACGGCAAAAGATCTTGGCGCTACGTTCCCGAGCCTGATGTTCATCGCAGAACACTGGGCAGATGTTGCAAAACCTTTTGTTGAGAAGCAGCTTCCTGGCTACAGAACACATGTCATGGGCGGGCATCTGATGTTTTTCGAGTATCCTGATGAATGGAATAAGGTATTCGACTCATTCCTGGCAGAATAACAGCACGGCCGGCATACCCGTACTATGATAGCAGCACAACCGGCATCCTTGTATCATACAGCCGGCATATTAGAATCACTCGGCCGGCATCCTTGTATTATGCAGCCGGCATCCTTGTATTATACGGCTGTCCCTGCATAATATATTTGCACCAAAAAGCGCGCCCAGATCTGTGAGGCGGTCACAACAGCTGGATCAAAACCAACTGAACAAAAATCGCCTCGCTGGACGCGCTCTTCTATTAGCTGGACGCGCTCTTCTATTATATGAAATTTTGTACGGTCATGAGATATGGCCGAAGATGAACTCCGTGTTCTGTGCTTTGCAAATTTACCCGAGCAGATTCTTCAACCCGCGGTCGATGTACTCGTTCCAGAAGATCCAGTCATGGATCCCCGGGCCCTCTTCATATGTGATGTCTGCTCCTTCTTTCTTCAGGAACCGGACAAAATCCCTGTTTGCTTCAAGCAGGCTGTCATCTGTTCCTATGGCCATGTAGAGTTTCGGGATGTCTGCACCGGACGCTTTCAGCTTCTTAAACAAAGCCTCCAGATCCTTATCTGATCCTTCAAGCTTCTTCGGATCTCCGAAAATATCAAGAAGCATTGGAAGCGGCAGAACATCGCCCACCGGATCCTCTGAAGGATCTGGGTTTTGATCGGCAGGCGCATCGTCGAGAAAGCCTTCTCTGCGGAACCTCTCGACAGCGCTTTTGATCACGACTGCTGACGACAAGCCGATGCACCCTGAAAATTTCTCCGGATATGTGAACGCTGTATGGAGCGCGCCGTATCCTCCCATCGAGAGACCGCCGACCAGCGTATTCTCCCTGCTCTCGCAGAATCCGAACACCTTATGTATAAAATCAGGGAGCTCTTCACCCACGTATGTCGCATAGTTGGCGCCGGTATATCCTTTGTCCAGATAGAATGAATTACCTGTAGTCGGCATGAATATAGCGAGGTTGTACTGCATCGCCATTATCTGAGCGACTCCGCCGAACAGCCAGTCAGTGTCTGTCCCGGTAAGCCCGTGCAGAAGTATGAGCGACTTCGGCTCACGTTCATAGTATTTCGGTTCTTTGACTTCTTCCATCGGCATATCGTACGGCAGCACGTACGCAAAGTTGGCGTGCTGCATTATTGATTCCGCATGGAATTCCATTCTTCCACTTGCCATTTTTCTCTCCTTTGTATCTGTTCCCCGCCGCTCTGCTCCGAGTAGTGCAGTCTCTCTGCTCCGAGGCGTGTAGTCCCGCCTGCAGCGAGGGCATCATCAGAGCTTCTTCAGCGGCGATAAGCCTGCTGCATCAATCCTCGGGCTTTTTGTTCCTGCCCCAGAAAACGTTATAGATATCCGGAAGCCATACAGGCTTTATTCCGGCCGTCGCCTCTTCTGCGGTGATCTCGCGGTCATCGTTGTCTATGTCGATAAGGTGGTATCTGTCATTTCCCATGCCGAGTTCTTTCATGTAGCTCAGCTGTCTCAGGCCGTGGCGCGTCTCTATCCTCTCGATCAAAGCCTTCCCGCCGTTTTCCGGAAGGCTGTACACCATATCAACGCAGGCGTTGTCGACAGCAAGGATATCGAGAGAAGCCAGGATCCCGACGTCAGGCGTGACTACAGGCTCCGCCTGAGTTCCTTCACAGTCGCAGGAGACTGACATGTTCCTCATCGTATTGACAAAGCATATGTGTCCCGCAAAGTGATCTACTACAGATTTGGTGCTCTCGGTCATCCTCTCCATAAGCTCTTCTTCATCTATGCTCCACATGTCGTCAGATCCTGCCGCCGTGTGGATCGCTTTCTTACCTATGCGGCCGTCGGCGCATCCGATCCCTATGTTCTTGTTGCTTCCTCCGAAGCCTCCCATCGTATGGCCTTTGAAGTGTGTGAGCACGAGAAGAGAATCATAATCCAGAAGATCTTTTCCGACATGCATCTCATCGAACCACTTTCCATCCTTCACCGGAAGCGCGGCGACACCTTCAGCGTCCGTTATATCGACAGGGCAGAAAGTCCAGCCGTTTGTCTCAAGTGTTTTCCTGTGCTCCTCGGTCGTGTATCTGCTTCCTTTATAGTAGGTATTCGTCTCCACTATCGAAGCGTATTCAAAATCGTTCAGGCGGGTTTCGAACAGTTCTCTGACCCACGGTCTCGGAAGAAAGTTCGGGCCTTCTGCCTCACCAGTGTGAAGTTTTACCGCGATCCTGCCTTCGAGCACCTGGCTCACTCTGTCATAGATCTTTATCATTCCCTCCGGCGAGAGATCACGTGTGAAAAACACTACAGACTCATCACCTGTTCTCTCATCGTAAGGTACATAGTGCTCTCCGCCCTTTCCGGCTGCTGGTCTTATCATATCTGCCCTCCGTTCTTTCTCTTTACCGCATCTAATATCCAAGGCCTGATCACGGCCTGTATTATCCATCATATCTCAAGTATATACATTCCGCACACATTGATGCTGCATGTCCCCGACTCATGCGTATTTTCCCTGGTTATCCGTCCGTATTCCATGTGAACATGGCCGTAGATATGGTACTGCGGCTTCATATCCATCAAAATCTCATTGAAACATCTGAAACCTATATGTGCAGGATCCGGCAGATCGCCATGGCCTTCTGCCGGTGAGTGAGTGAGCAGGATATCAAGCGGCGGACGCACCTGACTATGTCCTGACCTGCTCCCTGACAGGACTCTGTCTGCCATCGCATAGTTTTTCAGGATCCAGCTGACTTTCCTGACACGTGCTTTCATCTCGCCCTCAGTATATTCATCTTCAGGCTGATAAGCTTCTGTGGCATCATCATTCAGCGTGATCGAGCCCCCAAGCCCCGCAAGACGTATCAGGCGCGACGAATCCCTTAAGCCAGCCTTTTCAGCTATCCCGGCTTTTGCGCCCTGGATCCCCTGTATCACGTTCTCGCAGATATCGGCAGATCCATCTTCCCCGATCATTATCTCAACAACTTTATCATCAATGTCTATGCACCCTTCCGGCGGCTCCTCATCATACCGCGAATCGTGGTTCCCGCGGACATACAGCAACGGCACATTCAGCATCGTCTCTATGAATTCAAGATACTCAGGATCAAGATCGCCCGCGGAAAGGATAAGACTGATGTCCTTGAGTTTCTCGGCCTCCTCATCAGTCCATCCCTGATAAAGTTCATTCAATTCATTGTCTGAAATACAAAGTACTTTCATATCAATTCATGATCGCTTACATCTGATTCAGCAGCACCGCCCGATTTGTTCTTACGTAATTATCCGCTTTTTCCCCCGGAAGTTATTTCTCTTTCACGCCGCTTACGCTGACCGTGGCTTTTGCCTCTTCATTCAGCTTCTCTTTTGACGGTATCTCGCCTATTATATTCTCATTCAGCCAGTCCATGTTTATTATGTCCATGCTCGTGAGCGGAGGATCTGATTCTTTCTTCACGCATCCGTCCTGACTCGTAAGCTCGCCGTCAAATGGAGTTATCGCTGAGTTCACTATGCCTTCCTTGAGCATGCTCACCAGAGCACGCGTATATGGCGATATGCTCTCGCCAAGAGCAAGGTCTACCACACCAGACTGCATGCCCCACCAGTAATTGGTCGCCTGATCCTTCCGGCTCACCCGCTTGGCGTTGTATGTGCCGTCGATTATCGTTCTTACTATCACAGTGTAGAACTGACCCCATTTCCATACAGGAGCGGCAAGATGTCTTATGGATCCGTCCTCTTCTATCCTGAACACGCCGTAAGTGCTGCTTCCGTCAACAGGATGTGTGGAGCTTACTGCCGAGATCACACGGATCCCCTGTTCTTCCATCGTATGCCACCAGTTTCCATCCTGTCTGCTTTTCCAGTCAAGGTAGATCTCAGCTTCAGGGTCTATCATCGCCGCGCCTCTTGCGAATGCGTTGATCGCGGCTATCGTTCCGTAGATAGGATAGTCGGAGCAGTATCCTATCTTATGATTATCAGAATATACAGCCGCGACGATCCCTGCCAGGAATTTTGCCTCGTACAGTTTGGAATAGTATGTGCGGACAGCCTGGCGGGCTATATTAACAGAACAGTTCAGGAAGATGATATCCTTATATTTGATCGCGGCTCTGAGAGCGTCGTCAAGCTGAGTAGGCGAGACTGTGAATACCACGTCTGCACCCCATTCAGCGGCGGCGTCGATAGCTTCCAGCGTATTGCCCGATCCTTCGTCCAGAGCAGCGCTTCCCGTCGCCGGGCCTGCTCCGGTGAACACCTTCGTCGCCACTATTCCATCAAAAGCTTTCTCCAGCTGTTTCCTTCCGTTCTCGTGGTTCATTATCCAGTTGGATACTTCAGGCTTCCTGTCATATACGAACGCACACTTCAGCGGTTTCTTCTTTGTATATGTAAGAGAAGAGATGACCTTCCCGACCAGCGCAGAAGGCTTTGGTATACCACTGCCGTCACCGTCGCCGGCTTTGATGGCTTCTTCGGATGATTCGACAAGCGAGACGCTGTCTTTGTTCTGGGCTGTAAAAAGCTCGTTTTTGATCCTGTTGAGGCGCTGATCGATCTCTTTGTTCGATTTGGAGCTCAGCGCGTCATTCGTGTAGATCCTGAGATACACCAGGAAGGCGTCGCCTCTCGGCATCTCCGAAAGCTTTCCCTGCATCGCCTCGAGCACACGTGTGAAGTGCCAGTATGCTGACTGGAGCGACCGTACGAGATCTTCCGGCCATGGATCTTCATCCTGGCCGATACTGCGCCCGAGCAGTTTTGCTATCTCACGATAAGTCCCGGGTTCACGGCACTCCAGGTCGTAGATCGGACATACTTTGTAGAAATCCAGGAATTCCGCATATATCGGATGAGCTTTAAGAGTCTCGTCATCAGGGATCACCCTGGTCACTGACGCCATGATCGTCGGCATGTCAAGAAAGCGGCTTACTGAGACCCGCTTGTTCCCCTCCTGCACATAAAACCTGTGCAGATACTCATAGACTTTGATAGCGCTGTGGAACCCCTCGTCAAGCTGCGCCTGATAGAGATTCTCCCACTTGGCCGCGAACTCTGAGTCCGCTTCAAGAAGCGGCATGAAGTTCGCAGCAAAAGAATTCTGCCGCGCCCTCGTCATGGTGCCGCTTATGAGCCAGGTTGGTATCTCGATCGTCCCCAGTTCCTGATGCTTCATGACATTACTGTCCGGAACGATATCGTCAAGCGCCTCGACAAAAGGCAGCTCGCCTCTGGCTATCCTCGCCTTATATTCACGCTGCGCAGCTTTCTGCGCCTTTAAATACTCATCTAGCATAGATCATCCTGCCGTTTTACTGAAAAAATGAATGTCCCGAATGACATATGTCCTTGTCCGGGTACTTGAATAATATGCCTAATTATATCACAAATTGATATTGTCACGCATCTTCGCGCGGCATTATATGCATCTCATATGCAAGAAATGAAACTGAAAGAAGAGCTGCCAGTAAGTCTGTTGCAGCCTGCGCGTACATAATGCCGTCGAGGCCGTACAGCTGCGTCATGATGACAAGGACCGGCATGAAGATAAGGATCTGCTTGGAGAAGGAAAGAAAAGCACCTCTCAGCGGTTTCCCTATCGACGGGAAAAAAGTCGCAGAACATACCTGAAGCCCGTTTATGAACGTGAAGAACAGGAACGTCCGCATGAAACGCTCCGCATATTCGAAATACAGCTCATTTCCGCCGCCGTTTCCGAAAAGCAGTATTATCTTGTCCGGGAACAGCTGGAAGATGAGCCAGGAAAATGTCCCGATGATCACTGCCCATATCGTGAACAGCTTCACAGTACCGCGTACTCTTGTGTATTTACCTGCTCCGTAATTATAGCTGCAGATCGGCTGTGCACCGCTTATGAGCCCAATCATGAGAGAAATAAAAATCACGTTTATCTTCATTACGATGCCGCAGACAGCGATAGGGATGTCAGAGCCGTAAACTGTCTGCGCGCCGTAGATCTTCAGCATATTATTGATAGTGATCTGCACGATGACAGTAGACATCTGAAAGATCAGAGAGTTGATGCCGAGCTTGCACACATAGATCACAGTCTCAGCGTATTCAACGAGTGCCCTGCCGAATGAGCCGGCTGCTTCTTCAGCGTCATCAGCCAGATCATCCGTACTGCCGTCAGCTTTGCAGTGCGGCAGAAAGTCGCTCCACGTAAAATGTACTGACCGGAATCTCGGAAAATATGCCGCAAGCATCACTGCTGATACCACCTGGCTTATGACCGTTGCCCATGCGGCTCCTGCGATCCCCCATCCGCATACGAATATGAACACAGGGTCCAGTATCGTATTCAGCACTGCTCCGATTATTACAGCTGCCATGGAATAGCGCGGGCTCCTGTCCGCCCTCACGATCGGATTCGCGCCCATCATGAACAGAAGGAACGGTATCCCCCATGACGTTATGCCTGCATATTCCGCAGCATACGGCATTATGGTGTCTGTGGCGCCGAAGGCTTTCAGCATCGGCGAAAGGAAGATCCTTACAAGTATCAGTATGATGATCCCTGATAACACCATGGTCCCTGAAGCTCTTGCAACTATCTCCTTCGCACGCTCCTCGTGAGCTTTCCTGATCTCAGGCATGGCTGAAGCTGCATGCGCCTGACCGAGCTCCAGGTTGAATCCCGATGCGGCGCCCAGGCCGAGCATGAGCCCTATCGCGAGACAGATAGTGGTGAGCGGGAATGACACCGAAGTCGCAGCGTTTCCAAGCGTACCTACACCCTGGCCGATGAATATCTGGTCCACGATGTTATACATTGCGTTGACCACATTACCGATCGCTGTCGGGACTGCAAGCGAAAAGAGAAGCCTCCCAAGAGGCTTCGTCCCTAGTGGATTTTCAATTGCTTTTACACTTTTCTCTGCCATATCACTTCAGCTCAAATTCTGCCACGACCGGGTTATGATCAGAGTACTCGAATTCGAGATCTTTCGTCTCTATGCTGTTCATCCTGACGTTTTTTGAATAGATGAACCCGTCCGTCATGTAGAACTGATGCTCATCATTCGCCTTATCATAGACTTTGTCAAGCGAGCGGCATGTCGGAACTACCGGGTCCATTGCCGGTATGAATTCCGGAATGAACTCGTCTACGTCAAGCGTTCCCGGCTGCCACGTTCCCTCATATACAGGGTAATCCGCAGTATCCACGTCGTTGAACGTCTGATTGAAGTCGCCTCCGACTATGACGTAGTTCCCATCATCGTATTCTTTCTGCATGACGTCCATCAGCACCTTTGTCTGTGCTTCTTTGCCGCTGCCGTCTTCCACATCGTATCCCTCAAGGTGTGCGTTTATCAGGACGAGGTATCTGCTCGATCCCGACAGCCTTATACGCGTTACCAGAAGGCATCTCTTGAAGTTCGCTGTACTGACCGGCCATTTGAACGGTGAAGGAAGCTGTATCCTGTCCGCTCTCTGACAACGGAAATCCGAAGCAGTGTAAATACCGCTGTTTACTTTTCCGATCGGCGGGATCGGAAACGGCACGAACAAAGCCTTGAAATTGTTCGCGAACATCGTCTGATATGATTTGTCCTCGATCTCGGCAAGCGCGTTGGTTATCTCAGCTGCTTCGTCGATATTATGCGACCTGTCCGCGTCGCGGTCCACTTCCTGCAGCATGTAGATATCTGCATTATCCTCAATTATCCCTTCGGTAATGCCGTCAAGATTATATCTCACACGCTCTTCGTCAGCTGTGTTCACCATCTTTCCGCCGTCCATGAAAAAGTCGGCGTTGTCTCCGAGCGCTCCATATCCTATGTTCCAAGTCATGATCCTGAACGGCTTTCCCTGCTCTGGGGAGTTCTCAGACTGGCCTGTGAGCACAACGTTCTCCGTGTCGTCAGGGTTATACTGGAATATCGTGAGAAGTCCAAGTCCCGTCCCGACCGCAAGTGCAAGTATCAGAATCAGTATGAACAGTATTTTTATAATCGTAAGTATTACTTTCATCAAAACCTCCAATGCCCTTCCAGCCAGATCCTGCTCCATTTCTGAAAGCAACTGATCAAAACCTCCAATGCCCTTCCGGCCGGTTCCTGCTTCAGTGCTGAAAGCACCAGATCAAAGCGTCCTCTGCCGGCCTCTATCTAATAATATTATATCATCTGAGCACATTTCCCAAAACATAACTCTTCATAAAGATTTTTTAAGGCAGCGCAGAATTATCTATGCACTCTCTGCTCGAAACCATGAAGAAACCTGCCGGGAACGCAAACAGTCCTCCACTGGGAAGGACTGCTTACGTGTAGATATATCATTGTTTTTTGTTATATGGAGGTCTCTTTGATCTTCTGCTGTCTGAGCTCTTCCAGCCGTTCACACATACGGCACTCCTCACAGCTTTTACCTGACTGACAGCCGCTGCAGCCTGCGCAGCTCTTTTCGCCGCGGAGCTCAGCTTTGATCCCGCCGAGCACAGCACGTCCGCTGAAGAATGCAAGCACTGCGACTACCGTACCTACTATGATCTGACCTATCACAGGATCCATACGCCGTCATCTCCTTTCTATCCCGCTGCTTTCCGCCGTCTGCTGACAGCATCAAAGCAGTCCCTGTTATTCATTACACAAATCAATTCGTATTTTTTGTTAGTATAAAAGTACTAACAATCATCCGATTTTATACTAACTTCCGGCATGCTGTGCTTGTTCGTTAGTATAAAAGTACTAACAATCATCCGATTTTATACTAACTTCCGGCATCCTGTGCTTGCCCGTTAGTATAAATGTACTAACAATCATCCGATTTTATACTAACTTCCGGCATCCTGTGCTTGCCCGTTAGTATAAATGTACTAATATTTATCCGAAATTATACTAACTTTCCATTGCTTCTACTGACGTCAGTGTGCGCGCGCCGGTCTCAGGCTTGTATCCAGGGCGGACGACCAGGTAGATGACACCTGCCAGTGCGGCGATCGCGATCACCGCGCCGATACCGAAGCCGCCGCCTGTAAAGGCTTTGCCGAGGTTGTATGCGATGAATGCCATCACATATGCCCATACTGTCATCCAGCCGATAGCGGCCCATGTCCACTTGGCATTGTTCATCTCACGCTTTATAGCGCCTATTGCAGCAAAGCAAGGAGCACAGAGAAGATTGAAGATGAGGAATGCCATTCCGGCTGCGCCGGCAGCACCTGTATTAGCAAAGTCCGCTCTTACGCGCGGCCATACCTGCTCACCGTTCTCACCGAGCTCTTCCTGACTGTCGTCATAGTTATATAGTACGCCGAATGTTCCGACTACTTCTTCCTTTGCGATAAGGCCTGTTATCGTCGCAACCGTCTGTCTCCATGTCGTGAATCCGATCGGTCTGAATACAGGAGTTACCACGCTTCCAAAGTCGGCAAGCATCGAATCGTCGCTTGCGTTCACATCTTCTACAGGTATCTGCCTCTTTGCGGCGAGATCTGCCTTGTATTCTTCTGTTACCAGAGTCTCATCCCCAAACAGGTCATCTACCATTCCGAACTGCCCGTTGACGAATCCGAATCCCTGAAGGAACCAGAGTATGATCGAGGATATGAGAATTACTGATCCTGCTCTCTTGATGAATGACCAGCCGCGCTCCCATGTTGCTCTAAGAACATTTCCAACTGATGGAATGTGATATGCCGGAAGCTCCATGACGAACGGCGCAGGCTCGCCGGCAAAAGCCTTGAACTTCTTCAGGATTATACCAGACAGAATGATCGAGCCGATACCGATAAAATATGCTGACGCTGCTACGAGCGGAGATCCGCCGAAAACAGCTCCTGCTATGAGCCCGATTATCGGAAGCTTTGCTCCGCACGGCATGAATGTCGTCGTCATCACTGTGAGCTTACGGTCTCTGTCCTGCTCGATCGTCCTCGATGCCATGACTCCAGGTATTCCGCACCCTGTAGCTACGAGGCATGGGATGAAGCTCTTGCCTGAAAGGCCGAACTGTCTGAAGATACGGTCCATAACGAATGCGACCCTCGACATGTATCCGATGTCTTCAAGTATCGCAAGCAGCACGAAGAGCACGAGCATCTGCGGTACGAATCCAAGCACTGCTCCGACTCCTGCCACGATTCCGTTCTGGATCAGACCGTACAGCCATGTTTCTTCACCAACTCCCATAGCTCCGAGTATATTGTCGATCACTCCCGGGACCCATTCGCCGAAGATGACGTCATTCGTGAAATCTGTCGCTGCGGTCCCGATCGACACGCTCCAGCTGCCCATTGCGATCGCATAAACAAAGAACATGATCACGACGAATATAGGAAGTCCAAGTATCCTGTTAGTCACGATCTTATCGATCTTATCAGAAACTGTGAGGTTATCCTTTGTATTTTCTTTCTTTACTGCATCTTCTGTGATCTTTGTTATAAGGTTGTATCTTTCATTTGTGATGATGCTCTCGGAGTCGTCGTCAAGCTCTTTTTCGCAGCTCTCGATCAGCTTTTCTATATCAGCTGTCATATCTCCGATGCTGAGCTGTTCCATAACTTTCTCATCACGCTCGAATACTTTCACCGCATACCAGCGGAGCAGCTTGCTGTCCACTTTGCCGTTCAGAAGATCTGTGATCTTTCCAAGCACATTCTCAACGCTGTCGGAGAATCTCACTGCGTCAGGATCTCCTTTTGTCTCCGCAGCTTTGATCGCGAGGTCCGCCGCTTCGCTTACTCCTTCGCCCTTAAGCGCGCTTATCTCTATCACTTTACATCCCAGATCTTTTCCGATCTTAGAAGTATCTACAGAATCACCGTTCTTCCTGACAAGATCCATCATGTTCACAGCCATCACGACCGGAATACCAAGCTCTATCAGCTGTGTGGTAAGATACAGGTTACGCTCTATGTTGGTTCCGTCAACTATATTCAGGATCGCGTCCGGGCGTTCTTTTACCAGATAATCCCTGGCGACTACTTCCTCCAGCGTATACGGTGAAAGCGAATAGATCCCCGGGAGATCCTGCAGGATAACGTCCTTGTGTCCTTTTATCTTTCCTTCTTTCTTCTCGACGGTAACGCCTGGCCAGTTCCCTACATACTGGTTCGCGCCTGTCAGCGCATTGAACAAAGTCGTCTTGCCGCTGTTCGGGTTACCTGCGAGTGCTATCTTTACTGCCATCTTTCTGCTCCTTCTTCATCTATTAAAATATGTCCTATTCAACCTCGATCATCTCCGCGTCTGCTTTTCTCACTGAGAGCTCGTAGTTTCTCACATTGAGCTCCATCGGATCTCCAAGAGGCGCGACCTTCCTTACGAATATCTCCACTCCTTTTGTTATCCCCATATCCATGATACGGCGCTTGACCGGCCCGTCTCCGTGGATCTTCACAACTTCAGCCGTCTGTCCGACTTTTACATCTTTAAGAGTCTTCATTTCGTTCTCCTTACATGTCTACCATTACTTTAGCTGCCATCTCGCGCGTCAGAGCGAGCCTTGAGTCCCTGACCTTGACGATCATGTCTCCGCCGTGCGTCTGCAGCACAGATACCGGCGTTCCTGCAACAAAGCCCAGCTCTCCGAGTCTCTGCCTCACAGCGTCGTTACCGACGACTTTCGCGACTTTTACATTGTCTCCGCTTCTTGCCATCAAAATCGGCATCATTCTTCCTCCATAGCCGGCTGTTATTAGCATTATCAAATTCATCCTGTGCGCCAGCTTTTATATTCAGCAGTTTTATGTTTATATTAGTTAGTTAGCTTTAACTAACATTAGTGTACACTAACTCCTGCTCGCTGTCAAGCGCCCATTCCTTTATTTGTATTATTTTATGTAGTATACTTAAAGTGTTCATTAAACAAGAAAGGACTGGCACATGGATCTCAAAGCAGCTTACAAAAAGCCGGAAGAATCATTTCAAATAAACAGACAGGCCAGGAACAAGCTGTCAGGAAAATACAGATGGATCCTTCGCCTTCATCTCCGGAAACCTGGAAAGAAGACTGTAAATGACTATTTCTATGATCTACCTCTTGATGAGAAGAGCGTCATTTTGAGCGGCCTTGGACGTGAGGCAAAGGGAAATCTGCAGTACCTTCTCGACGTGCTGAATCAGAGTGAGGATTTTGATGGCTGGAAAGTCTACATAAGGACGACCGGCGAGACGGACGGATCAGTCAATGCGATGATCCGCGACAAGGGATGGAGCCGGACAGAAACAGTTCCGAAAGGATTCGACATCAAGCTCGAGACATGTAAATACCTTATCACCGAGAGCTATTTCCCGTACCAGTTCACAAAGAGATACGGCCAGGTCGTGATAAATACCTGGCACGGCACGCCCCTCAAAAAGATAGGCCTCCTTAAAGAAGGAAACAGATGCCACAAGAGCGGACTGCAGCAGAAGAACTTCCTTTGCTCAGACTACCTGCTCTACCCCAATACCTTCACGCGAGACGTGATGTGGCGGTCATACAAGATCACACATCTTCTTACCGGGAAGGCTTTGATGATGGGATACCCCAGGACAGCCGGCATGCTGAAAGTCACCGATGAAGAGAAGGCGGCGCTGAAGAGCATGCTCGCCCCCGCAGGCGAGAAGATATACGCCTACATGCCGACGTTCAGAGGTCACTGGGGCAAAAAGAAGTCCGTGAAGAGAGACCGGGAATTTCTCGACTACATGGACAGCGCGCTCGGAAATGATGAGATCCTGTATGTGCATCTGCATCATCACTATCATGAGAGCGACATGCTTGATTTCAGCAGATACAGCCATATCAGGAACTTCCCCGAGGATGTGGACAGCTACTCTCTCATGACTGTTACTGACGCACTCATATCGGATTACTCCAGCGTGTTCGTTGATTATCTTATCCTGAATAAGCATGTCGTACTCTACATCGACGATTATGATGAATACAACAGAAGACAGGGGCTGAACATAGATATACGCGAGCTTTCACTCGACATGGCGTTCAGCCGGGAAGACGTGATCCGCCTTCTTCGTAAAGAAAGTGCCGCAGAAGGCGCTTCTTCCGGCGGCCTGAGCCATGACTCCTCTGAAGAAGGCACAGCCGGATCCTCTTCAGATAAGACTGACATCAGCGAATGGTACAGATACGATGCGGCAGATAATCCAGAGAAGCTTTGCGGCATACTCCTCGGCCGGACAGACGGCCTTGAGCTGCAGGACATACCGCGTACAGACGCAAAGAAAGTCCTGATATACACTGACGGCTTTTATCCCGGACATGAAACAGACATGCTAAAGGAGCTTACAGCCGTTGATTCAGGCTGGAATGACAATACTGAGGTATACGTCGGGTGCGATGATGCGAAGACCACAGAGAACGTAGGCACGGCTTATCCGGAACTCTATAACATGGATCTGATCGCTTCTGACGATACGCAGCCGCTCTCCTCGATCGGCTCAGCGGTGCTGGATCTGTACAAGAGCGGGAAGATCAGGTTCAAGACCGCGATGGAGTATCTGATACACGAATACGGTTTGGCCCCTCTCAGGATGTACGGCGGCACAAGGTTCGACATGGTATGTATCTTTGATACGGATGATCCGGAAACTGTTATCAGCCTCGCGCTTTCGCCTGCGAAGCAGAAAGCACTGTTCTTCTCAGACAGGATGGCTGATAAGCTGCTGGGCGGCGACAGATTCCTTAAAGACGCAGTCGGCTTCGCATGCCGGTACTGCGGCCTTCTCGTCTATACCGGAAGCGGCAGTATTCCGGAAGCTGTACTTGACGCTGTACCCGAAAGCATGAGGAACAGTATCGTCCGCTCTGATTCAGCAGACAATCTGAAGAAGATAATACATATTTGAGCAGCAACGCTAAAGAGTATTACACATATTTAAGCAGAGATGCTGAAGACGATATTCATATCACAAAAAGAAGGCAGAAATGACAGATAATACTAATGCGGTCGGACACGTATCAATTCCGCAGGCATTGAAGAAAGAGCTCACACCTGTAAAATATGCAGCTCTGGCGATCGACATAATAATACTAGCGGCTATTGCAGTGAACGCAGGATGTTTCACCCAGGAAGGCGGCGCATTCCTTTTCATTACAGCAGTGATGGTCCCCATCCTCAGCATGGCATTCATCCTGCTCCCTCTTGATGAGCTCAGCACCAGACTTCCGGGAAAAACAGATCTCAACATGATCTTCCTGATTCTTTCTTTCATCGCTGCGCCAGCTGTAAGCTTCATCGTCGTCTTTAAATCGACCGGATACTCGATCGGCGAGATAGCGAGGTTCGTCCTGGAGAAGCGGCCGCTTTTCCCTGTGTCGAATCTAGCTGCGATACTTGTTCCATTCGTGATCATCTATATAGTTACAGGCAGAATGAAATTGACCGCGCTCGGCACCACATTATTCTGGTATATCTTCGCATTCGTAAATTACATGCTTGTGCTTTTCCGCGACGCGCCGCTCTCCGCGAATGATTTTCTATCCGCCGGGACTGCCGCCGACGTCGCAGGAGGATACACGCTGACTCTCGATAAGTCGGCGCTCTGGTCAATGGCTCTCGCAGGTGCTTTCTTCGCGGCTGTTCTGGTCCTCAAGGAGACGATGAAGCTTCCAGTCAAAGCCCGCATAGTAGTGGCTTTGATCGGCCTTGCATATCTCGGTGCATTCTACAAAGTCTATTTTGATACAGAATTCACGACAAAGCACAACATCAGGCTAAAGCGCGTCTGGGTGAAAGAAAACTACCGCAACCAGGGGTACCCGTTCGCGTTCGTACTGAATATCGCAACTGCGAGGATAGTCAGGCCTAAGGGATACTCTGCGGCGGCGGCAGCTAAGATAGCCGGCGATTTTCATTCTGATAAGGCAGACGGAAACGCAGTTGTCTCAGAAGAACGCCCGAACATAATCGTGATCATGAATGAATCGCTTTCGGACCTTTCTGTCTTAAGCGACATTCCGGTAGAGAACGACTATCTTCCGTTCATACGCAGCCTGAAGGAGAACACGGTCAAAGGAGAAGTACATGTATCTGTCTTCGGAGGCGGTACTGCGAATTCAGAATATGAGTTTCTGACCGGAAACACCATGGCTTTCTTCCCGCCGTATAATGCGCCTTTCAACACGAACGTAAAGGAGACGACGCCGTCGCTCGTTCGGCTTCTGAAAGAGCTCGGATACGGTAAAGCGGTCGCATTCCACCCCGGTAAGCACGACTCATACAACAGGAACAACGCATATCCCGCTCTCGGATTCGACAGCTTTATCTCGAGTGAAGACCTGGGAAAGCGCGAACGCATCAGAAAGTACACGTCAGACGCAGCCGACTATAAAGTAGTAGTCCGCGAGTTCAATAACTACCGTAAAGAGAACGCTGAAAAGCCGTTCTTCATGTTCAATGTTACGATGCAGAACCACGGCGGATACAGCGATAACGCAGGTACTGTAGAGGACAAGGTACACATACTGGATAAGAAGCTCGATACTCCTGAAGTCAGGAACTTCCTGAATCTGGTCAGAATAAGCGATGAAGCATTCCGTGATCTCACGGAGTACTTCAGCAAGATCGACGAGCCGACAGTGATCCTTCTTTACGGCGACCATCAGCCTATGCTTGGCTCTGACTTCAACGATACGATGATCAGCAGAATGAAGGAAAGCGGGATGTCTGACATAGAGATACAGGAGCGGAGGCACCGCGCAGTTCTGTGCATGTGGGCGAACTTCGATATAGAAGAGGAGGACGACGTGGAGATAAGCCTTAACTATCTTTCCCCGTTCATGCTCGAAAAACTTGGCATGCCTCTTACAGGATATGACAGATTCAGACTTGATCTGCGTAAAGAGATACCGTCATACTCGCTGATCGGGTACATTGATAAAGATGGTGAAGTCCATTCATCAGAGACTCCGATAAATGAGCAGCCGGACGCTGCAGAAGACTATAGGATCGTTCAGTATAACAACGTGGCTGATTCTTCACATATGCCGGAGCATTTCTACAGATATGACGGCTGATCGCTGTCAGGCTTGCTGAGAGCTATATCAAAAGATATGACGGCTGATATCCGTCAGGATGATCAAAATCAATATCAGAGCACATCATATGACGCTGCACAAAAAACGTCTCACTTATGGAGACGTTTTATTTTTCTTACTATTCTGTTGTACAGTCTGACCGGCGGAAGTGAATTGAATCTGTCCACCTTGTCCTGCCTCGGGCTGAACACATCAGTGCATATCGTGTCAGCGCCCATTTCGAAAAGCTCATCGCGGCGCTTCTTTTTATCTACTGTGTATACCAGTACCGCAAGCCCGGCATCGTGGATCTTTCTGATCGTCTCCGGATCCGCATCCTGCGAGTTCAGCGAGACAGAGACAAATCCGTTGTCTACGCAGTATCTCAGAGACCGGTCAAGATCCTCATCTGAGATCCCCTTCTTGAGAAAGAGCTGGTAATACGTGAAATGATATACGCTTTCTATCCCCTCAAACATCTCCGGCGAATTGGCCTGTATAAGGAAATGACCGAAGAGCTCGCTGTCGTTATGGAAATCATCCAGAACCGCCTTCGTGACCACAGCGGCCTTGTCATAGTCAAGAGTATGAAGATCAAGCTGCCACCAGAGATCCGGATGCTTTTTCATGTATCCGTACAATGTCTCTGTATCCATCGTCGGCATACCGTGAAGAGTCTGACTGAGGAACATCTCTCTCGTCATGTGGCCGAAAGAAGGGTCATATTTCATGCCGCACCTTGCCGCGTTCTTTTCTGACCATCCGTGCGCCGGGACCACATGCCCGTCCGATGTCAGTGTCAGGTCCACTTCAAGATACTCATGACCATTGACAAGTGAATTCACGAGTGCAGGCTCATTGTTCAGATAGCTGTATCCGTCCAGCCCTCCGAGTGCGTGCGCAAGATATCTGTTCCGGAACATAGGTGCCGTCATCATAATGCCTTCCCTTCTGTGAACAAGGCAGGGATCCAGTCATAACGAAGGACCCCTGCCGTATTATTTAACATCTGATCAGCCCGTGCAGGCATATCACCGGTCTTCTCGGAAGTACGGGAGCCCGAGGCTTGCAGGCGGCTGATTCTCTCTCTTATTCCTCTTGCTCGTGATAACGAGGACTATGATCGTTACCACATATGGAAGCATCTTGTAGAGTTCCTTCACCGCGATATTAGATCCGGTAGGAACGAACAGGTAGAATATGTACAGTCCGCCGAAGAGCATGCTTGCGAATATCGCGATGTTCGGATGCCATATAGTGAATATTACAAGCGCTATAGCCAGCCAGCCTCTGTCTCCGAACGCATCATTCGACCAGACGCCGCTCGCGTAGTCCATTACGTAGTAGAGCCCGCCAAGTCCTGCGATCATGCATCCGATACAGACTGAGAAATATTTATATTTTGTTATGTTGATTCCTGCGGCATCAGCTGTAGCCGGGTTCTCGCCCACAGATCTGAGCTCAAGGCCTGTCCTGGTATGGTCGAGGACATAAGCCGCTCCTACTGCCACCAGCACCGCGATGTATGCGAGGAACCCATATGACAGGAAGACTTTGCCGAACCAGCCGAGATCCTTTGCGAACGGCAGCGCTTTGCTGAAGCACTCGCTGGTGCGCGAAAGAGCGATCGACGGAACATCGCTTCCCGTCAGCTTTATGAGGGACCCTCCGAAGAAGTTACCGAATCCTACTCCGAAAGTCGTAAGCGCGAGACCTGTAACGTTCTGGTTCGCCCTTAATGTTACCGTAAGGAAGCAGTACAGAAGTCCCATCAGAAGCGACCCTATCAGGCAGCAGATCAGCGGGATCAGTATCGCAAGCGCCGGATTCAGCGCCCCTTCTGTGGTCCTTTCATAGAAAAACGCGCCGATCACTCCCGAGATCGCGCCTACATACATGACGCCCGGGATACCGAGGTTCAGGTTGCCGGCTTTCTCAGAGATAGTTTCACCAGTGCATCCGTAAAGCAGAGGCACCGCCTGCGCTACAGCACGCGGGATGAAAGCAACTAGACTAAACATTACTCATCCACCTCCTTAATGCAACTGGATCTCGTTCGGATCCGCAGCGCCTGGTTTCTCTTTAGCCTGTCCGCGGAAGTGGACCTTGTAATTGATAAAGAACTCACTTCCGATTATGAAGAACAGTATTATACCTGTCAGGATATCACCAAACGAATGGTTCAGCTGATATATAGCCGAGATCTCGCTCGCGCCGCGCTCGAGGAATCCGAGCAGGAAGCTGGAAAGCACCATGCCGAGCGGATTGAACTGAGCGAGCCATGCGACCATGACGCCCAGGAATCCGCGGCCGCCCGCCAGCGTGGTGGTGATAGTATGGTCAGTTCCGGCTACCATGAGGAAACCTGCAAATCCGCAGATCGCGCCTGAGAGCAGCAGTGTTCTCAGGATGACCCTGCCGACTTTGATGCCGACGTAGCGCGCGGTGTTTTTGCTCTCTCCAACTACCGCTATCTCATATCCATGCTTGCTGTATTTAAGATATACATACATGCCGACTGTCACCATCGCGACGAGGAGTATGTTGAGCAGATACTTGTAATCGCCTATTACAGGCAGCCATCCCTCATTGCCGCTCTGGTTGATGATGCCGACGTTTCCGGAACCTTTCGGCACCTCCCACACGATAACGAAGAACGCGACGAGCTGTGTCGCTACATAGTTCATCATCAGCGTGAACAAAGTCTCATTGGTATTCCATTTTGCCTTGAAGAATGCCGGAATGCCAGCCCATATCGCTCCGACGACTACAGCGCCCAGAAACATTATGAGGATCAGAAGAGGCTGCGGAAGCGATTTCATGTAGATCATACACGCTGCCGTTACCAGCGCTCCTATGAGCACCTGCCCCTCTCCGCCGAGGTTCCAGAACTTCATCTTGAATGCCGGTGTAAGCGCAAGTGATATGCACAGAAGGATCGAAACTTCCTTGCCCAGTATCCAGAGCTTTCTCTCTGTCCCGAAAGCTCCCTCGAACATCGTGCTGTAAACGCTCAGCGGATCCAGCCCTGTCATAACGGAAGTTACTATCGCGCAGATCACAAGAGCTATGACTATGGCTATAAGTCTGATGCCCCATGACTGATACCATTCAAGGTGTTTTCTCTTGGTGATGTGGATCAGCGGCTCGGTTACCGCACCTGCGGGATTCTTACTGCTCATCAGCTTCACCTCCTCCCAGTTTGGTCATCATCAGGCCGACTTTTCTTTTATCATCAGGCGTAGGATGATCGACGATGCCGCTCACTTTGCCTCCGCAAAGAACCAGTATCTTGTCGCAGAGCTCGAGAAGGACATCAAGGTCCTCACCGACGAAGATCACTGCTACGCCCTTTTTCTTCTGCTGATTGATAAGATCATATATCGTATATGAGGAATTGATATCAAGTCCGCGGACAACATATGCTGAGAGCAGCACGGTCGGAGATGATGCTATCTCACGGCCTACGAGGACCTTCTGAACGTTTCCTCCGGAGAGCCTTCTTACAGGAGTGGTAGTTCCCGGTGTGCTTACCTCAAGTTCCTTGACGACTTTCTCTGCAAGCTCTTTCGGCCCCTTTCTGTCAGTAAACGCGCTGTTTCCTTTCCTGAATGAGCGGAGCATCATGTTATCTATGATATCCATGCTCCCGACGAGTCCCATGCCCAGTCTGTCTTCCGGAACGAATGAAAGCGCCACGCCTTTGTCTGCGATCTCTGTCGGATCGTGATTCGTTATCTCTTCGATAGATTCATCATCATCGATGTAGTAGATATGGCCGTGTCTCACATGCTGAAGTCCTGCGATCGATTCCAGCAGCTCTTTCTGTCCGCATCCGGAGATCCCTGCTATACCGAGGATCTCACCGGCGTTTGCAGAAAATGAGACCTTGTCGAGTTTCTTTACTCCGTCAGGTCCTTTTACCGTGAGGCCTTCTACCCTGATACGTGAATGAACATTCTCCGGCTCTGGCCTTTCTATGTTGAGCGACACCTGATGTCCGACCATCATGTTGGTCATCTCCTGCTCATTCGTATCGGCTGTGATCATATCGCCGATGAATTTACCCTTTCTGAGCACGGCCACCCGGTCAGAGAGCTCTTTCACCTCATACAGCTTATGTGTGATTATGACGACCGCCTTTCCGTCAGCCTTCATATTCCTCAGCACGGTAAACAGCTTGTCTGTTTCCTGAGGTGTGAGCACTGCTGTAGGCTCGTCAAGGATCAGTATATCAGCACCGCGGTATAGCACCTTTACGATCTCGACTGTCTGCTTCTGGGAAACAGACATGTTATACACTTTCTGGTCAGGATCAACATCAAAACCATATGCGTCGCAGATGTCGCGTATCTTCTGTGACGCGGCTTTAAGATCCAGCTTCTTGCCCTCTTTCAGGCCGAGCACGATGTTCTCAGCCGCTGTAAAAACATCCACGAGCTTGAAGTGCTGATGGATCATTCCTATCCCATAGCTGTACGCTTCGTGCGGCGAGCTGATGGAAACAGGCTTGCCGTCGATATAGATCTGCCCTCCGTCAGGATAGTAGATCCCCGAGAGCATATTCATCAAAGTCGTTTTGCCGCTTCCGTTCTCTCCGAGAAGCGACAGGATCTCTCCGCGGTAGATATCAAGGTTGACGCCATCGTTAGCGCGGATAGTGCCGAATACCTTGGTGATATTCCTCATCGAGACTGCTGGTGTTCTCTCTTCCAAGTCATCACATCCTCTCTGTATACTCTGTATGCTGCAGAAGAAAATGCAGACATATCTGCCGCACATTCTGCCCTTTCTTCTACAGCAGTAATCGTTTTTATGCCGCTCTTTTTATACAACAAAAGCTGTTTTCAGCCTTTTTTAACGCCCTGCATAAAGCTGCAGGATCTGTTTGTTGTATCCGTTTTTTAAAAACGACGAAAGGAGCCTCTGAGGCTCCCGGTTCATTTTCTGAAAATACAGGGCCCCGGCTTGCCGGGGCCCTTGTTGCCGTAAAGATTTTGATATTAGAACTTAGTATCGAGCAGGTTGATGCCGTCTATCTGGAGATCGAAGTACGGAGCAGAACGATATTCTGACTCGTGGAAATATCCGTCAGCAATTACCTCTGTGTCAGCCTCATAGTTCTCGTCTGTATCTACGTCAGCCTTGTAGCTGTCAAGCTTCTTGTCCTCAACTGTGAATGCTTCTGTATCGAATACATGGAGTTCTCCGGACTCAAGCTGAGCTTTGATCTCATCGATCTTTTTCTGTGTGCCTTCAGCAGCAGCGTTCTCGTTGACCTCTGTGAGCTGTACAGAATTTGTCTTGAGTGTTCCTGTCCAGTCAGTGTCGATAGGCTCGCCGTTTGCAGCAGCTGAGATAGCATACTCATAGTAAGGAGCCCAGTCGATCCTTGATGAAACGATGAATGTGTTCGGGCAGGCATCTATAGTTGATCCGTTGTAAGACACGTCTGGAACACCGGCCTTCTCGCAAGCTGTCGGAGCTCCCATGGAGTCAGCGTGCTGGCTGATGAGAACACATCCGCCGTCGATAAGCTTTGTTGCAGCTTCCTTCTCAGCTGTCTCATCATACCAGGAACCTGTGAATGTTACATCCATTGTAGCAGATGGGCACATATGACGAGCGCCAAGGAAGAATGATGTGTATCCGGAAACTACCTCAGCGTATGTGTAAGCGCCGATGTATCCGATCTTGGCATCCTTAGCTTCGATGTCGCCAGCTTCGATCATCTCGTTCAGTTTCATTCCTGCAGCAATACCAGCAAGGAAACGTCCCTCATAGATAGAAGCAAATGCATTGTGATAGTTGTCAAGGCCTTCTGTATGAGCCTTTGTTCCTGTTGAGTGGCAGAACTGTACTTCAGGATACTCTTTTGCAGCCTGGATCATGTAGTCCTCATGGCCGAATGAATCGGCGAAAATGATTCCGCAGCCGGCGTCTACCAGTTCCTCTGCAGCATCAAAGCACTCCTGTCCTTCAGGGATATTAGTTTTGATGATGTAGTTCTCTTCGCTGATGCCGAGATTCTCGCATGCTGCCTTAGCTCCGTTGATGAAGTTAAGGTCGTATGTGGAGTTCTCATCATGCAGGCAGATGAATCCTACTTTGATAGATGCTTTCTCCTCTTCGCCTTCCTCTTCATTGCCGCCTTTTCCGCCGCAGCCTGTGAGAGCTGTCATGACGATCAGTGCAGTAATAAGAAGTAAAATCAGACTTTTCTTTTTCATTACTTTTTCCTCCTCAGTAAAACCATTTAATAATGACGTGTATCATAATGCGCTCATGCGCTAAATATGAACTGTTCCATGTGCTAGAGCTCGCAGAATTCAACGTGCTCATCATCCATGTGCGATATGCACGCAAGGCTCTCAACGCGGATGCCCTCTGCTCTGATCGCATCCCCGCCTCCCTGGAAGCGTTTTTCTATCGCGATCGCTGCTCCTGCGACTTCAGCTCCAGCCTGACCGCAAAGGTCGATAAGCCCACGGAGAGCATTTCCCTCTGCCAGAAAATCATCCACGAGCAGCACGCGGTCATCTTTGTTAAGATACTCACTGCTCACGACGACATTGTAATCCGTGTTATGCGTAAATGAATGCACTGTTGTGGAATAAACATCTCCACTCACGTTGCTCGTCTTATTCTTTTTTGCGAAAACTACAGGGACACTCATGATGATGCCGGCTGCTGCTGCGATAGCGATCCCGCTTGATTCGATCGTCAGGATCTTCGTCACGCCCGAGCCGTCATAAAGCCGTGCGATCTCTTCACCGATCTCACGTAAGAATGCAGTATCGATCTGCTGATTGAGGAAGCTTCCGACTTTAAGAATGCCGCCAGGTAATACCTGCCCATCCTTAAGTATCTTTTCTTCCATCTGGTGCATTTGAAGAACTCCTTTCACAGCTCACTGTGCTATGCTCTGCCTGACTGAAAACGTATTAAAATCTACACCCATACCCCTGCAGGAGACCCTGCGATCCGGGGAGAACGGACGTGAGCACGCTCGCTGCTTCCTGGAAAAAGAAAACTACCTCAGAAGATACTTATCCCAAGGTAGTTAATAAGCATCTAATAGTAGCGGCTATAACGGCGCCGCCGTAGAAACTTCCGGGCCATTTATCCGGAAATATATCAGAAACTGTTCTAATATATATTAAATTTTCTATACTATGATGTTATATGAAAACCGCAGTAAAGTCAATCCCAAACAGCAAACTTTACAAAAATATTTGTGATCGCGAAACAACAAATAGTGGTGTGTTTGCTCTTCCATATACTATTTATAGTGGTTTGAGTTTCAGATCCGCTTGCCGGATCCCATAAGCAGCCTGACCGGCACTCCCCCGGCATTATCAAATTGCTCTTTCCTCGGCTCCCCGTAGAAAAACACTTCGATATTTCCTGTTTTGTTACACTTTCTCATCAAAGCCTCTTCATTTTTCTACAGAATTTCTCCCTCGAAGCTGTTTCTGTCTACAGAATGAGAATAATTGTGCAAAGTGATATCATTTTTGATGTTTTTCTGCTTTCTGTAGACGGAATCGTATGGCTTCGGGCCGTTTTTGTCTACAGAATAAGTGTAATTGTGTAAAGTGATATCATTTTTGATGTTTTTCTGCTTTCTGTAGACGGAATCGTATGGTTTCGGGTCGTCTTTGTCTACAGAATAAGTGTAATTATGCAAAATGATATCATTTTTGATGTTTTTCTGCTTTCTGTAGACGGAATCGTATGGTTTCGGGCTGTTTCTGTCTACAGAATGAGTAAAATTGTGCAAAATGATATCACTTTCGATAGTTTTTTACTTTCTGTAGACGGAATCGTATGGTTTCGGGCTATTTCCGTCTACAAAATGAGTAAAATCATGCAAAACGATATCACTTTTGATGTTTTTTTGCTTTTTGTAGACGGAATTGGGTTCCCTTGGCTTTAGTTTGCTAATGACTGGCCATATTGAACGGCTGACTGAGGAATCTTGCCGCACATAACAAATAAAAAGCAGCTTTCGGGCTTGAAATGTCTGAAAGCTGCTATGTTTCTCGATCTGTCAGAGGCAAAACATCTGTAGTGGTCCCATTGGCAACGGTATGCCTGGAACAAGTTGTCAAACCATAGCATCTTGAACGGTCCATCGGCAACGGCATGCCTGAAGCAGGCCACTACAAGCAGAACTCGTGGAGCGGTCTACCAGGAGCCGCCGCCCCCGTCGCCGCCTCCGCCGCCGCCGGAGAACGATCCGCCGCCTCCGCCGCTTGACTCAGACGGTGATGATGTCATGCTGCTTGAAGCTGTATTCATCATGCTACTGATCGAGTTCATCATATACATTGTTGTAAATGTGTCACTTCCCATGTTGTCAGACTCATACCACTCAGGAGGCTTGACCGCGAGCGAAGAGAATTTCTTTGCAAACACTGATGTCACGCCCAAAGCGAAAGCAAACGCAAGGGTCTTATAGAAGAAGTCGTGATCTTCCTCGGCGAGTGCTTCCAGCCTGTCTTTTTCTGCTGTCTTAAGGAAGTTCTTGTATCCTCTGATCTCGCCAAGGACTTTCGCGTAGTAATCGGACTTCCGTTCGCAGAGCGCCGCGACTATGTATACGACCTGCAGCATCACCAGTCCGACCGCATACCAGAAGACCTGATCCGCAATGCATATATCAAACAGATAAGCAATACCGAATCCGATGAGTATCGATATCACGCTGGCGCATATGATCAAAACACCTTTGAACCCATGCTTCACTGCGTTTATCCTGTTCTCGATGCCTGTGAATCCGGCGATAGGGAGCACGACGCAGATCACAGTCAATATCAGGCTCCAGATAAGGTCGCCGTCCTCAATGAACGGTGAACCGTTTGAAAGTCTTGATACGACCACGAGCGCTATCATTCCGAAAAATCCGCCAAGCCTCAGGTAGTTCGCAATATCAGACGCTTTCTTATCACTGAGCTTGTTTTCGTATTTTTTCTCGATCTTTCCCCTGATAGAATCGACCGTCTTGTAGAAGCTGTTAGAAAGATCTTCGGTCTTGACGCTCTTGCGTCCGCCTTTGAAGAGGCCATTCATGAATTCCCTCTCTCCGATGACCGCGCCGTCGTAATCTCTCAGCTTCACGATCTTGTATTCTGTCTTTTCTCTCTTGAAGACTTTTCCCTTCGTCTCGTGAGTCTCGACGATCTTCACATAGCCTTTGTCTGCAAGTGAGAGCAGGATACTGACGACATGATCGCCTTTGACTACGCCTTCGTCAAGATATCCGATCTCCGGCGCGCTCAGGTTCTCTGGCGGATAAAATTCTACAGGCTCGATTATGGGCGGATCCACTCCATATTTGCGCCAGAGCACGATACCCGCACCGGCGAGCAGGGTGAGCAGCGCGATGAGCACGTAAAACGGTATGTTATTCGTCTTTGCCTGCCTGGTGAAGTATCCATCCGGGAGCACAGCGCGGATGGTGAGTCCTCCAAGCGTATTTGCATCTGTCTCGCCATAGACGACCGTGTTTCCTTCAGTCTCAAACGGGATGCGCTCATCCCCGTACCCGAGCTTTATGCCGACTTTTTCCATGTCGATATCTTTCGGGAACGTCACACGGAACGAAACGTGGTCGATCGACTGCGCTTCCCATGATGTGCCGACCAGGTTGTGATATACCTCGTCACCGTGATTCAGGTGATCGCCGCGCGTATCATACAGATACTGGAGTTCATACGTCGTGTCGGTATCGGCGTACTTATCCGGGTCACCGATCTTGTAATGCGCCTCTCCGTTGCTGCTCTCATTTTTGTACGGCTGCCCGGAGATAAGCTCAAAATCCTTTACCTTCGCGTAGTACACTGATCTCTGTCCGTCGCGGTGAAGGTCGGTCTTCAGCGGGACCACGTAATAGATACCGTGGCTGGGCGCCGTGAATTCGACTTGTATAGTCTCGTGGATGAGATACGTGTCGTCCTCATTCACCGTCATGTCGATGTCGTAATTTTTGATCCTGAAGTTGCTCGCCGCGTACGATACATCGATACCTGACAGAGGCAGCAAAGCCGCGGCCATGATTACGATCAAAATCATCACGGCAGCTTTCGCGATCCGCAGGCTCAATTTTTCAGTCATTGTGCATCACCCCTTTCATTTAAGAGATGCCTCTATATTTCATACCTGTTCTGCCAAGGAGTAAAAGTCACTTTTCCGAAGCAGCAGGACAATCTATCCATATCTACTGATCTGAACCGGCAGTATCATTTGTCCAGATTCACCGGTTTCAGCACTGCGCAGGTCCGTGACGGCAGGTACATACGGATGTTGTTCCCTTCCATGCCCGGAGTGTATGCACTGAGTGGCTCGTGTGCCATACGGCCAAAACCGCCATAGCAGTAATCGTCGCTAGTGAAGAGGACTTCGTAGTCGCACGGCTGGCTTACAGGGATCGGATAATCCGTATAGCTCTTGTCCGGCGAGAAGTTGAATACGAACAGGAGGCCGCCGCGCTCGAAAGCGAGGACTTTGTCGTCATTATGCAGCCACTTCTGATATGGATACTCCTGCGCGAATATATCGTAGTGTGCGGCTGTATGGATCATGTCGTGGTCGAATTTGTACAGCCATTCGTATTTCAGCTTCGGATCCGTCATGAGACTCCATTGTCTTCTGCAGTATTTGAAGCTGTTGTTGTTTCCTTCTCTCGGGAAGTCGATCCACTCAGGATGGCCGAACTCGTTCCCCATGAACGCGAGATACCCGGTGCCGCCAGCCGCCATCGTGAGCAGCCTTATCATCTTGTGGAGCGCCATTGCTCTGTCGATGATATCGGTATGTGTGTCCTTTTCCATCTGGTCGTACATAGCAGCGTCGGCGAGCCTGAACATGATAGTCTTGTCTCCGACCAGCGCCTGGTCGTGGCTCTCCGCGTACGCGATCGTTCCGGTATTCCTGAACGTCAGCTCGTGCCAGATGTTCTCGAGGTTCCAGTATTCATCCGGGCATTCTTTTATCAGCTTGATCCACATGTCCGGAAGTCCCATGGCGAGTCTGTAATCAAAACCTATACCACCGTCTTTTACAGGATCGCACATTCCCGGCATTCCGCTCATATCCTCTGCGATCGTGAGACTGTCAGGCTTTGTCTGGCGTATCACGTCGTTCGCGAGCTGGAGGTACGTTACAGCTTCGACATCAGTGTTCATCGTAAAGTACATATCAAGACTTGAGAAAGCTGTCCCGAGTCCGTGGTCGTGATACAGCATCGACGTGACCCCGTCGAACCTGAATCCATCAAAATGGTACTGCTCGATCCAGAATCTCAGGTTGCTCAGCAGGAATCTGATGACCTCAGGCTTGTTGTAGTCGAAAAGTTTGGTCCCCCATGCAGGATGATCGCCCTGAGGTCCTGAATGGAAGAACTGGTAATCAGTTCCGTCAAAGAGGTTTATTCCCTCAAGGGTATTCCCTACCGCGTGCGAATGCACGACATCCAGCAGTACCCTGATCCCCATCGAGTGGGCTTTGTTCACCAGGTATTTAAGATCTTCCGGATAGCCGAACCTGCTTGATGGAGCGAAAAAGCTGCTCACCTGATACCCAAACGATCCGTAATATGGATGCTCCATGATCGCCATGAGCTGGATCGTGTTATAGCCGGCATCCTGAACGTGCGGAAGGATGTTGTCGGCGAACTCGCGGTATGACGCTATCTTATGCTCCTCGCTTGACATACCGACATGAGCCTCATAGATCAAAGGAGGCTCGTCGTTCTCAAAGCCCTCATCAGTCCATTCGAACGGCTCATCGTCATCCCAGACTTCGCAGCACCAGCTCTGAGACACCCAGTCCTGTGTTACGCGGCGTGCGAAAAGAGGCACATGCTGAGTCAGGTTTCCGTTGTTCTCAACGATAGTCAGCACGCGGCTTCCTTTGTGGATAGTATCTCCCGGAAGAAAGACTTCCCAGTCTCCGTTCTTGTTTCTTTCGAGCGGAGTCTCGGTCCAGTTCCAGTTGTTGAAATCGCCGGTAAGATACAGGCGGTCTGCCGCGGGTGCCCATTCACGATAGCGCCAGCCGTCCTTCTCTTTATGGAACCCGTAATACAGATGCGCATCCGCGCAGTCATAAAGCTTTGCCCCGCCGCGCTTAGGCGTTTTGCCGCGTTCTTTGAGAAGCTCTTTCTTCTTATCCTGGTACCTGTCCATCCTGAGCTTTATGTCGTTCTCAAATGGCTTAAGTTCCGGGTGCGTCTTTAAAAGTCTGTACATTTCATTCTCCTTCTTGCTTTTATCATGAGATCGATACTTCTTTAAATGAATGATATCAGCTATTTTACTTTCACTTTTATCTTCTTATATGATCCGTTCTGTGCATATGCGTATACATAGCACGTTCCCTCACCAACTGCTTTGATCTTTCCGCCGGCCAGGACTTTAACAACGGATTTTGCCGTGGATTCGTACCGGAGGCCGACATGTTTTGACACTCTGCACCCCCTTGCAGTCTTTGCCTTTGCCTTAAGGGAAAGTGTCTTCCCTTTCTTAAGCTTTGCGGCTTTCTTCACGATCTTGCTGCTCACATATACCCCAGTGTTGTTGCTCTTTTTCTTAGAGCCCCTTGTCGAAACGTGGATCTGTTTTGATGTAGAGACCACATTTCCGGTATTTGTCACAGCTACCGCGATGAATTTATAATATGTGCCTTTTTTCAGCTTTTTCCCGCTTACCTTAGTTATCTTTGCTTTATCATCCTCGACGATCTCTTTGATCTTCTTCAGCTTGTTGGACTTTCCGCATATGCTGCCGTAGATTATGGTCTTATATGCGGTGTCCGGCCGATTCCATCTCAGTGTGATGGAGCTATTCGTCTGCTTGACAGATCTGAATGTGAGCCTGCTGAATTTTGATCCGGCCGGATCCTTCTCACTTTTATACTTGGTGAGGAACGGATCTGCCGCCTCTATCGCTGCATCCTCCCCGATCGGCGTACCATCGTGCCCCATCTTCTCTGTGCGGTCCAGCATCGGTACCGTCACCCACCGGCCTTCACCGCATCTGCTGCACACTTCATAGTTCTCGCCCTCACTGTCGTATGTCGGGGCTACAAACTCATCCTCTACATACCAGTCATGACCAAGCGGAGGGATATAGATATCATCATCAGATGTATACTCTTCAGTACACTGCCAATCAGCGAATTTCTTCTCGCACGCCTCACATTCATAGTATTTTACATGTCCTCTTTTTTCACACGTCGGCTCTATCGCTGACTGGAAAACAGGATAATGGCCAGGCCCTGCCGTCTTTTTTGTTTCGATCCTCTGACCGCATGATGTGCATTCACAGTATTCTACATAAGTGCCGCCTTTTTCGCATATATCCGTACTGAACTTTATCTTCTCCTTGTCCGTCCACTTATGCTCATGGTCGGGACTAATATATCTGAATGTCATCACCCTGTCGGCGTTATCGAGAAATTCGATCCTTGCCCCGGATTCCTTCCTGGTATCAGGCTTGCTCGATATATCCAGGCCACCATATGTCGCAAGCGGCATGTCGGCTCCAAATGCACTGGCATACCGCTTCCATTTGGTCATATCAAAAAATGGCTGTAATGTATATACGTGCTCTGCTCCTGAGCTAGTCATCGTATATTTATCAGCATCCTTTTCTATGAAGACAGGCATTACGGCCGGCCTGTGGTGTGTGTTGTTGACATTTTCATATACACCGTTCTTGTTCTTGCATTTTTCCAGTACCTGTTCGTCAATATGCCATATCACCAGACCGCCCGCGTTATTATTTGTAAGCATTTTATCATATCTGTAATCCATGCCTGCATCCCACTTGTTCAGTGCGCGGGCTTCTATCAGATAGTATTCTTTACTGTGGCCCTTGACCGGGATCTTTACAAAGTGATTTGGAGTGAGCCATGTATAGTCCTGTCCTGTCGCCGAATATACGCCTGTCTTATCAACGACTTCCGGAGCAGCCCAGCCGAGCTGTATCTTGCTCCAGGGATCTAAGGAATACGGCAGAAAGTAACGCGTACCGTTGAGTCCAGGAACATCCACTCCCCATGATCCGTCTCCCATCAGGCTCGTATATCCTACTTTGAAATTCTTCCAGGTCTTCTCTGATTCGGTCTTATCTGAGCGGTCGTAAAGATCCGGAAGACCCAGATGATGACCAAGCTCGTGAGCAAGTGAGCTTCTCCGTCCCATCAGCTCGATCGCGTTACCGTCGGCATCTCTCTCGATCCTTTCTGATACCGCGACATAGTAGTTGACGGATACGCTCTTTCCGTTCTTTGTTACTGTAGGGACTTCGGCTTTTGTATATTCGATACGCCACTGATGTGATCTCATGTACTTTGAAACGCCGTGTACCTGATATGTGTCTTCCGGTCCGGAGTCATACCCTCCGACTATAAAGGCTGTCACGAATTCATTTGGATCGAGGGTCTTATTCCCATTGATATCATACTTCGGGAAATCGACGTATTTTGCAGCTTCCTTAACAGCAACGGCGAACGCTTCTCCCATCGCCTTCTTACTTTCTGCATCGCCCGGAACAGACCAGTCTTTGTGCACGTTGCTGATATTAACATGGACGATCCCATCGTTTACCTTGTCGTTCTTGTTAGTGTTACCGCCAGTCCCGTACGCGCTGGTCTCTTCCACCGGATCAAAACTGAACTGTCCATATGACTGATCGCGGTAATATTCTCTTACCGTTTTGCCACTATACCCTGTGTGTGAGAATATTGCACTGTACCAGTCATAGTTATCATTATATGGCATTCTTTCTGCCGAATTACCGCCGAAGCCTATCACGATAACTGCCATAGGTATGCTCTTCTGGACTTTAGGCAGACTCTCAGCCTGAAGCCCAAGGCCGCTCTTTCCGCTCTGTTCATCCGGGCTGTCCGGTATCGTGTCGAATTCTACCAGCGGGTTCGGATGAGACTGGCACATCGCCTCTTCAGCAGGACAGTCAGAATCCGGATCCTGACAGTCCGCATATACAATGACTGTCTCCAGGCATGCCATCCATAACAGAAAAATCGCAAGGCTAAGCAATGCTGAAAACAGCATTCTGAAAACCTTGCGTGAAAAACAGCTGTACATAATCGCCCCTCCAGGAAAGCTGCTGCTTTTAAATGTGTCAGCGTCTTCTCTCCATGATCTCTTCGGAGAGATGCTTCATTATAGTTGTCTCCAGCTCGCTGCACTGGACCGGTTTTGATATGGCTCCGTTGAAGCCCTTTGATGTAAAGTATTCTTCTCCTTCCGTGATCTCCGTCGTCATCGCGTATACCGGAAGATCCGGATACTTCTCTCTTATCCTGGCCAGCGTCTCATAGCCGTCCATTCCAGGCATCACGATATCAAGCAGTACCAGATCGAATGACCCGAACTTGAGCTTCTCAAGACAGTCTTCTCCGCTGTCCGCAGTTATGACGAACATCATCGTAGCCTTCAGGAGCCCCTTCACTATGCTCAGGTTCATCGGGTTGTCGTCAACAACGAGGATCTGCGCATCAGGTGCCACGAACTGAGGTATGTATGTCTCCTCTTCACTCTCATCGTGCTCCCTGAATTCTCCGATCCCTGTGCCGTCAACGATCTTCTGCTCAACTGTAAAGATAAATTCTGAACCCTTTCCGTATTCACTTTCGCACCAGACTCTGCCGCCCATGAGCTCAGCATAGTTTCTTGAGATATCAAGGCCTATTCCCGTGCCCTTGATATCAGCAGTATTTTCCTCTTTTTCAAGGCGCTCATATGCCGTGAAGATCTTATCCAGATTTTCTTTCCTGATCCCTATTCCTGTATCCTTTACGGAGAATCTCAGCGTGCACTTATCGTCTGTTTTCTCCTGAACAGATACCGCCAGAGTGATCCCGCCTTCGTCTGTATATTTTACGGCGTTTGAAAGGAGATTCAGCAGGATCTGTCTGATCTTCTCCGCGTCGCCATACAGTTTTCTCGGAATGTTCTTGTCTATGTCGAGAGTATAAGTCAGGTCTTTTTCCATTATCCTGACTTTGATCATCGAAACTATAGTCCTCAGTGATTCGGCTGTGTCGTAATCCTGCTCGTCAAGCGTCATGTTTCCGGACTTGATACTCGTCAAGTCTAATATCTCATTAACAAGTCCGAGCAGAGATCCTGACGCATTCTTTATGTCGGAGGCAAAATTAGTTATAGTCTTGAGATACGGCTTAGGCACATCTCTGGCATCTTCCCTGAGGATAAGCTCATTCATGCCCATTATCGTATATATAGGCGTGCAGATCTCATGCGACATGTTAGCCAGGAAGACCTCTTTTGCCTTGTTCGCGTTCTCCGCTTCTTTCTTGGCCTCCTGAAGCTCCAGATACTGTCTCCTGATCACCGTCTTCTTCATGATCCGCCATACTATCAATCCCGCAATCAGCGCCACCAGAGCGATCAGAAGGATCCTTACTGCCGGCATTTCCATGATCTTCGGCTGCTTGTCTATGATGAATGTCTCATCCTGAAGTACGTGCGCGCCTGTATTGTCCAGGATCTGTATATGAAGCGTATGGTTTCCGTAGCTCAGGCCGGTGAATTCAAGATCTGAAAGATCACTGAAATATGACGTTATACCATCGTCTCCGCTTCCCTCCAGATACACATGGACCATAGGATTGGAAAGTGTATAGTCCAGTATCGCCGGGCTTATCCTGATACGCTGATTATTTGCAGGGATGGTATACACGCCGTCATCATCAGGATAGATCTCTTTTTCTCCCAGGGTGACTGTCCTTATACCCAGTTTGATACGCACCGTCTCAGACGATATAGTATTGAGATTTATTAGCGAGACACCGCTTCTTCCTGCTATGTACAGATTGCCTGTGCTGCTCAGCGCACTGCACGAATTACTTGTAGGAACAGCAGTGAGACCGTTCGCAAGAGTATACAGCTGGAAATCTTTCACTCTGTCTGCCAGCATATCTTTTGTCTTTACAAGGAATACCCCGTAAGATGACAGGATCCACATGTCGAACATGCCGTTGAAGAACATATCATAGTTGTTATTGTACGGGAATGACGTTACTGTACTGATCACGCCGTCTCTCATGTACTGTATCGAGTTAGATGTTATGATCCAGTAGGTGCTGTTTGTCCTGTCCCACTTGATCCTCATGATCACATCGCTCGTCAGGCCTTCATCGCGGCCAATATGTCTGATCTCTCCGTCATTTATCACATATATGCCGTCGCCGTCCGTACCTGTCAATATATCACCATTATCGCCTGCACAGACGGTAAGCACTACAGTTCCAGGAAGCGAAGGATCATTCGCAGGACTCCTCACCACCTTGTCGTCTTTGATGAAAGCAAGCCCGGCGTTAGTCCCTACAAGGACCGATCCGTCTGCAGCTGTCGCCGCGCATCGCGTTTCATTGCTAGGAAGTCCGTCAGCCATAGTAAATGATCTTATCTCACCTTTTTTGGTCCATCGTACGAGCCCAAGATCATGAGTATAAGTGCAGACAAGAAGATTACCGACCTTATCTGTGGTGATCGATCGCACTCTCGAATCTCCGATATAATCCGTAAGCTCGTTTTCTACTGCTTCTGTACTCCCCTTCATGGCGATGAGCCTGTCGTCAGTCCCGATGTACAGGCTGTCCTTGTACAGACAAGTAGCGTTGACTACTCCTGTGTCAAGACCTGCCTCGCCAGTCAGATCTGTAAAGTTATTCGCGACGAGCTTCATCACGCCCTGCGCTGAGGAAGCCAGCCATATATTGCCCTGATAATCGTTCGTTATCATCTCGATCCCGCTGTCCACAGGTATATCCTTCACCAGCGAGAACTTTCCGGAGAGATCAAAGTATCCTATCGATGAGATCGATGATACCCATAATCTTCCGCATGTATAACAAAGCCATCCCACGCTGTCGATCCCGGCTGTTTTCATCTTCTTGAGATCTTTAGCTTTCCTTCCTAATTTTCCGCGGTATACCATCCCGGTGTCTGTTCCGATATACAGTATGCCCGGCTTTTCCGGGTCTGTTACCATTGCGGTGATCGTCCCTGTACCGAGCTTCTCCCCTGTATACAGCTTCTTGATCTTGCCATCTTCCATAGAGAACAGCTCGCCGTTTCTGGTAAGGCCGTACACATTGCCTGTTACGTCAGCTTTCATCCTGACGATACGGTTGCCCATGATCCGCTCGTCCTCTACTTCATGGATCTTCATTCCTGTATCTACATATGCCAGTCCTGAAGCTGAGCCGATATAAATAATGCCGGTGCTGTCTTCAGCAAAGCTCCTTATCGAAGATGACGGCAGTCCCTCCTTGTATGTGAGGTGCGTTCTCTTTCCATCCTCGATCAAAACCACGCCGTTATCGTTAGTACCGACCCAGATCCTTCCTTTGCTGTCCTCAAATACCGTACGGCCGCTCGTGAGGCCGTCTGAAGTATCAAGACGAGTGAAGACCTTGCCGTCATATCTGATTATGCCACTGTACCCGCCTATCCAGATGAATCCGTCATCTGCACACATGACATAGTTCGCGTCTGATGTAGGAAGACCGTTCGAGGCATTATAGAGCGTTGCCGTATAACCGATTCCCGGAAGCTGACCTGTAGCAGCGTATCCGCCGCCGAGCTTGTTTTCTGAGTTCGTCCTTCTCTGCTCTGCTGATACAGGCTGCCACATAAAGAGCATGCTCGCAAAGATGAGCAGCATCAGCATCGCAGCGGCTTTTTTTGTTCTTTTATCTATCATAGCTGAAAGACTGCCTCCTTCAGATCACATCACCCTGTCCAAACTTCCTGAGCACGCGCTTTACTTCAGGGAGCGAATCCATGAACACTTCAACGCACTTCGGATCGAACTGCGTGCCGGCGCCTTCCTGTATGATAGCAAGAGCTTTGTCCATCTTGAAAGGCGGCTTGTATATTCTGGCAGATGTGAGCGCGTCGAATACGTCTGCCACTGCCATGACTCTTGCCGAAAGCGGTATCACCTCGCCTGAGAGCTTTTCAGGATATCCCTTGCCGTCCCATCTCTCATGATGGTATGCGGCCATGTTCCTTGCTTCTTTCAGATAACTCTCACCGTGTACTGTCTCTATGGCTTTTTCCATTATTATCTTTCCGGCAGTCGTATGAGTCTTCATGATCTCAAACTCTTCATCCGTAAGCTTTCCCGGCTTGTTCAGCACGGCATCCGGGATGTTGATCTTTCCGACGTCATGCAGAGGAGCAGACATCACCGCATCAGAAATGTATTTCTGCGTGAGCTTATCGGTATAGTATCCCTTACGCATCAGCCCTTCGAGTATTATCCTTACATACTCAGCTGTCTTCTGTACGTGTGCGCCTGTATCCGAGTCACGACTTTCTACCATATCCGCCATCGTGATGATAAGACCTGTCTGCATCTTTGCTGTAGCGTCAGCATAATGTCTGACGTCTCTCAGCTGCTCGGCCATGTCCTCTTCCATCTTGCAGACAGACGTGAAGAGCTCCTCAACCTCATCGCCGGTATGAATGTCCAGATCTTTTGTCTTCGCTACACTTGCCTCGATGGCATCCTGGTCGCCGCCGCTTTTATTGAAGTCCTTAGCGCGCGACGTCATGCTGCTAATCGGGTAGATCAGGAAGTATCTTGAAAGCGTAAACCCGATCACAAGAATCAGCGCGAAGAATCCGGAGAATATCAGAAGAGCCTTTAAAAGGAAATCTCTGGCGTATCCTGAAAGATAAGTCATAGAAACGTCTGCCCCGGCATAGGCGACTGTCTCGCCCAGGGAGTTTTTGATAGGATGATATGAAGTAAGTACCCATCCCCATGTATCGTTCGATACTATCGGCTCGATCTCACCACCTGACAGGAGCGTAGCTTCATATGGCTCGAACGCATCTTCAAACGGCACGACTTCCCCAGGTTCATAGCCCGGCTCGTCTTTGTAGTCGAGGTCGAATATGAATATGCACCCACGAGGATCCATCTTGACTATATAAAGATATTTGACACCGTTGGAAGCGTTGCGGATGCTGTACAGCTGCGATTCAGTCTCCTTGTATCCCTCCGCCTGCTCACCTTTCTTTATATACAGGTCCAGGGAATCGGCGTCAACGATCTCAGAGACGAGCCTTGCGCTGTTCTCAGCATTTCTTGCGTATTCGGTCTTCACGTTGTCAAAATATACACCGATGCTTACCCAGGACATTACAGCAACGACAGAAGCCATGACAAGTGAAATAATGACGGTCACTCTATAGAGCATCGAGTTCCTGCCTTTTCTTGCTCCCGCTATCGCGATCTCCTCACTGGAAAGAGGCTTCTGCTGCCAGTAGCTCGACACAATTGATTCACGGATCCTCTCTGGAACCAGACGCTGCGCGAAGACAGCCAGCCCCGTAGATATAGCCTTATCCACCAGGTTAAGGCCGATGTTTACAACGATCGCGCCAAGCAGGAATCTGGATCCTGTCTCTGCGCCCGAGACCACCTTGGAAAGCTCTTCCACGTCAGCAAACTGCATCTCACCGAGAAGCAGCCACTGTATTATCGCTCCCATGCCTCCGCTGACGATAGCGAACAGACATATGAGTATAAACAGATTCTTTTTCTTTCCTGCTCTGTTCTGCTGGGAGAACCATGCCGCGAGAAGTGCTATAAAGACATTTATGATCGAATAGTACATTGCATTCTCGCTGAAAACACTGCAGATGACATTCGAAGCTACCGCTGTAGCAACACCGGGGAGCATCCCTCCGAGAGCAGCTGCGAATATCGTCCCGATTGTATCGAGATAAAGTGGCAGCCCTAATCTGCTTACCACAAAAGCAGCACCGACATTTACAGCAATGCTGCCTAATACCAGCAGAAAGCGGTACAGATATCCTTTGTTTTTTATCCGGAAGTGCTCTTTCACCGTTAAGTCCCTCCGTGTTATACAGCTGCCTGCGATGCATTTTTCATTTAATATTTGAAGCACTGCCGCCGCAGCTGATCTGAGCATAAGATTATACATAATTATTATAGCATGTTTGGCCAGTACGATACATATAAAATAGGCAAACTTACAGCAAAAAGAAAATCATACAATTTATAAAAAAACAGACCAGCACATCGTGCTGACCTGTCTATGATATTACTGTCAGATATGCCTACTGTCACTGCTGATAGTCTTTTCTGTCAAGGACCTGTCCTGTAAGGGCTCCTGTCAATTCGTTGTGATCCACTACTGGCTCACCGGCGATAATTACATAGTCTATCCCTTTATTAGGCTTTGATGTATCTGTATATTCCGCACCGTCTATGATGGTATCCGGATCAAAGATCACAAAGTCTGCGTCCATTCCCGCTTTGATCTCTCCCTTGCCTGTGAGTCCGACCCTCGCCGCGGCGCTCCTTGTCATCTTGTCAAGCGCATCTATCAGGGGGAGCAGCTTCTCGTCGCGGACATATTTCCCAAGGATCCTCGGGAAGCACCCCGCCGCTCTCGGATGGATGTCATTCCCAGGGGCTACGTCGCCGTCCGATCCATATAATCCGCACGGCTCGGCAAGCGCCATCTTCACTTCATCTTCACTCATGGCAAAAGCTACGCAGTACGTATCCTCAAATTCCTCACGGATCTTTTTATACAATGCCTCGTCGCAGCGCTGACCTCTGTAAGGTTCCTGCAGAAGCATGATGATGTCATAGTCCACTTTCCATTTTGACCGCCAATCCATATCGAATGCGGCAGACTGAACGATCGTGCAGAAAGCGTTATAAGGATAGACGTCAAAACCTAACCTGGGGTTCTCCGCGATCTCTTTTCTCACATAGTCCAGCGACTGCTTCATATTTCCGGCTGTAGCAGCAAGGCTCCCGATATGGCTGATCTCAACTCTGCATCCTGTATCACGAGAGAGGTCCGCCATCTCCTTCAGCGAGTTCATGCACTCTTCGCAGTCTGCACGGAAATGGATCGAAATGAACGGGTCATATTCTTTTAACTCGAGAGCAGCTTTCGTCATCTCCTCCGTCGCGATCCCCGGTCCGTATTCCAGCCCGAATGAGAATCCCCACGCCCCTGCGTCAAGATCATCCTTTATCTTCGCGACGACTTTCTTTCTGATATCCTCAGGACATGGATCGTACCAGCCAAGGCCTTCTGCCTCTCTCAGTGAGTTGTACCCGCTCAGCAAAGCATAATTGATATAGCATCCTCCCTTGTCTTCCGTTATCTTTCTGAACTCCGATGTCGGACGCCAGCTGATACCACAGTTCCCGGCGATACCTGTCGTTACTCCCTGCTTCGCAAGCAGTGCTGATATGTCA
Organism: Eubacterium sp.; assembly: GCA_017533915.1. Taxonomy (GTDB): domain Bacteria; phylum Bacillota; class Clostridia; order Peptostreptococcales; family Anaerovoracaceae; genus Aminicella. The sequence continues at coordinate 145,066 of JAFWHX010000005.1, read as the reverse complement.
TATTCTCTGTTATCTCCCTGGAACTGCTCTTCATGCATGTGCATGTCGATAAAGCCTGGCGATACGATACGGCCGTCTGCGTCGACAGTCTTTTCTGCTGACCTGTCCTCCGCTGAAGCATCGCCGTCAGGGAATACATCTGCGATCTTTCCGTCTTTTACCGCGATATCTGCCTTGACGAACTCACCTTTGTCGAAGTCAGGATACTTTCCATTCTTGATAATTAGGTCGTACATACTATACCTCCTGAAACATCATCTATCAAAACTCGAGCTCTCCAGCGAAGAAGCAGGCAGCCTGGTGTCCTGATCCCCGGGATACTTCGTTCTCTTTTACCGATACCGTATCTGCCGCTTCCTGTATTTCTGGCAGCTCTATGCCGATATCACGCATCTCCGGCATATCAGAGAAACAGCATTCCTTTGCGAATCTGCACCGGGATGCGAATCTGCAGCCTTTCTGGCCGCTGTCCAGACTTGGTATATCTCCTGTCAGAAGGAATTTTTTTCTGTTCCTGTCCTTCGGATGCAGAGGAGGCACCGATGAAAGAAGAGAAAGCGTGTACGGATGCTTATACTCTTCGCAGATCTCCTCTGTATCCCCGATCTCCATTATCTTTCCTCCATACATAACAGCGATCCTGTCGCTCATATACCGTACGACTGCTATGTTATGCGTTATGAAAAGATACGCAAGTCCAAATCTGTCCTGAAGATCCAGAAGCTCGTTAAGAGTCTGTGCCTGCACGGATACGTCGAGCGCCGACGTCGGTTCGTCGAGCACAAGAAGCTTCGGCTTCAGCATTATAGCTCTTGCTATCGAGACACGCTGCTGCTGCCCGCCTGAAAGCTCATGAGGAAACCTTTCCAGAAGCTCCGGCCTCAGATTGACTTTCTCGCATGTCTCCATGATTATATCTTTTGCTTCTGCCTTCGTCGCGCCGTGGAGCTCGAGCGGACGCTCAAGAGACCTGTATGCGACAGTCCTTGGATTGAGCGATGACGCAGGATCCTGGAACACAGCTCCGACAGTTCCGTCGACCTCAAACTTTCCGGCTGTCGGAGTGAGAAGGCCGAGGATGAGCTTGGCGAGAGTGGTCTTGCCTGATCCTGACTCACCCACTAGTCCAAGCGTCTCACCTTCTTTTATCTCTATGCTCACATCGTCTACAGCCGGCACATATGAATCTTTCTTCCTGAAAAGGCTGCGGTCGGTATAGAAATACTTCTTCAGGCCTTCAGTCCTGAGCACTGTATCACTCATCACGCCTCGCCTCCTTCCGGTCTTCCGGCAGAGCCGGCGCTGTTCACGGTTTCTTCGTGCTCATCATCCAGCAGCCAGCATGCGCAGGAATGTCCTTCCTCGATGTCTTTGATCTCCGGAGCATGCTCGCGGCAGATGTCTTTGCCGTATGGACATCTTTCCGCAAATCTGCAGCCTTTTATCTCTTTTGAAAGGTCAGGAACTGTTCCAGGGATCGTCTCAAGGCGGCCTTCTTTCTTCGTTATCGTAGGGAGTGCTTTCATCAGAAGCCTTGTATATGGATGAAGAGGCCTGTCAAATATATCGAACACTCCTCCCATCTCGACTATCTTTCCGGCATACATGACCGCGACCCTGTCAGCCATGTCAGCTACGATCCCGAAATCATGCGTTATGAGCATCACAGCAGTGTTGTATTCAGACCGCAGCTCGTTCATGAGCTCGATTATGCTCGCCTGTATAGTGACGTCAAGCGCCGTCGTCGGCTCATCCGCGATCAGGATCTTCGGCTTCCTGCACAGCATCATTCCGATCATCACGCGCTGCCGCATCCCGCCTGATATCTCATGCGGGTAGGACTTGAGCCTTTTCTCTGGATCTGGTATCTTGACGTCATGGAACACGGCGTCAGCGATCTCCCATGCCTTTTTCTTCTCAACTTTATCTACGATCAGCCCTTCAGCCACCTGATCGCCTGATGTGTACACCGGGTTCAGAGAATCGAGCGGGTTCTGGAATATCATCCCGATATTCTTCCCGCGTATCCCGGCCATTTCTGTGCTGTTGAGCTTCATGATATCTCTGCCGCCGAAATCCACCTCGCCGGCCGTGATCTTCCCCGGCTCTCTGATAAGGCGCATGACAGCGCGCGCAGTCGTCGACTTGCCGCAGCCCGACTCTCCTACGAGAGCAAAGCATTCACCCTGCTTCAGCTGGAAACTGACGTCAGACACTGCCTGTACGTTACCGCCAAACGAAACGGACAGACCTTTTACATCCAGTACGGTGTCTCCTGAGCTCTCAGGTGCATTATCAGCTTCTGCCTGATTATTCGGTTTTTCGTTATATTCTTTTTCCATTTCTTATCTCTTGATCAAGTATCAGCAACAGCTGCTGATGATCTGACTATACAGCTTTGTATCTCATCTGTATGCGCTAGACTTTCATTCTCGGATCGAGCAGCTCTTTGATGCCCTCTGCCGTGAGATTGAATCCCAGCACCGTCCAGACGATCGCTACGCCCGGCCAGAGCGATATCCATACGGCCTTCTTTATGTACTGTATGCCGCCCGAAAGGATCATTCCCCAGTCAGGAAGCGGCTCCTGCGCGCCAAGGGAAAGGAAGCTCATCGCCGTTGTGGAAAGAATAGCGGCTGGAAGAGCGAGTGAAGCAAGTATAACGATCGTAGACACCAGGTTCGGCAATATATATCTCAGTATTATCTGAAGGTCGCTCTCGCCGTAGACCTTTGCCGCTTCTATATACGAGAGGTTTTTGATCGTTAGGACCTTGGCGCGGACTATCTTGGTGAACTGAGCCCATGTGACGAGCGCTATTGCTATCGCGACGTGCTCAGCTGACGGACCGATGAGCAGTACGATCGCCATCGCCAGGATGATCGGCGGGATCGACCAGACCATATCTGTCACGAACATGATGACGTCGTCGAGGCGCTTTCCGAAATACCCGGCGACGATACCGAGCGTGACCCCGATAAGAGTCTCGATCACAACGGCGATCAGGCCGACTCTGAGCGCTATCCTGGAACCGTAGATTATCCGGCTGAAGACACAGCGCCCATACTGGTCAGTACCCAGAGGATAGATCTCACTCGGCGCCGAGAGCTTGACCCCGAGATCCATGGCGCTGTAGCTGTGCGGCGCGATCTGATCCGCAAAGACGGCAGCGATCACGACAGCTGCGAGCATTATGAATCCAATGAAGAAAAGCGGCTTACGGAGGACCGCGTAAAGTTTTTTAAGCTTTTTCATGCTGCGTCCTCCTTATTCAAGCCGGATCCTTGGATCCAGCATTCCGGCAACGATATCGCCGATAAGATTACATATGACTGTCAGCACCGCGATGATGAACACGATGCCCTGCACAACAGGAAAGTCCTGCTTGGCTATGCACTTCCACAAGAGCTGTCCCATACCCGGCCACGCGAATACATTCTCGACCACGACAGATCCGCCAATCAGCCATGGAAGGCTGAGGAAGAACGTCACTGTGATCGGGATAAGGGCATTCCTCAGGATGTGCTTTACAAGTATGTCCTTCTCTCCAAGCCCCTTTGCGTATGCGGTCTCAACGTATTTCTCATCCATCACGTCAAGCACCTCGCTCCTGGTGAGACGGTATGTCTGCGCCATTGACGGAAGCGCGAGCGTCAGAGCCGGGAGCACGAGCGAAATGAATCCGCTGTATCCTGAGATAGGAAAGATCGGGATGTTGATCGCAAAAGCGATCATGAACAGTATTCCCAGCCAGAACGGCGGCATAGACCAGAGGACGACCATTACTATCGTCATGGCTTTGTCAAAGAGCTTGTCTTTTTTGACCGCGGCCGCAAGCCCCATCGGGACCGCGCAGACATATTCCACAAGGATCGCCGCGCCGGTCAGCATAAGTGTGAACGGCAGCCGCTGCATGATGAGGAAAGACACCTGCTGCTTGGTAGTTATGGACACACCGAAATCACCGTGCAGCACGTTCCACAGCCAGTAGAGATACTGCACCGGTATCGGCTTATCGAGTCCCCAGCGGGCCTTCATCTCAGCGATCTGCTCCGGCGAGACACGCGGCCCCACCATAAGGTCGATCGGGTTGCCCGGCATCATCTGCATGATCCCGAAGATCACCACAGATACGCTGATAACGACAAGCACACCGATGATCAGTCTTTTGATTATGTATTTCAGCATCCCGCTCATCAAGCGGTACCTCCTTTACGAGCTGCCTGTCCCGGCCTGAGCGTAAGCCCTGTCTTCTGCCGTGCGGCATCTCAAATATATCTGAAAAATGCTTTCATCATCCCTGTGAACAGCGCGTCCCTCTCGATTCCGTTCCAGTTCGTCAGCATGACTGCGCTGATCTTATCATCGGGGAAATATGATATTCTTGAAATGAATCCTTCCGCCCCTCCGGTATGCCAGAGCTCGCGGCGGTCCGATACTGTCCGGTGATCTTCATCAAAATCTCCGGTCATGATCCCAAGGCCGTAGTTCGTCTTCTCGCCGGTCTTAAGGACATGAGGCTCCCACATCTCCCGGCGGACCTCATAAGGTACGATCCTGTCATCATCTTCATTAAACAGATACTGGTGCCATCTGAGTATATCGTCTACACTTGTCGAGATGTTCCCGTCCGCATATCCGATCTCAAGCATGTCGTACGGGACGCGAACAAAGGCGGGATCATCTGAGTCTGCCGACCTGTAGCCGAAGACCTGATCAGGATCTTTCTGGTCCATGTGATCCGGCGCAAGAGAATGATCCATTTCAAGGATATCAAAGATTTCTTTTTTCAGAAATTCGCCGAATCTCATGCCTGACAGCTGTTCAATTATGCTGCCTAGCATTACGTATGCCGTATTGCAGTAGGACTGACCTGTGTCCGGCATGAAGTTCAGCTTGTTTCCGTATGACTTCGCGATCTCTATTAAATCCGCCGTTTCCGCAGTTCTCAGGCGCGGCAGATTCTTCTCGAAATCAGTCTCAAAGTACTCCATGATCCCGGATGTGTGACACATGAGCATACGCACAGTGACTTCATTTTTATACTCCGGAAAATCAGGAAAGAACCTTGCTATCGATTCGTCCAGATCTATCAGGCCTCTGCTTCTCAGCAGCAGTACCGACAGACATGTGAACTGCTTGGTGTTGGAAGCAATAATAAAGTGATCAGACGGCCTGATGTGAATGGAGTGCTCCAGATCAGCCATACCGTAGGCCTTCCGGAAAAGCACCTCTCCGTCCTTTGCCAGAAGCATGCTGAAGCCGGGAGTCGCGTCAGAGACGTACCTCCCGGCTACTTCATCTATTTCTTTTTCTGCAAGCCATTCTGCCACTGTTACTGTTCTTCCGTTAATGTTCTTATACACCGCGCGCCGCATGATGCGGCGCGCTTGTCAATATACTTCTTCTCTGCTGCTGTTAATGCTCCTGCGTGATCACTCCTTGGTCACGTCGCTGTACCATGAACGTCCGTCGTTTGTCACAGCCAGCCCTTTGATGTTGCTCTTCGCAGCAATGATATACTTGTCTGCAAACAGTGAGATTCCTTTGTACTGTTCTTTCAGAAGCTCTGAAGCCTCAACATACTTCTCGACACGCTTATCCGCATCATTTTCCTGACGTGCTTCTACGAGTTTGTCTGTGATCTCCTTGACATCCCACGGATAACCTGAAGCCTCTGTGAATACATAGTACAGGATATCTGCGTCAGCCCATTCGAAGTTACGAGAGCCCATGTCGAAGTTATCGTCCTTCATCTCCTGCTTGATATAGTCAGCCTCATATTCACGGATCTGAGCATCTACGCCGACAGCCTTGAACTGATTCTGAAGAACTGACCCGGATGCCTTGAGGGAAGCACGGTCTGACGGGATCATCATCTCGAATGAAAGAGGAGTTCCGTCTTTCTCAACGATACCGTCGCCGTCTTCATCTTTCCAGCCTGCCTCTTCAAGGAGCGCTTTAGATTTCTCAGGATCGAATGCAAGATCCTTGGCGAGATTATCTTCCTCATCCTGGCTGAATCCTGCCTGAGCAGCTGAAATGAATCCATATGCAGGTTCTACAACACCGTCGAGGTTCTGCACGAGCTCATCACGGTTGACTGCATATGACAGTGCCTCACGGACTTTGATATCTTCCATGATGCCTTTTCCTGTCTGAAGGTTCAGATATGAAACGCCAGGCTGCAGGTAGTCATAAACTGAAACTGCGTCGTTTGCCTCGAGATCTGCCATGCTCGTCGTCGGAACATTGTAGATGATGTCCACATCGCCGTCTGTGAGCTCACTTACACGTGTGAACTCATCCGGTATGAACCTTACGATGACTGTATCAAAATTCGCGACGCCGCTGTTCTGTACCTCAGGATTGTTCGTCTTGAAGTTCTCGTTTTTCTTCAGTGTGATCTGAGAGCCCTGCTCCCATTCGTCAACATAGAACATTCCGAACGTTACCGGCTTGCGGTTGAATTCTTCGTCGCCCACTTCCTCGGCATAGTCGACATCGACGATACCGTTGAAGATGCTGCCGAGAGAGCACCACATGTACGGAGCAGGACCTGTCAGGTTATATCTTACTGTCAGATCATCAATTACTTCTATATCCTTCACTGAATCAAGGTCTCCGGCATATTCACTCTTCTCCATGAAACGCTCAGTGGACTTCTTAAGAGCCTCAGCGTCGAGCGGATCGCCGTTGCTGAACTTGAGTCCTTCAGGAAGCTTGAATTCCATATATTCGTCATTTGCCTCAAACGACTCGCATACGCCCGGGTTGACTGTACTCAGATCACTGCTTATCGAAACGATAGGTTCTGAGATCAGCTCATGCACCATATTTGTCCAGCCTACCTGCTGAACGTCGCAGCCTTCGACCTCATCCTGGATAGCGATCACCAGTGTCTTGCTGTCGCCTTCGCCTTCTGTTTCTCCACCGTCACTCGGTGCACTTCCGCCGCATCCGGCAAGGAGCAGGCTCATCGTCAGGATAGTGATCAAAGCCATCGCTATCATTTTCATTCTTTTCATCTTTCATATCCTCCTAAAAACATCTGTGTATCAAAGTCTGTCTCGTCATGCCCGCTCAGGCGGCTGCTTCCGGGATGCATCACATGAAATCTGTTCTCTGTCATCCGCTATCAGCTGCGCTCATTTGTAAAGATACACTAACTTGCATAATTATGTAATAAGTATATCATCTTACCGGAGGCACGTCAATAAAAAATACTAAAAAACGCTGTCTGAGATCCATCAGACAGCGTATCTGTTTCTTACAATTTATTTCAGATTTCCCTGACATAAGATGTTCTTATCAGTTCAGGCTTCTCTTCCGGTGTCAGCATTTTGTTTCTCTGTTTTGGATTTTTCAAGCATGGCGCGCACTTCATCCACAGTGAATTTATATGCCGAATTACAGAAATGGCACTTTACTTCTATCTCCTCACCATCGTTGATGATGCTCTCCAGATCTTTCCTGCTGATCGTCGCGAGCGCACCGGCGACTCTCTCCCTGCTGCAGTCGCAGTGGAACCGGACCGGTTCCTTTTCCAGGATCTCAAGATCAAAATCACCGAGGAAATACTCAAGTATCTCTTCAGGACTCATCCCTTTGTCCAGCATGGTCGTCACCGGATCAGCTGTAGAGACTTTGCTCTCTATCGCGGAGATCGTTTCTTCCGAGGCATTCGGCATGACCTGTATGATATAGCCGCCAGAATGCTTTACGGTGCTGTCCGTGTCTACCATCACGCCCAGTCCAACGACAGACGGCGTCTGCTCGGATACCGTGAAATAATATGCTATGTCGTCGCCGATCTCTCCGGTCTGGATCTCCACCTGGCCGTTATAGGGCTCGGCTAGACCGAGATCCATGCTCACAGTAAGGATCCCCTTCCCGACCGCTGCTCCGACATTGAGCTTGCCGGTGCCATTTTCCACATATTTCAGAGGGATGTCGACATCCGGATGCTCTGGAAATCCTTTCACATTCCCGTGGCTGTCAACTGTCACTGTCATCTGCCCTATCGGGCCGTCTCCTGTTATCTGAAGCGTGAGCTTGTCATTCTCACCTTTCATCATCGAGCCCATCATGGCGCCTGCAGAAAGAAGACGCCCAAGCGCCGCAGTCACTACAGGATATGTGTGATGCAGCTCCCTGGCTGTAGCAGCTATCTCCGTCGATCTTACGGCAAAAGCCCTGACCGTCTCTCCTGCGGCAGTTGCTCTTACAAGATAATCTTCCATTACAGTTCCTCCAGCATCTGCGCCGGGTTGTCAGCAGCTTTTACTTTTCCGAAAGCTTTGATTATCACACCGTTCTCATCGATCAGATAAGTCGTTCTGACCACGCCCATCGAAACTTTGCCGTAGAGCTTTTTTTCTTTCCAGACATCATATGCCTGGATCACTTCTTTCTCAGGGTCAGACAGGATAGTGAACGGCAGTCCGTATTTCTCCTCGAATTTCTTATGCGAGGCGACAGAATCTTTGCTGACCCCGAGCACGACCGCGCCTTTTTCCCTGAACTGCGGATAAAGCTCTCCGAATGCACACGCCTGCTTGGTGCATCCCGCGGTCATGTCCTTCGGATAAAAATACAGCACTACTTTCTTCCCGGCATAATCTGAAAGCGACCTCATTTCGCCGTTCTGATCCGGCAGCGTGAAGTCAGGCGCCTTTGTTCCGATCTCAAGCATATATGTCCTCCCTTTGATGTATCATAAACACTGACAGCCGAACTGCCATTTGCTGCTTCAGCTGTTACTGCAGCTGCTCACGGCCGTATGCTGCTTACCGTTTGCTTACGGCAGTCCGCTACTTACCGGTTACCCCGGCAGCGCCACTATAGTTCCCGGTGTTTCCACCTGCTGCCGATACTATCCCGCCGTTATATCTCACCGGCGCGATCAGTATCTTTCCGGTCCCGCGGTATACATTAACAAAACCTTCACCTGATGCTGCGGAGCCCACGAATGAGCCTGTCATCTTCTCCACTGTGAATTTCAGCGATCCTGACCATGCGATCGCCTGATTGCCATCGATCTTTACCACATCATCATTCAGCGTTATCTCTATCAGCTCCTGCTGAGGAACGGGGCTCTCCAGCGCAGCGACGCCTGATCCAACAAGCGACGTATTGAACAGGCCTTCACTCCCGAGCACTGCTGAACTGAAGCTGCTCCTCGCAGCCACTTTCATATCAACAGTATCTTCACAAGCAAGGAACATGCCATCCTCTATAACGATGCTGCCATTCCAGTCTGCAAGATCTTCAAACAGAATATACTTGTAAGTAGGTTCCATTACTACGACCCCGGTACCAGTGTAACGAGGCTTGATCGCAGTCTCTCCTGTGACTTTGCTCCCGATAAGCTTTTTCATCAGATCGCCCGCGCCTTTGACATCAGTCTTAACGTTCACGTCACCAAGAAGCATCTGCATCGCACCTGCCTGAATGATCACGCTGCTGTTCTCAAGTTTCGCTACGACCTGTCTCTTTTTTACGTTCATCTTAGACGCGAAATAGGCTGTCATCGCCGATCCGGGATCTGTGGAAACATCTCTTTCATATTCCAGGACAGAAAAACATCCCTTCCCCGGGATCACTTTCCTTACATCTTCCCCTATATCAAAGTTAGTAGTAAACATCGATACACCTCCTTGTATTAACTCTACAATTAATATACCACCAATGAGCATCCGTGATAAGACAATTCAGTCATCGTTGTCATCGTCATCTTCATCTTTGTCGTCATCGTCGTCTTCATACCTGTCGTCATCGTCGTCTTTATCGTGATCGTCGTCATCGTGATCATCATCTCTATCGTCATCAACAGACGCGCCTGCGTTTCCCGAAGACGATCTCCCGGCTCCATTCAGCGAACTGCCTTCATTTTCCTCTTCTGCTGATATGATCTTCCCAGTGACTGCGTCGATCTCATATTCATACTCAAGGCCCCCGTACATGAACTCAATTTCATAGATAATGACTCCATTGTCGCAGTCGAACTCACATGTAAGCCCAGACGCATCGTTGTGCTTCGCGCCTGCATTTTCAAGCGCAGTTTCTACCGCTTTCCCTTCATCGATATATTTGCTCTTGCTCACCTTCCCATGCTGATCATCAGACAGCGCATTTCTTTCCTGCCCCAGAAGTATAAGCTCCTGCGTCGATAGTTCGAGCAGTGATTCCCTGGTGAAATGCTTGCTTCCAGTCTCGAGAAGTCTCAGTATCAGCCAGGCTTTCCCTGTTGAGATATCATTCTCATCAGCAAATTCTCTGACCCTTTCGTCATTTTCGACGTACTGTCCCATTACTGCTGCTGCGATCTTGGAATTCTCGAAGAAATCGCTGAGCTTTTCAGCTATATCTTCTTCCAGCTCCTTGCCTTTTTCCGCATCTCTTGACTGGACAGAGAGCAGCATAGAGTTTGAATCTTCAGTTAGATACCCGTCCAGAGCCATGACCCCGATCAAAGCATTGCATGCTGTGTTGATATGACTCCCCTTCAGATCCATTCCGTCCAGCACTTTCTCCCCTTCATCGTTCAGCGCTCTGGCTGAGACTACCCGCTCTTTCCTGTTTATCGATATCTCAATGCTTGGGTTCACATCTATCCCGATCACTGCAAATGTCTTGTTCTGCTGGCTTGCTATGGCTCCTGCTCCTATAAACAATGCAATAACAGCTGCGAGTATCTTATAGATACTGATCGCGGTGCTTGTTCCCCTGATCACTGTGGAAATACCAGGGGCCTTTTTCTTTCTGGGGATCTCTTCCATGAGTGAGTCCAGTATATCCGGCGTCTCGGCTTTGACATCATCTGTGAGACGTTCTTCTATTTCTGTATCAGTCATTACGGTCCCCCTTTCCACTTATTTCTTTCTTCATCTTTCCAAGTGCTCTGTTATATCTGGACAGTACTGTGCCCTGCGGAATGTCCAGAAGCTCTGCGATCTCCCTGTGACGATATCCGGTGAGAGCATGAAGAACCACTATCTCGCGTTCTTCAAGCGTCAGCACTTTCATTGCTGTTTCCAAAACCATGCGGTCAGTAGCTTTTCCGATCGTATCCTCATGATCTGCGAACTCAGATAGCTCATCGTCATGAATAATGTCTGTATGAGCCGCATCACGGATCTTGTTCAGCGACAAATTCCTGACTATCGTCAGGATCCAGGCGAGTGGCTTGCCATGGGGCGAGTACGCCCCGGCGTCATTGTAGATCCTGATGTATGCATCATGCATCACATCCTCTGCGTCCTCCCTGGAACGCAAAATAGACAAAGCAAACCCGTAGACGGCGTCTTTCGTCGCTGTATATAACGCTCTGAAAGCTTCTCTATCGCCGCCGGCCATCTCATGAATAAGTCTTTCATATACCGAGCTGCTGTCCATTTCTCCGGTGTTCCATCCTGTATATGCACAGCGCCGCGATCATATGTCCGCGGCGCCTGTACTTTATATACTGTCTGTTCTACTTTATAAGTTTCCTGTCATACTCCATGACTGTTCCGTTCGGAGCAAGTATGTCATATTCATACCTGTACTTACCGCTCTTGAAGTTCACTTCATACTTTCCTTCTCCGTCGTCGTACTCATAACGGCAGGTCCCCTTCTTTACCTTATTGTAGCTTACTCCAGAGTGCGCAGCCGCCTTCTTTCTGGCTGCCTTCTTTCCGATCTTGTCAGTAGAGCTGTTCTTCTCATAGACATAGTCAACTGACTTTTCAAGGATCTTGCCCTTCTGGCTTATCTCATAACTGAACTCCGTCCCGTTCGATTTCTTTACGAACTCAACTTCATACTTCCCGCCGTCACGCTCGCTCTCAAAGTTCTTTACCTGTGACCGCTTCACACCGGCATCTTTCAGCGCGATCTTCTCTGCTTTCTTCAGTGAGATCCCCGAAGCTGCAAACGATGATACTGTCATGGCAATTGTCATCACGATCAGAACCGCCGCTGCTGTTATTCTCCTCATCATGCTCATCTCCTTTTCTCTGTCTGTTCTATAACACGTTCGGCATTTTCTGCCTGCTGTATATAAAACACTTGAGCGGAGCATTTTATTGCATACTGTTTTAAAAACAGAATCACTGTATATATACGACTTCTGTCCTCTTGAATGCATTCGCGATCTTCAGTACGCCTCCGTACACAAGCCCTGCCGCATATGTATACACTACTGCGTCTGCATTCTTCCACATGAATCCGAATACCAGGCACAGCACTGCCATAAGCAGGTTCCCAAGACCACTCATCAGACTGCGCTTCCATCCCGGGCTGTCCATAGTCTTGGACTCACGCGCTCTCAATATGTCAACTACCCCTGCGAAGGCATGTATGCCCATAAGGTACAGCACAAGATATGCCTTAGGTATCGAATTAAGAGATAAAGTGAACAGTCCGAGATCCAGCAGGATTATCCCTCTGTAAAGCTGTATCCTGCCGCCGACCATATGCCTTGCCATGGTCTGATAAAAGATAAGTGCTTTTATGCCCAGGAAAAACAGCCCAAAGCATACGATGATGCTTACGATATAGAACCCGGTGCCCGGATCCATCACCATGATGACGCTGACTGCGATCATTGCGAGACCGATCAGCACATCTCTACATTTCTGCCATAAAGTCATTTTATATTACTCCTTGGTAATTTATCTCAATTCCTGCATGTATATATAACTAATTCCTGCATGTATATAAAACCAGAACATATATCACTATGCCGTGTTCAAGAAGGATCAATAACCGTCGTCCTCGCCGATCGCGCCGCCGACTTCATCTCGCTGCTTGCTGTTCCTGATAAGCGCCGCATAGTCTTTGATTCCGATGCCTGATTCTCCGCTGTACTCAATTGAATAGCCCGCGATCAGGTTTCCTGACCTGTAGATCTTTGTGGTGACCATGCTCTTCTGAGCCATAGCTGCAACGAAGAACTTCCCGAGGAATGTCTCATCCTTGACTTCTTCACTTTCCGCAGAGGTATACTCATTCTTGTATCTGTCAAGATCAAAGTCCGGGATCTCCTTCCCGGAAAGCTTTTCTCCGAACGCTTTCCAGTCGGCGCTCGAATCAAGCTGGCGCTTTGTGATTATTGAAATGATCTCATCTTTATATGGTTCTATAGCTTCTTTGTCGTATTTTTTGACCTGAAAATACTTATGCATCCCGCGGATGTATTTCATAGCATAGATCATCTGTGTGAAAGCGCAGACATAATCATGCGGATTATCCTTCACGATCTCCTTATAGTCTCCCCACGACGGCAGGTACTTATACCTTATGAAGCTGTAATCAGGAAGGTGTCCTGCTCTCCCGTGCCCAAGGTTCATGATGCTGTTTTCCTGATTCTGCGCGATACTGTTCGTGTATATGTGTTTATCCAGATCGTCCGGCTTGGACGGGTTATGTATGAACTGCACCGGATATTCCTTTATCTCTCCGTCCTCCTGCACTATCTCATAGAAATAGTCATTAGTGCTGTTTATCACAAGCGACGGCGTTCCGGCAAAATATCTGTGCGCCCATGTATCTGCCAGCACATGCATGGCAATGCCCACAGCCTGAAGCGTCCCATGTTTCGCCTGTCTCACTGTATCGACGATAAGATCCCCATTCGGACCTGCGACCAGCCTGTATTTATCCATATATGTCTTTCCACAGCGTCCACCGCGGCTCCTGAAGAGATCACGCGGCAGAAAATGGAATGAAGCCCATATTCTTGTCATATCCTGGAGGCCGATCATATCTGTCCTTGCATCGGCCAGCTCAAGCTGGAGCTGCGTAGTCGCCGCAGCGTGAGGCCCATTTACGCTCGTCAGGAATGATACTGTGCAAAGGTCTACGAACTGTGCACAATAGCAGATATCCACAGCCTCTTCATGAGTATATCCCGCAAGGATAGCAGCGCAGTAAGTAGCATAGTAATGAAAATCTTTATTCATCTGTTGCCTCCTTTACTACATTCCCTACCTCATGATTCAGTTCTTTTGTCATCTCTGTCACTGATTTCACTTGCTTGCTCACCTGCTCGGGAATATCTGCCATTGATTCCATCTGCTCAGCCATTTTTTCCTGAATATCTTCGAGCGTTAATTCCTTAGGCGTCTCATGCTGCTGTACTTCTTGTGTCTTCGCCAGCTCGTCACGGATCTTCCGTACTTTGACCACTGACTGCAGGAGCTCGAAGACTATTACCATGGACGTGAACTCTATCAGTACAGAAAGGGCACCATCAAGAATCTCATAATCGCCTTCGTACGTGCCTTTCGCTACAGTGTATATCGAAAAAATATTGCCGGCTATCAGGATCGCGCCCATCACAAAATATGATTTCTTTCTTTTTACTGACGGGTCCTGGCTCTCCTTCCTCGCAAACATGAACAATCCCACTCTGAAAGCAGTATCCAGCACGAATATCAAAGCGAATACTGCAATCGCCAATATAAAGAAACTGAGTTTATCATCAGAATCCAGTTCATTTGAAATATCCGCTATCTGCTTTGCTATCCCACCGTTTTCTTCAGCATTCACGATCGTCATCATGACGCTCTTGATTATGCCCCAGAACGCAAATATCAGCACTCCGGCGGCAGTTACCTTGAGCCTTACCTCATATCTTCTCAGATTCCTGTGCAAAGTGTCATTAGCAGGTTTCACTAATGCGTCCAAAACAAACCCTCCTCACTGTATGCAGTATGCCGGAAACCTGTCCGGCTGCACACCTGCAGTAAATAATATAATAAATTGTACCACGTATGTATGACCGTGCCAATTGTACCGGTACGGTCTTTTTATATAATATCTGTCACGGCTCGCACATACCGCACGGTATATACCCCGCCTCTACGGCTTCTTCGCGGGTCCCGTAGAACCACTCACGGTTATGCTCGCGTATAGTCCGCGCGCCCTTGCAGTCAGTTCTGTGGAATCTCATCGTATTATTATTCAGTATATATGTCACTCCGTCCGGTACGTCGAGCGGTGCAGTTTCAGAAGCGGCACTATCCGGCAGTGTCTCAGGATCCAGCTCGTTCAGACCGTTTTTATAATTTATTGTAACGCCCGGCTGTACATTGTAGCAGTAGACGTTGAACTTGAGCCCTTCTCCGTCATCTTCGAGTGAATATGCTTCGATCTGGACACCACGCGCGACAAGCTCTTTACCGCGGAAAACAGGAGTCACACGGTACAGAACATGAGCAGGCGAGGTTTTGCTCCCTTCCGGCAGGCTCTGATCATCTCCAGACCCGCGCACGTGATCCGCGACCATATTCTCGAACGGAAGCATACCTTCAACGTTGAGATATCTCGTTCCGGTTATCAGGTTCCGTTCCTCGTCATTCTGCCCTGTGAGCTGCCACCCGATAAGATGGCATCTGTTGTACAGGTATCCGCCGTTATCGATGAAGTCATACTTATCGAGCTGCCATCCGGACGGCTGTATCATTCCGATGGAGCCCCGCTCACCGTCAGGCATAGTAGACCGCGAGACTACAGCAGCCGCGCGTCCGCACCTCCCGAGCCTGTCGAGCTCAGTGAACGACTCATAGCGCCTCCCCTTCCTGACTGCCCTGGTCCGCGCTTTCTTTATCTCGCTTTTGCTGAATCCCGGCACGTTGCCATTTATCACGACATACGGCTTGCCGCTCCACTCCGGTACCTCATCAAGCAAAATCTTTACGCCGCTTCCCTTGGATTCACTGCTTTCTCTGTCTCCTGCAGATCCTCCGTCTCCTGTGTCTTCAGCAGATTCTCTGCTTCCTGAATCCCCTGCCGCTCCGTTTCCTCCATTTGCCGGAAACCGGTCACAGCCGCACATCAAAACCACTGCAACAGCAAGCAGCAGAATGATCGCGGCATACGTCCGCCTCAGTATATATGATTTTTGCTCAAAGTCATTCATCTAAATGAATCTTCCGGTGATGCTCTCACTGCATTCACGAATATCTTCCGGAGTTCCGCATGCGACTATCCTTCCGCCGTCGTCTCCGCCTTCTGGTCCCATATCTATGATATAGTCAGCATTTCTTATTACATCGAGGTCATGTTCGATCACGATCACCGTAGCACCATGGGCTATCAGTGTGGTGAAGACGCTGAACAACGTCTCAACATCCCTTGGATGAAGCCCGATCGTAGGCTCGTCGAACACGAAAACCGAATCGTCCTGCTGCCTCCCCATCTCTGACGCCAGCTTGAGCCTCTGTGCTTCTCCTCCAGAAAGCCCGGGCGTCTCCTCACCAAGCGTGAGATAGCCAAGCCCAAGATCTCTAAGCGTCTCGAGCCGCGGTCTTACAGTCTTCATATCGTTGCAGAATTCCAGGGCTGTATTCACATCCATATCCATGAGGTCCGGAAGGGATATTTTCTCACCGGCCTTGTTGTTGTAAAGTATCTTCTTGGCGTCGTTACTGTATCTTGATCCGCGGCAGTCCGGGCATGTGACCGCGACATCCGGAAGGAACTGGACATCAAGTGAGATCTGGCCTGTTCCGTCACATAGCGGGCACCTCAGCGATCCTGTATTATATGAGAAATCGCCTGCCTTATAACCGGACTGCTTCGCAGACTTCGTCCTCCCGAATATCTTTCTTAGTTCATCATGCACGTTAGCATATGTCGCGACTGTTGACCTCACGTTGATCCCGATAGGAGAAGCGTCGATCAGTTTCACATGGCTGATCCCGTCCGCCTCTATCTTCTTCACATGCTCCGGCAGCTTCTTTCCGATGCACATGCTCTCAAGCGCAGGTATCAGACTCTCCAGGATCAAAGTCGTCTTCCCGGATCCCGAGACTCCGGTAACTACTGTAAGCTTTCCTTTTGGTATCGAAACAGCAAGCGGTCTTACCGTGTGTATCGCTCCTGTCTCCATGTATATACGCCCGCTATCAAAAAGATCTTCCCCGGGAGCGTTCTTCTTCACTTTATAGTACTGACTACCGGAAAGATAGCCCCCGATCACCGATCTCTTATCTTTTTCTATATCTGCGATCGTTCCCTCAGCGATCACTGTTCCTCCTTTTGCTCCGGCGTCCGGCCCGAGCTCGATCAGCCAGTCGGATTCTTTCAGGATCTGCGTATCATGATCCACGAGCACGACTGAATTCCCGTCTTTAACGAGGTCGTGCATCACACCGGAAAGGCCGACGATATTTGCCGGATGAAGTCCGATGGAAGGCTCGTCCAGCACGTACAGCACGCCTGTAGTCCTGTTTCTTACCGCCCTCGCGAGCTGCATCCTCTGCCGCTCTCCAGTCGAAAGTGTTGATGATGCCCTGTCAAGCGTAAGATATGAGAGCCCGAGATCCATCAGTCTTTTTGCAACGTCAAGATATGATTCGCAGATCCGCTCAGCCATAGGCCGCATCTCCTCTGGAAGCGACCCCGGCACTTTCTTCACCCATTCGATGGATTCTTTTAAAGTCATCTTACATGCCTGATCGAGTGATATACCCATTATTCTGGGCACCCTTGCCGCTTCAGAGAGTCTCGTCCCGCCGCATTCCGGACAGATCTCCTCTTTCAGGAATTTCTCCACCCTCTTCATGCCTTTCTCGTCTTTTACTTTATTCAGTGCGTTCTTTACTGTTGCGACAGCACTGTAATATGTAAAGTCGAGCTCGCCCGCCGACACAGATGTGCTTCCTTTCTTCGGCCGGTAGAATATATGCTTCTTCACCATTGGACCGTCGTAGACGATCTCCTTTTCCTTATCGGTGAGGTCTTTGAACGGTATATCAGTCCTTACGCCCATCTCGCGGCATACATCAGTCATGAGTGACCACATGAGCGAATTCCACGGCGCCACAGCACCGTCATCTATAGAAATGTTCTCATCAGGTACCAGGGTGGCTTTGTCCACGGTCCTGACAGTTCCTGTTCCGCCGCAGCATCTGCATGCACCCTGAGAGTTGAAGGCGAGTTCTTCTGCGCCGGGTCCGTAGAACCGCTCGCCGCACTCCGGACAGACTATCTCCTGCATGGTCGCGACGTTGAAACACGGTTCCACATAATGACCGTTCGGGCACCTGTGTGACGCCAGTCTGGAAAACATCAGCCTGAGGCTGTTCAAAAGCTCTGTCCCGGTTCCGAAAGTCGATCGTATCCCCGGGATCCCAGGCCTCTGATGAAGCGCAAGTGATGCCGGTACGTGCAGCACTTCGTCCACGTCCGCGCGTGAAGCCTGCGTCATCCGGCGCCTCGTATATGTCGAAAGGGATTCCAGATATCTTCTCGATCCTTCAGCATAAAGAACACCGAGAGCGAGAGACGATTTCCCCGACCCGGACACACCGGCTATCCCCACTATCCTGTTCAGCGGGATATCCACATCTATATTCTTAAGATTGTGCACTTTTGCGCCGCGGACTTCGATCGCTTCAGGCTCATTAAGTGTCGCGCTCATTCTATATTCCCCTTTATACATCAAAACCATACTGCTTTATCCATGCTGCACGAGCATGCTCTACTATTCTTATGATACCACAAAACGATTACTGACCCAAAGAAAAAGCCGGCCTCATGGCCGGCTTCAAGCAAACTGATATTCAGTTTTTTTACTATTCTGCTGCGTCTTCTGGAGCATCTTCTGGAATATCTTCTGCGGCATCTTCAGGAGCCGCGTCTTCTGGATTCACTTCATCTTCTGAAACCGGAGCTTCAGGCAGAGCCTCTTCTTTGACCGGATCCTGCTTATCGCCATCCGCAAGATAGATATGCATGGCGTGATAAACAGTCGCACCGATCGCTATGCCTCCCAGAAGTCCTGCCATCAGAACTTTTTCAACTGTATTTTTCATATCTTTCACCTCCCTGGATCTGTTATCCGGAATATCTCTGACCTTCTGACATCCTTATTCTAATAGACTTTGACAGCCGTTTGAACAGTCAGAATGGAGAAATAGGGCTTGCTATTCCCCATAGAAAAATACTTTTTCAGCATCGATCCTACTGTGACATTCCAATATGATCCGTTAAGAACATCTGACATGATCAGTCAAGACCATCTGGCATGATCCGTTAAGACCATCTGGCATGATCAGTCAGATCAGTCGTTGTCCATACTTCTCTCCAGGATATCCCCGGTAAGAGCATCGATTGTATATTCGTACTCTGTCGTTCCAACATAGAACTGCACTTCATATTCCTGTCTTCCGTCGTCCATATCATATTCGACTGTCGGATATTTGATGTCAGCGTTTTTAACGCCCGCATCCTTGATCGCTATCTCAAGTGCTTCCTTATCACTGATCTCTTTCTGCTCAGATTCAGGTTCTGCGGCAGGCTCTTCAGCAGCTGGTTCCTCTGCAGCAGGCTCAGTCGCTTCCTCTGCAGCTGGTTCTTCTGCAGCCGGTTCCTCCGCCGGTGCCTCAGCTGATCCGCCGCATGCGGTAAGACATACTGACATTACAAGGCACAGGATAAGTCCCATTGCTGCCAACATCATGAATTTACGGTCTTTCATCATTTTCTTTGTTCCTCCTGTTTAAGAATAGTATTGATTGATATTATAATAACACATTCGATTCTATATATACAATATTGCCTTTAAATACATCTAAGTGATCTGATCATTATTCTGTCTCAGAACAATGTTGATCACATTTTAATCTGCAAATCCGAATATGATGCCGATCACAGCAGAAGCAGCTAGATAATATATCGGATGTATTTTACTGAGTTTCTTAAGTAGTGTATTCTCCTTGTATCTATCAAAATTCCCAAGGTTCATCAGCGGCCACAGGACAGCTGCCAGCACCACCGCTTTCCACTTTATTATTGACAGAATACTCTCACCGCCTGTTACCGCTGCTTTTGAGCCGGTCCCTGCTATCAGACCTGCAAGCATATCCGCTATGCTTACTCCTCCAAAACTGAACAGCACCGCGGCGCCGACTCCTATGCATGCAGCGCCGATAAGTCCTGCCGATGCAGGACGCAGTCCATAAAACAGAGCCTGGACATATCTGTTGTCCTGGAATTTCTTCAATATGCCAGCTACTATGACTACTACTATTATCGAAGGGGTAATGATCCCGATCGTGGAACATACCGCGCCAGGTACACCTGCTGTCTGGAACCCGGCATATGTAGCCATATTGATCCCTATTGCGCCAGGAGTACACTCTGATACAGCGAGCATGTCAGTCAGCTGGTCTGTCGTGAACCAGCCTGTGCGCACAGCCATATCCTGAAGGAAAGGCAGCGTGGCAAGGCCTCCTCCTATCGCGAAGAGGCCTGTTTTAAAGAATTCCCAGAAAAGCTGAAGGTATATCATCTGCCGGCCTCCTCTTCATTCTTCTGAAGAAAGACCTTTGCGATTATACCCGCGATCCCGGCTGCGATCACGAAGATCACCGGCGAAAGATCAAGCAGCGTGCTGCCGGCCATAACGATCAGGAAGACCACGACGGCAAATGAGTCTTTGATCGATGACCTGGAGATCCGTACTGTCGCATTCAGTATGAGCACGAACACACACACGCGGATCCCCGCGAACGCGTTCCGGACTATCTCAAGATCAGCAAAATTTGACAGGAACGCCGCGATGATTGAGATAATGACCAGCGACGGGAAAACTATCCCGAGAGTCGCAGCTATGCCGCCGGCTGCGCCGCGCCGCTTGTTTCCGATGAATGTCGCAGTGTTCACAGCGATGATACCAGGCGTGCACTGGCCGATCGCATAGTAGTCCATCAGCTCCTCGTTAGTCGCCCACCCTCGCTTATCGACGACTTCTCTTTCGAGTATAGGAAGCATAGCGTAGCCTCCCCCGAAGGTAAGACTGCCGATGCGCGCAAATGTCAGAAACAGATCAATAAGCTCTCTCACGGTCACTCCTGTTGATTATTCTTCGATCTCTTTAACCTCGGCGCCAAATGGCATGAGCCAGAGCTTTGCGATCTTCACGTACTGTCCTGCAAACGGGATGCCGATTATCGTGATGCAGCAGAGAACAGCACTGATAAGGTTAGCGACCGCCATCTCCCAGCCGAAAAAGATGATCCATACTATATTTGCCAGAAGTGACACCACACCGTTTCCAAACACGATCTCTTTTCCAAATGGCATTACTGTAAGGTTAGCAAACTTGAAACACTGAACACCGAATGGTATCCCGATTACCGTGATGCAGCAGAGAAGCCCTGCAAGCATCCACACGATCCAGTTCAGCCATCCGCCACAAATAAACCAGATCAGATTTCCTAATACTTTCATTTTTCTTTCTCCCTTTTTTATATATAACATCATCCATTATACACCATCACCCCGGTCCTGAACACATCTGTTCCGGATCAGCTCAGAGTATAAATAAGGCAGACGCATCAGCGCCTGCCTCGTATCGGCACGTATGTGCCTTCCTTTCATGGCCTGCTCTTATCAGGCGCATCCTTTAATTATCTTTCTTGGGTCCTGTTATCATTTTTGTGCCCATGTATCCGAGCAATGTTACGAGCAGGTCGTCCATCGGACCAGGCATCGCGTCGAACGGTGACACGATGTAAAGCATTACCAGCCCGATCAGTATTCCTTTCAATGTCTGATTCATCTCATTACCTCCTTTAGCTAAAGTCTTTTTTCTATATGACAAAGAGCTCTCTTTACGCGTATATTGTATAATCACAGGGTATATGAAAAAACTGCCGGAAGAGCGCATTACAGATATCTATTCCCCACACGGATGGGAATTATGACAATCCCATTTCCCACTTTCGCTTTGTGTTCCGGCACACATAATCGAAAAGCTTCAACTTTTCCGGGCTGTATGCTTTATTAATGACCGCGTTTTGGATTATAATGCAGATAGAAAGACCGTGGAGGTTTTGATAATGGGAAGAAAATCTACCAAAGAAGATAAAAATGTATACTTTCAGGCACGTACTGACGCCGGACTCACACGCGAGCGCGCCAGCGAGGTAACGAGCATATCGGAGAGCCGGATCGAAAAGATCGAGCTTCAGAACGCGCTGCCGCATCCTGACGAGGTGCTCGCGATGGCAAGAGCTTACGGCTCGTCGTCGATATGTAATTATTTCTGCTCACACGAGTGCAAGATCGGACAGGAATATGTACCCGAGATCCGCCCGAGGGTGCTCTCACAGGCAGTACTTGAGATGCTGGCAGCTTTGAACGATCTGGAAGAGAACAGGAACCGCCTCATCGCGATCACCGCGGACGGACTTATCGACGAGACAGAGATACGCGATCTAGCCAGGATACAGAGCGAGCTCAGCCGCGTGTCCATGGCGATCGACAGCTTCAATCTGTGGATCAATGAACAGATAGCTTCCGGTGTGATCGACAACGGAATGCTCCTTCATGAGAGGCAGCTGCTCGACGACAAACTGTAGCGGCATTCCCGGTCTATTCAGCGGCAAAACCTCTCTGAACCTGAAGCACAGCGGGATCCCGATCGGTTTTCCTGTCTTGATAGAGCAGTGTTTTGCTACTATAATAAATGTAGAAGAATGTTTTGATCTGTAATATGAATATATGGAGGAACAGATATGGCTGAGATACGGCGCCTTGTTACGAGAAGTGACTTTGACGGGCTTGCATGCGCGATGATGCTGAAAGAGCTCGACATGATCGACGAAATCAAGTTCGTACATCCGAAAGACGTGCAGGACGGAAAGATAGAGCTGACAAAGAATGACATTACGACAAACCTGCCGTATGATCCGCGCGTAGGGATGGCTTTCGACCATCATGAATCCGAGATCGACAGACTGAAAGCAGTCGAGACTGACGGCAAGCTGATCATCGATGAGAACGCAAGAAGCGCCGCCCGCGTAGTATATGACTATTTCGGCGGAAAAGAGAAATTCCCTAACATCTCAGACGAGCTCATGGAAGCCGTCGACAAAGGCGACAGCGCTGACTTCACCGTCGACGACATCCTGGATCCAAAGGGCTGGGTGCTTCTGCACTATCTGATGGACGCCAGGACAGGCCTCGGCCGGTTCCATGAATTCCGGATCTCCAACTACGACCTCATGATGGAGCTCATAGACTACTGCCGCGAGCATACGATCGATGAGATCCTGGAGCTTCCGGACGTAAAAGAAAGAGTCGACCTTTATTTCGAGCAGGCCGAACTGTTCAAGGAGCAGCTCAGGCGAATCGCGAAAGTCTATGACAAAGTCGTCGTGCTCGACCTCAGAAATGAAGAGACGATATACGCCGGGAACCGATTTATGATCTATGCTCTTTATCCTGAGTGCCAGGTCTCCATCCACGTCGCATGGGGATTCCGCAAGCAGAATACAGCCGTCATGATCGGAAAGTCGATCGTGAACAAAGCCTCCAATGCGGATATCGGCGAGCTCTGCCTGAAATACGGCGGCGGCGGCCACAGAAACGCCGGCACCTGCCAGCTCGAAAACGACACCGTCGACGAACAGCTGCCGGACATCATTAAAGCCCTCAACGAGGCATAATGATTCGATTACAAGCTCCGATCTGGAACAGATCTGTTCCGGACCGGGGCTTTTTCAGAATATTCTGAAAATATATCTCGTTTTCTATTGTTTTTATTATTTTATGGGGTTAGACTAAAAGGACACAAATAATACTTATAAGGAGCTGATGATTCTTTAAGAACGATTTCACATTTTTCTAAGGGTACTGTCAGAGCACTTTTTCATAGCGGGATCTGCTTTTATATCACGATCGGGAGGCCATGTCATGGGTATGGACTTTACTGCAACCGTTATCACATTTTTCAATGCGATCTCTGTGCTCGTTATAGTTGTTGATTTCCAGTTTTCATATCTTTGTTTCCATAAGGCTGAGGAGACCGGTAAATACCTCTGCCTTTCTGCTCTTTCTGCGGGTCTGGTCACATTATCATACGTTATCAGTGTAAACGCCTCCAGTTATATGGCACGGTCTGTCTTTTCCAGTGTCTACTTTATATGCATCGACTGGATGCTGGTCTCTCTCGTATGTTTCACATATCTTTTCACTGAGCGCCACCTCACCAGAGAGTCGTGGTGCATGAAGAAAGTCATCGCGGTCTGCGCGACATTCGACAGTATCGTTTTGTTCGTCAACATATTCAAAGAGATAGCCGTTACGTATGCCCCCAGAGACACCGCCATTGCACCGTTCGTCTACGAGATGAAGCCGCTCTATATACTCCACCTGATCTTCACGTATCTGCTCGTCGGATTCATTATCTACATTCTCGGGGTCAAGATCTCACGTACACCGCAGCAGTATCAGAACCAGTACTGGCTCATCATAATCGCGATCGCTGCTGTCGTGATCATCAATGCTGTATTCCTGTACTCGTCCGGAACAAGGCTGTACGCTCTCCTCGACTGGTCTATATTCGGCTATTCCATCGCACTCGTCATAGTTTACTGGGCTGCGTTCGAATACCGGCATAAAGACATGCTCATGTCGCTCTCGATGACCATATTCCAGAACATCAACCAGGGCATCGTGCTGTTCGACCATGACGAAGAGCTTATTATGAAGAATCAGAAAGCAGAGCTTCTCTTCCCTGAAGTAAAATGGCCGGACAGAATGAAAAAGTCGGACTTCATAAAGCAGGCCGGGATCCCGGATGGGCACAGTGACGAAGACAGTTTCAGCGTGCAGTGCTGCCCTGATGGACGCGAGACTCCTATACGCCTTGATTCCAGCAAGCTGCGTGATTACCGCGGCGCTGTGACCGGGAATCTTCTTGTATTCACTGAACCCGATATCAGTACTGATATTTTGACCGGATTTGAAAACTGGGAGTATTTCCACCGTATCATCGCTGAAGACCCATACAATTTTGATCATCCTACAGCGGTCGCGGTGTTCGACATAATCGGGCTTAGCCGCGTCAACCATACATTCGGCCATGAGGTCGGCAATCAGAGGATCCGCGGCCTAGCGTCGGCGATGCGCAAGTACATGCCGGAAGGCACAAAATTCGTCCGTGGATACGAGGCGAATCTGCTGGCGATCTGTCAGCACTCGACAGAAAACGGCATCCGTGAGAACGCTGAGAAAATCCAGAAAGCCTGTGGCGGGACTGTGATGTACGGCTTAAGTGAGACAGCTGATTCTTCCGTCACTGATCAAAACCAGGTCGTAATTCGTGAGAATGCCGGTGCAGGAAGAAACGTCATTCAGGCAGTGGAGCTCGCGGTCCATTCTCTTCAGGTGAAAAAGCTCCTGGACTCCGGATCTAATCATTCACAGACGCTTACGAGCCTTGTACGCGCCCTCCAGGAGAGCGATTCCGATACTGAAGCTCATGTTAAAAGAACACAGAAAATGGGGAACGTACTTGGAAAGAGGATCGGTCTTACCGATGCAGAACAGGCCGACCTTAGCCTGCTTTGCCTGCTGCATGACATAGGAAAGATCGGAATCCCGCTTGAGATACTGAACAAGCCTGGCAGACTTACCGAAAGTGAGTGGGCAGTCCTGCGCACCCATGCAGAAAAAGGGTTTGAAATAGCCATGAGCTCAGATGAGCTGAAGGATATCGCAGTATTCATTCTCCACCATCACGAGCGCTGGGACGGCGACGGCTACCCCGAAAAGCTCGCTGGCAGCGCCATACCTCTTCTCTCAAGGATAATTTCTGTAGTCGATGCATACGACGCGATGGTGAACACCAGAAGCTACAGAAAAGCACTTTCACCAAAAGAAGCACAGGCTGAGATAAAGCGGTGCTCAGGCACACAGTTCGATCCAATGCTTGCGGAAGAATTCCTGAAGATGCTCGACGAGGATCCAGATATAACGCAGGTCGAAAAAACGAGCGGTGAGATCCGGGTCTTCAAGCAGCTCGAAGATCCTGCAGTAGTATACAGAAGCCAGGCAGGCGCCGGGATCAAAACCACAAGCAACACTGGCGCCGAAGCAAAAACCACAAGCAACACTGGCGCCGAAGCAAAAACCACAAGCAACACTGGCGCCGAAGCAAAAACCACAAGCAACACTGGCGCCGAAGCAGCGGGCCAGACCAATGGTACTGCCGCAGGCCAGTTGAGTGACCAGGCAAGTGCTGTTTCCGCAGACCAGCTGAGTATCCAGGCAAGTGCCAGTGCCACAGCACCATCGGACAGCAATACAAGTACCAGTGCCGCAGCTTCATCGGACAGCCATATAGCGACCCCGATCGGCGATGTGACGAGTTCCGTACCATTCTGCCACTACATCCTGGATATCGATGACCGCATCGTAGAGGTAGATCCGATGTTCACCGATATAACCGGCTACACCCCAGGTGAAGCCATAGGCAATATGTCGCAATTCGATCTTATACCAGAAGATGACCGTGACCACTACATTTCCGAAGTTGATAAGCAGTTCACGCACGGCAACATCGCTTACCTTGAGCACGACATCGTGCGTAAAGACGGCACCAGAGTCCACGTCAACTGTATCGGCAAACGCTACTATGATTCAGCCGCCAAAGCCTACCGCAGCGAGATCCTTGTGAGCCGCATCTGACCAGGTCTTTCCACTCATTGACCAGGTCTTTCCACTCATTGCCAAGATGTTCCTCTCGCAGTTCCTCGTAGAAAAATCTTTTGCAATTTTCTGATTTACTACACTTTTCATCAAATCCTTGCTGTTTTTTCTACAGAATTCACTCCTAAATGCTGTTTCCGTAGAAAAACACCTCGGAATTATTCGTTTTACTACACTTTTCATCAAATTCCTGCTGTTTTTTCTACAGAATTCACTCTTTGAAGCTGTTTCTGTCTACAGAATGAGTAAAATCATGCAAAATGATATCACTTTCATCAGTTTTTTGCTTTCTGTAGACGGAATCAAGGGTTTTCTTACCATTTCCGTCTACAGAATGAGTAAAATCATGCAAAATGATATCATTTTCGTTAGTTTTTTGCTTTCTGTAGACGGAATCAAGGCCTTTTTTGCCATTTCTGTCTACAGAATGAGTAAAATCATGCAAAATGATATCATTTTCGTTAGTTTTTTGCTTTCTGTAGACGAGATCATGGGTTTTCTAGCTGTTTCTGTCTACAGGTTGAACAAAAACAGCAAAAGTGATATCACTTTTGCTGTTTTTTTGGTTTTCGTAGACGGAATCAATAGGTTCCTATCTTCGAAATACGATCTTCAACTGAGTCTGATGACAATGATCCTTGCAGATCACAATTGAACTATTGTTGTGACAGGATTTACTGTTGTGACGGAATTTACATAATCAGATGTTTCCTGTATAAACGTACTTCAGGTTCTTCCGTGCGACATCAGCAAGATGGATAACTGAATCCACTGCGGTCGGACAGCGGTCTGTCATATGGAAGCACGGGAAGAACCTTGTGACATGGAGTGGTATGTCAGCGCCGGTAACTTGATTCTTTTGGTCGGTCACGGTGATATCGGCGCCGGTGGTTGATCCAGCATTGGTAACTTGCTCTACTTGATCTGTCAATGGCAGGTCTTCCCCGACTGATTCGGCGCCGCTCGATGGCTGACATTTCTGTCTCGCTGATCCGGCTCCGCTCGATGGCTGACAGTTCTGCCCGACTGATCCGGCTCCGCTCGATGGCTGACAGTTCTGTCTCGCTGATCCGGCTCCGCTCGGTGGCTGACAGTTCTGTTTCGCTGATCCGGCTCCGCTCAGTGGCTGATAGTTTTGCTCGGCTGATATGCCGCAGCCCGCGTCGGTATAATACTCCGGCGACGGCTTCAGACCCGCGACCCATGCGGACAACGCGGCCATCTCCTCGTCGGAATCATTCTCACCAGGGATTATCAGAGTCGTGAG
This sequence comes from Eubacterium sp., assembly GCA_017533915.1. Taxonomy (GTDB): domain Bacteria; phylum Bacillota; class Clostridia; order Peptostreptococcales; family Anaerovoracaceae; genus Aminicella. The sequence goes on along the minus strand of JAFWHX010000005.1, from coordinate 117,306 downwards.
CTCAACGTGGCACACTTTTACTGCGGCCTCTATGAAGTCCATGACCATTTTGCGGTCGCCGCCGAGGACGTCTTTGTAATAGCGGTCGCTGAATCCTTTCAGATCTATATTCATCGCATCGACGTACGGTGCCAGCTCATCCAGCACATTCAGGCCGGCCGTTCCGTTCGTTACGATCACATTCTTCATGCCTTTTTCATGCACCAGCTTAGCGGCGTCTCTCACGTATTCATACCCGATCAAAGGCTCATTGTATGTGAAGGCTACGCCTATATTTCCTGCCCTTTTATAATACTCGGCGGTATCAGCGAGCACTTCCGGCGTAACAAAATCTGTACGAAGGATATCGTTCTCTTCCTGCTGAGCTGCACCATTCTCTTCCTGCTGAGCTGCACCATTCTCGGCAGCTCCGGCTCTCAGATCATGATTAGCAAAATACCTCGCTGTATCTATTGCCAGTTCCGACCATGATATCTCATTGTTCTGGCAGAATGGGCATCTCAGGTTGCATCCGTAGCTTCCTACTGACAGTATAAGGCTGCCTGGAAAGAATCTGGCCAGCGGCTTTTTCTCGATCGGATCAAGCGCAAGCGAAGTGACCCTGCCGTAGTTCGCGCAGATCACTTTTCCGTCTACACAGGTCCTTGCGCCGCAGAATCCCAGACTTCCTTCGTTGATCCTGCAGTGCCTGAAACAGACATCGCATGTTGCATGATCCATACTTTTATCCTTCCCTTCGTACGCACGCGTACGCTGCTGGCGGCTGTATGCATTATCCTTCCCTTCGCACGCTCGCATATGCACCGGTGTGACTTCATCTGCCGATGTGATTTTTGTCAGCGTGACATTATCTGCCGGTGTGCTTTATTTGTCGATGTGAATTTGTCAGTCAGTGTACCTCTATTTATGTCTCGTCACTGTAAATCTCTGCAGCTTGATCTTCTCTCCTTCACGGATACCGCCTTTCTGCATGGCTATCCGTATCTGCTGCTCTACAGTGTCGACTCCGTCGAGATCCGGAAGAAGCAGTCCGCGCCGGCTCCCGCATGAAACTATCACGCCGTATTTTTTTACGTCTAGTTGCTCCGGCGAATCGATGTCTTCCGGCTCGCTGAGAACGTCGACGTTGATCTCCAGCCATGGGATCTCTTCCGGCGTTATCGGGTCGAACCGCGGATCTCTCGTTGATGCGCTCACCGCGTTGTCTATTATCTCCTGCGCTACGCATTCGGTAGTCGGGAGTATGGTCCCGATGCACCCTCTGAGCGCCCCGTTCTCATGGATCGACACGAATGCTCCCGCCTGCTGTTCGAGCATCTCTGAAGGCAGGCCGTCCGGCACATCTATCGTTTTGTGACTGGTGATATAGCTTTCAAGCGACTTCCAGGCAAGCTTCACATATTCGTCCGCGTGCTCGAGCTGCTCGCGGCTCGCTTCCGCCTGTCTGTCAAGGTATGCGTCCAGAAATTTCCTGCTCTCATCGTGCTCGCCAACAAAGAACGAGCATATGCCGTACCCCACTCCAGTCACGTCCTGGTGTGAATGCTTCTCTACTTTCACTGACATTCCGTCCAGAGCGCCCGCCATAATGACAAATGACCTGTGGCCGCACTCCGCAGCTTTTTCACAGAATGCCTCATCAAAATCAAAGAGTTCCCCGAATGCTCCACGGCCCATGACATCCATTATCCGCTCATCGTAGACCGGTCCCTCCGGCGCGAATCCGTATGGCCCATAGTCCTGAAGCTTATGCGAAAGGTCGCCGCTCGCGACATATACCGCGCGGCGTCCGAGCTTTGACACCGCCTGCTGTATCATCATTCCAAGCGCATAGTGCTCGGTCAGCGGGAGTCCGGAAAGGCCGACCCTTATGATCTTCCCGCCTTTATACTTCTGCCTGATGAAATAAAGAGGCACCATAGTTGCATGGTCGAGGTTTTGATCGCGCTCGCCCATGGTCCCGGCACGGAAATGGCACTCGTCGGCCATTCGGCATATCTCTCTGACAAGCTCTTCGTCGTATTCCTCATCAAAACTCACCTCCGGAGCGCCGAAATCCCTGAACGACCCCCGTGCGCCCCTACCTGGTGATATATGGAAATAGTCTGAATACATCACTGTGTGCGGGCTCGATATTATTATGGTCTCAGGCGCGATCTCCGCGATCTCCTCCGCGACACGCTCGTACGCTTTTGTCGTCTCTTCGACCTCGACTTCGCTCCCGCGGCCGACCGCCGGCACTATCATAGGCGGATGCGGCACCATAAACCCTGCAATTACAGACATATCACACCTCCGCAGATCGATCTGCAAGTTCTTTCTTTATACATTGTTCCTTATACGTTGTTCCTTATCCATTGTTCTTTATACATTGTTCCCTGATGAGCTCGATATCTCTGTCTTTATTCTACCACATATATATCATGCAGAACTAAAAAAGCTCTGCCCAGGATATACCTGAACAGAGCCTGTTCCCATGCAGATCGATGAAGAACTATTTCTCTTCTTCAGCCTTCTCCATAAGGATATCTATTCCTTTTATGTTGATCATCAGAGTTTTCCGCTGTGCATCCGGGAATGTGACCGTGTATGTGTCCTCACCCGAAAGTATGACTCCATCGTCGACGAGCTCCCATTTTAATTCTGACTGCTTGTCGCCGATCGACATCGTGCAGTCTCCGCCTTTTACGAAGTCAAGCGATAATGCATCCTGGAAGATCTCAGAAGGGTCTTTTGTCACACCGTTCACTGTTGCTTCTGTCGCGGTCCATGTCCCGATCAGGAACTGGCTCTTTTTCTCTTCCTCACTCATACCCACACCGCTGCAGCCTGCGAGCAGCGCCGTCAGAAGAACCGCGGTCAGCAGCACGATCAATACGTTCTTTTTCATAATAGCCTGTCACCTCCACTTTTCATCGGAGCACCGCCCTCCGGAGCCATTCCTGACATCCGCCGGCAGAACTTCTGCTATTATTGTATCACATATGTCACGCTATTTACATGAATTCTATCTCGATGTTTGAAAGAAGCCTGTTCTTTATCACATACGCGCCTTCATCGTCAAAAACATTGATGCGGTATACCAGCACTCTCATCCTGTCGCCGACATGGACCGGCCTCCGCTCAGGGGATCTCCTGCAGATCAGTTTTATCCCGTTGACATCGAGCGTGACCTCGGTGAATGTCCCGCGGAACACGACGTCTGAAACGACCCCCTCGTCTGAATACTGTATCATGTCGTGGAACTTCGGGTTGTCGTCACGGAACGATTCCACATATTCCGGCCGTATAACGACCTTCCGTCCGCCGCTTATATCATCAAAGCCTTTGAACCCTGTAAAGATGTCCCAGACTGCTGAGTCTCCGATGAATGTAGCGGCAAAAGCAGTACCAGGCTCTTTGTATACTTCGTATGCCGTACCGATCTGCTCTACTTTCCCGTCTTTAAGAAGAACGATCCTGTCTGCCATGTCGACAGCCTCATCCTGATCATGAGTGACAAAAACCGCAGTCACGCCGACTTCTCTTATCATCTCCCTGAGCCACGTCCTCAGCTCTTTTCTGACTTTGGAATCGATCGCGGCAAAAGGTTCATCAAGCAGGAGTATCGCAGGCTCTGTCGCCAGTGCCCTTGCAAAAGCCACCCTCTGCCTCTGTCCTCCGGAAAGCTGGTTCGGATACCTGTTTCTTAATTCAGAAAGACCGATGAGCTCGAGAAGGTAATCCACACGCTTCCTTATCTCTTCAGCTGGCTTCTTCTGCACATCGAGGCCGAACGCAATGTTCTGGAACACAGTCATATACCTGAACAAAGCGTAGTTCTGGAATACGAACCCGACTTTCCTGTACGCAGGAGCAAGATCGTTTACACACGTACCGTCGATGTAGATCTCACCTGAAGTCGGCTGATCCAGCCCCGCGATCATGCGGAGCAGAGTCGTCTTACCGCTTCCGGAAGGCCCAAGGAGCGCGATCAGCTCACCCTTTTCAATTCCGAGATCTACATGTGAGACCGCATCCGGCTCACCCGGCTTCGCGTCTACATACCTTTTACATATATCTTTTAACTCCAGATACATACTGCGACCTTTCTTTCTGTTCCTTCCCACACTGCTTCCATACGGAACAGCTTTTTGCTCTTTCTTACTCTGCTTCCATACAGAACATCTTTCTCCTTGCCACTCTGCTTCCATATAGAGCAGGTGTGCTCAGGAGTTCTGCTTTTTCTCTTCTTTATGCTCGAATATGTTTCTAAGGACGAGCAGTACCACTGCCATCACGACGAGTACTGATGATACTGCGAATGCTGCTGTTATCGATTCTGCGCTCCCGTCCATGTACAGCGCGTCTATCTCAAGCGGAAGTGTGAATGTCTCCCCGCGTGTCTTCGACAGCGCGCTTACCGCGCCGAACTCGCCAAGAGCTCTGGCTGTGCAGAGGATCATGCCGTATATCAGCGGCCATTTGATGTGCGGGAATGTAATGCGCCTGAATATCGTCATACCCGGAGCTCCCATCATGGCGGCGGCTTCTTCCTCGGCCGTGCCAACTGAGTTCATTACAGGAATAAGCTCTCTTGACACGAACGGGAACGTCACGAATATCGTAGCCAGCACGACTCCCGGAAGCGCGAATACGATTTGGATGTCTGTCCCGAAAGTCGAGTTTATCCACTCAAGCGCAGGGTATGCCCAGCCGAGCCTTCCGAACGTCATGATATATGACAGACCCGCTATTACCGGAGAGATTGAAAACGGAATATCGATAAGCGCCGCAAGCACCTGCCTGCCACGGAATGAAAAGCGTGTGAGAAGCCATGCTGCTGAAAGTCCGAAGAATGTGTTCACCGCCAGCGCGATCACTGCGGCCATGACAGTGACCGCAAGCGCAGATCTGAAGAAATCAGTCGAAAGTGATGATGTGTAGAATCCCAGCCCTCTTGAAAAAGCGTTCCGGAGCAGCGAGATCAGCGGCATCACCAGCATGAGGAAAACAAATATAACAGATATGCAGGCAAAGACTTTACCCATGATACCGTCGTCATGCGCTGATGCTTTTCCAGCTGTCGCAACGTAGTCCGACTCAGTCTTTTTTGCCTGATAGACAGCGACTGCGTTTATGATCAGAAGCATGATGAACGATATCACGACCATGATAAGCGCGATCGCTGTCGCACTTGCATAGTCCAAGTAGTTGAGCTTCTGCATTATGACATATGATATCACCTGAGTCTTATTCTTGGCGCTGTTTCCTGAAATATATATGACGCTTCCGTATTCACCGATCCCCCTTGCGAACGCCAGGCTGAATCCCGTTAGAAGTGCCGGCATGATCTCCGGAAGCACTACGCGCCTTAATGTGTACGCACGGCCTGCGCCCAGCGTGAACGCCGCCTCTTCATACGACGGACTCAGCTTCTCCAGCACAGGCTGGACCGTCCTCACCGTAAAAGGTATCCCGACGAATATAAGAGCGACGATGATCCCGAGATGAGTATATGAGACTTTGATCCCGAATACACCGAGCGCCTGTCCCATCCATCCGGAATCGGAATACAGCTTGCTCAGCGTGATGCCAGCTACAGCAGTCGGGATGGCGAGAGGAAGTTCGATCATTCCATCGAGTATACGCTTTCCCGGGAAGTCCGTCCTCACGAGCGCCATAGCGATGATGAGTCCGAATAAACAGTTTATCAGCGCCGCTATGAATGCACATCCCACGCTCGTTACGAGCGCGTTCCGGACGGCGTCATCCGTCACGACCGACACGAAATCCGCCGGCGACTGGTGCGTCGAGAACACTAAAATAGAAGCGAGCGGTATCAGAATAAACACTGACATCATGGTGACCGTGATCCCCATCGTCAGACCGTATCCCGGTATTATGCTGTGTCCGCGCGCTCCCCTCATCCAGCTGTTATCCTATCATCAAACTGTATTCAGTTCCCGTATATCTCATCAAAGACTCCGCCGTCTTTGAAAAATCTCTCGTATGCCGCGTCCCATCCGCCGAAGTCATCGATATTGCAGAGCTTTATATCAAGATCGAATTTTTCTTTGAACTCTTTAAGTATCTCTTCATCTGACGGGCGGTATCCGTATTCGCCGATGATACGCTGTGCATCTTCAGTGTACAGATGCTCCAGGTAGTCATGAGCGACTTCAGCAGTCCCGTTCTTTCCTGCGTTCTCATCTACTACAGCTACGCTCGGCTGTGCCAGGATGCTGACGGAAGGTGTAACGATCTCATAATCGTCAGGATATTCTGACGCAGTCTGTATCGCCTCGTTCTCCCATGAGACGAGTACATCGCCCTGGCCGTTCTCTACGAATGTTGTGGTCGATCCTCTTGCTCCTGAATCCATGACCGTGACGTTTCCGTAAAGCTTAGACATAAAGTCCTTGACCTTTGCTTCGTCACCGTATTTCTCTGATGCATAGTTCCATGCAGCGAGGAAGTTCCAGCAGGCTGCTCCGCTCGATTTCGGATCAGGCGTGATGATCTCAACACCCGGTTTGATAAGGTCGTCCCAGTCCTCTATTCCCTTTTCGTTGCCCTTTCTTACAAGGAATACGATCGTGGAAGTGTATGGCGACGACTGTCTGTCGAACTCGTCGATCCAGCCTGACTCTATAAGGCCTGCCTGCTCGATAAGAGTTATATCATGCGCAAGCGCCAATGTTACCACGTCGGCGTCGCTGCCCTCTACGACAGATCTCGCCTGGCTGCCTGATCCGCCGTGCGACTGTACGATTTCGACCTTCGTTCCTGTCTCTTCTTCATATTTGCCTGAAAACCACTCATTATACGCTGCGTACAGTTCCCGGGTCGGGTCATATGATACATTTGTTATCTTAACCGTACCATCTTCTGACTCGCTCTTCGATCCGCCGCATGATGCGAGCATGCTCACTGCCAGCACAAGCATCGTGATGATGCTCACGATCTTTTTTATCTGTTTCCTGTCCATTTCTCAGATCCCCCTAACGCATCTGACAAGGATGATTTGATCATCCAGACGTTCCCAGCGCTTTTACGCGCAGACCTGTGCACTACAGATACTGCTCAAGCGCCTTCATCATCTTATCGACTGTTTCTTCAAGCCCCATCTCACTGGTATCTATGGTTATCTCCGGATTCTCCGGTACCTCATACGGACTGTTCACGCCTGTGAAGTTCGGGATCTCTCCTTTATCTGCCTTCTTATACAGCCCCTTCACATCGCGCTCTCTGCATTTCTCTATCGGCGTAGAAACGTAGACTTCTATGAAGGTTCCATCACCGATTATCTCCCTGACGCGTCTCCTGTCTGCGACAAACGGCGATATGAACGATGTCAGCACGATCAGCCCCGCGTCGTTCATCAGCTTCGCCACTTCACCGATACGCCTGATATTCTCTATCCTGTCGCGCTCACTGAATCCGAGGTCGCTGTTTATGCCCATCCTGATATTATCTCCGTCGAGAAGCATCGTATGCTTTCCCGCAGCATGGAGACGCTTTTCAACGGCATTGGCAAGCGTGGACTTGCCTGCTCCGGAGAGGCCTGTGAACCATATGGTCAAAGGCTTCTGCCTCAGGCTCGCCGCTCTGAGATCTCTTGTGATGTCAAGCTCCTGCCACTTTACGTTCTCAGACCTTCTCAGGCTGTATCTGACTGTACCGCAGGCTGATGTCATATGGCTCACACGGTCTATCAGTATGAACTCTCCAAGGCTCCTGTGCTTATTGAATGCATCCAGAACTATTCCCCTCGGGAGTATTATGTCGCACTGCGCGATCTCGTTCTTTACGATCTTTTTCGCAGGGACCTTCTCACCCGTGTTGACGTCGATCTTGCAGCTGATCTTCATCACTGTCGCAGGTATCCTCTGCGTGCCGAGCTTGAGCAGGTAACCGCGTCCCTCGATAAGAGGCTCGTCATCCATCCAGAGTATATCGCTCGAGAATACACGCGACACTTCAGGCTCTGCATCCTTAACTAACACGCTTCCTCTCGATACGTCTATCTCTTTGTCGATACAGATCGTTACAGCCATGCCGTTCGATGCTTTATCAGACTCTTTATCTGTCACGAGTATGCGGCTCACCCTGGCGGTATTCTCTCCCGGCAGGATCTTCACTGCATCTCCAACAGAGATCTCTCCTGATTCGATCTGTCCGGCAAAGCCTCTGAATGATCTGTCCGGACGGCATACCCTCTGGACAGGCATCACAAAACCTTCTTCGTCATTGCCGTGTGTGACGTCGACCTCCTCGAGCCAGCCGAGAAGTGTCTCCCCCTTATACCACGGCATGTTCTTTGACGGCGTCGTTATGTTATCACCTTCCGTCGCAGATACCGGTATTATCTTGACGTCATCCAGATCGAACTCAGCCGAGAGGACTTTGATGTCGTGCCTGAGCTCATTGAATCTGTCCTGGTCATAGTCGACAAGATCCATTTTGTTCAGCGCGAAAACAAAGCTGCGTACGCCCATCATCGCAGAGATCCTCGCGTGGCGCTTTGTCTGTGTAAGGATCCCCTTCGACACGTCGACCAGTATCACCGCGAGGTCCGCGAATGAGGCTCCGACTGCCATATTTCTCGTATATTCGGTATGTCCCGGCGTATCAGCCACGATGAAGCTTCTCTTCTCCGTCGTGAAATATCTGTACGCGACATCGATCGTTATCCCTTCCTCACGCTCTGCCATGAGGCCGTCAAGAAGGAGCGAATAATCGATCTCACCGCCGCGGCTCCCGACTTTGCTGTCCATTATGAGAGACTGCTCCTGGTCCGCGAAGAGGAGCTTTGCGTCATACAGAAGGTGCCCGATCAAAGTCGACTTGCCATCATCCACGCTTCCGCATGTAAGGAATTTCAGAAGTTCTTTCATCAGAAATACCCCTCCTGCTTACGCTTCTCCATGCTCGCCGCTCCGCCGTCCTTATCGATAACTCTGCTCGTCCTCTCGGACTCTGCTGCGGAGAGCGTCTCCTCTATTATCTGATCTATCGTCTCCGCGTCGGACTCGACCCCGCCTGATAGCGGATAGCAGCCGAGCGTTCTGAAGCGGACTTTTTTCATCATAGGCTTCTCGCCTTCATATAGGCGCATGCGGTCGTCGTCTACCATTATCAGGTTGCCGTCCCGTTCCACCACAGGTCTTTCCTTGGCGAAATACAAAGGAACGATCGGAATGTTCTCGCGCTTTATGTACTGCCAGATATCCGCTTCGGTCCAGTTCGAGATCGGGAACACGCGGATGCTCTCGCCTTTGTTTATCTCTGTGTTGTAGAGCTTCCACATCTCAGGCCGCTGGTTCCTCGGATCCCATGCCTGCTCGCTGTTCCTGAACGAGAATATGCGCTCCTTTGCTCTGCTCTTTTCTTCGTCGCGGCGCCCGCCGCCGAACGCGGCCGTGAATCCATACTTGGTCAGCGCCTGCTTCAGAGCCTGGGTCTTCATTATGTCGGTATATGACGCGCCGTGATCAAAAGGATTGATGCCGCGTCTGAGGCCATCTTCATTTATGTATTCCAGCATCTCGATGCCGAGCTCTTTCGCTCTTCTGTCGCGGAACTCGATCATCTCATGGAACTTCCAGGTCGTATTAATGTGAAGGAACGGGAAAGGCGGCTTTTCCGGATAGAAAGCTTTCATCGCAAGATGGAGCATGACCGATGAGTCTTTGCCGATCGAGTAGAGCATTACCGGCTTCTCGCACTCCTGCGATACCTCCCGCATGATATAGATCGCCTCTGCTTCCAGACGGTCCAGATGGTCCATAACACACCTCCATGGACAAAGCCCTTCCCTGCCGGCATGATCATAAAAACATAACTGCCGCAAGAAGGGCATAATCAGCTTATTTTATATCAGCAGTATACAAAATCAAAATGAAACGAAAGTGAAAAGTGCCTCCCAGCACGCCCAGGATGCTTCCAGACTGCGCCTTTCACCGCAGTTTCATATTGAACGTATATAATCACTAAAGTAAAATGGACCGGGAGGCAGATATGAACACTTTATACCTTCATATAGGAACGCAGAAAACTGCAACGACAACACTGCAGCACTTTCTGACCGAGAACGACGAAGTGCTGAAAACAAAGGGATACACATATCCCATGTTCCCCGAGATCTTCTATCCGTACTGGGACAATACCAGAAACGGCCTTTTCCTTGGGCATCCGTATTTCAACAAGCATAACGTGCGGAACCGGGAAAAGGAAAAAGATTTCTACAACAAAGGCATGGCAAGACTTCACGAGATATTCAGGTCATATCCTAATGTGATACTTTCTGAAGAGAGACTGTGGCTTGAATTATTCTACGATAAGGCTGCCCTGATGAAGCAGCTGATCGATGACGGCCGTGAGTACGGATACCAGATCAAGCTCATCGTGTACCTCAGAAGGCAGGATGTATTCGCGGAGTCATACTGGAACCAGCAGATCAAATCAACGATAACCGAAACAAGAGATGTCGCTCAGTTCATTGATGAATTCGAACATATCAATTATTATTACGTTCTGAAAGTGATAACTGATGTCGCAGGTGTGGAAAACCTTGACGTCGTGCGCTTTGATGATGCTGTAAAGGGTGATGGGATAATCGCGGACTTCATGCGCCGGATCGGCCTTGAACTGACAGATGAATATACGATCACGCAGGAAGCAACTAACAGCAGGCTGTCCGGGAACACCGCCGAGATCAAGAGGATCATAAACCAGATGGACGATCTTCTGATAGGCGACCAGATCTATCTGAAAGACCGCGTAAACATGGTCTCGGATCTTTCCAGTAAAAAATATAAATGCTCCACGCTTTCAGAAGAAGAGCGCGCAGCATTCATGGAACGATTCAAAAAAGGAAATGATCTCGCCGCGGAGCTTTATATACACGACGGTAAGCCTCTCTTTTCAGAAGACTATTCCTGCCCTCCAAAGTGGGAGAAAGACAATCCCGAGTATCTCGACGATGTGATACTGACATCGGCAGCCGGCGACATATTACTATACCGCCGCGTCAAAGCTGCAGAGTACACTATCGAGAAACTGGAAAAGCGGATAGAAAAGCTGGAATCCGCACTAGAAAAGCAGACAAGGCGCATAGACCACATGCGTCACCCGATGAAAGCTCTGATCGGCAAAGTCAAAAAATAAGTATAAGATCATTTCACAGGCAGCATCAGGGTAAAGGTGCTGCCTTTTCCCTGCTCTGAATCGACCGTAACTGTTCCGCCGTGTTTCTCCGCGATCTTCATCGTAAGCGCAAGGCCGAGCCCGAAACCGTCTGAATTTCTTTCGCTCTTCACCTGATAATACGGCTCGAAGATCCTGTCCAGATCTTCTTCTGCTATGCCCTCGCCCTTATCCGACACCTTGAGGAATGCCATGCCGTCTATGGTACCTGAGAAAAGATCTATAATGCTTCCTTCAGGGCTGTATTTCACAGCGTTTATTATGAGATTCCTCACAGCGACCATCACCAGAGCCACATCGACGGCAGCGTCGTCCTGATCCCAGTGATACGCGAACTTACGACCGCCGAGCGTTACATCCTCTATGTCATCACAGACTGATTCCGCGATGTCTGAGAGTGCGATCTCTTCTTTATTCAGGGCAAAATTCTCCCTGTCCATCTTAGCCATATACCTCAGCTCTGTGATCATGGCATTTATCCTGTCGCTCTGCTTATGCATCACTGAAAGTGATTCTCTGGCTTCTTCCGGAAGCTCTTTCCCGTACAGATCCTGCAGCAGCTCGACTTCAGACCTGATCACAGCGATCGGAGTCTTCAGTTCATGTGACACATTCTCGTTGAACTCTTCCTGCTGGCTGATGAGCTTCTCATTTCTGTCCATGAGCTTGTTGTACGCATTCGTCATCACCTCTGTCTCGTAGAATAAGGAAGTGTTCTCGACACGTCCGGAATAGTCAGGATCCTCGACAAGCTTCTGCACGTCGTCACACATCTCGCGGACAGGGCGAGCGGCTCTTCGATACAGCCACACCCCGGCTATCACGAATACAATTACGAGCAAAGCCACAAAGCTGTAGAAGAACAACTGTATATTATGGTACACAGTCTTAAAATCATCTTTGCATAAGACCGCTCGTATATAATAACCCTTCAGCTGCCGGTCCATTTCTCCAGGATCGTCCTCTGGTGCTCCTGGATCATTGCCAGTCTGGTTTTGATCAGACTTCTCCGTCCCTGCACCGCCGATGTCGTCAGCTTTGCCGCCAGACCCGCTGCTGTGTTCTCCGTCAGCTTTGCCGCCAGACCCTCGGCTGTGTTCTCCATGCTCACGGTGAAAATGCATGGCTCTGTGGTCGCAAATGTAATATACTTTTCCATCTGCCCTGACAGAACGGAAGCCTTCATCTGCAGGAGCTTCAGACAATTCCTTTTCCAGTTCCTCAGGGATGTCGCCGCTTACGATTTCCCCGGCAGAGGTGATGACCGCGATATCGCAGAATTCAAGATCGTCAAGCATTTCCTGATCGACAGCCAGTGTACCGTCGTCGAGCTTTACTATATGGCGGCTGGCCCGTCTCGATTCTATGGAGACCGTCTGCTTTGCAGCATCGAGCTGCGCCCTGCTGATCGTATATGAAAAAAGCACGCACATACCTATCAGCATGATCGCAAAATAGATAACTGTACGTGTTCCCAGATAACGAACTATCGTCGGTTTTTTCATGATTCCTCACTTTTGAGGACATACCCCATGCCTCGTATCGTGTATATCAGCTTCTCATCAAAATCTCTGTCGACTTTTTTCCTGAGCAGCCGTATGTATGCGTCGATCACGTTGGAGCTTATGTCCTGATCTATGTTGTATATATTATCGACTATCTGTTCACGTGTGACCACGATATCCTTGTTTCTGAGCAGAAAAAGCAGAATTGAATATTCTCTCGGTGAAAGCCGGATGATCTTTCCGTCGCGCGTAACCTGTCTTATCGCCGTATCTATCTGAAGACCGCCGCAGCTGTAGATATTGCCTCTGTGCTCGACTTTCTTACGAAGTATGAGCCGGAGTCTTGCGGAAAGCTCGGAAAAATCAAACGGCTTTGTAAGATAATCATCCGCGCCGGCATCAAGTCCCTTAACGATATCTTTGGCTTCACTTTTTGCCGACAAAAGCAGCACCGGGACGTCCTGTCCGCTCTCGCGGAGTTCCTTCAGTACTTCAAATCCGTCTTTTCCCGGAAGCATAATATCAAGGACTACCGCATCATATGCAGTACAGTTAAGATAGTCCATGGCTTCAGTTCCGGTAAAACAGCTGTCGACGGTATAACCGTCATTAGTAAGGCGCCTTTTCAGAACATAATTCATATTCTGTTCATCTTCTGCTACAAGAATACGCATATCCGCCTCATTTACATTATAGATAATTTATTATACGATTCCATAATGAAATTAAAATGAAAAAATACAAAAAGGACGGGCGCCTGCCGGCACCATGCCGGCGGGCGCCCATCCCGCTTCAAGTCTTTTCAACGCATCTCTATTTCACTTTGACCTTCACTGCAACTCTATTTCACTGTGAACTTCAATGCAACTCTATTTTACTGTGATCTCCACTGCAGTTCTACTTTACTGTGATCTTTACCTTGACAGTCCTGGCCACCTTATCATAGTAGTCGTTTCCTGCGGCTGTCACACGCACAGAAACAATGTATTTCCCTTTCTTAAGGCCTTTCTTCAGAGTGATCTTTCCTGTCTTCCTGTTGACACTGATCTTCGCTTTTGCGGCTTTCGCCAGCTTCTTCGGGCATTTTATCTTAACACGCTTGAATGTTACCTTGCCCTCTGCCTTTTTGACCGTCACAGCTTTAACAGTTACTGACTTCTTCTTTAGCTTCGATGCCTTGACGGTTTTGCCCGAAGCCTTCACTGTCATAGGATTCGGATCTTTATATGTCGGGCGGTATGCTTTGCTCGACTTCGGGATCCTGTAGAGATCGAACCTCTTTATGACTGCGTCGTCTTCCATGAGCCTGATGAAGTACAGTCCGTCTCTCGTCTCAACTGCGGATTCCGACGATTCTGTGTACAAAGCATCAGACAGTCCGCCGTCGATAGTATAGTACAGCGGTTCACATCTGTGCGAAGCAGTGTTGTACAGATACACGTTCCCGGCGCCCTGCGCAGAATAGTTGAATATGATTATCCCGTCTTTTACCGGAGCTGCCGCAGGATCGTTCGGTGAATCATCTGTGGCTAACCTTCCGATGAACGGTATCGTGCCATCCTTCACCCATGCCTTTCCGTCGAAAGTGTAGACGTTCTTATTCACCACCGTATCCGCATCTGAGCCGAACATCAGATATATCTTGTCATCCTTTACAAAAGCGCTCGCGCTGCTCAGTGAAGCGTCTGGGAGATCATCCAGACGGTTCCACTCACCAGTCTTCGGGTCAAACGCAAACGCGAAAGTGAAGCTCCGCTCGTCATCCCCTTCACCAGCTTCGACAGCAGCACCAAAGGCATAGATCTTATCCTTCAGCATACAGAAGGCTATCTTGTCTTCTCTAACCTCACTATACTCTTCAAGCGAATCAGCAAGCGGGCTGATCTTCTTGAACTGCCATGCAGGCTTATCTGCCGTAAAGTCCATCGCCGCCAGGTACGAGTTCGTTTCAATGTCCTCTTCTTCTGCATCATCACGCGGACTATATGAAGTATCGACGAATGTGTACAGTGTCTTGCCATCTGTGATCGGCTGCCTTACGACCTTCGGAGTGACCTCAAGGCCGCGCGTGATCTCATGTCTGTTGTATCCCAGATTATTCTCAAAGTAGTCGAACATTGCGTCGCCGAGCTTCGTCCCCTGGTACTCTATGAATTTGTTCCCGTCATATTTAAACAGCTCACCTGCTGTGTCCGCAAACAGATCGTATGAGCAAAGCTGATACGCATAGAGGTCTTTGCCATCCTTATCAGTGAACAGATACTTAGGTGGAAGCGTGCTGTCATCGACAGTCTCTTTATGCTCCTCTGAGAGCACGAGCTCGGGCTCTTTCTGCCCCCTCACGATGAAGAACGAACCATTCGCCCTCACTCCTCCTGCATCCTTCAGGATGAACCGAGTATATGTTCCGAACAGATCCCAGGCGTCACTTATCGTGAGTGACTTCCCGTCAGCCGCGACACTTATCCTATCTTTATCTATTAAAATCTCTCTGGCCTCTTCCCGGATATCGATGCCGTCTCCCGAGGCGTCTTCCGCCCTGACATCGATGCCTGCTCCCGAGGCGTCTTCCGCCCTGACATCGATGCCTGCTCCTGAGGCATCTCCTCGGATACTGATTCTGTCATCTTCTCGGATATGGACGCCTACTTCTGTGAGTCCTTCCGCCAGGCTCTTCTTGTAGAGCATGAGATCGTCTGAGAATCCTGTACCGTGAAGCGTAAGCGTTCCTTTGTCAACGTCGCAGACCGCTTCAGTTATCGAAGACTTCACTGACTCTTCTTTTATCTTTGACAGGTCGATGTATCCACCTGTCGAGCAGAGATCCTTCAGCTCATCCCTCCTTGTGACCAGTGAGAAGAATCTGGCGCGTTGTCCCAGCACATATTCTTTTTCAGTCTGACTTTCCTCTTTCGGCTCGAGCGCGCAGAGTACCGCATATGCTCCCGTCGCAGCCGGTGTAGCCATTGACGTTCCTGACATCAGGTCATATGAAGAGTCGGCCGGGAATACATCCTCCGGTGTCTTTCCTTCTTCTGTAACAGGCTCTGAAACTGCGATCGAATCAAAATACAGGGTTACCGGATGTGCCCCCTTGATAAACTCTTCCTCTTCCGGTGTCTTTATGTCTTTCCCCTTGAATACAGTAAAGCTCACGCCGATGCCGGTCTCGACTATGTCTGTCTTTTCAGGATCCACTTCATCCCAGCTCAGAATGCAGTGGTTATCACCATGGCTTGACAGACCTGTCATGTGAACGACTTCCGCGTCGGATCCAGGATCGCTTTCACTAAAATCACCGTCGACTGCTTCGCAGTATACAGTTCCGTTTTTATCATGCTTCACGATCTCACAGCCATAAACATTTGCCGAGAATTCATCCTCCTTGCTCTGCTTGATCATCGTGACCGAATATCTGGTGTTGTCGTATCCTGTCGTCTCGTGGTTCTTCGCATATGGGAAGTAAACGAAATAGCTCTCGCCGACTTTGGCGTTGTTCACTGTCACTTTCAGGGACGCCGGCTTAGCAGATGATCCGGCTCCATAGTTATCTGTAAAGAACCTGTTCTCCACTACGCTGACATCGCATGTCGCCTCAGGGAGGTCAGGCTGCTCTTCTTCATCGTCCGGATCCTGCTCGCCGTCATCATCAGGGTTTTGCTCACCGTCACCGTCTGGATTTTGCTCGCCGTCACCGTCCGGATTTTGCTCGCCGTCACCATCAGGGTCCTGCTCACCGTCATCGTCCGGGTCCTGCTCGCCTTCATCGTCCGGGTCAAAATTGCTGTCCTGCACAAAGAACTTCGCCGCCCCAAATTGCTTCACGCCCTCACCGTGAGTATCCGGCACCACCTCTTTCATGCCGAGCTCAGGGACGACTTCGCTGCCCACACTGGTCTCACTGCTGAACTGTCCGTAATACTCTGTATTCTCAGCCCTTTCTGCCTCCGTGTAGAGATTCGGGAAATATGAGCTGTAGCAGACGGTCGACAAAATGCTGTGCCCCGGCGCAAACAGATCCACGTTGCTTTTCCCGTAATCACTGAACCCGGACGGCACCCCGTCGATATTTGACGAACCAACAACTACAGTGTACGGGCTGCTTCCACCCGGCGGGCAATAATTGATCTTATCTATATCCAAAGCGTCATTAGATGCAGCGACAAAATTCATGATCCCCGCTTCGCCAAGCGTGTTCAATATCTTGTTATACGAGTAGCTTGGCCCAGGTGATCCCCATGAATTGTTTATTGCGACTACATTTACCCCGCGCTGCTTTGCCTTGAGCGCATAATACATAGCGCCGCTTCTTCTGTATAGGGAAGTAATATCAGGCGGTTCCTCCTGAGCTGTATTCGTCGCACACATCATGATCTTAACGTTAACGCCCGATGCGACTCCTGCCACGCCCTTGCCATTATTGGCCTCTGCCGCTATTATTCCTGACACGTGCGTCCCATGGCCAAGCGTGTCCATGACGTCCGTCATATTATCATCAAAATTAAATCCGTGCTCTCCGTCAAGTCCAATATCTCCCGGGTTCGTCCAAAGCATATTCTTCAGATCTTCATGGTTGTAATTGATGCCGGAATCATTTACGGCAACCACGATCTCATCCCCGCTTTTACCGTCTTTGAAATCAGTCACGCTCCCGGCTCTCGTCGAAATTGTCTCCTCCAGGTCAGCGCCTCTTGTAGAGGCATCATCGCCGCTCTCGTTTGAATCCTTTGGCGAGTTCGTGTGGTAAGCATATTTCGCGAGCATGTCATCAAGCGAGTATGTGCTCTTTTCCTCGGTGTACCAGTTTGGCTCGGCCGACTCGATATTTTTGTTGTCCGACAGTTTCTCTATCAAAACCTCTGTCTCGTATTTATCGGATCTCACGAGGCTCATGATGAGGTCGTCGCTGAAAGCAATCGAATCTAAGATCTCAAAATCATCTCCAAGGCTCTCTTTAAGGATCTTCACTTCAGACTTCGCGTCCTCTGCAGCTTCATTCTCTTCATTGGCTGCCTCCATTGTGCACCCGAAGCCCTTGTCCACATTTTCAAGATCCATCGCTGCGTCAAGCGACATCTTCTTATCTTTAACGGAGCCCGCCTTGAACAAAACAACCACTTCGCCTGGCACGAATGTGCCATCCTCCAGCACGATCTGCTCCCCGCATCCAGCCTGATCTCCCGATGTGACAGGTGCTTCAGCATTTCCGGCCTGATCCATAGATGCGGCAGGCGCTTCAGCATTCCTGACCTGATCCACAGATGCGGCAGGCGCTTCAGCATTCCTGGCCTGACCCCCCGATGTGACAGGTGCTTCAGCATTCCCGGCCTGACCCCCCGCCTCACCGAATACTGCTGCCGGCGTCATCGTGAACATCATCACCGCTGAGACCGCCAGCACAGCGGCCTTTCTAATTAAATCTCTTATCATCATATGCTTCTCCTCGGAATGCAAATGATTCCATTCCAAATTCAAATACAAATATTTACTTTTTTAATAATAACACTCATCCACATCAATAACATTAAAAATAAGATTATTTTAGTCGCAGCGTATTCTGTCACCGACCAACAATTCGCAGCGGTGCCTGTTCTAGCACCAGCCCGGAGTTTTCAGTGGTACCTGTTCCAGCACCAGCCCGGAGTTTTCAGTGGTACCTGTTCCAGCACCAGCCTGGAGTTTTCAGTGGTACCTGTTCCAGCACCAGCCTGGAGTTTGTGAAGGTTTCCATTCCAGCACTCACCCCGAGTTTGCGAGTGTTCATTCCATTATAGTTCTCGTAGAAAAAATCACCAGAGTTGCCCGTTTTGTTACACTTTTCATCAAAAACTTGCTCATTTTTCTACGAGATCCACTCCCAAAGGCCGTTTCCGTAGAAAAAATCACTGGAGTTGCCCGTTTTGTTACACTTTTCATCAAAAACTTGTTCTTTTTTCTACGAGATCCACTCCCAGAGGCCGTTTCCGTAGAAAAATGCTTAGGAATTCCCTGTTTTATTACACTTTTTATCAAAAACTTGCTCTTTTTTCTACAGGATCCATTCCTGTAAGCAGATTCCGTCTACAGAATGCAAAAAAGTACGCAAAGTGATATCACTTTTGATAGTATTCTGAGTTCTGTAGACGGAATCAGGGGGTTTCTTACCGTTTCCGTCTACAGAATGCGAAAAAGTGCACAAAATGATATCACTTTTGATAGTTTTCTAGGTTTTGTAGACGGAATTAGGGGATTTGCTACTATTTCTGTCTACAGAATGCAAAAAAGTGCGCAAAATGATATCACTTTTGATGTTTTTTTAGGTTTTGTAGACGGAATCAGGAGGTTTCCTACCGTTTCTGTCTACAGAATGCAAAAAAGTGCGCAAAGTGATATCACTTTTAATGGTTTTCTGAGTTTTGTAGACGGAATCGAGGGGTTTCATGGTTTCGCAGATGGCTGAATGATCATTTTGGATGAATAATCGCTGATCACAATTATATTTCATCGTAAATACCAGTCGCGAATCTCAGGCGGTTCTTTTATACAACAAGAAATCCTTTATGACAACAAGAAATCCTGCTTTACAACCAGGACTCCCTTTTTGGCAATAAAGGGTCTTTATTGATAACAGGAATTCTTTTGGCAATAAATGATCCCTATTGATAACAGGAATCATTTTTTGCAATATAGGATCCATTTGATAACAAGGGATACCTTTTGACAATAAAAGATCCTCCAATCTGCATCTGTTCCGGATTGGAAGATCGTGGTCTGAACGTCTTTGTATTGTCTCGGTACTCTGGATTTCTTTGTATTGCCTCGAGGTCCAGACGTCTTTGTATTGTCTTGGTACTCTGGATTTCTTTGTATTGTCTCGAGGCCTAGACGTCTTTACATTCTCTTAGAGTTTTGAGCGTCTTTATATTGTGTTATTTGACTGTGATCTTCACTGTCACTTTCTTTGTCGCGGAAGCGTAATTCCCGCTGCCCGCGGCTTTTACATTTACTTTGATCTTGTAGGTGCCTTTCTTCAGACCCTTCTTCACCGTGACGTCTCCGGTCTTTTTATTTATCGTGATCTTTTTGATGCCGCTCGTCTTGGCATAGGTCACCTTGCCTTTGGCGCCGGTGACTTTGATGACCTTGGCGCGCTTTACCGTCTGGTCCTTTTTCTTGAGCTTATTAAATGACACTGACGCAGCCTTTCCTTTCGCTTTGAGCGTGTTCTTAAGGCCGACTTCCACCGTCTTTGTCATCGTGTCGAAGCTGTAGTATCTTCCGTATGGTGAATCGACGAACATGCGGGCGTAGATCTCATATTTCTGCCCTGCCTTAAGGCCGGTTATCTTTATACTGTCTTTCGGAGCGGCAACTTCCATCACTTTCCATGATTTCGCACCTTTCTTCCTGTAATACACTTCATAGCCGCCGATGCCCGGCTGGTCGGTATTCGCCAGCTTAGCCACGATATAGTTCTTTCCCGTGGTGATATCGGTCATATCCTGAATGAACAGCCCCGGCTTTATCGAAAACACGTGCGTTCCGATACCTTCAGCGCTAACTGTTAAATATGTCCAGCCGAATTTTTTGCACATCACGGTCTTCCTCGTCGGATCACGGCCGTCCTTAATGTCCAGAATATCTTCGCCGCCTTCAGCTATCTTCCACTCAGGCACCACGCCGTCATATGCGTCGCTGCCTGTATTGTCTGTGATCCATGCGATAAAGAAGGCGACTGCCTGCGAACCGTCTTCATCAGGAAGAGGTGTTAGGTCTCCGGAATAGTCTCCTACCAGAACCACATCCGGCATTTCTTCCGCATAGCCTTTTATCGCAAAATTATCAAAATTCGTAGCTCCTTTGGAATCATCCAGTACCAGCTCAGTAAGACTTTCCTGGAGGTCTTTGTCAGATAAGTCTGTCCACACGTCTCCAGTTCCGAGCAGGCTCTCGCCTTCGTTGACGATCGTATTTCCGGTAGAGAGCTTGAGACTTACAGCGTACGACGTCCCACTCTTTTCATCCGGTACTTTCTGAGTCACGACGATAGAGTACTGCTGGCCGCGCATCACCCTTACCTTCTCAGGAAGCTTTGCCTTGTGGAAGCCTGCGTACTGATACTTCTGCGTTACTGACGCAACGTGAAGTCCATCCGTCGGAGACTCGTACCTGTTGCCTGCAAGCAGATACACATCGTATGTTACTTCTGTATCCGGGTACGCTGTGTCGCAGCTTACTTCCTTAAGATCCTCACAAACCCCCGCAGTAAAGATGTTCGCCATCCTGACTTCATTGGATACATGCGCCGCCATGTAGTCCTTTATCGGCGAGTAGTCGTGCTGATCTATTACATCAGTGTAGTCTGCCGTTCCTTTTTCGTTGGTCTGGAAGTCGAGCGACTCAGGTGTGTCGATGCTCTTATCATAATATGAGAGCCAGAAATATCCTGTGCTCTTCCCTGTCTCTTTGTCTTTGATGCCCCACACGCCTTCGCCTTTGTCAGGGAATTTCTCTTCGCCGGAGCCCCAGCTGTTTTTGACCAGCCATGCTCCGTTCCCGCCGTCAGTCCTTCCCGGGTGCTGCCCGTCAGGGAACATGTCTGCAGGAGGCATCGTATCCTCTTCAGTGTAATACTCAGGATCGAGAGACTTATGTCTGAAGTTCTCCCTCGGATAGTTGTCATCCCATCCGACTACTGTAACAGCATGCCCCGCACCCTCAGTCTCGAACGTGTACTGTGCCCAGTTTCCGCTGATGTAGTTGCCGCACTCTGCAGTTGCCGGGTTGAATGTATCGTCATGATAACCTATCTCGATTGCACGCTTCTTTAAAAGCTCCGCCTTCATCGCCGTGATACCTGCCGGATTGAATTCATAGATATCATCCATATCTTCGTGTATGATCGTCGCCGGAGAAGGCACCTTGTACGATTCACCGAGCGTAAAAGAGCTGGAGAATCTGAGTGACTCGTCTATCGCCCAATCATCGTCCTCACTGTAGCAGTATTTATCATATCTGTCGCCGATCCACTGCTTCTGGATCGTGCCTTTCTTCCCATGATACTTAAACAGCGGATTCTCGCTCTCAAGCACCGGGCCTACTCCTGACGCCATCACTTCCGATGCTGTCGGAGCAAAACCTCCTATGTCATATGCTTCTTTGACGGGGTCGTCTTCAGGGTTGATAGGAACGTTTCCCTCCCCGTTCTGCGGATTTCCCGGATCGTTCAGCGCTGTCATCGCAAAGTAAGTCAGCTGCTTCTCCGACAGATCCATCTGGACCTTTGACGGGTCGTCTGTCTTGCGTATATCAGCAACAAAATCTCCACGTAGTTCTTCGTCTCCGAGTATACTTGATTCTGCCGCCGCTACAGCTGCGAATATCCAGCAGTTCCCCCATGGATTCTGAAATTTGACCGGAGTTATATATGAAGTCTCGTCTCCGTCTTCCAGGAACTTCCCGGAGAGGTCGAACTGCTCAGGATAGTTCTCAGCTTCCGCCAGTTTAAGAGCCTTTCTCTTCCCAGCTTCAGTCGTATAGTCAAACAGGACATTATCCGGATCCGCGAACTGCTCCGCGATCTCATTTATCGTACTTTCTGCAGCCGCCTGCGAAGCATCCGCGCTGCCCTCACCAGCGCGAGCATGCTCGCTTTTACTCTCCGCCATGACTGAGCCTGGCATGACTGTGCACGCTGCAAGCAAAAACGCCGCAGTAAGTGATACCAATCTCCTGAATTTCAGCTTCATTGAACCAACCTCCGTTATAAAGTATTTATACTTCGTATTGTATACCATCGGCGGCTGCATTACCATATTTACAATACTTCTGATCTCTGGAGAAAATCGCCTTCTCACCATATTTGCAATACTTTTGATCTCAGGAACAAATCGCCTTCAGGATCTTCTGCCCCTGATCTTTGTAAGAAATCGTCTTCTCAGGATCTTCTGCCCCACTGCTACTCATGGATCGGCATAATAACAAAACCGCATCCGGAGATGCGGCTTGCTATAACCATTCTGTATGCGGATATCAATGCGGATCTCAGGTTGCGGGTCCCAATTTATCCGCGTTTTTTTATAAAAGGCAACCCAGGAAATGATACTGGTTTCTCGGTCGGAAACTATTTCACATTTATCGTGATCGTTTTGGTCGTCTTTCTCTACATTACTTCACATTTATCGTGATCGTTTTGGTCGTCTTCTTGTAACTGCCATTTGCAGGCGATGTCACTTTGAATTTATATTTCCCTTTCGGGGCCTTTTTCGTGAAGGTTATCTTTGCAGTTTTTCCGTTCGTGATCTTCACGTACTTTTTCTTGAGCGCCGTTCTGGCTTTGCTGTTCGAAACCTTCACGGTAAGCTTTGCGCCGCTGTTCGAAGTGACTTTGACGGTCGTCTTCCTGCCTTTCTTCACCGTCTTCGGTGAGGCTTTGATCGCGGCAGGAACAAGATCTTCCCCGCTCTCTGAATTGCTTTTCCACTTCCAGTCGATATTATATAGGGTTCCTGTGCTGGTGACAGTGTATGGATCAGTCTCAGGCTTTGTAAATGTGAATTTTTTTGTAAATTTATCGGCGTCGAGCCAGCCAAAGTACCAGATCTGAAGCTGAGCACAATACTCATCCCCGATCGTCATCTCAGCCGTTATTGTATCCTCCTCGCCTACCGCACATGAATCTGAGAACCATTTTTCTCCAGGGTGCTCTGTATTGTAGAGATGAATCCTTCCTACATAACCGCCGTTGTTCTCATAGTAAATTATCAGCTTGCCTTTTTCTTCGGCACTCCCTTTGGAGATCTCCATGGTTCCCTGTGTGTCGGAGCATTTGATGCTGCCTTCGTAGACGATTTTGTTCACGGTCAACTGATTCAGTGTGACGTCAGAATCAGGCAGCCAGAATGAGACTTTGCCGCCGTTTTCTGTCCATACGTCGTTCATGCCGTAACTGTATCCCGGGTCCGACCATACGGCATTGTCGACACGCTTACCATTATCCGCCATTCCGTCAAAACCTATCTCTACTCGGTGGAGTGCGTTCTCTTTTTCATCCTCCGGCTTTTTTATTGAATCCGCAAAGATCGATCCTCCTGCGATCTCAATGATTCCAACACGCACCTGGTCGTCCATGCCGATATCATAATGCACATCATCCTTTCCGGTGCCGCCGCCTGAAGCAAACAACGTTCCGCCGTTAATCATCATATTCAGGCACTGCCGCTCGCTTCCGGTTCCATAAGCCCCGATCGCCGGAGCGCCGCCGCTTCCCGACGCCGTCGTGACACCGCCATCGATCGACATGCTTAGAATCATACCGCCTTTCGCAGCACCGATCCCGGTGCATACTTTACCTTCCTCTCCTTTGGCAATAACTGTACCGCCATTTATCTTCATATTGTACAGGGAAGGCGAATCCCCGCCGCCCGCTCCGATGCAGACGCCGCCGTTTCCTACTGCTGTCACATTTCCACCGTTTATTTCGATATGATCAGCAACATTATAAAAGTTCTCAAGCGATCCTCCGCCGCTTCCGATCGCGGCTGTGGACCCTGCCTCTTCCGCGTCTGTGTCAGCGTAGACGGTGCCGCCGTTTATTATTATATTATTTGCACGACCGAGACATCCGCCTCCGATCGCGGCGGACTCCTTGCTGCCGCAGGCTTTGATATCTCCGCCATCTATTGTGATGCCATCCACACGGCTGCAATAGCCGCTGCCGATACCGGCGCCGCCGCCTTCGTACCCGTCAGCTGACGCGCCGCCGTAAGCCACGATGTTTCCACTTTTGAACACCATATTTCCGGTAGTAGGCTGTATATTGATCGTTGAGTCAGAACTTCCGATACCTGCGCTCAGCCGGCCACCCTTGGCAGTGATCGTGCCCGGATGATCCCGATCCTCAGTCTCAAATATGAGCTGTGTACTGGTGCCTTCTTTTCTTATCGCAGGATCCAGATAACCCTCAAGATATATATCCGCATCCTTCATGGATATGATCTCAACCTGGCCTTCCTTCTCGCCTTCCTCAAGCCCGATGTTTATAGGTGAAGCTCCAAGCCCGTGATCTGCAAGCAGCCCGCAGTTCAGATTCAGACCATCAGCGAGGTAGAGCTTCACGCCCACACTCTCGACCAAGATCCTTGTGGTCTCGCTCTTTCCTTTGATCGTGTACTCACCCGGCTCTTTGATATATACGCTCGTATGCATGCCCGCATCGCTGCAGTCAAAAGTATCGCCCGGAACCAAGACATATTCATTCTTGTTCTCAGCAGGCGGGATCTCTTCCGCGTACACACTCGGCGTCAGCTCTTCCGCGTACACCGGATCTGCTTTCTCCATCATCAAAGCCCCCGCTGTCAGCATTACGACTGCCGCTGTCAGCAACAGGACCACCTTCGCAGTCAACAAAACATAATCCACCGCATCTGCGAGCCCGCTTGTTCTCCTGCTCAAGTATGCCGGCTTGCTTGTTCTCCTGTTCAAGTCTACCGGCTCGCTTGTTCTCCTGCTCAAGTATGCCGGCCAGATCATCCGCCTGCTCCAGTCTGCAAGCCAGCTCTTCTGCCTGTTCCATCTCATGCTATCCATACCACGCCTCCACAAAACAACAATGTTATATATCAATCAACGCAATTAACGCAGATATATTTACAGCAGATATCATTATGCCCTTATGATTTTATATACATCTGTCTTCCTATATATAGAGATACCATCAGGTCCAAATATCCCAGCCCCAATCCCTGTTATGTACGTAATACACTTCAGAATAATTCTGCGGCGAAATGCAGCAGTCCGCCATCCAATATGACCAGTTATTCGTCTACCAAATGCAAGAAAACAGTAAAAATGATATCACTTTGCATGATTGTTCTCATTCTGTAGACGGAAATACGCTGAATACCCCTGATTCCGTCTACCAAATGCAAGAAAACAGCAAAAATGATATCACTTTGCATGATTGTTCTCATTCTGTAGACGGAAATACGCTGAATACCCCTGATTCCGTCTACCAAATGCAAGAAAACAGTAAAAATGATATCATTTTGCATGATTTTCTCCAATCTGTAGATAGAAATCACTTCTAGGAAGGTGTTCCGTAGAAAAATGATGTGGTTTTAATAGAAAAGTGTAACAAAATGAGAAGTTCTGAGGCTTTTTTCTACAGAAATGGCATCCAGAAGTGGATTCCGTAGAAAAATGATGTGGTTTTGTTAGAAAAGTGTAACAAAATGAGAAAAGTCGGGTCATTTTTCTACAGAAATGGCCTTCAGGAGTGGATTCCGTAGAAAAATGATGTGGTTTTGTTAGAAAAGTGTAACAAAATGAGAAAAATCGAGTCATTTTTCTACAGAAATGGCCTTCAAGAGTGAATTCCGTAGAAAAATGATGTGGTTTTGTTAGAAAAGTGTAACAAAATGAGAAAAATCGAGTCATTTTTCTACAGAAACAGCCTTTAGGAGTGGATTCCGTAGAAAAACAAAGTGGTTTTGATAGAAAAGCGTAACAAAACGAGAAATCCCGAGGCTTTTTTCTACAGAAATCTGATAACAGCTACTTAAGGAGAAAAAAAGCCCCGGCTCTTTATGTGATCCGGGGAAGCTGGCATTCTCTATGTTGGATGCCTCGGTATGCAACAAGCCTCGGTATGTTGGATGCCTCGGTGTGCAACATGCCTCGGTATGTTGCATGCTTCGGTGCATTGGATGCTTCGGTATGTCGCATGTTTCGATTTGTTTTAAACGCTCTGGTTGTTGTATGTATCCATGATCTGTTCTGGTGTCATTCCGTTCAGAACTGCCACAACGGATAAGACTATTATCACGATCATTGCGAGTATGATTGCGATGAGCTGTGCAACAGCAAAGTTCTTTACGTTTTTGTTTCTTGCCACTATCGCTATGATTATCACGGCAAGCAGTCCGATCACCGGTATTGCATACAGTATCTGAAATCCGATGTATCCTAATGGTGATATAGGCCTGTATCTGTCGTCATCTTCGTTCATTGCTTATTCCTCCTGTTATGATCTCTTATTCGCACACTAGCAAGTTGTCGGATTTATTATATCACATTAACGTGTTGAAATCATGTCTCTGATATTCTACAATTAAATCAGGTTAAAGATGCAATGTCAGATGCACGATCAAAGTGAAGATGCTGGCCAGATGCACGATCAAAGCGAAGATGCTGGTCAGATGCACGATCAAAGCGAAGATGCCGGCCAGATGCACGATCAAAGCGAAGATGCATTATTCATTGCAGGAATGGAGGGATTCTTATGTATAAACTCTGGGAAACGCTGGAAGATCTTAAAAAGTATAAATGGGTGGAGCTTTCGCACTCGCTGAATAACGACAGTCCTTACTGGAGCGGTATTCCTGATGGGTCGGTTGAGCTCGACAAAGTCGTATTTGACTGGGGCAATCCGATGCTTGAATGCCAGATCCAGACGTTCAAGTTCCCTGGGCAGTTCGGTACTCACGTTGACTTTCCGGGCCACTTTGTAAAGGACGCTGCTCTGTCAGAAAAGTACGGCGTTTGCGACGCGGTATTCCCGCTGTGCGTCGTAGATATCACAGACAAAGTAAAAGAAGATCCGTGCTATGCGGTACAGGTAAGCGATATCCAGGATTACGAAGCCAAGTATGGCGATATTCCAGATGGAGCTTTTGTTGCACTGAGGACCGACTGGTACAAAAACTGGCCAGACATGGATGCTTTGTCCGGGATCGCGGAAGATGGAAGCGAGAATTTCCCTGGGTGGACGCTCGATGCTCTCAAGTATATCTATGAGACCCGCAACGCCGCGGCGAACGGACATGAGGCGCTGGACACCGACGCATCAAAAGAAACGGCGAAGGCCGGCGACCTTGCATGCGAGCGTTATGTCCTGTCAATGAACAAAATCCAGATCGAAGTCCTGCAGAACCTCGACAAAGTGGCGCCGGCAGGAGCTATCCTTCTCGCGGCATGGCCAAGGATCGAAGGCGCGACCGGACTTCCTGCACGTGTCTGGGCTATCACAGAATAACAAAACGGCCGATGATCCAATCAACACAAGACCTCGCTCTGAGGGCGGGGTCTTTTTCTTTGCCGTTGTAACACAAGACCCCGCTTTGAGGGCGGGGTCTTTTCCTTTGCTGGTGTAATACAAGACCCCGCTTTAAGAGCGGGGTCTTTTTCTATGTTGTTATTTTAGTCGGCTGCTGTTATTCGCCGAGGTTAGCGTCGAGCAGTTTTTTGATCTCGCTTTCCGGTGTCACTCCGACCTTGCGCTCGATCTCCTGTCCATTCTTGAAGAAGATCAGTGTAGGGATGCTGGCGACCCCGAATCTCAGTACGAGATCCATCTCATCGTCAGCGTTTACTTTTCCGACCAGAACTTTCCCGTCGTATTCTTCTGCAAGCTTATCTACCACAGGGCCCATCATCTTGCATGGTCCGCACCATGTCGCCCAGATGTCGACCATCGCGAGAGGCGCCGCGTTGACCGCTTCGTCAAATGTATCTTCCGTCAAATTCTGTACTGCCATTTTTTCCTCCTTTTATATTCGTGTTGTACCCGTTGCTTTCGTTGATCACGGATGTGCAATCAAGCTGTCTAGAGCCATACTCATTGCTTTCGTTGATCACGTGCGCGATCAGGCTGTCACGCCAAACCCGTTGCTTTCGTTGATCACGTGCGCTATCAGGATGCCCAGCCATACTATATCAGTGCTTTGATGTCTTCCTCGAACTCAAGCGGATCGCTTGTCGGCGGGAAGCGCTTAACTACGTTTCCTTCACGGTCTACGAGGAACTTGGTGAAGTTCCATTTTATGTCCTCAGGCTTGACGCATGTCGTGCTGATCTTCTGGATAGCCGCCATAGCCGCCTTGTTCTTGAGGCCTTTTACTTCTTCTTCCGGCTGCTGCTCTTTGAGGTATGTGAAGAGCGGCTCTTCGTTGTCACCGTTGACGTCGATCTTCGCGAGCTGATCAAAACTCGTCTGGTACTTCATCGTGCAGAATTCGTGGATCTCATCTTCGTCGCCAGGCGCCTGATGTCCGAACTGGTTGCATGGGAAGTCCAGAATCTCAAGTCCCTGATCATGATACTTCTCATAAAGCTTTTCCAGCCCCTCGTACTGAGGAGTGAATCCACAGCCTGTCGCTGTATTGACGATCAAAACCACCTTGCCTTCAAGGTCCGCCATATTGAGCTCCGAACCTTTGCGGCCTTTTACTGTATAATCATATATTGCCATAATATTGCCTCCCTGTTCTCTGTTATTTATCTGACTTATACCACACATAAGTGAATGTAAACACGTATAACCAAAAAAGTTTGAGTCAACTAACCCGTAATATCTGGATGGAGTGGATCCGTACATAATCTGATATAAAAAAGGACGGAGCGCGTCCGGCCTCTGTCCTCGTATAATGCGGTTATTCTATATGTATGTCTGTGATCGCGACCTGGTCGCCGGTAAGGGCAACGTAGATCTTTTCCGTATTGTCTTTGATCATCGTGGTGGACCTGATCGAGATGCCGAGGTTCTCAGTGGTAACTGTGATGACGTTGCTGTAGCGGCGGATGTGTACGTCGCAGTCGATCCCCTCTTTGTTCTTCTCTTTCCAGACGGTCCAGCCAGGGAAATCCTCAGTCGTGGACATGATGACTTTGTTCTCGGCGTGTGCGTCGGACTCCCAGTTTTCTCCGTCGATCCTGATGAGAACGAATTCTCTCAGCAGCTCGTTTCCGTCCTCGTCTTTCGGGACCGGCAGCGTCGTACCGTATGGAGCGCCGTCCGGTGAAGTGAATAATGCGATGTATGGGCAGTGCCACACAAGTCTCGCTGTCGGAAGACTACGCGAATGGAACCTGATGTGCAGCTCGTCTTTGACCGGTATGCCCTGCGATGTCACGTACTTCCAGCCATCGACCTCGATGTTCGGAATATCTCCTTCAGGGCAGTCTGCGATGTAGCTCTGCGCCTCTGCGATCCTCGGGATGTAATCTTCCGGGACTTTCTCCTCGGTCTGATCGATCCGGATATTCACGATCATGCAGTGCTCGCCGGTGATCGATATGTATGCGAATCTGACGCTGTCCGGAAGCGCCATTATCGCCTGCTTTACTGTCTTTCCATCGGATATGGTGATCTTTACATGGTCTTTGACCCTGACCGCCTCAACATCAAAGCGCCTGAAGTGCGGGCTGCTGCCATGGGTCTTGCTCCCGGAGTCAGCTTTCCCGTTCCCGTCGTCAAACGGCGCCTCATATTCTGACGTTTCTATCTTCCGCGCGCCATCGCGAGACACGGTCCCGTCGAACCTCACCTTACCATATTCAAAGTACAGAAGATCCTTAGTGTGCTCATCATCAGCATGCACTCTTCCGTCAAGCGCGTCGAAAAGGATCAGCGAAGGCATTCCTTCACTGTCTGAATATCCGTCGTCGCTCCTGCAGAACAGTCTGATCTTTGTTATCGAATCAGTTATCAGGATGCCTGTCGAGCAGTCGTTATATATCGACTCGCAGTGCAGCCTTGTGCCGGATGACGAGTCGCTCCCTGCCGCCTGCTCTTTCATATTGTACTCCAGATCCAGGTCTATAAGATGGAGCATGATCTTCGCATACTTTGCGTCGAACTGCGTGCCCATGCCTTTGACGAGCTCTTCTCTGACCTTCTGCTGAGGGATCACGTCACGGTAGCTCCTTCTGGAAGTCATAGCGTCGTATGAATCCGCGACCGCTATGATCCTCGCGATCTCAGGTATGTCCTCACTCATGAGACCGTCCGGATAGCCTTTGCCGTCATATCTCTCATGGTGGTAGTGCGCGCCGATACTCAGGTACGGCGACTGCTGAATGCTGGACAGGATCTGGTTCCCGTACACCGGGTGCTTCTTTATCTCGGCGAACTCCTCGTCCGTGAGCTTGCCGTTTTTATTAATGATCGCATCAGGTACGCCGATCTTTCCCACATCGTGAAGCAAAGCCGCGAAGTATACTCTCTCGCATTCTTCGTCTGACATGCCTGCTTCCCTCGCGATCCGCTGAGAGTACAAAGCCACACGCGAAGAGTGGCCTCTGGTGTAGGCGTCCTTTGCATCGATAGCGTTCGCAAGCGCTTCTGCCGTTTGCTCGAACAGAGCATGCTCGCGTCTGTGTGCTTCTTTATATGACTCGATCTCAGCCTTTCTCGCCTTTTCGAGAGAATCGTTAAGATTGATCAAAGCAAATACATACAGCAGAACAGCCATGCCTACTGTAGTCATGTTCGTGAGCGAGACACCGTAGCAGAAAAGCTGCAGTACTGACGCGATGAGCGGGACCACCGAATTTACCATCAGAGCAAAGACCATTGTCTGGCTCAGGACTTTTCTGTATTGTATGATGACCGTCTGCTGGATCAGAACGATAGCATACGGCATTATGTAGCATATGAAATTCAGAGGCGCCCGCTGATAGAGATTATTCTCGTCGAATGTATAATACAGACCTGTGAACTGCGAGATAATAAGGAATGCCAGGCCTGCAAGGAAGAGTACTTCGCACACCATGAGCCTCTTCGGAAGCTCTTTCATCTTCCCCTCATTTCTATAGAGGTCATATAGATACAATGTTATCGTGTGCGGAATGTACAGTGAGAAGAAATACACAAGGAAATTGCATATCCTCACCATCCACCAACCCGTCTCACTTATATCGCCGCGGTATATGTACGCAAGCCTGTCAGCCATCAGGAGCATCATCGCCGCAATCTCCAGCCGGGCAAGTATCCCCCGGCGCTTCACGGACAGCGTACTCACAAAAGCAGTAAGAAGAGCAAGGATCGCGCAGATCCCGCTCATGAAAAGCATTATATTAAGCTGATGTTCTTTCAGTAATTCGATCATGTTTTTATTCTACACGTATAACTAAAGCTGCACAATTATTTCTCGAACATTTTCGCGATCGCTTTCACGATATCGTCTTTGCTGCTGCTCTCATTAAGCGCGGCAAAAGCCTGCTTCGCCTTGTCGACGAACTGGCCTGAAAGCTTATCGTTAAGCATCTTCTCCGCCCAATCGATATCCTCTACAGACCTGTTCCCGAGCTTTATCTGCTCGAAGATGTATCTCGTCCCTTCACCGATCGCCGCAACAAAGCTTCCTGCGACTGCCGCGTTCGCGACCCAGCCTGCTACCGGTATCGCCTTCAGCACAGCTCCGCATGTCGCCCTTGCGACCGCGCTCACGGTACCGATCTCAACGATCTTCTCAAACATGGCTGTCGACTTGTTGTTCTTTTTTATGCCGTAGAGCTTGGCAAGCCCGTTCACCTCGGCAAGCTCGATCCCGCTGAGGATCGCCCCGTCAGTCAGTGGGCTCGGAAGCGGCACTGCCCCGATCACGACTCCGGAAACTGTCGAAGCTCCAATGAGCGTGTGTGCAAATGTATTGGTCCTGTCGGCTTTGTACTGCTCTATGTCTTTATCAGCCGCAGCGATCCCTTCCGGCATCACTTCATTCGTGAGCTGGATCAGGTCGTTAATCCCGTCGACCGGAGCGAACGCAGTGTCGTCGATCCTGTAGATCTCAGCGACTACCGGGATTATTCCCTTAAGGTTCAGCTTCCTTCCGACTTTATCTCCGAAGGCTTCCCGGACCATCTGGATATTCGAATCACGGTCCGGCCTGGAATATGACTTGGTTATGACCGCTATCACAGGCACAGACTTATACACCGACGCCGCTTTCGCGAGTGAGTCGATCGACTGCCTGAACAGCTTTCTGGACGTTCCGCTCACGCAGAACCAGATCACGTTTATCTTGCTGTTCTCATTCCCGGCTTTGGCGCTCGCCTTGCACCAGTCCTGCACGGCTTTGATCGCCTGGTATCTTTTGAAGAAATCAGGCTCGAATCCGACTGAATCTATGAGCCTGAAATTGCACGCGTCATTCTCGAATACTTCCAGATGTTTTGTCGTGCCGACTGTGCCGTATCCTGTCCTGCTCTTCTTTTCGCCGAGCACGGCATTGATCAGCGTCGACTTCCCGACGCCTGAATTACCAAGCACAAGCACATTCCCTTTTACCTGATCATCCATAGAGCTACCTCCAATTCCGAATTCTATTCTCCGGGTTCCGGCTCTCTCTTCAGGAAGCGCAGTATGCGCTCTTTAAGATCCGGCGCTGTATCATATACTGCATGCCCGTATCCGTCGTACATCTTTGTCCTCAGGTCCGGGCAGGCAGCCAGACCCTTAGCTATCGTGAGCGGGCCTTCTTCCCCGAACACTTTATCGTCGCTTGAACTAGCTATGAATACTGGGCACTGAATCTCCTTCAGTCTGTCTCTGACATCAAAACCTCTGATGCTCTCGAGGTAAAGTCTGAAGCGCTTCAGATCCTCTTCTGTCACGCTTTTTGCCATATCGGCCAGTACGTCGCGCGACTGCTCGAATATCTCCGCCGGATATACGGTCTTTCCGAAATCCAGATACAGTTCTTCCGCGTTTCCTGCGTCCGTGAGGCCGATCCACTTGTCGAACATGTGATAGCACTCGTCTGAAACATACGCCGAAGTCCCGCAGAGGATCAGGTTCTCTATCTGATCAGGGTGTTCCGCCGCGATGAGCATCGACGTCATCCCGCCGTACGACGCGCCCATAAGGGTCACTTTATCAAAGCCCATAGCTTTGAACGCAGCTGACGTGTCTTCTGCCATCTCCTGTATAGAAGCTGTCGATGTGAGCTGTATCCTGTTCTCACACAGATAGACCGTGTAGTCGTCCGTCAGCACTTTGTACGCATCAGCTACAGCGTCGGCAAAGTTCATCACGCTGAGGACGCTGATCCCGGGGAGTATCACGAACACATTCTTACCGTGACCGAATTTAACGTAATCCAGCGTGAAAGAATCTGTTGAAACAGTTCCTGTCTTGATATTTTCTGACATTTATATCATCCTTTTCAAATGCAATCGCCACTATGCCTGCCGGCTGCATGATTAGCATTACAACAACTGGCAGGAGCATAGAGGCGATCAAATCTCAGTCTTTATTCTAAACACGCTAATATAGAAGAACCTGTTTTTTATTTCTCGTCAAAGTGAAACTCGTCGTTAATGAGCTTCTTGTTCTCTTCTGTGATCCTGCGCGCCTCTTCTTTTTTATCTTCGATCTTCTGCCTGAACTCTTCTTTTTCCTGCCTGCGGAGCTCTTCTTTAGCCTGTCTCGCCATCTCCACCTGCATCTCAGCAGCTTTGTTGACTTCTTTAGCCACAGCATCCGCGTTGAACCTTGCGATGACGACATCAAAGTCTGCGAACTTACTGTCTACGACAACGTCATTCTCTTCTGCTGCGAGAGCGATCATCGCAACTGATCCGTCGTCGAGCTTTTCAGCGATCTGCTCGAGCATCGCGGAATCAAACAGCGCGTCTCCAGCGTCTACGTTCGCACCGATGAGCGCGCCGAGCTCTGCTCCCAGAAGCATTCCGATCGGGCCGCCGAGGATGCCGACTGTCATTCCGACAAGTCCTCCGATCGCTGTATCATCAGTCGAGCGAGCGCCGGTATCAAAACCATCAAGATATCTTGTCACGCCGTTTTCTTTCTTGACCAGAGCTGCCGCTGAAACAAGATATGAATCCGATCCTGCTTCCTGCCTCAGCTGCGACAGTGCCTGGTAACCTTCGCTCTCAACCTTGAACACTGCTACGATGATATTCTTTTCCATGACTTTTCTCCTTTTTAAATAATATTAAATCACCATCATTAATGTCGAATTAATTCTGCATATATTATACCACATGATCGGTACTGATGACTTTGCAGCGGTATACGCCTGAGCCATGAGGCGGAAGCGGCGCTGCAAAGTACTCTGTAAACACCCCAAGATCCTCATGTGCATAGCAGTCTCTGATCTTAAATCCGAGACCGGCAGCGGCAGGAAGCCCGAGATCCCAGAAATCCACGGATATTTTCCACTCCCTCTCGCTGAAGTTGAACAGCCCGACAGCATAATCTCCATCAGCAAGCGGACGTACCAGAACGAACGAGTCATCGTCTCCGCATACGCTCAGCTTATAGCAGCTTCTGCCTTCCGGATCCTGATTTATGGCTATGACCTCTTTGTTCGTGAGTATCTCTTTTGCCTTCGGCGACATAGAGCGTATATCGCATCCGATGATAAGAGGTGAATTCATCATCGCCCAGAGTGAGAAATGAGTCTGGTACTCCTCATCGGTGCAGCCGCCCTGGGATGTCTCTGGATTCAGACCTTTTCCATACATCCCGACGACCAGCATGTCCATATCGTTAAAGCAGCCCGGCGCATTGCAGTTCTGCTTATCCATCTGCGACAGTACCGTGCTTTTGATGGAATCCCAGGAGTCCTGAATATCCACTGTGGATCGGAATGTCTGAGCTCCTGATGACCTTATCCACTGATGCACGTCATCTATCCCCCACTGGCAGGCGGCAAGTACTATATCACGCCCGGAATTCCTGAGAGCCATGCTCATGCGCCTGTAGAGCATCGGAGTAGTCTGCGACCTCGGCCTGTGGCAGTTGTCATATTTCAGATAATCTACGCCCCATTCCGCGAACTGCTTCGCATCATCAAATTCATGCTCAAAGCTTCCCGGATATCTTGCGCACGTCCTCGTTCCGCAGCATGAATAGATGCCGAACTTAAGGCCTTTGCTGTGCACGTAGTCGGCAAGGTCCTTAATCCCGTACGGGAATTTTTCAGGATCCGGCACCAGATGGCCGCTCTCGTCACGGTCGACGCTGCTCCAGCAGTCATCCAGTATAAGGTATTCATATCCCGCGTCAAGCAGCCCCTGCTCTACCATGGCGTCTGCAGTGGACCGCACGAGCTCGTCACTTATCTTATCGTAGAATGTATTCCACGTGTTCCAGCCCATAGGAGGTGTAAATGCAAGCTGCCTCATAAGTATGCTCCTTTCAAACAGATCGTCCTGACCGAATATCAATATCTGATTTATTTTATCACCTGTCTTCTTTCTTTTCACCATCATTGCCTTTATTATTTTCATCCCGATCATTCTTTTTCCCGTCCGGCACTTTCTTTTTTGCCGCCATGCGTGAATGATTGGTGACTTTGTTTATCTGGCTGTTCCGTATAAAGAATGACCGCCCGCTGTCTGAGATCAGCTCTGTCCTTCTGAGCCCCATGCTCTTGACTGTACCGGTGCATGCGTCCCTGATCTCGATATAATCACCTACTTCGAACGTCCTCCCGGTGATCAGCATTATTCCAGCCATCACATCAGCTAAGATATCCCTTAAGCTCATGCTTACAGCAAGTCCTACCAGTCCGGCAGAAGCAAGGAGCGCCGTCGCGTTCACTCCCAGGAATCCCAGCGAGACGAATACGAAACCTATCAGTGCAACATAGAATAATAAATTCATTATGAGTGAACAGACCGTAAGTGCTCTCTTGCTGAGCACGGTGTTCAGGGCAGCCGATACCGCCTTCAGTAAAGCGAGGCATACGAACAGTATGCAGAAAAGGAAGAATATCGCCGTAAATGAGAACAGGTTAAATCCATGTGTCCACTTTCCGGTAAACAGAAAATCCAAGACTGTCTGACCGCTTCCATAAGAAAGGTTCCTGATAAGGACGGTCGCGCTGATAACTGTAGTGAACATGAACAGAAGTATCTCAAATGTGGACAGCGCTTCGCGCTCCGGAGTGATGCTTTTGTAATACCGCTCTCTGGTATTCCCTATATTCAGCTTGTCATCTGAATTGTCACTACGGATCTTTATCAGCTTTATATTCTTTTCTGCTGCTTTCAGTATGAATTCTGATATCTTGTCGAGCTTCTCTCTGGTGGTATTACGGATTATCTCGGCTTCACTGTTGTTATACGGGCTTCTCTTAAGCAGCATCCGGCAAAGCATGCCCAGTACCAGCATGAGCAGCAATGCGTAGCCTATCGCAAATGCCAGGACGTATGCCAGCATGTATTTCTCTTCAACTCCGTAGTAGTAATACTCGTCGTCATGATCTGAAGAGAGAGCAAAGTAAGGTCTGCGGTCCATCGTGAGGAATCCGAAGAATGAATCATCGATATCCGATCCCTTCAGCTTGTTGTCTTTGAGAGTTTTGCTGCTTGAGACGTCAACGCCGCCCGTCTCCGGGTCGACACCAATGATGAATCCGTTCTCCGGCGCCATGGATGCAGCGACATTGTCTGTATTGCTGAAGCTGACCCAGGTATGCTCTTTCGGATCCACCGCTATCAGAAGCGCTCCATAAGCATCTTCGTCTGCGATGCGTTTCAGGCATATTCCGTGATAATCACGCGTCAGGCCGGTCACCTCATCCCTGACGTCTGCGTGTGAGATGCTCTCCACTCCGTTAAGAAGTCGGCTGAAGTCTGCCATATCGGGGTTCTCGCGGTCGTTCAGCGATATCCTCTTGTACTGTGAGTCGGAGATCGTCTCGTTGCCGTTCTCATCAAATATCATGATATAATCGGCGTCGATGATCCCGGACGCCTCTTTGAGCCAGTTCTCGTTCTGGAGCTCTTTATTATTGTCGATCAGAGAGGCAAGCCTCCTCGCGTTTCGTATATAGCGCTTCTGACTGCTCTCCCACTGTACGCTTGTGCGGTCAGCGTCATCGTCCATCCTCTTGAAGAACTCCTTCAGCGTAGAATTTCCCCGGGACGTCTGCTGAAACGCACCGTCAAGCGACAGCGCGAATGTAGCCCCGATATATGCTGCGATCGTACAGATGATGACGATAAGGACTACTTTTCTCTTTACTATTTCATATCTGCAGCTCTCAAGCTGCTCTTCTGTGAAATATCCGCCAGTGATCCTCCTGAATATCGCGATCAGCCACACCGCCACAGGAATGCACATGATCATGATCACGAACACCATTATAAAAGTGAACTCAACAGCCCGGGATATGGCGCCGCTCAGCGGCACCAGCATCACAGCGGCATCGTCAGGCTCATATTTTATATTGAATTCCTTCGCCCCGAATGCTATGTACCTTCTGCCTCTGATACTTACAGCCTCTGATGTGACGGGATCATCGCCGCCGTCGATCATACCGTCCAGGAAAGACACAAGTCCGAGCTCCGACGCTTTAGTAAAGCCGGCGAAGCCGCGCGTCGCTGCAGCTATCGTATAGTCGCCGTTTTCTGCGTTCTGAACACTTATGTAGTCATAGCCGGTCGCTGAAGCGATGTTGTCGAGCGCGTCCTGATATTTAACGCCCTTCTTTATCACTTTCTCTTCTTCTGACACTTTCTGTAACTCGACATAGTAATAGTTCCCTCGTATCTTTGCGCACGACACCACATTGTCATCTATCACATTTGTCGAATAGTCCTGCGGCAGGTCAGAAATCGTAAGAGTGATATCCGAAGAATAATCCTCGGGGAATTCGACGTCGCCGCCTCTCTTCCTTATGATATACCCGCTCCTGTATTTTGCCGGCCTGAGGTCATCGTCAGCAGCTCTGACCGCCGACGCCGCAAGCCTCGCTGACATGCACAGGTCATCTTCAAAGTCATCAGACGTCGCGGACTCCTTGCTCTCCATGAACTTGTACGTCTCTTCAAACTTGTTGATGAGGCTGCTGCTCTCACGCGAGATATTAAGATAATGGATCATGCAATATGAGCACATTATAACGGCCGCAGACACCACTGCGGCAGCGATCATATACGCAAGAGCTATCGAGGAGATACTCTTCTTACCATTCTTCAGCTTTTCCATCGCCAACCTCTGTTTACTCACTTTCAGATCTCTCTGAGCACTACTTCTTCCGCTCCAGCACCCACGCGAATGCTTTTGCCGTCCTTATATCCGCATCTCTGAAATGGTTTCCTTCGTTCCATTCCAGTACTGTATCTATTCCCTGCTCCGCGAGCATGCTCGCAGCTTCTCTTATCCTACTCCCTACTGAAGCCATGACAGGATTACGTGTCTTCTCCTCTTTATTCCCCAGGCTGAGGTACACCGACTCCGCGTGGATCGTGTTCTCTTTCATATAATCCGCAAAACCCGGGAACCATACGGACGGCGATGCCGCTGCGACGCCTCTGAAGACGTCCGTCTGATATGCCGCCCACAAAGCGAACAGCCCTGCAAGCGAGTATCCGCCAATATAATACGTCCTGCTCCTGTCATCTGTATGACCAAGCACGCCAGCCAATGTATCCTTAGCTCCGCTGCCGAAGTCTTCATTTCCGAACACCGCCGGAGCCTGCCACGGCGACAGGTCTTTGTTCCAGTCCCTGACCTTGATCGCTGTCAGGCAGAAATCCGCGTCTGTAAGGCGCTTTATCTCAGCCGCTTCTGACTCTATCCCCTCCAGGTCATGGTCATCCACCATCTGTATCAGGACATTTTCCGCGCCCGGGTCTCCATATTCTGTGATCAGCTCGTAATTCATGTCTATATCGTTTCTCTCTCAGCCAGCTTCTTTGCCATTTCAGTGATCTCATCGACAGCCTTCGCCGGCGACAGTATCCTGATCTCTCCGCCGAATCTGAATACCCATGCGTAGAACGTCGGGCTCAGCGATACTTCCACCGTCACCCGGAAGTATCCGTCAGATGACGGCTCCGTCTCGATGCCTGTACCAAAGCGGTCCACGATGTACTTCGCAAAATCGTCCTTCACCTCGAGCTTTACTTCTGTCGGCTCACCGTCAAACATCTCGAATATCCGCCTGGAGTAGTCGTCCAGATCAAAATCTTCCGGCTTCCTCACGGCTCTCTTCTCTGTAATCACAGGATCCACGAGCCTGTCAGCCCTAAACGAGGACACGTTCCCGTGCTTCTCAGACCATCCTACTACATAGTAATAGTCCTCGTTCCAGAAGAGAGCGTACGGCGAAAGTTCATATACTTCCCCGTCGTTCCTCAGGACGGGCTTCAGCTCTCCGGTGTATTCCCTGTATCTGAACTGGATCCTTCTGTGGCTGTTTATCGCCTCGTTTATCGTATCTACCATCCCGTAGATGGATTCATTGCTGTTCTTCACCCGGTTGGTCGCGTAGACGTTCCGGCGGAGCTCCTTCTTCTGGTTGTCACTCGCAAGACTAGAGAGCTTTGCTCCCAGGTCGCGGCTCTTCTTGGTCGTGATGAACCTGGACGAAGACACCGCGTCGATCAGCAGCTTCAGCTCAGGCACCGAGAACTCTCTCTTCCCTTGATAGTACCTGTTCGGCCTGCTCACTATAGTCACGATGTCGACTCCGAGCTCTTTAAGCAGCCTGATGTCTCCTCTGAGAGTCTTCTCGTTCGCCGGCGCATCATGCTCCTTAAGGTACTCGAGTATCTCAGTATTCGTCATCTGATGCTCCTCGTCGGTCAGCGAGTAGAACATCCTCGCGAGCACTACGAGACGCGACTTCACCATATCTTTTTCTTTTTTCACATTTGCCATGACTACCTCCAATCCGGAAAAGGCACGTTCCGGATCTCCATATCTTATCCAGCCTTCCTGCTGCGTTCTATAGTATGAGCTTCTTCTCTTTGTTTTCCGGCAGTATGAGCTCTTTCTCCTCGTCTCCCGGAAGTATCAGCTTCTTTTCTTTACTGTCCCGCTCTCCGTGCGTCAAAGTCATATTGGTTAGTCCTTCGTCTGTCAGTTTGCCGCCCGTCAGCTTCTTATATCCCTCCACGAGAGGTGTGATGTCCAGAATGAATCCGTTCTCCACCTTCTCCTCGCTGAGGTTCGCTCCCCTCCATACGAACGGAAGCATGTCGCTGTTCTTCTTTTTATCAAGTACCAGCGCGAGGAACCCTGTCCATCTTTCCGGGCTCGCTTCGTTGTTTTTGTTCGGGTATCTCCTCGCGTCGATGCTGCAGTCGTCAAAGTTGTTTATGATCAGAAGATCCATGTACGCCGCAAGCGCCCTGCACGTGACTTCTTTGTTCCTGGAGTCAGCAAAACCTGCCCTGAACTGCTTATCGTACAGCGCCGACATGGCGTCCGGGATGTTTTTGATAGTGTCATATGACAGATCCAGCTGGATGCCCACCTCGTCGGCCGCTATGATGAGCTCCGCCGCATAAGCACCGATGATCGCCTTCACCGCCGCGACATCATCGCCTGTATGCTTTTTGTAATATTCAAGCGTCTCTTTCTGCGTCATCTCTCCAAGCTTGATTATCTCAAGAGCATCTTCGCTGTAAATCATCAGATCCATTCTTTTCCTCCTGATCTTTATGCCATTCTCCTTCTTGTCATTATCATCTTTATCAGTGCATGCCGGTCACCATACAAACGGTAGCAGCCTGTATTTCACTTTTTCTGTGTATTCTCTGTATCCCGGAAGCCCGTCCATGAGAGCATGCTCCTCGTCAAGCGTCCGCTTAACGATTATTGGAACGTACGCCAGCATTATCACGAACGATACCGGCGAATCCAGTATCAGCGCCATGGACAGGAACATCACTATCGTCGCCGAGTACATCGGGTGCCTCACGATCCCGTACAGTCCCGTGTCGACGACCTTCTGGCCTTCCTGGATCTCTATCGTCCTGGAAAGATACGAGTTCTCCCTTATGACTTCCGCATACATGATATAGCTCAGAACGAACAAAGCCGCCCCGGCCCAGACTATGCCTTCCGGGAAGCTTGCCCAGCCGAATCTGTGGCTGAGACCGGCTGTGATGAACGCTGCCAGGAACATCAGGCCGCTTAGCCCGACTACTTCTTTCTGCTCTTCCCGGCGCTCTTTTGCGTTCAGCCTTTTACGGAGCAGATCCGGGGCTTTGACATATATAACGAGCCCCAGGATCGTCATCGGTATGAACAAAAGCCCCATGAGCAGCCATCCGTTCTTCCACTGTGGATCTCCCGCCGGAATGAAGAGCAGCGCCGCCATGAGCACCGCGCCCGCTGTCATTCTTATCAAAGCATCTCTTAGCAATTTAGTATCCATAAGAACCTCAGATCGACAGCGATCATTTTATCTTCATCGGGTATACGCGAACACGTGCCTGTTCCCGTCCGTTCCGGTCATCTTCATACCGCATTTAAGCATGGCTTTTTCTGATCCGATATTCTCTTCTTCACACCATGCGGTGACCGTATCTATTCCTTCATCCTCAGTCAGGAATCTGAGCACCTCACCCAGCGCCTCGCCGGCGTATCCATTGCCCCACGACGCTTTCTCTATGCTCATTCCGACTTCGATAGTATTCTTTTCACTGTTATAGTCATACACTCCGATCACTCCTATGAGCCTGCCGTCTTTCTCGATCGCCCAGCCGTAAAAGTGAGGATCGCTGTAGCTCTCGATGAACCCCGCGACCGTCTTCTCGGCCATCTCGGGCGTCGCATATGGGTTCCACCCGGAGTACCTGTACATATCCGGATCCGACCCGAAGTTCCTGTACAGGATATCCGCGTCATCCATAACATGTTTCCTGAGCTTCAGCCGCTCTGTCAATAAATCCCTGGTTCCGGTCATAAATCACACATTTTCAGAAACTGCGTCACTACATTTAAGGTCTTTCCTGCCCCTGGCTGACCGATCTTCCGCCGCCGGCTAATGCCACCTCGTTCGGGACTGTAGATTCTACAAGCTCATTTCTCTCTACAAATTGCAGAAAGTCAAAGTAGCTTTCCTTGCTTTCATCGAGTGGCGAACAGCTTTTTTTAAGGTCTGTCAGTATAGATCCGCCGGAAATGCCTCCGTCCGAAGGAGCATCTTCTTTTTCCAGATAGTCGAGAAGAGTATTGACGAAATCTATCGACTGCTTTTCGCCGGCATACTGTCCTGCCTCGTTCTTTATCCCTTTTATGAAATTCTGTTCAAATCCCTCAGTATCTGAATACACTTTCCTGACCTCAGAATCTAAAGGTGAAATGTCGTAGATGACCTGATCAAGCGTTTCCCCGTTATGCATCCTCTCAAGTATCCGGTCTAATCCCACGCGCAGCTTCTCCGCTGATACTGCTCTGTTTTCATCTATGCAGCTCTCTCCTGTTTTCAGTGCCGACAATCCAGCCAGATATAACACGGCAAGATACCCGGATACTCTGCCTGATCCATCAGGATCACAGGTCAGCACATTCTTCTCCAGGTCAAATCCGTTCTCACTATTAGTATAGTTGTTCAGCAGATCTTTGTTTTCCTCACTTCTCAGCAACTTGAACTGTTCTCTATCAGTCCTGTAGACATCTTCCACAGCAGCTGCTGCTCCTTCAGTGAACCATTTCGGGAAGACGATCTTACTGTATAGTTCTTCCAGTTCCGGTGTCGGGAATCCTCCCTCTTTATTCCTGACAGCGTTTCTTATATCGGTCGCGCCTACCATTCCGGTGCGGTTATAGTCAAGCATGAGCGCGCGAAGCATTTCTCCCGCGAGGCGGTCCTTAAGAAGCTCTATTGACTCTCCCTCGCGCTGCATCACATATTTACCTGTGACAGGATCGCGTATTAAATTATGATCCTCATCCCTCATACCGAGAAGGTTTAAGTCAACAGTAAGCAGATATGCGAACTTCACATTGTCACCGTCCTCTACCGCCATGTCTTTTATCTTCATCATGTCAGGCTCTGCATTTTCGTGTTCAGTAATACCATCCCTATCACCACTTTCACAAAAAATGTACAGCCCCAGTTCTCCTCCTATCAGTCCCTGATCAGCAGCCGCTTTCATGCATGGGAACTCATCAAACAGCATCTCCACTGCCTGCGGCTCCAGCTTGTTCCTCAAAAGATCGATGAAGAACTCGAGGTCCTCATCGGAATAAGCATCTCTGGCCGTTTGCGAGCAGTATACATCTACCAGATCTCGTACATATGCCCCATTTGGTTCTTCTAATGCACTGGCTATGACCTTGAATGCCGCCTTCTTTGTCTTCTTTTTATATGTTCTGTTACCGGCTGCGGTGACAGCTGCCTTTATCTTGTACGTCCCCTCCTTAAGGCCCTTCTTCACCGTGACTTTGCCGGTCTTTTTATTGATCGTGAAATACTTCCTGTATCTCGCCGGCGTGACTCCAGTGATCTTATAAGTAACTTTGCCTTTCGCGCCTTTCACGATCAAAACCTTCTTCCGCGCAATGGTCCTGGTCTTATCGCCTACGACGGAGTATTCCAATTCCACGGTCTTCCCGCGGACCTTAAGAGTGTTCGCCTTTTTATTCCCTGCATACGCAAAATCTTCTGCCGCCAGCAAAGCGACCGCAGACACTGCCATGATCAGGCAGAAAAACAAAGCTGCATATATAACAGTCTTTACACTTCTCTTGTTTACCCCGGACATAGTCATGCTCTCCTTTTACTTATTCATGCGCTCTTCTAACTTCTTCTTGAGAAGCTCGTATCTGCTCTTCTTATCTTCATTCGCAAAGTGGACGTTCCTGTCCTGAAGATAACAGTTCTCATAATCCAGCTTCTGATCTCCGAACTGCTCGCTCGTAAGATCAAAGACGCAGCCCCCGACTTTATTGAAGCAGTGGAAATTCCCGTTCTCCAGAGGGATCCCGTACACATCTCCGCCGTATATATCCTGAATGGCAAAAGCTGTGATCGAGCACTGCCCCGCCGTCTTATTCTCTTCAGACCAGACGCCTCTCGACGCTGGTGCGCATGTTTCTTCACACCATACGTCTGCAAGAAGGTCATAGTAATCTCTCGGGGTTCTGCCATCTGCATCCTTTATGTCAGCTGTCTGCCAGCCGTAAAAATTGTATTTCATGATGTATTCCTTTCTTTCTGATCAATTGCAGTTCATTTGATCAGTTCTGCGCAAAAGTCTCTAATCTTCTGCTCGTTATCTTCATTTGGCCTGTCTTTCGGATCAATAAGCACAATTTCAGAATCAAATGAATTGATCCCTATAGCCTGCTTAAG
This sequence comes from Eubacterium sp., assembly GCA_017533915.1. Taxonomy (GTDB): domain Bacteria; phylum Bacillota; class Clostridia; order Peptostreptococcales; family Anaerovoracaceae; genus Aminicella. The sequence goes on along the minus strand of JAFWHX010000005.1, from coordinate 72,782 downwards.
CTGATCAAAAGCCTTATCGGCACCACTGCCTCCCTCGCATGCGAAAGCCGCGATGTGCTTACCCGAAATGTCATTACCTTTCACGAAAGTGCGAATCGGCGGTGTGATACTTGATGCCCATACCGGAAAGCCTATTATCACCCTATCATATTTGGATGCATCAAAGTCATACTCCTCCAGCTCAGGTGTCTCTGCCATTACAGCACTCTTGCCGCCCCATACAAATTTCAGGAAGCCTTTGCTTGGATAAGCCTTTTTCGGATAAATCCGCAGCATATCTGCATCTAATATCTCTGCTATCTCCTGTGCAGCATATTCAGTGTTTCCTCCCATGGAGTAATATACTATTATTGTGTTCATAATGATTCTGTTATACCTTTATACACAATTTACAAGACCAAGTTTGACCTTATTTCTTAACTTTCTTTTGTTTATTATCCTTGATGAAGCCATGCTTCTTAGCTTCTTCAATTATCATCGGAAGCTGTGTAACTGACAGCTCCAGATCATACTTCTTTACAAAACCGAAAAACTCTTGAGGTGTGATCTTATTATCCTCAAGGATATCAGATACATCCTTCTGCAGTTTTGGATCAGTTTGATATAGTTCTAGTAATTCATCAACGGTGGACATATTATACCTCTTATTGCAATATCAATTGTTTCCTTCCTATCGATTGATATACTCTATGAATCTATATTTGTGTGTGAAACTAGCAATATATTATTTATTTATACAATTTTGAATAGCAACTGTTGTATATACTTTCTCAAGCTCCTATCTTCGCAATATATAAAGCACCCCTTTTGCCCTCTTGTAAGCAACGTCTTATATGTATTCTTAATCAGTCGTTCAGCATCTTCTTCAGATGCAGTTCTAATTCCAGATGTTTTATCATCTTTTGATATTTGTGTCTGGTCAGTTATGACTGTTCCTGTCTTATCGTCATATCTAAGGTCTTTGCCAATAAGAACTCCGACATAATCGAACTCAAGCCCCTGCGCAGTATGGATACACCCTACCTCTTCGAATGACGTTGGATTCACCGCCCAAATCTTGTCACCGTTCAAATTCCATTTCGCTTTGAATCCGTTCTCTAAATAGATATCATAGTCGCCTCTGTTGAATTTAACATTCCAATCATAACAATATCCGGCAACCATCCTTGCTTTGTTGTTCTTTTTGTTGATTTCTCTAAGTGCGTCTCTGAGTTCATTCGGATCATCAAATACTCTAAGATCAAATCCCATATCACTCATATCAACATCGACCGTCTCCCCTATTTGCAGGATATTGTTGATACACTGTATGTACTGGTCGCTCCCATTGCATCTAAACTGTGAATGAAGTGTCGAATCTTCATTCATGATTGCATGTATGCCTAGAGCATTACACCAGTGCAAAATCCCATCGACTGAGCCAATATCTTTTGTGGTGATCCGTTGATCCTCATCGATTAGGAATATCGTAAATATCGCAGAATTGAGGCATTCCTTTATTTGATTTTCTCCACCCCAGTCGCCGTACATTTTCTTCACTAGTCTATGGGCTTCATCAACTATGAGACAATCATAGAAGTCCTTAGGGAGTTTATTCAGATTGAATGGTGATCTAAAAAGCTGTTTTATGTTGACTTGTGCTTTGAGATCTGATTTTGCAAGCATCCTCTGATACACTTCACGTGGTGCCATATTCTTGGTACAGTAGCTTGCATTATATCCATCTGAAATAAAGTCACTTAAGAGATTAATTGCAAGAACAGACTTGCCAGTTCCAGGGCCTCCTCGTACTATCAGGCAGCGCTTCTTGTTATCCTTCATGCACTGATCCATGACCTTCTTACACATATCAAAGGCAACAGCCTGATCATCAAGGAGTATGAATTCCTCATTACCTTTTAGTAGCGATACAAGACAATCCTGCAAAGCTTTTGACGGCCTGATTCTACCATTATCTATTTTATACAATAGATCCCCATGTGCTGATTTCTTAGTTACGAACTTCTTGATGAAATCTCTAAGCTCGAGCACCTGACTCTTATCAAACAGCGGTGCTTCTTCATACCATGTTTTATATATCTCATCATCAAGATCAGCTCTGTTGCTCGGATCAAAGTTATGGAGATAAGCACATGGCCTGATTCCTATATTCTCATCCTGTACCTGTTCTGATGAATTTCTGATAAATGATGCATATGCATAGGCCTGATAAGAAGGATGATTTACTATTCGTTTGCCGCCACCAGTATATGCTCGCACGCTGTGCTGCATTATGTCGTCTACTTTTTCAGCCTCATCCCACTGTTTGAGCTCAACCACAACCACATTACTATTGTCGCTGCTGTCATCTCCAGCGAGCATGAAATCCACTCGCTTTGACGTTCTTGGTATCTGATACTCTATCGCCACTTCAACATCGTCATCAATCTCAGGAATGCTGATGACATCATGCATAAAATGAAGAGAGTTTTGCCATGAATTGAATTCTGCTGCCTGACCACCTGAAATGTGCTTTTCTTTAAGATTATCACGCACAATATCAGCGATACGATTCAGTACTACATCTTCATCAAATTGTTGTTTGGAGGCGTTATATACAATCATATTTCGTTCTTCCTTCATTGTATAATTCCACATATTAATTGTACTACTTAGGCAATAATCTGACAATTACCTTTTGTATTAAAGTTGGAATTTGATTACCGTATTATAAGTATAAAAATACCAGCCTTGTGGCTGGTATTTCCTACGATTAATATACATTAATGCATATCCTTTTTATAGTGCATCTTTTTTACCTGTTCGATAATCCTCTCGTTCTTTTTATAATTCATCTCAACGATAATAGAATCGCTCCCGAAGTCAAAATCCTTCCATGTCAAATACCAGGGAGCTGGACTCATTTTCAGATCCATATACTCCCCATTAGGAAGTTCTTTACTCCATAACGATTGATGGTATTTCTTGAGAGTCAGACTACTGCTGTCAGGGTCTTTACCAACTGGTGTATCTGTCCTGAAGTCGAATGTTACATCTATCATTGTCAATTATCTCACTATTCCTAATTCCTCATCACTTTTTCAACCGGCTTCCCCTTTGCAAGCTCATCAACGAGCTTGTCAAGCTGTCTCATTCTCTTCGTTAATGGGTCTTCTATCGTTTCTACTTTTATGCCACAGATAGAGCCTTTGATCTCATCTGCTTTTGGGTTCCATTTCGGTGCTTTTGTGAGAAATTCGCCGTATGTTTTGCCGTATAGCGCGTTAAGATCATCGTAACCGGTCAGCCACATTGTGATCTGGTCCACTTCTTCCTTATTTCTGCCTTTTCGCTCTGCTTTCTGGACTAGACAGGCATACACTTTATCGAATGGCATATCAAAAACACTTTGTCTTGGCATATCTGTGCTCCTCTTCTTTTTACATCTTTTGCTCTTTACCTGTTCTTCTTTCAAATTCTTCCACTTCTCATAGATCAGCATCAATATCAATCAATGCATGGTCGCTTCCTGCTTTGACTGCTTCTTCATAACAGTATTTACATTTAGATACGCCGACGGTTTTGCTCATGAATACAAAGTCGTACCGCTTGTTCTGATCTCCCCTTTTGATATGATGCGATACCGCAAGTGGCTGTCTAGGAACGTAAGTGCTGCCGCTTTTATATTTTTAAATATTATTATATCTTCTCAGTATACCTGCACTTTGGGAATCCAGAGCATCCATAGAACTGCTGACCTGCATTTGGTCCTTTCTTTGTTGTCCTGAGAACAAGTTCCCTGCCACAACGTGGGCATATCTTCACATCGGATTTCTGTTCATTGTCGGCTGGCACAGAATCTATAACGGGTTTTGGACTATCAGGTTTTGAAGATGGTGTGTATCGTTCTTTTATGCTGGCGACATGGGCTTCTTTCACCGCTGCGTCTACATCCGTAAGCTTTTTCAGTTTATCATACAGATTGGATACCTCTTCTTCAGTAAGCACATCTGGTACTGATTCCCATATGTCCCGAACCGTAGCATATGTACGGTCACGCTGGATCACCTTGATATCGTCATTTTCTACTGTAACCTTTTTAAGCTCACAGCGCTCAGAAAAAACAATGATAGAAAAAAGCGGTATTTCAGATCCGATATAATTACTCAGCCACTTTATGTGTGTGCGATTCTGCTTAATAGGGTTATAGAAACGGTTCTTCTCACGGTTAGGCAGCATTACTGTCCAATACGTACCTTTTTCATCACCAAAGATCCATCCGGAATAGTTCTTGCTCTCAAAGACAAATATGCCCTTCTGGGTTATATAAACCACATCGATCTCAGAAGTATCGCCGTTGTCTTTAGGTATATAGAGATTCCGAAGTGTCTTCCCCTTGCGGCCAAAGAAGTTTACCAGCTTTAGTTCTTTCTCTGTCAGCTTCTCACCATGGCGACCGAGGAAGTCAGCATCAAAGATGGAATCCAGAATTGCATCTATCAGACCTTTTGACATTTGAATTCACCGCTACTGTAGTACTATGTTTTCTAGTTGCTTTACTACTATTTCGTCTGCTGGCAACCAGTCTACTGTCCAAAGCTCATCTTTTGCGAGCCACTTTGCGTCTTCGTGTTCCAGAAGAGTAAGATCGCCAGACTGGACTTTGCAGATATAGCAATGCATACTTAGATGGAATTCAGGATAATCATACTCTACTGAGCATAGATGCTCTTTTACTTGTATCTCTGTGGCGAGCTCTTCTCTTATCTCTCTTTCGAGAGCATGCTCGGGCGTTTCGCCATGCTCGACTTTGCCGCCAGGGAATTCCCACTTGTCTTTGAACTCACCATATCCACGTTGTGTAGCATAATACTTGTTATCTTTTTCGATAACAGCAGCCACCACTTCAACCGTTTTCATCTTTACCATGTCACCTTTATTCGCTAGTAATATACTCGTACAAATCACTTCTTACTGGATTACTAAGCATCCACTCTATTTCTACTGCCGAAGAATCAGTATTTGGCATTATAAACTCTCTTGTTTTACCACTTGCTTTCATTCTGCCAAGATAATAGAACTCTTTAGATATCTTATCATCTTTATTCTTCCTGACAAACAACTCAACATCTATTCCTCGTTCTTCAGAATGAAGGAAATTTTGAACATCTTCAGATTCTAATGATCTATTGCTTTTGGAAATAGCAATCAGCCTATCGGGGCTAATAAAATGATCTTCGTATTTTACGGTGTCTTGAATATCATCAGATTTTTCATAATTAATGAACACCGGAAAAGTCTTTGTTTTCTCATCATACTTATATCCACCAATGTTTAGTGGAACCTCTCCGTGTTCCCAATTAAGAAGCCTGCATACATCTTCATAAGTGTATTTCTGATACAATACTAAAGCTGTATCCTCATAAAAGTGGCTATAGTCTCTTTTATATCTATATCTCCCAAACTCAACAAGCTCTCGTACCATTTTGAAAAAGTCAGAATTATTAAGCATGTCTATAACTCTATCTGACACTTTATAATCCAAACCATCTGATTCAATTAAAATACAATCTTTATATGTTTTTTTGCTGCTTCCAGTAGGGAACTCGTTGGTCATAACATTTACAATGCTATTAACCGTATCCGCTGTCATATTAATACTGTATTGTGAATACAGATCTTTCTTTAGTCTAGCCATCAGTCCTGTCTTATAATACAGCATCCTGGAAAGCAATTCTATTTCATGTATCCTTTTACCATTAGCTAGCTTCTTAGATATGAATTCAATAATTCTCTCTTCATCTTCCGACAACCTGACTTTATATTCCGGCTCATATTTGACGAGAAATTTGTAATATGATCCCAAAGACTTATTATCAAAAATGCGGACAACATCCATCTCTCCATATTTATCAAAGTCCATTAGTGCTGGTATATGTCCTAATTTATATTTCAAATTCTTATAGTTCTCTTTAATAAGCTTAATATCGCTAAAATTTGCTGTATCAATAGCAGCAAAAATTCGCTTCTTTGATATTTCATCAAAATGAACTGTGGAACTCCCAGGTATTATTTTATTTCCTTCTCCAACATAACGTCGTACATTATCCTTGTTATATGATCTGTCACCCGACAATGCGATTGGAATCATAAAATTATTTCTATAGTTTCCTATGAAATCAATAATAACTACATATTCTTTGTTATCAGCTTTTCTTAAGCCTCTGCCTAGCTGCTGCACAAATATAATAGGGCTTTCTGTTGGCCTCAGCATAATAACCTGATTAATCTCTGGTATATCGACCCCCTCATTAAATATATCAACAGTAAAGATATAATCCAAACGGTCGTTTGATCTATCTGAAGTAAGCTTTTCTATTAGTTCTTCCCGTCTTTCTTGAGAATCATCACCGCTCAAAAAAGCTGTTTTATACCCTCGTTTATTGAATTGACTTGATAACTCTTTCGCTTCATCTCTTCTACTACAGAACACTAGACCTTTTACTCTATCACCACTATATCCATAGTAATCAGCTTGTTTAATAATGTATTCAACCCTATCATCACATACCAGGTATCTGAAATTCCTAAGTCCAGTTTCATCATCCATTACTTCCCCGTTAATTTCTAAATCAGTAATACCGAAATAATGAAATGGACATAGCAAATTTTCTTCCATAGCAGCCTGAAGACGTATTTCACACGCAATATTATGATCAAATAGTTCAAACACATCAAAGCTATCTGTTCGTTCAGGGCTAGCAGTCATTCCTAGCCAGAAATCCGGTTTAAAGTATTCCATGATTTTCTGATAACTATTTGCACCTGTTCTGTGAGCCTCATCAAGAATGATACAAGTAAACTCATCTGGTTGAAATGTAGTCATAATGTCAGGCTTTGACATAGTTTGCATAGTTGAGAAAACGAATTGTGCATCCAAATCTTTCGAATTACCTGAAACCAAGCCATAAGTCTTTTTATCACCAAATACCATTTTGAAGGATTTTAAAGCTTGCTTTGCAATTTGTTCTCTATGTACAACAAACAGAAGCCTGGCTTGAGGCTTATCAGCCATCAGTACATCTCGTACTCCAAATGCAGAAGCATATGTTTTTCCAGTGCCAGTAGCTGATATTAACAGAGCTCTATCCGAACCATTTTCACGTAGTTTTATTAGATTCTTTATAAACTCCGTCTGCATAACATTCGGCTGTAGTTTATATGCTTCCAATGAAGGTATTTCGGCTTGTTTTACGATTTCCCTCTGATGTTTTACTATGTTATATCTTATTCTATAATCATCATAAAAATCATCAAACGCCTTGCTGCTATTGCTGTTCCAAAGTGATTCAAATTCTTTAACAACATCTTGAGCTACTTCGCCCTTATCATTTGATACTATTTTGGTGTTCCACTCTTGATTTACAGTGAGCGCATACTGCGTAATATTAGAGCTACCTATAATAATACGAAAGACAGTCTTATCCTTAAAAATGTAACCTTTAGTATGGAATCCTGGGCTATTCTCCCCAGTGCAGTACATTCTAACAGTAATATTATTAAGATCATTCAACTTCTTTAGTGCCTTTGGCTCTGAAAAAGTCAAATAATCAGTTGTTAATACTCTCCCATTAATGCCTCTAGCTTCCAAGTCTTTTAGCGTCTGAAGCAATGGTTCTACGCCACTCATGGTTATAAATGCAACACTAATACAGAATTCATCACAATTCTGAAGCTCATGTTCCAATACAGAAATAACCTTAACACCATTGCTACGATTATTTGTTAAAAACTCTGATTTATAGCCATTTAGTGATTCGCATGATTCATCTATAAATGCAGTTTCAAACCCATCTCTTAATTCTTCAACTACACTGGTATTCATTTACTAACCACTCCAACACGTCATACAACATACTGATATGATAGATTAGATTTTTCATATTAATTGTACTACTAAGGAATTATCCTGACAAATAGCTTTTGGCTCGAAATCGGACGATGATTACCGTATATAAATACACTCAATATGTGATGTATGTATTCAAAGATGCATGCCACCCTTTCCCCATATTTTAAAAGAAAGGGCTGCTTGAATTGAAGGCGACTTGTCGCTGGCTATCGCACCAACTATTTGATACAATAGTAGCAGAAAAAGCATCTGCACATTTTTAGAGGTACATATTATGCTACAAAAGATTAACAAGTTATTCTATCTGACTATACTCATCTTATTGGCATTTTTCATTACTATTATATTATCTATTTCTTACTCCTATGCTGCAGTCAGCGAAGAGAGCCAAGCCTACAACAGTTTTCTGGAAATGCAGGAATCAGGATATAACGATGACGGTATAAGCGGCTTCAGTTATGATGTCGAACAGTTTGCTGTATATGACATTAACAGCGATGGTACAAACGAATTGATCACCCTTGGGGGTGGTAAAATGGACTATACCAAAATCTTCACATATGATCACAACGATGGTGAAATTAGATCCGTCCATTGGGGTACCACTTTTAATATCTATTCAAACGGACTTATCGAATTCAGTTTTAGCTCCTCATCAGGTTGCTGGTTAGATACGTTCTATACGATAAACAACGACCTTGAGTTAACATATGTATACCGCTATGCGGAATGGCTATATGATGATCCTGAAACATATTCGCAAGGAGAGAATGCAGATGATGAAACCACTAAGAAAGTAGATTATTCAGTCATTGAGAGCAATCTCAGAACCATCAAAGCTGATGCTTCTGTAGTTGACCTTAAGTACTATGATAACAATAAAACAAATCGTGACAAATACCTTAACGAAGATAACGAAGATGACGAACACCAGGAATATAGAGAGTATTTAGGCTATTTCGACAGTTATAACTATATTCGAATAAAAAATGATAATGGAAAAACCTTCCTGCTGGAAATATTCTTTCTAAGACTCACCGGAACTGACGGATACGTAAAGGCTACCTATACAGACTGGAACAAAGCAGAGTTTAATGACACTTCGTCGTTGCTTTCTGGCGAAATAACATTCAAAGGCAATAAAGTTATTCTGGATCTTAATGAAGTAGAGGACTTCTATTTTGACTCTCCTCTTTCAATATTTGTAAACGGCCTTCATCATGAATTCATACCACATAAGGAACTGTCAAGAGAAGTGAAATATCTCGACTTTGACGGCCGAAGTGTTAAGTTCGACTCAAACTACTTTTCAAATATGCATCCAGCTTCAAAAAGTAACAATGATCTGGCGATGTTCAGTGCAATGCTCAGCTGGGCTGTATATGGTGACGATGGTAAGCCATCCATGAGATCCGTTTATAACGCACTTGATATACCAGATTCCGATATATTGGAAAAGGGTAACCGCACTTCATCTCTTACCTATTCGATCGCTAGAAAAGAGATCTTCGTCGACGGGCATAATACTAACCTTCTTATCATCGATGCGAGAGGGACACTCACAGATTATGAGAAGATGGGTGATCACTTTACTACAGCTGACTCATATTTCTATGGTGAGCAAGCGTATGGTTTGGTTTACAAGTTCGAAGAATCCATGATGGATCTTATTAATTCATTCTGTAACAACCGTCCTGAAATATATAAAATGCCACTTAAGATTCTGATCACAGGCCACAGCCTAGGAGGCGCAGCAGCAAATCTCCTTGGAGCACGCTTTACAATGTTTGCGGATACAGAAAGCTGGTGGGAACCTTTACTTGACCATGATGACATATATGTATATACGTTTGGAGCCATCGATTCTATCGATACTAAAGGGACCATATCTAGTGGATATGAGAACATACACAACATTACAAATTATTATGACAGTTTCGGTCCAAATGGATGGCCTGCCGCTTTAAGCGCTGCTGGATGCTCCAGATATGGCAAATATGGACATATTGACATTTTCTATAAGGATATCGACAATGGATCGATGTTTTCAACTGGAGATCATCATATCAGTACATATCTTGATGCGCTAAAAAACAAAGAGGTGTATTACGAAATCAAATCAGCCCAGAAAATAGCTGGAGTTCATTGCCCTGTAAATGTAGACATTTATAGAAACGGCATACTATCTGGACGAGTCGTTAACAATGAAGTAGACGAGACTATAACAACCATTCCTATAGCAGTAGAGGAAGATGAAAAATATATCGCAATAAAAGACAACGCAGATTACAAACTTGTATTAACCGCGACAAATAATGGAAAAATGAGATACTCCGTAAATAATATCTCTACGGGGACAGATGATATAATCTTCGATAATATAGAACTAGCACCCGATAAAAGTATAATTACTTCTTTGAATGTCGAATTATCTCCTGAGAAAGTCAAGATGTGCACTTTAAACGAGAACGGCTATGCAATATCATCTATAGAAGAAAATGGCGAAGAGGAGCCTATAAGTCTTAAGAATGCAGAAGTGACAGTAAGGGACGTGACATATACAGGGAAAAAACAAAAACCGGAATATACTATCACCTTTGGAGGTGCAGATCTAGATTCATCACTTTATAAAGTACACTTTTCGAACAACAAAAACGTAGGGGTTGGAAAAGCCTCATTCGTAGCTTTGTCAAGTGATGAAGAAAATGCATCATATACAGGATCCCTTAGTAAGACATTTAAAATAAATCCAAAGCCTACAAGCATTCTCACTCCAAAACGAGGAGAGAAAGCAATCACTGTGAAATGGAAAAAGCAAATATCAAAAATGAGTAAAAAGCGCATAACAGGCTATCAGATCCAGTATAGTAAAGACAAAAATTTTGAAAAAAGCATCAGGGCCATCAAGATAAAAGGATATAAAAAGACTACCAAAAAAATAACCGGCTTGAAGAAAAATACATACTACTATGTACGCATCCGGACTTATATGATATCCTCAGGAAAAACATTCTATTCCAAGTGGAGCGGGGTTAAGTCAGTAAAAACCAAATAAAAAAACACCCCTTATTCATTCAGATTATTAAGACTAATTGCAGTGGGAGGAGCTGATAATATGAGCGAAGTAACCGATATGATTTCTGATACTGCCAACAAAGCTTTTACTAATATCCTGATGTCGTTAATACCAAGTGTTATCGCAGGATTGATCGCTGGCGCTATTGTATTGTTTATCATGAAGGCAATTAGCAGACACGCTACACATATTTCAAATGATGCTATTTACACACTATGTAAAGCAGTTTTCGTAATTGTATTCCTGATAGCATTTTATTTTATGTATTTTAAAGTGATAATTCCTGCAAATGCATAAATATCTAATAAAAAAGCGGTCATTCTTTGGTCGATAAAAACAGTTTTGAAAAAGCAGACTAATCGTTAAGTCTGCTTTTTGCGACTAAAATGCGTTACTGCATTTTGTTTACTGTATTATTCTCAAATGGTTATTATCCAATTGTTAATATTGCTATATTAATCTATTCTTTCGAATACCATCGTGGCCTGTATTTTGTCTCCACCTAAAAAGCCCTTAGAGCCTGATGAAGTTGTTGTTATAGTGTGAAGCCTATACCCCAAAGCAGCTTGCTTATTAATTGCTGCCTGTAGATTTGTAAGACTCGTAGTTCCAGATCCAGTACCCAGTAGTTTCTCAGTAAGGACCACTTGTAAAACAACATACTTTTCGCCAGCTGCGCCTTCAGCTCTTCCCGTAACATCATCCCAAGCCATAATTATACCTCCATTCTAATAATACATAATATCCTATTCGCATTTTATCATATCTTATATAGCTTAACACCGTTTTTATAATACATTAACATCCCCAGTCAGGATGACAGACAGAGCAAGGGGATAACCCCCGTCTTTGTGCTTCCCTTCTAGAAATAGGGCTTAAGGTTGAGCATCTAGAACAATTTGGATTGTGGTAACATTTGCCTGTCGGTGTGATATAAACAATACCATCTTAAAGTTAGAATTGAAATATCAATTATTACTTGAGGTTTTATTCTTCGTGATTTTGAGTATCCTTAATACTAACCAACTCTTTTAGCAAATCCATCATAATCATAGCCTTTCACTACAGCTATTAAGCGATCTTTTGAGTTGAAATACATTTTTATAAATCTATCATCATCCCCAGTATAAATAACAGCATACTTGCTTTTCTTAATATCATTTACAAAAGTTTGGCACTCGGCATTCTGTATAGTGGATATATATTTAAATATTGGATCATCTTTATTGGCTTGAAATAGTATATGACCATAGCCCATCTTATCAATAACGCCCTTACGTTTAGCTCTCATCTTGATGGCTTTTCTTAGTCTTATATTCCTATCCCCTTTCTTTTTCTGCTTAATACTGGAACAATACAATGAACTCCTTTTGTTTTCGTCTTTTTCAAAGTCTGAGCGTTTTACCACTTCCTTTTCAGCATCAATAAATTCTTTTTTTACCCATACTTGTGTATTGCCATTAGCATATTCACTTTTCTCAGCCGATACCTTACATAAAAGTTGACCTTTTGAATAATCCAACGTAGCATATGCTTGATAATAATCTGCATAATCTGTTGATTTGGATAGGTCTTCATACACCAACTCTTCCTCAGATAAAGCCTCAATGTTTTTCCATTTCACATCGCCTTTCTGAAAATGGCTATCATTTTTTATTGTTTTACTAACTCCTGTAAGAATTGCTGTACCCTTTTTATCGTTCCACTTTATTTCTGCTACAGCGCCATCCAAATTCGTATAATCTCTACGAACCCACTTGCCAGAAGTAAATGCTATAACTTTATTCGTTATATTATCATCAATTACTCTTTGAAGACTGTTTTTTAAATCTTCGTCCTTTACTTCTTTAACAAAGTTCTCCATATAAAGGAAGTCGTCATATTCTGTTGATTCGGCAATAGATTCAAAATCTTTTACGACTATTTCATCCAACTCAGCTTTATTCTTTTGCTCTTTATATGAATCTATAAACTCAACTATCTCATCAATATTTTTAGTCTTCAATACTTCTGTAAGATCTTCTGTCTTTACCCCTTGATCACATCCCGCTAGGATGACTAATAGTAACACTGATGTAATTAAGCTAATAGTCTTGAAATAAATCTTCATGAAACTACACCTCCATCTACAGAATAATCTTGTTGAGAGGGAGTGTCAATCTTGACACAATAAGTCCTTTTCTACTATTGTTACTTCAACTGTTTATACACGTAAGACTGTTTTGGGTCAAAATCATGTGTCTTTATATAACATTCAGCAATACTCTTTATATATAATGTATAAATGTTTCAACAACGGCACTCTTTAATTCAGTTACAGTTACTTTTGTATTAACAAAATAGACAACATATCTAGTAGATGTTACCTGATTAAAACAGCCATTAGGTATTACTGTTAAAGACTATAGATCAAATCTATACATTCTCCAGAGTGTAAAGCACCACTATTTGTATTATGAGCATCAAAGGTATGCCAACTCTAAAGAACGCTTTGTGCACCTTATGATTAAAGATATACATCCCTATCAGAGCCCCTACGGATCCGCCTATAACTACTAACCCTAACAATATAGCTTCTCTTATTCGCCGCCTATGCTTTATTGCTGCAAGTTTATCTATTCCGAAAGCAGCCAATGTTATAATGTTGATAATAATCAGATAATTCATATTTCTAGAAAACATTGATATTGAGTATATACTTTTCTCTTTATTATTCTATCACACTGCCTATCGCTGACATATAATTACATTAAGGAGACAATAATATGGATCATATTACACAAATAGATTCTCCGCTCGGAATGATCCTTCTGAGCAGTGATGGAGAGTCATTAACAGGTCTGTGGTTCGAAGGGCAGAAATTCTTCGGATCCACTCTATCAGATGAGCACACAGAGCAGCATGTCCCAGTGCTCGAGCAGACCGAGCTTTGGCTCAATCAGTATTTCAGTGGGAAAGAGCCTGACTTCACACCGCCGTTTTCACCTGCTGGCACTCCATTCCAGAAAACTGTCTGGGATCTGCTGCTCGCTATACCTTATGGCCAGACTGTGACTTACGGAGATATCGCAGCAGAGATAGCAAAACAGCGAGGCCTGGATCATTTCTCTTCACAGGCGGTAGGAAACGCTGTAGCGCGTAATCCAATTTCTATTATTATTCCCTGCCATAGAGTGATCGGAGCAGACGGTACACTTACTGGATACGCAGGAGGATTGGAAAGAAAGAAAAAGCTGCTTTCACTTGAGGGAAGTCTTCTGAATATGTGACGTTAATCTTCACAAACCATTCACTATTTTTCACATGGATACCCTTGTAGTAACATACTGATTTGCTATATTATACTTGTCCAAAGGAGAGAGAAACGCCTTAGGACAGCATCAAACAGTAATAAATCAATCAATTCTTCATCAATCCTCGATAAAACAATACCAATGAGATAAACAGGCGTCATCACAACGCCTGTTTTCTTTTATTCCCTCAAGTGTTAAACTGTTTACAGCGGGAACCAGGATACGGATGGCCAACCTTTTCGATGCTGAGTAGAGAGCATCACCCACATCCTATCCGCCCGCTGTTTTATTATTTCAATGTAATCAATTTTACAACTGCTCAACCTTCCATATAGCTTTTACCGCTAAATCGATCCACAAAAAAGCGCAGACAAATACGCCCACGCTTTGTCAGCTTTTGTATTCTGCTTTCTACAGCGACGACAGTATAGCTTCGCCTTTGTCTTTGATCTCCTGCCTGCGAACAGCGAATATGATCTTTATGTCATAGTCTGGGTTTTGTTCGATCCATTCCCTGCATCCCCGAAGAGCATGCTCCCATGCCTGATCAACCGGACAGCCGAATATTCCTGCCGAGATCAGCGGGAACGCTATGGAATGGCAGTCGTTCTCCTTTGCTCTCTCAAGAGATTCTCTGTAGCACCCTGCAAGGAGTTCCTGATCCTCCTTGCTGCCTGACCACACAGGACCGACAGCATGAATGATATATTTCGCTTTAAGGTTGAACCCCGGTGTTATCACCGCACTTCCTGTGGGGCAGCCGTGAAGCTTCCTGCATGCTTCAGTAAGCTTGTCTGGACCAGCACCTTTGAATATCGCACCGCATACGCCGCTTCCCATACGCAGGCCTTCATTTGCCGCGTTTACCACACAGTCAATATCGGCTATCTCTATAGAGATATTGAGTCCATTATTTGTCGACATGTTTAGTACACCTTCTTTATCATTTCTGCCTGTATGCCATTTGCTTCGCAGAATCTTTCCAGGTCATCCTGATCCGTTACCATATAGAGCTCCTGAAGCTCCCCGGTGGCTTTATCTTTCGTGCAGACTACCTGCTCACCATTGCAGATACTGCAGCGCAGAACCAGGTCATAATCACCTTCCGGAAGTCCGGGATACTGTTTTTTCTTTCCGAATATCGACATCTTACTCTATTATATAATCCTCCAGTCCTTCAGACAGATCCAGCCTCTTCATAACTTCTGCGGTCTCTTTGGCGTCACATAGAGCGTCGTGCAGATGATCCCCGCTCACTTTGATTCCAAGCTTCCAGATCGCGTAATTAAGAGCCATGCTCCTCTCATTCTGGCTAATCTGATCGTCGAACATAGGCTGGATATCATAGCACTCCGGAAGACCATCTATGTCCATTTCATGATAGAGCATGTTGTCCTCCAGCGTAAAAATATCATTGTCGCTCCACGTGACGAATGCATAGTCATCTCCGCACCACGCAAGGAATTCATTTACAACAGTCGGAAAGTCACGCCCGCTCCACATCATCTCATTGGTTATGCCAGTAACTTCTTTGACTTCGTCATTGATCGTCTTGTACGCTGCCGGCCTGATATATGCACAGTACTCGTCCTCCTGCTCAAGCGATTCATTCAGCCGTACCGCTCCGATCTCTATTATCTCGCTGTCCAGCTCTATTCCGTTATTCACACTGATAAGCGCGCGCCTTCTCGGATGGTTGAATTCAAGATCCATCACAACATATTTCATAGTCTGTCCCTCAAAGAGCTAAGCATTCTGATCTTCGATAGCAACATATCCTATTATCCCCCTGTCTGTTACATACAGGATCCTTCCTACTGTTTATATCATAGACTCTGATGAAACAGGAGTCAATGGACAAAAGGTAATTTTTTACCGTCTATTTATTTTGTATCGGATAGATAAATGAATCTAACTGCTTTAACAGAGAAATCATCTGAATACAAGAAAGACAGGCTCACCTCAGGAAGCCTGTTTTGTATCGTGAGTATCGATTCCGGTATCAATGTGTGTTCTTTGCTGACTGCTGCACAAGCATGCTCACACCTGACCGTTGAGATTTTGATGACAGCAGCAAGACGTTTGCCGTTTCTTCCACGCACATGACCGTTGAGATTTTGATGACAACAGCATGACGCCTGCCGCTACCTGCCTACACCTATACGTTTCTTCCGCTTATACAGGTCTTCGTCAGCCTGCACGAGCGTATCCTGGAATGTGTTATCACGTTTCAGCTCAGCGCAGCCCAGAGTGAGCGCGACTTTATACGGCACCTTGTTTTTGGCGCACATATCCGCAAGGCTGCTGTTCAATGATTCCATAAGATTAGAAAGTATCTCCGACATGTCATCGTCCGGATCTGTGTATGCAATTATCACGAATTCATCGCCGCCGAACCTCGCTATGAACGGAGGCTTGTCCATACTGCCGGCCGCCCTCTTCAGCGCGTTCGCTATCATCACCAGTGCGCGGTCGCCCTCAACGTGGCCGTAGGTGTCATTTATCTTCTTGAAGTCGTTCGCATCAACCATGATGACGTACGTCTTCAGCCTCTCTTTATGTATCGACGAGCCCTGAAGAGCAAAGCGCATCAGTTCTCCGCGGTTGTTCAGCTTTGTCAGCGGATCGACAGAGATCTGGCTTTCCATGGTGAGAAGATTGAACAAAATGATCATGATCATGCTGTTAAAGCAGAAGAACGGCAATTTCAGTATGAGGGCCTGTACGATCCCCGAGAGCAGAACCGTTAACGGATAGATGCCCAGCACAAACAACAGCTTCTGCTTGAGCACGTTCTCCTTCTTGTAAGCTTCCCGCATTGAATAAATGAAGCCACATACTACATAGAATACAGGCGCCGCAAGGAACAGCACCATATAAAGCGTAGTGGTTTCCAGCTGATCGTCGATCAGTGCCGATGGATAAAAGATGATAAGCACAAACGATATCACTACTGAAAGGATCGTCGGGAGCTGTACCATCAGCCTCCCCTTCTTCTCGCTGCGCCATTGCAGATCCATGACAGAAAGAGCAAATTCAAACCAGGTGCTCGCTATAAGCGAAAGCAGCACGAGCAAAACATAGTTCAGGAAGCTTACTGTGAATGCAGTCCTTGGTATCGCCCCGGATATGACGGCAGCCCAGAAACAGTCCACAGTAAAATACATGATGTGAGCAGCCAGCACATTATCAAAATGCATCGTGCTCTCACTTCGTTCTCCGCGGATGATATCATGCAGCAGCAGGATCAGAAAAACGGCGCTGCACACGACCATCGACTCTATATAGAAAAACAGATACAGCTTACCAAACATAACTAGTTACCTTTGCAGTTGATCTCTCCTGTCTCTTCGTATCTTAAAACTCGACTGTCTCTGGCGGCGCTGTAAACGAGCTGAATGTTGCTTTCGCATTCTTGAAGTACAGCATCTGCATGTTGTCGTCATCAGCGCTGTACATCGCCTTGAGCTCAGGCATCTTTTCAAGCATCGCGACCTTTACTTCGTGGTCGTCGTCATTGACCAGCTCGCCTGCGATGCGAAGCCATGTGCCGTCCTTAAAAGTACATATCTCTACCTTCGGATCCGCCGCGATCTGCCTGGAGACATCCTTGATCTTTCCCGTCTGGATGTAAAGCCTTCCGCCGCTCAGAAGAACAGTTCCGAACGGTCTTACCCTCGGCTGATCGCCCTCTTCCGTGGCGAGATAATACACGCCCGCTTCATTTAAAAAATTATACACTTTTTCTATAGGTGACATCAAGATACCTCCTATATACCTGTCTGCTCTTACTTGTCCTGGCTGGCAGCTTTCATCATTTCTTTTCCCGCGTTCCAAGCCTGTCCGGCTTTCTCCGTTGCTACATAGTAGCCCGCCTGGAACTGGTCAAAGATAAGTGCGTTCAGCTTCATCGGATCGATCTTGCCATTTTCGGAAATGACTTTTTCATCTGCGCTGACATTTTTGATCGTTCCGACCACAGCGTGGATGTTGTCTGTCTGCGTGATCTCGGCAAGCTCGCACTCCATCGCGACCGGAAACTCCGTGATGACCGGCGCGTTCACATGAGCGCTCTTCTCTGCGTGATAGCCAGACCTCGCGAATTTGTCAGGGATCTTGTTACCCGTAGCGATGCCGTAATAATCCGCAGCGTCCATATGCTCCCTGTCCGCGATGCTAACCGTAAAAGCTTTCGTCTTTCTTATCGCCTTGGTCGTTGCGTGATCCTCATCGATGAACAAAGCGATCTTGTCCATTCCGCAGATCATGCCCCATGCCGCGTTCATCACCTGAACAGTACCATTCTCATCATATGCCGCAACCATCAAAACCGGCATCGGGAATACCGCCGGCTGTGCTCCCAGGTCTTTTCTCATAACTGTCCTCCAGTTGTCCTCCCTGTTCATCAAAGTTATACTTATTACTATTATAACAGATTTTGTATCAAAAAGTGTGCCATATTGTACAAGGTTTCGTTCTATGTGTACACAAAACAGCCGAAATGTATAGGTCTGGCCGTTTTGAAACAAAACCTTGTACCATTTTGTACTAGGTTTTGTCATATGTGTACACAAAAAACAGTCGAAATGTCCCGATCTGGCCGTATTGAAACAAAACCTTGTACCATTTTGTACAAGGTTTTGCTCTATGTGTACACAAAAAGCAGTCAAAATGTGCCAATCTCGCCATATTTAAGCAAAAACCTTGTACCATATTGTACAAGGTTTTGCTCTATGTGTACACAAAACAGCCGAAATGTGTCGCTCCAGCCGTATTGAAACAAAACAGCCGAAATGTGTCGCTCCAGCCGTATTGAAACAAAATCTTGTCGCATTTTGTACAAGGTTTTGCTCTATGTGTACACAAAACAGCCGAAATGTATAGGTCTGGCCGTATTGAAACAAAATCTTGTACCATTTTGTACAAGGTTTTGTCATATGTGTACACAAAAATCAGTCGAAATGTCCCAATATGGCCGTATCAAAGCAAAAACCTTGTACAATTTTGTACAAGGTTTTGCTCTATGTATACACAAATACGCAAAATGTTCGACATTTGATGAGCGGCGTGCGGGATACCGGAATCGGTTCGGTACCTCATCGGCATCGGAATCGATTCGGTGCCCCCCAGAATCGGTTCTGTGCCTCAACGGCATCAGTTCTGTGCCTCTTTCACGGGTTCTTTCATAGGTTCTTTCATAGGATTCTTCATGTGATCAGATAAGTGTATCGTCGGGATCGTGATCTGGATGCCTATGATCATTTTGATTATCCAGATAAAGAAGACCATCACGGCGATAGGAATGACGCATGATGTCACGATCAGCACTGCCGCGGCCTGAATGAATTTGCTGAGGATCGTCTTGAACTCTTCGACCTTGCCGTTGACGCCACCCTTAACAGTGTTGAAGATCTTCTCAAGTGCGTTGTTGTTCGTCTCGTTTCCGGCCTGATTCTGGATCTCCTTGGATTTCTTTTCCGCTTCCTCTATAGTCTCTTTGACCGTGACGCCGTAAGTCTTGTCGACTTTCTCAGCGAGCATAACGCTAGCCGGTACCGCGGCGAACAGGATGAGAGCAAAACATATGACCTTCACGAACAGGCTTCGGAACGGGTGCTCCGCGGTGAACAGATCCAGCGCGAGACCGATGAGTGATATCGGGATCAAAACCGCAAAGGCTATTACGCCGGTAATGGTAACGAGCCACTTCTCAAGGTAGATAGCGGCAAGAATGATCATGAAATAGCCGCTCATATCCACCAGCTTCTCAGCGATTGGCGTACCAACGTCACCTGGGATAAGCGTGATCGCGGCTGCTGATGCCGCAGCTGCTCCCGTAAGCGCCATTACGTTCTCTGCTTTTTCGTCCAGCGATTTGATTATCCCGCCGAAAGTTTCCGGGTTTTTCACTATACTCCCGATCACCAGAAATGAGATAAATGCTAACGCAGCCAGAACACATGCTGCGATGATTTTCTGCTTTCTGTCCATATTACATACTATCCGGCCTGATCTTTCCAGCCCGGATCTACCTCCTTCTTCGACGCTTCTGCCGATATATGTTTTACCTTAGTATAGCACGTCCCGCAGGCGATTTGACATTTTATCCATTAGGCAGATGGTTTTGACATTTTATCCATCCGGCGGATGTTTTGACATTTTATCCGCTTTCCTTTGCTTTACTATGGTACTGATGTTATACTCGATATGAGGAGAATGTATACAGTCAGGGATCGTATTTATGTGGGATTATAGTTTTATGCTTCCAAGCCTGTTGATCCTTGCGATCATACAGTGTTTCTACTATGCGTGGCCGAGACTTCCTGTCAGAATGAACAGGGCGTTCCAGGCTGTGGTTCTTAGTGACTGCCTTGTTGTCCTGTGCGATCTTCTAGCTAGCAATGCGGATACCGACTATACGTCATACAGCACGGCTGCTCTGTATTGCCTTAATATGGCCTACTTCGTGATATACCTGGCAAGGGTCTACTGCTTCTTTGAATTCAATGCTTCTATCCTGCATATTCCATATAAAAAGAACTTCGGCGGCGTTATCCTCAACGCGTCGGTGTTCATCATCTCAGAACTGATCACACTGTCGAGCTTTTTCACAGGAGCGGTCTTCAGCATCCAGGCAGACGGATACCAAAAAGGCCCGCTGTATAACGTGCTCTATGTCTGTTTTGTTTTCTACATCCTACACTCTATCGTCCTGCTCGTACAGCATCGTGACCAGCTGATCAAAAACCAGTTCGTAAGTGCTCTGGCAGCTCAGCTGATCCTTCTTACAGGCAACGTCGCGAGGTTCCTTTTCCCGAACGTCCTCATCATGAATATGTTCTGCCTTATGGCTATATTCGTTCTGTTCCTCGGGTTCCAGAATCCGAGGATCTACAGAGCCAGCGAAGGGAACGCTTTTAACCTTACAGGGCTTCGCGAGATGATCGATGAGAAGCGGAATGATGACGATTTCTGCATCTTCGCTTTTACTGTAAAGAATTATTTTGAGACACGAAGTTTTTACGGCGGAGTGCAGATGGATAAATGCATCGCTTTGATCTGCCAGTACATGGCTGAGACATTCCCGAAGCAGTGTGTATTCTACCTGGGCAACGGAGCTTTTGCTGTAACAGGCATCAGTGAGGCCGCTGTCCCTGAGCTGCACAAAAAGCTTATGGCACATTTCAGAGAACCCTGGATCGTCGACACCGCCGACATTTATATCAGGGCGGGCTATGTGTATCTTAAGCCAGATGAGAGATTTGATACGACAGACAAGATCATAGATTACCTTCACGGAGCGCTGAGAGAAGCCTCCTCGTCAAAACGCCGCGATGAAGACATCCTGGAATCAGACTTCTTCGACAAGCTTGAAACGCTTACAGGCGTGAAGCGTGCTCTGGAGGAGGCGATCACAACTGAATCGGTCGACGTATATCTGATGCCGGTCGTTGATGCCAGCACCAGAAAGCTTAAGTACGCTGAGGCATTATCCAGGATAACAGGCAGGAACGGAAAGATAATACCTCCGGACCTCTTCATTCCTGTTGCCGAAAGAAACGGGCAGATCAACGATATAGGTCTGCAGGTGCTTGACAAGGTCTGCGCATTCATCAGCGAGAACCACCCTCAGGACTGGGGAATGGACTGGATCAACGTGAATGTTTCGCCGGTTCAGTTCATGAACAGGAATCTCTGCAGCCAGTTCCTTGAGATCCTGAAAAAGCATGACGTGGACCCTGAGCAGATCCATCTCGAGATAACGGAGCAGGCAACGTCGGACATCGAAGAGCTGAAACAGCAGATAGACATGCTGATAAAAGCCGGATTCAGGCTGTCGCTCGATGACTACGGAAAAGGATATTCCAATATCTCAAGGCTGAACGAGCTTCCGTTCGCAGACATCAAAATAGATATGGAAGTGGTCTGGGATTACTGCAGAAAGAAAGACATCCTCCTGCCGTCTCTTATCTCCACTCTAAAGAAGCTCGGGTTCACCATTACCTCTGAAGGTATCGAGAACGAGGAGATCGCATCCATGATGCGCGAAGCAGGAAGCGACTATCTTCAGGGATATCTCTTCTCAAAGCCAGTCCCGATGAAGGACTGCATCCCCCACCGGAACTGAAGCAATGTATTCACGCGAACCCACTGCACAGCCGCGGTCATGTGATCCAGCTGCACAGCCGCTTATATTCAGGCGAACCTGGCCTCACTTGTATTCACGCAAACCTGGCTTTGACGCCATCGCCGATCTTTTCCAGCAGCTCCTCTGCGCGGTGGAACCTCTGATAATACAGTATGAAGCCGTGCATCATACCGTCCATCCTGATGAGCTCAATGTCGTTACCGGCTTTCTCAAGTCTCCTTGCGAATTCTTCACCATCGTCTCTAAGCGGGTCGAACTCCGCGCTTACTATGACAGCAGGCGGCATTCCGGACAGATCCTCTGCGAGCCCCGGAGCTACCCTGATATCTTCAGGATCCGCACCGTCAGGAAGGTAGATCTTCATCATTTCGTTCATGGCGTTGACCGGAAGAACAAAACCTCCCTGTCCGAATTCTTTTGCCGACTCTGAATCTGCAAGATCTATGCATCCATATACTCCGTAGAACAGGATAAGATATGACAGCTTTGGGGCCTTTCCTGCCTTGCCGAGCAAAGCGAGCACTGCGCTTATATTCGCGCCTGAGCTATCGCCTCCGGCCATCAGCTTGTCAGGATCTCCTCCGAATTTCCGCGCATTCTTATACGCCCAGTCAGCAGCAAGAACTGCGTCGTCGATGCACGCAGGGAAAGGATGCTCCGGCGCGAGCCTGTACTCGACCGAGATCACGACGGCTTCACACGCGTCGGCGAGCTTACCACATAGCGGGTCGTGATCATCCACACACCCCATAACGTAGCCGCCGCCGTGGAAATACAGCAGTACCGGCGCTCCTGCAGAGATCTTCCCGGCGGCCTCGGCGCACTTGTCCGCGGCGTCAGTCTTTGCGGCCGCCACACCGCACTGTCCTGCAGCATTTGTCTTCCCGGATGCTGCGGCCTTTCTGGCCAGTGTCATATCGTGTACACTTTTCGGTATGTACACCCTGACCATGAGCGGGTCAGCATCGCCACTTTCCTCATTTCCTTCCTCGCCTGCCGGGCGCTGAATAAACTTGTCGAAAGTCTCAAATACTTCGTATGGATCGGTGTGCGCGGCGTGTCTCTTCACCTCATCCTCCCTTAGCCATTCGATGTCATCCACGGTAAAAGGAGCATCGAAACCCGGTCCTTCAAGAGCAGGCTTATAGAACTCGTACACTTCCGGATCAAAAACTTCTTTGTATTTATTCATGATCTCTACCTACTATCATTAATTGAGATAAAAACGAATGCAGTCAGCGGTACCCGAACTGCAGGCTCCGGTCACACTGACTGCATTTATATATCATTTATGCTAGAAACAGTTCTCGAGCACATCCTGGTCCAACGGGGTTTTGTTCATCATGCCGACCGCGAAGTATGCGATACCGCCGGCGATGAGGCCGAGCACGATCTCGTGGATCCCGAATGGAGCGATCTTCACCTGGTTGAAGAACACGAATGTGCCTACGCCGCAGATGATCGATGCGATGCACGCCGCCGCGTTTCCGCGCTTCCAGTACAGTCCGCCGATCAGAGGCCAGAAGAATGTCGCCTCGAGTCCGCCCATCGCGAACAGGTTGATCCATACCAGGATCGAAGGCGGATTCATCGCGAGCATGAATACGATAAGGCCGAGCACGATCGTGAGCGCGAATGTCCAGTACTTGAGCTTCTTCTCTGTGCTGTCGCTTACAGTCTCGTCTTCAGACTCGTCAGCTTCGACGATGTTAGCCACATTCTTCTTTGCAATATATGTAACGTACAGGTCTTTCAGGATCGTTGCTGACGCCAGGATCAGAAGCGAATCGACCGTTGACATCACAGCAGCAAGAGGCGCCGCAAGGAACAGGCCGGCTGCCCATACAGGCATGTATTTGCTGACCACGTACGGAATGATCGAATCGGTGTTCGCGAGCTGCTCTTCACCTACCAGCGGAAAAGCCATCGCTCCCGCGAAATGCATTCCGATCATGAGGATGCCGACTACCACAGTACCCCAGATCATGGCTTTGTGCAGAGACTCAGTGTCCTTAAAGCCCATGCTCCTGACAGCTGTCTGCGGAAGACCGAGCACGCCTACTCCTACGAGGACCCAGAAAGAGATCAGGTATCCCGGCTGGAGCGACGCTATGCCGGCGCCGAACTCACCTTTTCCGATGAGATCCCAGCCCGGGTTGTTCGCGTTATTGAATTCGATTATGCTCTCCATGCCGCCGCCTGCGCGGATCACGAAGAAGAGCAGCAGGAAAGTCCCGCACGCCATGATGAAGCCCTGGATCGTGTCAGTGATGACTACCGCTTTGAACCCTCCGAACGAAGTATATATGATGACTATCGCTGAGAACAGTATCAAAGCAGTCATATACGGAAGCCCTGTAACTGTCTGGATCAAAGTCGCGCCGCCCTTGAACTGCGCGATCATCTGCGTGATGAAGAACACCACGAGCATGATGCTGCAGAGGATGACGACTGCCGGTGATTTATATCTCGCCTTGAGATAGTCCGAGATCGTGACGGCTTTGATGCGCCTCGAGATGATGCCGAGCTTCTTTCCGATCACGCCAAGCGTAAGGAACGCCGTGCCGATCTGGATCACCGCGACCCACGACTGTGTGAGTCCCCAGCTTGCCGCAAGGCCCGGGCCTCCGAGAAACGAGCTTGCACTCGTATAAGTTGCAATAAGTGTCATTGCGAGCACTACGCCGCCCATCGTGCGTCCGCCCACAAAATAGTTCTGAATGAATCCGCTCGCGGCGTTTTCTTTCGCCGAGACATGGCTCATCCAAACTCCGATGATGGCGTTCAGCGCCATATATCCGACAAGGATCCCAAGGATCGCTATCTGATTTCCATTCATGTCATATCTCCTTTCAGATCATCAAAATCTTTCTGGTCTTCTGCTGCGCCGCCGGTTCAGCCGCGCCTGCCAGTCCACACTTGCCGGCCAGCTGCCTGCAAGTCTGCGCCGCCAGCTCGCTGCCCGCAGCACCGCGGCGCTATCTGTCTTCTTCCTCATCTTCGAGGCTGAAATTCACGAAGACCTTCTTCAGGAGGTATACAACTCCCACGACTGCTATAACGAATACGCCCGGCGTGCTGAGCACCCACCAAAGAGGGAGACCGAGCACTTTTACATCCAGGCCTGACAGGAGATACCCCGTCCCGACATGCCAGAGGAAGCAGATCGCGAACAGTATAGCCGTCGCCCTGGCTTCCTTTTTTATCTGAGCATTCTTCTCTTCCCTAGTCATCTTACTGCTCCTTTCGTGCATGCGCTTCGGCCGTCCGATCAAAACCTTATTTGATCTGTTATCAAAACCGCCGTGTCATGCGTTCTGCATCAATCAAAAAACCGCTGACAGAAAAGCCTTCAGCGGTAATATCCGCTTCGGCACTGTTTTGCCTTGCGGACTAAAAAATCCGCCTCGGCACTGTTTCGCCTCGCGGACCAAAAAATCCGCTTCGGCACTGTTTCGCCTCGCGGACCAAAAAATCCGCTTCGGCATATTCACCAGCGGATGGACGTTCATAATATCTCGGAATACTTCTCCGGCTCCTTCTCGTGGTCCTGCTCCCAATGCACTCGCATTCTCAGATCATTACAATTGCTGTAATGCTGATGTAATGTTGCTGCAACTGTTGCTTTAACGCTGCTGCAGCTGTATGCGGCTGCGGGATGCAGGCCTGTTTCTGTCCGGCCCTTTTTCTTCCTGATCATATGATGGTATAGTTTCCCTCGGGGAATACCGTCCACCAAGAAGTATATACCACATTTACATCAGATTTGTAAAGTGTTTTTTTGGTGAACGGGGTCCGGCACATATGTAGATACTGTAAAACATGAAAGCTGCCTGCCTTTATAAAATAAACTCTATAAAACGTAGAAACTGCCTGCTCTATAGAATATAGCTTTATATACATGGTATAATTCATATCAGAGGGAGGAAATGGCCCGGTCATCGTAGCACCTGGCCACATATTACAGCAATGAATTTTGTCTTTATATCGCCGGCTTATCCTATAACATATACGTATTTCTGCGAGCGGCTGAGCGACGTCGGCGTTAACGTCCTCGGGATAGGCGACTATCCGTACGACGAGCTGGACAGCGAGCTGAAGAATGCTCTTACTGAATACTATTATGTTGATTCTCTCGAAGACTACGATAAAGTATACCGCGCGTGTGCTTTCTTCATCCACAAATACGGCCGTATCGACTGGCTCGAATCCATGAACGAATACTGGCTCCAGACCGATGCCAGGCTCCGCACTGATTTCAACATCGGTGTCGGTACGCGCGACGACAAGATCAGCGAGCTGGTCAAAAAATCTGAGATGAAGCGCGTATTCATTTCGGCAGGCATCCCGACCGCGAGACAGCACCTCGTATCCGATCTCTCCGCGGGCAAAGCCTTCACGGCTGAAGTGGGATATCCTGTGATCGTGAAGCCTGATACCGGAGTCGGCGCGAACGGCGCCATGAAGATCAAAACCGAAGATGAACTGATCGACTTCTACAACGACCTTCCGGAAGAACCATATGTTATGGAAGAATTCCTTGAAGGCGACATCTGTACTTACGACGCCGTTATCGATTCAAAATGCGAGCCGCTTTTTGAATCGATGTGCACATATCCTCCTGTGATAGACTCCGTAAACAACGACGAAGACATCCATTACTATACCAGCCCGGAAATGCCCGAGAAGCTGCGGCTACTCGGCCGCAAAGCTGTCAAAGCCTTCGGTGCTGACCGCCGCTTTGTTCATTTCGAGTTCATTCAGCTGAAAAAAAGCTATGACGGCATCGGAGAAGCAGGAGATTTTGCTCTTATGGAAGTGAACATGAGGCCTGCGGGCGGCCACGACCCCGACATGATGAACATCGCGCAGTCGGTGGACGTCTTCAGGATATATGCCGAGATGGTGACCAGCGACAAAAGACTGGCAGCCGGATCCGGCGAGAAATATTACTGCGCGTATGCAGCCCGGAAAGACGGGCACGCTTTCACGCACAGCCACGAAGAGATCATGGACCGATACGGCGACGACATCGTCATTCAGGAAGAGATGCCACCGATCGACTGGCCGTCCATGGGCAGGTACGTGTACATGGCAAAATTCAAAGACAAAAAAGATATGGACGCATACTTTAACTTCGTCCTTGGGTAGCAGAGAGCGACCAGCGCACCAATCTCACACCGGAGCTGCAAAAATGGCTTATAAGACAAAACGTGTTGGTCGTCATCCCAGGCCAGATTATTAGAGGATTGATGCAGTTATGTGGCCTGCGCGAAAGGTTTTGACGGAAATCGTGGCCGAAATTGTGAGTCCTTGATTCTTCGGCCACAAAGAGATGTTTTAACTAACACGTTTTGTCATAAGCCACAAAAAGCTCCCCGCCGTATCATGCGGCAGGGAGTTTTTGATGTCTTGCCAGATCCGTCTGACGCTGCCTCTCGAGAAAGTTGCTGTAAAAGTCGACGACCCTACTTCTCGAGGCAGCTGTTGTAAAAGTCGACGATCCTACTTCTCAATGCAACTATTATAGAAGTCGATGACCCTATTTCTCAATGCAGCTGTTGTAGAAGTCGATGATGCCCTTTTCGACGTCGGCTTTGATGTCGTCGTAATTGTGGATCTCGTGGCGGTAGCCCGGATAGAGCTTCGTCTTTACTTTGTGGCCGGTCGAAGCGAGCAGGTTGGATGTCTCATATACGCCTACTCCCCAGCTTCCTACAGGATCCTCGTCGCCGCCAATGTTATAAATTGGAAGAGAGGCAGGGACTTTGTTCGCCCATTCCTCGCCCTGAACGCACTCCATCATCTCGCAAAGATAGAGCATCGCGCGGTTGTTTGTCGGCTTTGTAAAAGCATCGAACGGGTCAGCCGCGTGGTCTTCCTGCACCCATTTGCTGTGGCAGATCCATTCATTTCCAAGCTTCACAGGCTCCTCTATCCTGGCAAACATGAAGCCAAAGAGCATTGCTGTGAAATTCGGATCTGAATCATCGCCCTTCCCGGCGTCGACAGCGGCTTTGATCGCGGCTTTGCTGTCTGCGAGAGTCGGCATAACGCCGCAGGTTCCGCAGATCGTCGCGCCTTTCAGCTCATCACCGTATTTCGCGATGTAATCTCTCACGATGAACGATCCCATGCTGTGCCCGTAAATGAAATAAGGAAGCCCCGGATACATTTCCTTGACGATCTTTGTGAGCTGGTATTCGTCCTCCATCATGGTGTGAGCGCCTTTATCGCCCCAGTCTCCCCACGAGTCGTTCACGACAGCAGTCTTGCCGTGGCCGACGTGATCGTCCGCCGCTACGATATATCCTGCGTCCATGAACGCGACGATCATGTGAAGATAACGTCTGGAATGCTCGCCGAAGCCATGTACCAGCTGGATTATCCCTTTAGGCTCGCACGCCGGAACATATACCCAGCCCTGTACCATGTCCCTTTCATTAAAAGATTTGAAGCTTACTTCATGTAACATGATGCTTACCTCCTTGATTTATGATCATGTTCTATGTGACACCATCACTACGATTATAGATTCAGACTATAATCCTTTCCTATAGTATATCGCCATGCAGCCAACATTACAATCAGATGCGCGTTGGATCCAGGTCTCGGACACACATGGCCTTTCCGTTTATCCAGGCATCTGGCAGTGATGTGTCACGCCGAACAAAATCTTATTCAAATGCCAAGCGCTTTTCCCCCTTGGCTGCGAAATGTGTACATTTCGGCTGGTCTTTGTGTACACATACAGCAAAACCTTGGCCCTTTTGATACAATGTTTTTCACTCCTGACCGCGATCAAAGCCCATTTCGGCCCATTTTTGTGTACACATATGACAAAACCTTGGCCATTTTGATACAAAACTTTCACTCTTGGTGCGATCAAAACACATTTCGGTACGATCAAAACACATTTCGGTACGTTTGTGTACACATGCAGCAAAACTTTGGCCATTTTGATACAATGTTTTTCACTCCTAACTGCGATCAAAGCCCATTTCGGCCCATTTTTGTGTACACATATGACAAAACCTTGGCCATTTTGATACAAAACTTTCACTCTTGGTGCGATCAAAACACATTTCGGTACGTTTGTGTACACATGCAGCAAAACTTTGGCCATTTTGATACAATGTTTTTCACTCCTAACTGTGATCAAAGCCCATTTCAGCCCATTTTTGTGTACACATATGACAAAACCTTGGCCCTTTTGATACAAAAAACTGTCTTGGAAGGTTACACATCACTACGTGGCATCCGCCTAAACAAATTTTGATCTGTTTTGCGATTCGTCCTGCCGCATTACAACCAGAATAGTTTTAATATTTTTGTTGAAATTCATTTTTAATAGGGTTAGCCTTTTCTTGGAACAGGTGAGTTTTGATCGGGCGTGAAATGATGATCGATAAGGTTTTGATCGGGCGTGAAATGTTGATCGATAAAGTTTTGATTGGGCGTGGGCACACAAAGATTTGTATGCCATATGGTTCGATATCTAAGGCGTCATGAAAGCAGGAGGCGTGGAATGAACAAAACGAAGCTGCATGAGTTTGTTGCGGCGAGCCGCGTGAATGAGAAGAACATCTGCCAGATCTACGCGCTGAAGGACGGTGAGCCGGTGTACGAAGACTGCTGGCATGGTTTTGATACTGGCGACGCGGTGCACGTCATGTCTGTCACGAAGAGTGTGATGTCGATCCTTGCGGGGATCGCGTATGATATGGGATGCATCAGAAGCGTTGATCAGAAAGTGCTCGATTTCTTTCCGGATTATAGTGTGAAGCGCGGCGAAAAGACGATTTTTGATGTGACGCTCCGGCATCTTCTCACGATGACCGCGCCGTACAAATACCGTTCCGAGCCGTGGGTAAAAGTCTGCACGTCGGACGACTGGACGAAGGCGGCGCTCGATCTGCTCGGCGGGCGGAAGGGCATAACCGGCGAGTTCAAATACGCGACGCTTGGGATACAGATCCTGGCCGGGATCATCGAGAATGCGACGGGCGAGCGATGCCTTGACCTTGCGAACAAAGCCTTATTCGCTCCGCTTGGCATTCCCGAGCATGCTCCTCACGGGGACAGCTCAAAAGAAGATCAGCTGCATTATGTGTTGACCAAATCGCCGCGTACAAATGAATGGTACACAGAACCCGCAGGGAGAGTGACCGCCGGATGGGGGCTTTGTATGTCGGCGCGCGATATGGCCAGGATCGGCCATATGCTGCTTTGCGGCGGCGTGTACGATGGTAAACGTGTGCTGTCTGAAGAATGGATACGCCAGATGACATCGCCGATTCTTGATCTTGGTGAAGACTTCGGCAACATGCACTACGGATATCTTTGGTACACGCCGGACATCGACAAGCCGGTATTCGCAGCAATGGGAGACGGCGGAAATCTGATCTACGTGAATAAAGAAAAGAAGATCACGGTCGGCGTTACGGGAACGCTCAAGCCGAAGATCTTCGATAGAGTCCAGTTTGTGGAAAAGTATGTGCTGCCGCTGATATAGCGCACATTAATGCTGCTTCTCGCCGTGGAACTGGTAGTAGCACACTTCGATATTGCCGTTATACAGTTTGCGTCTGCGGTCGGCGCGCCTGCCGGCCGTTTTTTCTTCTGTTTTTTTGTCCGGTGTGATGAGGAAGACTGACCAGTCGGGACGCGCGGTCATGAAGTCGTGGATAGCGGCGAACACGTAGTCCGCCTGCTTCTGGTCGCCTATTCTCTCGCCGTATACCGGGTTCGTTATGATTATGCCGTTATTCGGGAGCCTGCGGTCATCCTGATCTGATTTCAGTACCGATCTCAATGTTTCTGCGGGCATCGTTATCTCTCCTCTGTCGGTCCCGTCCGGGCGGATTATATGGACCGGCATGACGCGCTTCGGCTTGCCGGCTCCTGATCCAGGCTTTGCTGCCGCATCGTTTTCTGCATTAAGCGTATCCCTGATGTCGGCTGTCCTGAATCTTATCGTGTCGGCCACTCCCGCTGCTGCGGCATTCTTTTTTGCGGCAGCTATCGCTTTCGGGTCGATGTCGCAGGCCGTGATGTCCATCCTCAGCGCCGGCTTCATTTCTTTCTTCGCACGCTCGCGCTCCTCCTGCCATATTTCTTCTGGTATCAGGTCCCAGCGCTCCGAAGCAAAGTGCCGCTTCAGCCCAGGCGCTATGTTCCGTCCGATCAAAGCGGCTTCGATCGGGATCGTTCCTGATCCGCAGCATGGGTCGATCAAAACCCTGTCTGCATGCCAGAATGAAAGCTCTATCATCGCCGCGGCAAGAGTCTCTTTAAGCGGCGCGGCTATAGGCGCCACTCTGTATCCTCTTTTATGAAGGCTCTCGCCTGTCGTATCCACAGTGATAGTTGCCCTGTCCTTAAGCAAGGTGATTTTGATCGTATATTCGGCGCCAGTCTCCGGGAACCTGTCGATCCCATACTCCGCCGACAGTCTTTCGACGACTGCCTTTTTTACGGTCTTCTGGTTGTTCGGCTCGCTCCTGAGCTTTGATCGCACCGTAGAGCAGTTCACAGTGAACTTTCCGTCGGGCGGGATCAGATCCTCCCAGGCAATGCCTTTCACCTGCTGGAAAAGCTCCTCCGACTCCGCCGCCTGAAATTCCGCCATTTTGATCAAAACCCTGTCAGCCGCTCTAAGCCAGAGGTTTGACCTGACTATCGCTCTGACGTCACCCAAAAAAGTGACCTTACCGTCTTCGGTCCTGGTCACTTTATATCCTAATTGTTCGATCTCACGGCGTACCACAGCCTCTAGGCCGAACGTCGCCGTAGCTATTAGTTCATACATATCTGTTTGCGTACTTTTGTGCGTACCTGTGTCCCCAGGAGCTGCCCCGGAAACACCTACCAGCTGATCACTTCGTGGCCGTCTTCTGTTACGAGCACCTGAATCTCCCACTGAGCTGATGGCTTGTGATCCTGAGTGTAAACTTCCCAGCCATTGTCTTTGTCTATATAGATGTCTTTTCTGCCCATGTTTATCATCGGCTCGATCGTGAACATGAGCCCCGGAACAAGAAGCATCTCTGTTCCAGGCTCGCTGACGTAGTCGACGAACGGATCCTCGTGGAATTCCACTCCGACTCCGTGGCCGCCGAATTCTTCTACTACTCTATAGCCGTTGGCGCGAGCATGCTCGTCTACTGCATGTGACATGTCGCCCATGAATCCCCATGGCTGGACTTTCTCAAGACCGAGCTCGACGCACTCTTTAGTTACTTCGACGAGCTTCCGCTTCTCCGGGCTGACGTCGCCGATGCAGTACATCCTGGATGAGTCGGAATAATATCCGTTAAGTATCGTGGAGCAGTCGCAGTTCACGATGTCTCCTGATTTCAGAATGTATTCAGGACGCGGGAAGCCGTGGCATACCTGGTCGTTCACGGATGTGCAGACGCTGTAAGGATATCCCTCATAGTTAAGCGGCGCAGGGATCCCGCCCATCTTTTCAGTGACCTCGTTTACCAGGTCATCTATCTCAGAAAGGCGCATGCCTTCGTGGATGTGCTCGGTGATCTCGTCAAGCACGGTCACGTTGATGTGCGCGCTCTTTTTGATCATCTCGACCTCATCCGGGGTCTTCAGCATGTCGTGGTCCGGTACGATGTGCCCTTCCGACTCTATCTGCCTGATCTTCTGATCAAAATCATAATGGCATTTTTTGTACTTTTTTCCGCTCCCGCACCAGCACGGGTCATTTCTTCCGATCCTGAAATCCAAAATTGTCCCTCACTTATTATTCTGTTTCTGACTTATATTTACTTTTGGCTGCAACTCTCTAAGCCCAGTCTTTGAGCCTTTTTTTCTGGTTTTCTTTTACTTCCTCCAGCGACAGCTTGTCGGAATACTCACACAGATAGTCAACGACATCCTGTACGCCTTCTCCTGAACAGCTCATCTGCCGCATAAAAACAGTTTTTTTCATTTGTTCTCTCAGATGTCGAAGTAGTCCGCATAAAAAAGCCGGGACTCATATCCCGGCTCATAATTATCTCCACTGTTCTGTGATTTCGCATACCGGGTAGCCGAGATCTTCTCCGAAATATCTTACGATCTCATAGACCGCCGACTTGATGTCCTCTCTCTCGCCCAGAAGTATGAGCGATCCACAGAAACGATCCATGAATCCGATCTCGACATCGCCCATTTTCACTGCGATATCAGCTCCGATAACTACCGACTCCCACGGGCACATATGGAGTATCCCAAGTGCTTTTCCCGTAGGGTCCTCACCCTGGTGCAGACCTATATCCAGCGCCATATTCTTGTATACAGGATACTGGGAAACTCCGATGATGTGTGCCAGAGTGATTTCTTTTCCCGGTATGGTTACACGTGTGATACGTACCTGGCCGCCTTGCGCACGCTCATATGCGTCCTTGTATATTTCATCAAGAATAGCCTGGCCTTCGGCGGAAAGTTTTCCGCCTTTGTCAGCATATACACCCATTTACTATGCTAGCGCTCCGTTATCGGGCAGACAACATAGCCCAGATCATTCTCAAAATATCTGCATATCTCATGCAGTGCGGCCTTGACCTGGGAGAGCTCTCCTGTAATAATAAGCGTTCCGCTGAATCTGTCGGCAAATCCAAGGTAGACGTCGCCGTTCTTAACGGCGATATCGGATGCAATAACAGCTGACTCCGGCGGAGTCATATTCATAATACCAATTGCAGATGTCCTGTAGTCGATCTCAGGGTTGAGTCCCAGCTTCTGATACACGATCGGAAGAGGTCCACCAATAATATGGCAAAGAGTGATCTCTTTACCGGCTACTGTTTCCTGTACGATACGTACCTGACCTTGTGCTCTAGTATTCTTGTCCAATTCCATCGGTCTACCTCACGTGGACTAAATTACAGTCCACCTCATTTTGATACATATTTATAATATCACACCACAAAACACACGTAAAGACTTCTTAATAGAATTCTTGAAAATGGTAAAAAATGGCAGGACGGATACTATCCATCCTGCCTGTAATGCACTTATAATCTTATTCATATGATCCCGAACAGATCAAAATGACCTCAGTCAGGATCAAAGCGTCATCGTAATATTTGTTACAACACTTGTGGCAAAGTCTGACATATCCGCTGTTTCAGCAATAAATGTTGCTCCCAGGCCAAGAATGATAAATCCGATAAACAGCAGAACGATATCTACGATGATCCTCACAAGAGCTCCTGCGCCTGCATTCTTCGCGCTGTTAGGCTTACTCTTATGCCATGCAATGAACAAAATCAGCCCGATCAGTGGGATGAGAAATCCCAGTACGGCCCATCCTACGCTTCCCTTATCTTGCGCTGCCGGATCATCATCATAATCATATGTCTGCACATCGTAGTCAATATTGCCCGATCCTTCAGTTTTGATATCATAGTCCGTGTTCTCGCTTCCGCCTGCATACGATGAGTAAGCTTCATCTGCATTGACATCCAGTGCTTCAGTCTTCTCATCTTCCATGATATTATTGCCTGGTGTTCTTGGCGGTACCGGTGCAGGTTCGATTATCTCAGCTTCAGCTGGAGTTTCTTCTGCTGGCTCGGCTTCTTCTTCAGACTCCAGCTCTTCGGCTGCTTCCTCTTTAGGAGCTTCTTCTAGAGTGTCTTCTGCCGTCTCTTCCACAGCTTCCTCGGCTGGCTCAGCTTCTTCTTCAGGAGCCGCTTCTTCTGCTGCCTCTTCAGCTGACTCGGCCTCTTCCTCTGTCACTGCCTCTTCAGCAGCTTCCTCTACAGGAGCTTCCTCTGGATTTTCTTCTGCTGTCTCTTCCACAGCTTCCTCAGTCGGTTCTGGCTCTTCTTCAGGAGCCGCTTCTTCTGCTGCTGGCTCAGCCTCTTCTTCAGGAGCCGCTTCTTCTGCTGGCTCTTCAGTCGGTTCTTCAGCAGCTTCCTCTTCAGGAGATTCCTCTGGGTTTTCTTCTGCCGTTTCTTCTACAGCTTCCTCAGCCGGTTCCGACTCTTCTTCAGGAGCCGTTTCTTCAACTGGTTCTTCAGCTGGCTCAGCTTCTTCCTCTGGCTCTGCCTCTTCAGCTGTTTCCTCTTCAGCTTCCTCAACTGGCTCTGGCTCTGCGGCTGCTTCCTCTACAGGAGCCGCTTCGGCAGGTTCTGTCTCGTCCTCAGCTGGCTCTTCGATTGGCTCGGTTCCTGCTTCTTCTACCTGCTCTGGCTCTGCGGCAATTTCTTCTACCTGCTCTGACTCTTCGGCAACTTCTTCAACCTTCTCCGGTTCTTCGTCAGGCTGCTCTTTGATCTTATCACGCTGCACATCCAGCATAGTCCCGCAGTTCACACAGAACCAGGTGTTATCATTATATTCAGCTCCACAATTAGGGCACTTCAGCATTTTTCTTCCTCCAATACGATACCTGTTTTACCTTAATTTGATTTTATTACACGCCAGACTAAAACTCAAGACTAATACCCTCTGAAGACCGCAGATTGCTTTGCTGTGATCAGCGGGGAGGAAGCTTTACGTCTATCGACGCGTTGTCTATGTTAAACGAATATACTTTATCTTTTGCATTATCGTCGAACTGCGGCGTTGCATCTTCCGCCTCATCCAAACGAGATCTGTACGGATCCTGTGCAAAAATAAGAAGCTTGATCTTATGTCCCTTCTCAACCGTATATACAGTAGGAGTCAGATAAAGCGTATGCTCGTAATACTGTCCTGACAGTCTCTGTTATGTGTTTCATTATTCCAACCTCGCCTATACATATTGATATAATTTACTATGTCAGGCCTCTTCTATTGCAAGTACTTACAGTATAACACAAATAATCAAAGCATATGATATCTTCAGCGTTTCCATCTATGTGGCAACCTTGTTTTCATCTATACGGCAACATACAAAAACACATCCCCGCGTCGAACGAGAGGTTTTCATTTATACAAAAAGCCGGCACGCTTGAACGTGCCGGCGGTTCCTGCAAGCGAGGCAGGGTGACGGGTCCTGCCTCAAAAAAGAAAAAGAATGAAAAGCAATTGGGGCGCCACAGTTCACATCAGATTATTGATCTAAGGAAACATACGAAAAGGACTGTGGTCAGCCCACAGCCCGTATTCGCTGGTAATGCACACGCCTGCCGATCCGGTTCACCGCCGGAGACAAACTATTCTATGCAGGTCTCCTGACTTATGGATCATCGCATGACTCTGCACCTTCCCGGCATTTCTGCCAGTGGACATCCGCAGACCACGCTCCTCATTTCACAGTGGCGGGACCGTGCGGGATTCTCACCCGCTTCCCTCTTGGCTTCCTTTCGGAAGAACATAGAATGCATATTCAATTGCACTTTAATTGTAGAATCATTTTTGGTGCTCGTCAAGAGCGAGAGTTATATTTTACTAACAATTTTTAAATTCCCCAGAGCACGCTCTTCTGACTGGCGTTCTTCTCAGCACGAATATCCTACATGGAATTTCATCAACATAGATCTCAAATTATGAATAACTGAAAAGCGGAGCGCCGGGGAAATATCCCCGGCGCTCACGCTCTCTGTTATAACAGCCTCATTCTGGCCTTATGACCCCCAAGGTCGGAATGGATAAGCTATTTAAACTATGCCTGTGAATGATATCCGCTGAAGTCAAGTGCATCTGGATTGTACTTGTCATCCTGGAACTTAGGACCAAGTCCCTCACCTGGCTTACCATATACGAATCCATACTTGAATGGGAATGCATACTTAGGATCATCAGCAGCTGTCTTGATAGCAAAGTCGTTGACGACAGTTTCTGTATCCATCTTAAACTCTACCATCTTATCAACCTGTGCCTGGTTCTGTTCATCTCTGAAGAGTTTCTCCTCAGTCTTACCAAGTCTCATGGTCTTTCTTGAAGGTCTGAGTGATCTCAAGCCATTCTCTTCACGACCCTGGAGTACATACAGCGTGTCACCAGAACGATTAGCCTTAGCGAAATCATAGCCAAGAGTGTCAGCCTGATAGCAAGCGAGTTCAGCAATAACGCCGCCGCCATCTGTTACTTTACGTGAAGCTCTGTTGAAGCAGACGACAGTTTCAAGTGAGTCGAACTCTGTGCAGAAGTTGTAGTCACCTGTGGAATCCATGAAGCCTGCGATCGGGCCATGATCTTCATACTTAGGATAAAGAACGTTCTGAATAGCGAGGACTTTGCCCTTGCCCTGTGTCTGTGTCTTCTGAAGCTCTGTATCCTTCTCCCATTCTCCGTCAGGTTCTGCTAACCAGGCATTTCCGCCTTCCCAATCATACTCGTTGATGTACTTGCCATCAGCATCGAGCTTGTTGGTCATAGCCATCATACCTGTTACATAGTCATGGAGTCCCCAGACATCGATAGCAGCTCTGATAGGATCTGTAGCAGATGCTGAGCATACCCATACGTCGATTCCGTTCTCATCAAGAGTCTTCATGAGCTCATTGATGTTTTCAGATACCTGTGTACCATATGTCCACTCGTACTCGACTCTGCCGCACTTGGAGCCTTCACCTTCAGTTACCCAGGTCCTGTACTCAGATTCAACTGACTTGAAGAATGTGTGTGAAGCCTTGGCAAGATCATAAACTTCCTGCTCAGTCATTCCTGTGAACCAGTAAAGTACCCATGGATAAGCTACTGCTGCAGACTCTGAATCATATACGAGGTCATACATGGCTCTCATCTTTGTAGCAAATTCTTTCCATTCATCTGTCTTCTGGATAGCCGCCTGCTGATCCGGTGTGAGTCCTGCAGGTGTGAAGTCATATGTTTCATCGAGCTTTGTGAATGCAGCTACGATATCATCGATCCAATCCTGATATGTCGCTTCTGGGTGATCTTTGCAGTAATCACCACTGTAAGGAGCTGGCTCTGTGAAGTAATCAGGATTCAGTTCTGTCTTAAGAATTTCTTCAAGCTTTGCAGCATCAATTGTCTCGTCGAATGACATTGTCTGCAGCTGATAGATAGCGAGCTGTTCCTCAACGTCGAAGATCGAGCATGTGTTATCGAAGTCGAATACTGCGTAAGCTGTAGGATCATCGTTGTTAGCGATCATATCATTGATAGCATCCTTGACCTCTGTGTTCCATGAGTCAAGCTCAAGCTTTGATACAGGAGCCTCTGGAGCTGCACCCTGTGAATGATATCCAGAGTACTTCTTCAGGAATCCATATTTGAATCCGAGAACATTAGTTGAAGCATCTGCAGCCTTCTTACGAGCAAATTCATTGATAGCATCTTCTACATCCATCTTTTCATCGATCATGTACTGAAGCTGCTGCTCATTCTTGTCTTCTCTGAAGAGTGCTTCCTTGTCCTTGCCAAGTCTCATAGTCTTTCTTGTAGGTCTGAGTCCTCTGAATCCATTCTCCTCACGACCCTGGAGTACATACAGTGTATCGCCATCTGTACGTGCTGCAGCATATCTGTCAGCAGCATCGGCATATACTACATCACCCTGATAGCAGGCAACTTCAGCGATGACGCCGCCGCCGTCTGTAACCTTACGGTTAGCTCTGTTGAAGCAAAGAACTACCTCGAGGTCTTCGAACTCTGTGCAGAAGTTGTAGTCTCCTGTGGAATCCATGAAGCCTGCGATAGGTCCGCAGCCATATTTCTTTCCGCATACGTTCTGGATAGCAGTTACTTTGCCCTTGCCCTGTGTCTGAGCCTTTGTAGGATCTGTTCCGTATGTCCATCCAGCCTCGGATACATCACCCTTTGTCGGGATGCATGCATAGCCTGTCTCATAGTCATACTCATTTACATATGCACCGTTCTCATAAACGTTGGTCATAGCCAGCATTCCGGTAACGTGGTCATGGAGTCCCCAAACGTCGATAGCAGCTCTGATCGGGTCTGTAGCGGATGCAGAGCATACCCATACGTCTATTCCATTGTTATCAAGAGCAGCCATGAGCTCATTGATATTCTCTGATACCTGAGTTCCTGATGTCCATTCATATGATACAGCACCGATCTTGGATCCTTCGCCAGCGGTCACCCATGTTTCATAAGTGGATGGTACATTCTTGTAGTAGCTGTGTGATCTGAACGCAAGGTCGTATACTTCCTTGTGTGTCATGCCTGTGAACCAGTAAAGAACCCAAGGATATGCTACAGCAGCGGATTCTGAATCGAATACGCAGTCATACATAGCTCTCATCTTTGTGGCAAATTCTTTCCAGTCATCGTCTGCCTGGATCTTAGCCTGGTCTTCTTCTGAAAGGCCTGCAGGTGTGAATGTATAGCCCTTATCCAGCAGTTTCTGATATGCTGCTGTGATATCGTCGATCCAATCCTGATATGTAGCATCAGCATTATCGCAGTAATCACCGCTTGCTGGAGCTGCCTGCTTGAAGTATTTTGGCTTGAGCTGTGTCTTCAGCATATCTTCGAGCTTTGCAGCATCAACTGTCTCGTCGAATGCCA
Source organism: Eubacterium sp. (assembly GCA_017533915.1). GTDB lineage: Bacteria > Bacillota > Clostridia > Peptostreptococcales > Anaerovoracaceae > Aminicella. The sequence continues at coordinate 32,949 of JAFWHX010000005.1, read as the reverse complement.
TTGTCTGCAGCTGATAGATGGCGAGCTGTTCCTCAACGTCGAAGATCGAGCATGTGTTATCGAAGTCGAATACGACGTACTTGTTAGCTTTGCCCTTGTTAGCTGTGATCATAGCGTTGATGGCATCTTTTACTTCTGGGTTCCAATCTGAATGTGCAAGTTCAGTAGCAGTGCTGAGCTGAGCTCTTGCTTCCTGGTCCAGCTTGTCATATGCCTTCTGAGCAGTTTCCAGATTCTTCTTGGCCTGCTTGAGTTCCGCATCTGTTGCAGTCTTGTCGATCAGCAGTGCAAGATATGCAGCAAGTGCTTCTTCCAATGCCTTCTCTATCGTTGGATCCATTCCAAGCTGAATAGTTGTCTTCGCAGCCTTTCCCTTTTTCTTTCCGTTTACACCCTTTACAGAGATGGTGTACTTTGTGCTGAACTGGCCCTTGAATGACATCTTTGTCTTCTTAACAGTCTTGTTAGAAGAAAGCTTGGTCGTGTTGTCTTTGATAGTTACTGTGTACTTCTTCGCATTCTTTGCCTTTTTCCAGGAAACGGTGATCTTGCCGTCTTTTTCTTTGGCTTTTAGCTTGGTTACTTTACCAGGCTTCTTTGCTTTTTTAGCAGCAAAAGCAGCTTCCTGAGTCATAGGCATGAACGTGATGATCATCAGCAGCGCGAGCAGCAGTGCTGATACTTTTTTCATTGTCTTGCTCATCCTTTTCCTCCTTGAACCATTAACAACAAAAAAACAGTAATCCCGAAATATCTCCCTTTATTACCGTCCATCCGGTCCAGTGGGGGTCCAGACCTGATCTCAGGTTATATAGAAAGATAGTTCATCCTTATAACAAAAACCCGTCTGCTTCGTTTTCACTGATGCAGACAGGTGTTATAACATTATTTTCGGCATGCAAAAGAATCGGTCATCCAGACTGTCCAGACAAATCCGGCTGTTTTCATGCAGGCTTTCATGAACATACCCATCCCGGTCCTTTCTGATGTAGCTGCAAGATTTACTTAAAAAATCTTAGCAATTTCATTGTACCATAAGAGCAAGTAAAGTCAACCTGTTATAGACACTATTTTAACGCATTAAACCAGCTCAGCAAGATCGTAGATCAGCTTCTCTGTCTTCTCCCAGCCCAGGCATGGATCTGTGATTGACTGCCCATACGTCCCGCCTCCGGCAGGCTGGCAGCCGTCCACAAGATAGCTCTCGATCATCAGTCCCTTAACGAGCTTTCTGATCTCGGGATCCTCATGTCTGGAATGCATGACATCCTTGGCTATCCTTATCTGCTCCTCATACTTTTTCCCGGAATTGGAATGATTCGTATCTATTATCGCGCACGGATTCTTGTAATCCTTCTCACTATAGAGCTGAAGCAGGTGCTCCAGATCCTCATAATGATAGTTAGGATGCGCGAGTCCATACTGGTCAACATAGCCGCGAAGTATGGCGTGAGCAAATGAGTTGCCCTTTGATTTTACTTCCCAGCCGCGATAGATGAACGTGTGCTCGTGCTGAGCAGCGAGTATCGAATTCATCATCACAGAAAGGTCTCCTTCAGTAGGATTCTTCATCCCCGCAGGGACCCCTATACCGCTTGCCACCTGCCTGTGGTGCTGGTCCTCTACCGAGCGTGCTCCGATAGCCACATATGCGAGCAAGTCCGACAGATATCTGTGATTCTCCGGGTAAAGCATCTCTTCAGCGCATGTGAATCCTGTCTCTTTAGCGATCCTGGTATGCATGCCCCTGATCGCGATGAGGCCTGCGAGCATGTCTTCGGGCTTATCCGGGTCAGGCTGGTGCACCATACCTTTGTACCCTACTCCGACAGTCCTCGGCTTGCCCGTATAGCACCTCGGGATTATGAACAGCCTGTCCTTCACGTGCTCGCTAACCTCAGCGAGCCTGCTCATATATTCACAAACTGAATCCTCGTTATCCGCAGAGCACGGCCCTATTATGAGTATGAACTTATCCTCATTGTCCGAGAATATCTTCGCGATCTCCTCGTCTCGTTCCTCCTTCACACGCGTGATCTCCGCATCCACAGGAAACTGTTCCTTTATTTCCTGCGGCGTAGGGAGCTTGCGTATGAAGTCCATCTCCATTTCCATTAAATGCTCCTTATAATATCTGCATCAGCGAGTACCGATATCACTCTCGCTAACCTCATGCAGAAGATTTTGATCGATAATGTGAAAAGGGCTGCGCCGTGAAGCGCAGCCCGAAATCAGTCAACTAGTCTGTCAAAATTCCACAGGCTACACCAGCTCGAGGAATACTACCTCAGCATCGTCACCTCTTCTTGGTCCAAGCTTGAGGATCCTGGTGTATCCGCCCTGTCTTGACTCATATCTCTTTGCGATATCGTCAAACAGCTTAGTAACGACAGCTTCGTCATAAATATAACCCAGCGCCTGACGTCTTGCGTGAAGTCCGCCCTTCTTTGCGACAGTGATCAGCTTCTCAGCCTCTCTCTTCGCTTCCTTTGCCCTGGTATCTGTGGTGGAAATGCGCTCATTTCTGAAAAGGTCAGTTACGAGGTTGCGCAGCATGGCCTTTCTGTGAGCGGATTCTCTGCCCAGTTTTCTATATCCTGGCATTGTCTTACCTCCGATCTCCCGTATAAATTATTCGTTCCCTGAATTCATTGAAAGTCCGAGCTCAGCAAGCTTCGCCTTGACTTCATCAAGCGACTTCTTGCCGAAGTTCCTTACCTTCATCATGTCCTCAGGACTCTGCTTGATAAGTTCTTCAACGGTATTGATACCGGCTCTCTTAAGGCAGTTCAGCGGACGCTGGGTGAATTCCAGCTCCTCGATCGTCATTTCCAGAGCCTTCTCTTTCTGGTTCTCTTCCTTTTCTACCATGAACTCAAGACCGTTGGCCGCGGCGTCAAGAGACATGAACAGGGACAGATGCTCCTGCATGATCTTTGCGCCGATGGACACTCCCTCTTCAGGAGAAACGGAACCGTCTGTCCAGATCTCCAGCTCCAGAATGTCACCCTGGCCTACCTTATATGGTTTGATCGTGTAATTCACCTTGCGGACAGGAGTGAAGATAGAATCTACAGGGATAACTGAGATAGGCATGCTGTCTGTCTTGTTCTCTTCTGCAGAGACATATCCGCGGCCCTTCGCGATGGTGATGTCCATATAGAGCTTGGCATTTTCTTCCAGAGTGGCGATGTGAAGATCAGGGTTGAAGATCTCCAGATCAGACCCGCAGACGATGTCCTTTGCCGTGACTTCGCACGGACCGGTCGCATCGATGACTGCGACTGTTTCGTCCTCATCCTCAGAATAAAGCCTGAGTGCCAGATTCTTAAGGTTCAGTATGATCTCTGTGACATCTTCTCTGATGCCAGGGATCGTTGAAAATTCATGAAGAACTGTGTCGATCTTCACTGAGGTAACAGCTGCTCCCGGAAGTGATGAAAGGAGGATCCTTCTCATCGCATTTCCAAGCGTAGTGCCGTATCCTCTCTGGAGAGGCTGAACAGTGAACTTACCATATTTACCGTCGTCAGATACTTCTTTACTGATGGTTGGTTTTTCGAATTCTATCACTTAAAAACCTCCTTGTGATTCCAAACTTAAAGTGCTTTTTTCTTTCAGCAAAAGCAAATATTACTTGGAATAGAGCTCGACGATCAGGTGCTCCTGGATAGGAGTATCGATCTCTTCTCTTGTCGGGAGAGCAACTACCTTGCCCTCGAGTTTTTCTGCATCAGCTGAGAGCCATGACGGTACCATGATCTGCATCTCCTTGATCTCCTTGAACTTAGGAGAATTCTGGCTCTTCTCTTTTACTTTGATGACGTCGCCGACTTTTACTTCCTGGCTAGGTGAATTGACCTTCTTGCCGTTCAGTGTGTAGTGGCCGTGTGTCACGAGCTGTCTTGCTTCTCTTCTTGTAGCTGCAAAGCCCATTCTGTAAACTACATTGTCAAGTCTTGTCTCAAGCATGATGAGGAGGTTTTCACCGGTGATCCCCTTCTTCTTGGCTGCCTTGTCAAATGTGTTTCTGAACTGCTTTTCCAATACTCCGTAGATGAACTTGGCTCTCTGCTTCTCACGAAGCTGAAGTCCATATTCGCTCATCTTCTTATTGCTCCGCAAAGGAGTTCTTTTCGATGACTTATATATCCCGAGATGACTTGGGTCGATCGCGAGTGATCTGCATCTCTTAAGTATAGGATCTCTGTTTACTGCCATTTCAATTCCTCCTTTCCGTTACACTCTTCTTCTCTTCGGAGGCCTGCATCCGTTATGAGGGATCGGAGTGATATCTTTGATCATCGTTACCTCAAGTCCGGCGGCTTCGAGAGCTCTGATAGCTGCTTCTCTGCCTGAGCCAGGTCCCTTTACATAAACTTCAACTGTCTTAAGACCATGCTCCATTGCAGCTTTGCTCGCCTCTTCGGCTGCCATCTGTGCTGCGAACGGAGTGGACTTCTTGGATCCTCTGAATCCAAGTGATCCGGCACTTGACCATGACAGAGCGTTTCCGTCCATGTCTGTCAAAGTTACCAGTGTATTGTTAAAGGTAGACTGGATATGAGCCTGACCCTTAACGATGTTCTTGCGCTGTATTCTCTTTTTTCTTACAGCTTTTTTCTGTGTTTTAGGCATCAGACTTTACTTCCCTTCTTTTTTCTTTCTTCCAACTGTCTTCTTAGGACCTTTGCGTGTCCTTGCGTTTGTCTTGGTCTTCTGACCTCTGACCGGAAGACTTCTTCTGTGTCTTATTCCTCTGTAGCTTCCGATCTCCATGAGTCTCTTGATGTTCATAGAGACTTCTCTTCTGAGATCACCTTCAACCATGTATTCGCTGTCGATGATCTTTCTGATCTTGCCGGCATCTTCTTCCGAAAGATCTTTTACGCGGATGTCAGGATCAACTCCTGCTTCCTCAAGGATCTTGCGGGATGAGGTGAGGCCGATACCATAAATGTACGTTAGTCCGATCTCCACTCTTTTCTCACGAGGCAGATCGACACCAGCTATACGAGCCATACGCTCCTCCTTCTCCTATCTTCCGTCACAACTCCGGGAGTGATATAGACAGGTGTTCTTAGAAAAAATATTAACACAGCTCTGAGGACCCGGCTCCCCGGAGCGCTGATGACAGGCAGGCGGAATGATTCTGTCCGCCGGCCGATCAATCAAAATCTTATTTGTTTAGCCCTGTCTCTGCTTATGCTTTGGGTTCTCACAGATGACCATGACCTTGCCATGTCTCTTGATGACCTTGCACTTGTCGCAGATCGGCTTTACTGAAGCTCTTACTTTCATTTTAGATCCTCCATTCCAGGCTTTGCTCCCTGCATTGTCAGGCTTCGTCAACCTGTGCAGTCAGGATTTTGCTCCCTGAGATATCAGCCCTTGTCTCTCCATGTGATCCTGCCGCGCGTAAGATCGTACGGTGAAAGTTCCACCTTGACCTTGTCTCCCGGAAGGATCCTGATATAATTCATCCTGATCTTGCCTGAGATGTGTGCGAGAATCTCGAACCCGTTCTCAAGCTTGACCTTGAACATTGCATTCGGCTGAGCGTCCACGACGGTGCCCATTACTTCAATGACGTCTTTTTTCGCCATATTTCACCTCACTGATCTCCGGCAGCCACGCTACCCGAGAACCTTCACAATGTCTTCAAATGTTTTATCCGGAGAGATCATGCCGTCGATATGAACGATATTGCCGGACTTCTCGTAGTAGTCAACGAGAGGCTTTGTCTCTCTGTTGTATACGTCGATCCTGTTCTTTGCGGTCTCCTCATTGTCGTCCGCTCTCTGGATCAGGATCCCGCCGCACTTGTCGCATTTGCCAGGTACTGCCGGCGGGAAGTTGACCACGTGGAATGTCGCTCCGCACTCTTTGCATACGCGTCTTCCTGTGATCCTCTTCATAAGCTCCTCATCGCTTACTTCCAGATCGATGACCTTGTCAAGCTTCTCTCCGCGGCCTGCGAGGAACTCATCAAGCTTCTGAGCCTGATATACAGTTCTCGGGAATCCGTCCAGAAGGAATCCGTTCTTGCAGTCATCCTTCTTAAGCCTGTCTGTCGCGATCTCGCACACGAGATCATCTGGAACGAGCTCGCCCTTGTTCATGTATTCCTGGGCTTTCTTTCCGAGCTCAGTACCGTTTTTGATATTCTCTCTGAAGATGTCACCCGTCGAGATGTGAGGGATGCCATACTTCTCGATCATTCTCTCCGCCTGCGTTCCTTTGCCCGCTCCCGGAGGTCCTAACAAAATCGTTCTTACCATTTCATCCTCCTATTATTTCAGGAAGCCCTGATAGTTTCTCATGAGCATCTGATTCTCAATTGCTCTGTATACGTCGAGCGCGACTCCTACAGCGATCAGAAGCGATGTGCCTCCGAAGCTGAGCTGAAGTCCTGTGTACTGCGAAATGATCGTCGGCAGTGTCGCGATGACAGCCAGGAACAGAGCTCCGACTATTGAAAGCCTTGACATTACTCTTGTCAGGTATTCCACAGTCGCTTTGCCCGGTCTGATGCCAGGGATGAATCCGCCGTTCGCCTTCATGTTATTCGCTACTTCTACAGGGTTAAATGTGATCGCTGTGTAGAAGTAATTGAAGAATATGATGAGCAGTACGTTCAGTACCGCATATACCCATACGCCCGGGCTTCCCGCAGGTGACAGCCATTTCTCACAGAACTTGTAGAATGGCGTGTCAGGGAAGAAGTACATTATCGTCAGCGGGAACTGCAGCAGTGAAAGTGAGAAGATGATAGGAATAACTCCTGCCTGGTTCACTTTCAGAGGAATATGTGTGGACTGTCCGCCATACATCTTCCTGCCAACAACTCTCTTTGCATACTGGACAGGGATCTTTCTGGTTCCCTGCTGGATCATGATGACTCCCATGATGACAGCGATACCGAAGACCACCAGGAGAAGCAGTGTCACGATCGACAGTGTTCCGCTTGTGTATCTTGTCCAGATGCTTGCCAGCTCACTCGGCATCCTGGCGATGATACCGCCGAAGATGATGAGCGAGATTCCGTTTCCAATACCGTTCTGGTCGATCTGCTCACCTATGAACATCAGGAAGCAGGTACCCGCAGTAAGTATCAGCGTGATCACGATGTAATTGAATGCTGTCTTGTCGACTACAGCCTGCTGGAACAGTCCGAACGTAAGTCCGAGTGCCTGTATTATTGCCAGCACAGCTGTGAAGTATCTCGTGATCTGGGCCATCTTCTTACGGCCTTCCATTCCTTCCTTCGCAAGTTTCTCGAAGTAAGGGAACGCGACTGTAAGGAGCTGGATTATGATCGAAGCCGTGATGTACGGTGTGATCGACAGCGCGAAAATCGTAAAGTTCGCGAATGATCCGCCGGAGAACAGGTTAAAGAGCTCGAAAAGGCCCATATTGTCGCCTTCGAACACCTGTGCCAGGACTTCTCTGTTCATTCCCGGAACAGGGATGTTGGAGCCGATCCTGAATACTACGAGCATGAGCAGTGTGAAGATCATCTTCTGTCTCAGCTCTTTAACTCCCCAGGCTTCTTTTACGGTCTTTAACATTTCCATTTAGATCACCTCAGCCTTTCCTCCTGCGGCCTCGATTTTTGCTTTCGCAGCCTCGCTGAATTTGCTGGCTTTCACGGTAATGCTGTTTGTGAGCTCTCCTTCGCCGAGTACTTTCACGCCGTCCTCAAGTCTCTTGAGGATGCCCATATCCTTCAGTACTTCCGGCGTTACTTCTGCTCCGCTCTCGAATCCCGCGAGATCACCTACATTGATGATCGCATATGTAGTACCCCAGATGTTCGTGAACCCTCTCTTAGGAAGACGTCTGTAAAGAGGCATCTGTCCGCCTTCAAAGCCGAGTCTGATCTTTCCGCCAGATCTCTGCTTCTGACCGTTCATTCCTCTTCCGCCTGTCTTGCCCTGTCCGGTCGCGTTTCCACGGCCTCTTCTCTTGCGGGCTCTCGTCGATCCTTCAGGTGCTCTTAATTCTTCTATTTTCATTTTGATGCACCCCCTATTCTTCTACTGTCACAAGATGCCTGACCTTCTCAACTGCTCCGCGCGTCGCGGCGTTGTCGATCAGCTCCACGGTGTGGTGCATCTTCTTGAGACCAAGTGCCTCTACGACCTTCTTCTGCTTAGGAGTAGCTCCGATCGGGCTCTTGGTAAGTGTGATCTTGATCTTCTTATCAGCCATTTTCGTACCTCCTAACCAAGGATCTCCTCAGGAGTTTTGCCTCTGAGCTTAGCTACCTGCTCAACCGTAACAAGACCCTTGAGTCCTTCAAGTGTGGCGTATGCAAGGTTGCCGATATTGTTGGAACCAGTGGATTTAGCTCTTACGTCTTTGATCCCTGCTGATTCAAGTACTGTACGTGCAGCTGATCCTGCGATTACTCCAGTACCTTCTGCAGCCGGCATGATGAGTACTCTGCCTGCGCCGTGCACACCGATGATTTTGTGTGGAATAGTTGTTCCTACCATTGGAACATCTACAACATTTTTCTTTGCGTCTTCCGTAGCTTTTCTGACGGCTTCAGGGATCTCCTGAGCCTTTCCGAGCCCGACACCTACTTTACCGTTGTGGTCTCCGACCACGATGGTAACGCTGAACCTCATGTTACGTCCGCCTTTTACAGTCTTGGCAACACGTCTGATGCTCACGATAGTCTCGGTCATTTCCGGCTTGGAAGCTTCTGCATCATTATCTCTACGCATTTTCTACCTCCCGTTAGAATGTAAGTCCGCCCTCGCGAGCGCCTTCAGCGAGTTCCTTGACTCTTCCGTGATAGATGTATCCGCCACGGTCAAAGCATACTTCGCTGATGCCTTTTGCTGCTGCCTTCTTAGCGATCGCCTCACCGACCTTCTTTGCGGCTTCTTTGTTTCCGCCGTATCCGATGGCTTCCTTCAGCTCTTTCTCAAGAGATGAGGCGGCTGCAAGTGTAACGCCGTTCACATCGTCGATGATCTGGCATGAGATGTTCTTGTTTGATCTGTAAACACAGAGCCTTGGTCTCTCAGGAGTTCCGAAGAGATTTTTTCTGACTCTGGCGTGTCTCTTGGCACGCTTCTGTTCTTTAGTCTTAATTGCCATGTCTCTTCACTCCTTTCTATGCCTTGGCTACGCCGGCTTTACCTTCCTTGCTGCGTACGTGCTCATCGATGTATCTGATACCCTTGCCCTTATATGGCTCAGGCTTTCTCCAGTCTCTGATCACTGCCGCATAGTTGCCGACCAGTGCTTTATCTATACCTTTAATAATGATCGTGTTTGGATCTGGGACTTCTGTCTCGATGCCCTCAGGATCTTCCATCTCTACTGGATGTGAATATCCGAGGCTGAGCACGAGTTTCTTTCCCTGCTTCTCAGCTCTGTATCCGACACCGACGATCTTCAGTGTCTTCTGCCAGCCCGTCGTTACTCCTGTGACCATGTTGTTCACCAGAGCTCTTGCAAGTCCGTGCTGTGATTTATCTTCCTTAGTATCTGAAGGTCTTGTGAAGATCAGTTCAGTTCCTTCTACTTTTGCTGTGATCTGCTCGCCGATCTCCTGTGTAAGCTCTCCCTTAGGTCCTTTAACGGTGATCATCTGACCATCGACCTTGATTTCTACTCCGGCAGGAAGTTCAACCGGTTTTCTGCCTATTCTTGACATACCTTATACCTCCTACCAAACGAAACAGATAACTTCACCGCCGACTCCAAGCTCTCTTGCCTTCTTGTCGCTGACGATCCCCTTTGATGTGGAGACGATCGCGATCCCGAGTCCATCCAGAACTCTTGGAACCTCGTCAGCCTTGGCATAGACCTTCAGGCCCGGCTTTGAGATCTTCTTGATCCCACTGATAACTCTTTCTTTGTTGGCGCCATACTTAAGTGTGATCTTGATGGTGCCCTGAACGCCCTCTTCAACGAGGTCATAACCTGCGATGTAGCCTTCATCCAGAAGGATCTGTACGATAGCCTTCTTCATCTTGGATGCAGGGACGTCGACTGACTCATGACCTACAGAATTAGCATTCCTGATTCTTGTCAGCATATCCGCAATCGGATCTGTCATTGTCATTTTACAAACTCCCTTCTCGTGTGGTTCGGCGAGCATGCTCGCCGCCTGCATAAGTAAACGTTTCTACCAGCTAGCCTTTTTGACTCCTGGAATCTCACCCTTGTAAGCAAGCTCTCTGAAGCAGATCCTGCAGATCCCATACTTCTTGAGCACAGAATGAGGTCTTCCGCAGATGCTGCATCTTGTGTATGCTCTCGTGGAATACTTCGGCGTTCTCTGCTGTTTGATCTTGAGAGATTTCTTTGCCATAGTCCGACCTCCTCTACTTCTCGAACGGCATTCCGAGGAGCTTCAGAAGCTCTGCTGCTTCCTCATCAGTCTTTGCCGTTGTGGTGAATACAATGTTCATTCCCTTGATCGTATCGACTTCATCGTAGTTGATCTCAGGGAAGATCAGCTGCTCTTTGATGCCCATGGAATAATTTCCGCGGCCGTCGAATGAGTTTTTGCTGACGCCCTTGAAGTCTCTTACACGAGGAAGAGAAATGTTGAATAACTTGTCTACGAAGACGTACATGTTGTCGCCGCGGAGTGTGACCTTGGCGCCGACCGGCATTCCTGCTCTTACCTTGAAGTTCGCGATGGACTTCTTGGCCTTTGTGATGACAGGTCTCTGACCGGTGATCTGTCCGATCTCCTTTACAGCTGACTCCAGGATCTTAGGATTTTCCTTGGCTTCGCCGAGTCCCATGTTGATCGTGACTTTCTCGAGCTTTGGAACTTCCATTACGTTCTTGTACTGGAACTTTTCCTGCAGAGCTTTGAATACTTCATTTTTATAAGTATCTTTCAATCTTGCTGTCAACTCTTTCTCCTCCTTTCCTAATCGATAACGTTTCCGGTTTTACGGTTGATTCTGACCTTCTTGCCATCTCTGGTCTCATATCCGATCTTGATGATCTCTTTGGACTTCTCGTCGTAGAGAGCAACGTTCGATGCGTTGATAGGTCCTTCGATGTGCCTGATCTCGGCCTTTTCTGTTCTTGTCTGCTTCTGGTGCTTTGTCTGAACGTTCACACCTTCCACGATGACTCTGTTCTCTTTAGGCATAGCCTTGAGGACTTTTCCTGTCGTTCCCTTGTCTTTACCGGCGATAACGACTACCATATCATCTTTTTTGATCTTCATCGTTTACACCTCCTAAAGTACTTCCGGAGCGAGGGAGACGATCTTCATGAATCCGGCGTCTCTCAGCTCTCTTGCGACAGGCCCGAAGATACGAGTACCTACCGGTGTCTTGTCTTCTCTGTCCTTGATGATGACGGCTGCGTTCTGGTCAAACTTGACATAGCTTCCGTCTGCTCTTCTGACTCCTGTCTTGGTGCGGACTATTACAGCCTTTACCACGTCGCTCTTCTTTACGACTCCACCAGGTGTAGCGTCTTTGACTGCGCATACGATGACGTCGCCGATGTTAGCGTACTTGCGGCTCGTTCCGCCCAGGATACGGATGCAAAGGAGTTCCTTGGCGCCCGAATTGTCAGCGACTCTCAGTCTTGATTCTGTCTGTATCATTTCCGGCGCCTCCTTTATTTAGCTTTCTCAACGATCTCGACAAGTCTCCATCTCTTCTGCTTGGAGATAGGTCTTGTTTCCATGATACGGATGCGATCGCCGATCCTGCATTCATTATTCTCGTCATGAGCCTTGACCTTCTTGGTCCTCTTGACAGCTTTGCCATAAAGAGGATGTCTTACAAAGTCTTCAATAGCTACGACTACAGTTTTATCCATCTTGTCGCTCACAACTGTGCCGACCTTGACTTTTCTTCTGTTTCTTTCGTCTGCCATGATTCATCCTCCTTTCTTAAGCCTGGGCCTTGTCCAGTTCTTTTTCTCTCATGATAGTTTTAACTCTTGCGATGTTCTTCCTTACTTCTCTCATCTGGAGAGGGTTCTCCAGCTGTCCTGTGACATGCTGGAATCTCAGGTTGAACAGCTCTTTCTTCATTTTATCAAGCTCAGCTGCGAGTTCAGCGTCTGTCATCTCTCTCATCTTATTCAATTCCATTACGCTTCACCGCCTCTCACTTTTTCCTGGCCCTTGACCACGAACTCGGATTTGACCGGGAGCTTGTGGCTTGCAAGCCTTATTGCTTCTCTCGCCTGTTCCTCAGTAACTCCGCCGATCTCGAACATAACTCTTCCCGGCTTTACTACTGCTACCCAGTACTCTGGAGCACCTTTTCCGGAACCCATACGTACTTCAGCAGGCTTCTTTGTTACTGACTTGTGAGGGAATATTTTGATGTATACCTTACCGCCTCTCTTGGTGTATCTTGTCATAGCGATACGGGCAGCCTCGATCTGATTCGAGGTGATCCATCCGCATGTCGTTGCTACGAGGCCGAAATCACCGTATGTGACGGTATTGCCCTTTGTGGCAATTCCTTTCATTCTTCCTCTGTGAACTCTTCTATGCTTAACGCGCTTTGGCATCAACATGGCTAAGTTCCTCCTTTCATGATCCGATAAGCAAAATCTTATTCGTTAGTCTCAGATGTTTCCGGTGTTGTCTCAGGACCTACTTCCACAGCCTGTCTTACGACTCTCTTTCTTGCGTAAGCAGTCTTGGCGATCTCAGGACGTCCGCCGTTTCTTCCGTTACGGTCGTTTCTGTCGCCGCGGCCTTCACGTCTTCTTCCGTCGCGTCTTCTGTCGTCCTTCTTGAACTTGCCTTTGTTTCCACGTTTCTCTTCGCGGATCGGGCTCTGCAGTCCCTTGTCAAGGATCTCACCGTGGTTGATCCAGACTTTGATGCCGATCTTGCCGTAAGTGGTGTTCGCCTCAGCGAAACCGTAATCGATGTCGGCTCTTAATGTGTGCAGAGGAACGTTTCCTTCACTGTACTTTTCTGATCTGGCGATCTCAGCTCCGCCGAGTCTTCCTGAGCACAGGACCTTGCAGCCCTTTGCTCCGGCCTTCATCGTACGGCCGATCGCCTGCTTCATGGCTCTTCTGAATGATGATCTGTGCTCGAGTGCGTCTGCGATGCTCTCAGCTGATACCTGAGCGTCAAGCTCGCTTCTTCTGAGCTCCTCGATCGAGATGTTCACGTTCTTCTTCGTGAGCTTCCTGACCTTTGCTGTCATCTCATCGATGCCAGAGCCGTTGCTTCCGATAAGCATTCCAGGTCTTGCTGTGAGAACTCTGATCTTCAGCTTCTCAGCAGACGGTCTCTCGATAACGACCTTGGAGATGCCGGCACCGTAATATGCCTTCTTTATAGTTTTTCTGATCGCGTCATCCTCAGCAAGGAAGCTCGCGAAGTTTTCTTTTCCGGCGTACCACTTGGAATTCCAGTCTTTGATGACGCCTACTCTCAGCCCATGCGGGCTAACTTTCTGACCCATACTTTCTTGAACCTCCTGTTAAGCTTCCGTTTTCTCTTTTTTGGATTCTTTTTCTCTCAGGACCACACTGATGTGGCTTGATCTCTTAAGGATCCCCATGCCTCTTCCCTGGGCACCGGCTCTCCATCTCTTCATCGTCGGTCCCTGGTTGGCATTGATCTCCGCAACGTACAGATCGTCACGGTTCATATCGAAGTTGTTCTCTGCGTTTGCAGCAGCTGACTGAACAACTTTCTCCACAAGCTCAGCACCTTTTCCTGATGTGAACTTGAGGATCGTCAGAGCTTCGTTCAGATCCTTACCTCTTACAAGGTCTGTAACAGGCTTTAATTTGATCGGAGACATTCTGACATACTTTGCAACTGCTTTTGCTTCCATGATTTATCTCCTTTCCTGTTACTTAGACTTCTTATCAGCGGCATGACCTCTGAATGTTCTCGTCGGAGCGAATTCTCCGAGCTTATGTCCTACCATGTCCTCTGTTACATATACAGGAACATGTTTTCTTCCGTCATGAACGGCGATCGTATGACCTACCATCTGAGGGAATATCGTGGACGATCTTGACCATGTTCTGATGACCTTCTTCTCGTTAGCGGCGTTCATGGCTTCGATGCGTGCCAGGAGCTTAGCTTCGACGAAAGGGCCTTTCTTAATAGATCTACTCATTACTTCCCCTCCTACTTGTCATTTCTTCTCTTTACGATGTACTTATCGCTGTCCTTGTGCTTCTTTCTGGTCTTGTAACCAAGAGCAGGTTTACCCCAAGGAGTTACCGGGCTCTTACGTCCTACTGGAGCTTTACCTTCTCCACCTCCATGTGGATGGTCGTTCGGGTTCATTACAGAACCTCTGACTTTAGGTCTCCATCCCATGTGACGTTTTCTTCCGGCTTTACCGATCGAAATGTTGGAGTGGTCTACATTTCCGACTTCGCCGACCGTTGCTCTGCATACGAGCAGCACTTTTCTTACTTCTCCGGAAGGAAGTCTCACCTGTGCGTACTTCTCTTCCTTAGCCATCAGCTGTGCTCCGTTTCCTGCGGACCTTGCGAGCTGTGCGCCTTTGCCCGGCTTGAGCTCGATGTTGTGGATCAAAGTACCTACAGGGATGTTTGCGAGCGGAAGTGCATTTCCGGCCTGGATATCTGCATCCGGACCAGAGTAGATCACATCTCCTACCTTCAGTCCGTCCGGCGCGATGATGTATCTCTTCTCGCCGTCGGCGTATACGATCAAAGCGATGTTTGCGCTTCTGTTAGGATCATACTCGATCGTAGTGACGTTTCCGGCGATGCCGTCCTTGTCTCTCTTGAAATCAATGATCCTGTATCTTGCCTTAGCTCCGCCGCCTCTGTGTCTGACGGTGATCTTTCCTCTCGTGTTTCTGCCGGCGTTCTTCTTCAGATGAGTCGTCAGCGATTTCTCGGGAGTTGTCTCCGTGATCTCTTCAAATGTGGAGACTGTCATGCCTCTCAGGCCAGGAGTAGTCGGATTATACTTTCTGATTCCCATTATTCCAGCCTCCTATCTTACAGATTCGAGAAGAACTCGATCTCTTTGCTGTTCTCAGTAAGAGTGACGATCGCTTTCTTGTAGGCAGCGGTCCTTCCCTGTGTTCTTCCCATTCTCTTCAGTTTACCGTTAAAATTCATAACGTTTACTTTCTTGACGTCCACGCCGAAGATCTCTTCAACGGCCTTCTTGATCTGAGTCTTATTAGCCTCAGGAGCGACCTTGAATGTGTACTTCTTTTCCTGCGTGGCATCCATGCTGCCCTCTGTAATGACAGGCTTAATGATGATATCGTATGCTGACATTACCTGTACACCTCCTCGATCTTCTCAACAGCTTCCTTCGTAACGATGAAGCTTGTGTGGTTTACTATCTCATAGACGTTCATGTTTGCGGCAAGTGTTGTTCTCACGCCCGGGATGTTATGTGCAGCTCTTACGACTACCTCATCCTTCTCAGGCATTACGATGAGAGCTTTCTTGGCAGCTCCGATGTTCGCGAGAACTTTGACCATTTCCTTGGTCTTAGGAGCAGCCATCTCGAGCTTGTCGAGCACGATCATCTCACCGTCCTGAACCTTTGCTGAGAGCACCGACTTGAGAGCCAGCCTTCTGACCTTCTTAGGGATCGAGTAGCTGTAATCTCTTGGCTTCGGTGCGAAGACGATGCCTCCGCCGATCTGTGACGGGTCAGTTGAGCTTCCCTGTCTGTGACGGCCTGTTCCCTTCTGTCTGAAAGGCTTGCGGCCACCGCCTCTTACTTCTCCTCTTGTCTTAGCGGACTGAGTACCCTGTCTCTGATCTGCCAGGTAATTCTTGACCACTTCATGAACGGCGTTCTGATTAGGCTCGATACCGAAGAGCTCATCGTTGAGTTCCATGGTTCCGCAGTCTTTACCTTCCATGTCGATGACTTTTACTGTTGCCATTTCCGTGTTCCTCCTTTCTCAGTCCTATTTATCTTCCTGACCCTTAACGGCATATCTGATCTTCAGAAGGCCGCCTCTGCCTCCTGGAACAGCGCCCTTAACGAGCATCAGGTTTCTGTCTGTGTCGACTTTCACGAGCTTGACGTTCTGGATCGTAACTGTATCACGTCCTGTGCGTCCTGCTTCTTTGTTTCCAGGGAATACTCTTGATGGATAAGTAGCTGCTGCAAGAGCACCGGCCAGTCTCTTATGCTTTGTGCCGTGTCCCATAGGGCCTCTGTGCTGTCCCCATCTCTTGATGGCGCCCTGTGTTCCTTTTCCCTTGGATACTCCGGTGATATCCAGCTTCTTGCCTTCCTCGAAGTCTGCAACTGTGATCACCTGTCCGAGTTCGTATGTTTCTCCCTCGTCGTTTCTGAATTCTGCCAGATACTTCTTAGGATCCGCTCCGCTCTTTGCGAAGTGTCCTGTCATTGGCTTGTTGACTCTCTGCGGTTTCTGGTCTTCATATCCAACCTGGACTGCATTGTAGCCATCTGTCTCTTCAGTCTTGATCTGTGTCACGACTTCAGGACCAGCCTGGATGACCGTTACCGGGATGACCTCTCCGGTCTCCTCGAAGATCTGAGTCATTCCGATCTTCTTTCCTAAAATCAGTTTCATTTGTTCCTCTCTTTCGTATTGGTTCGCCCTTCCGGCGAACTTGCTCCAGTGTAGTGGTTCGCGGCCTGACAGCATTTCATGCAGCGGATGCTGCCATCTGCGAACATGCCTTTGTTTGCGGAGGTCCGCTCTGCATTCTCATGCAGTGGACACGCTCTTTGCGAAGACCCGCAGCTTTGCGGGATCCCTCGCCCGGCACACCGCTTCATCAGCGGATACCGGCCTGATGCCTTAACGCCCTGCGGCGCTAAGCAGTTTCAGTGTTGACCCTGAAGATCACTGTCTCTTATTAGAGCTTGATCTCGATGTCAACGCCTGCAGGCATCTCGAGCTTTGTGATCTCATTTGTCGTGTCGACAGTCGCGTTCGTGATGTCGATCAGTCTCTTATGAGTTCTCTGCTCGAACTGCTCTCTTGAATCCTTGTACTTATGTACTGCTCTCAGGATCGTTACGACTTCCTTCTCTGTTGGAAGTGGAATAGGTCCGGACACATCAGCGCCTGTCTTCTTCGCAGCTTCCACGATCTTTGCAGCTGACTGGTCGAGCAGCGCATGATCGTAAGCCCTGAGTCTGATTCTCATTTTCTGTAGTTCGCTCATTTCTTCCTCCTGTTTTCTGTACTGTTTTCGCTATTCTCGTACAGGGAAATCCTTAATGTCGGCCTTTCCCGAAAGCACTTCGCATTCCTCAAAACCGTTTTTCTAAACCCCGGCTTTGATAAAAAGCAACGAGAATGCTGTGTTTTCAAGGTGTGCGACAAATGCCTGCTCTTGCACACTGCCCCGTGCGTTTCTACTATTCACTCACAAAGCAAAAAACCGGCGAACTCCCCTCGCCACCGTCAAAGCGGTGACAATTCTCGGCGGAAATTACCTGATAGCTCAGCAACTTCCCGCTTCTTCGCCAAAAGCAAGCTTTTTTAGTATATATGAAAGTGGCTGCGAATGCAAGGTTTTTTAAGAATTTTTTTGAAGAGTTTTTTTGATGTTTTTTCATGATCGGATGCAGCATTTGTAACGGTTACAAGGATTTGTCATTGACACGCGTCCTCGCGTTTTCATCCGCATGTATCATACCGCCATATCCTGCGCCATGACGATCCGACCATACTATATGTAGAATCATGTAGAACCAGGATGTAAAAACATGTAAAACCAAGCTGAAAATCGGGATGTAAATGAAGATTTGGAATCAGATGTGGAATCACGTGGAGTCGGGATGTAGAATCATGCGGAATTGGCACCCGATTATTAAAACAACCTTTAATTGACGGCATGGTCTTTACCTCGTGAGTCTGTGCTGGCGGTCAGACCCGGTCCCAAGTGTATACATAATAGCGAAAACCTTGTACATTTTGTACAACTTTCTGCTCTATGTGTACAACATTAGCCTCAAGTGTGTACACAATAGCAAAAACCTTGTACAATTTATACAACTTTTTGCTCTGCGTGTACAACATCGGCCCAAAGTGTATATACAATAGCGAAAACCTTGTACAATTTGTACAACTTCCTGCTTTGTGTGTACAACATCGGCCTAACGCATAAGAGATGTATTCCGCAAATATGTACTGACTCGTGTTTACAGCCTGATTGTCATCCGGCGCCTTATGCTTTGTTGTATAGAAAAACCGGCGCCAGAAAATGGCGCCGGCTCAGAAAGCTGGATTTTGATCGGTCTTGCCTGGATGTTGTTTTTATCGCAACGTACAGGCATCAAGCCGATCCTATGGAGTATCATTACCCTCTGATTTCGATTATATGGAGTTTAATAATTCTCAAAGACCGATCCTATGGAGTTTAATAATTCTCGAATGCTGATCGGAGTTTAATAATTCTCAGGCTTTACCTGGAAGTAAGCCTGTGGGTGCTTGCAGACCGGGCAGATCTCTGGTGCCTTCTTGGCTACTACCTGGTGTCCGCAGTTGCTGCACTGCCATACGACTTCTTCTTCCTTCTGGAACACTGAGCCGTTCTTCAGATTCTCAGCAAGCTTCAGATATCTCTGCTCATGCTCTTTTTCGATTGCTGCTACGCCTCTCATCTGAGCTGCGATCTCAGGGAATCCTTCTTCGTCAGCTACGTCTGCGAACTGAGGATACATTTCTGTCCACTCGCCGTGCTCGCCTTCAGCTGCTGCAAGCAGGTTCTCTTCTGTTGTTCCGATCCCTACAGCAAGCTTGTACCAAAGTTCTGCGTGCTCTTTCTCATTTCCTGCTGTCTCCTCGAAGATCTTGGAGATCTGTACATATCCTTCTTTCTTTGCTTTGGAAGCAAAATATGTATACTTGTTTCTCGCCTGCGACTCACCGGCGAATGCTGCCATCAGATTTTCCAGAGTCTTTGTTCCTTTTAATCTTTCATCCATATCTATTTACCTCCCAAAAAAGATATATCTTATTTACAGTTTATCATCATCTTGTTAAAAGTCAAACAATATCGGACAAATCATATGGTTATAACCTGCCTTATGGGGTATACTTGAATCAGAACAGATCATTTAGTTTAAAAGATATGGAGGTATGAAATGTTCAAATTCTATAAATGCCTGAAGTGTGGTCAGGTAGTCGCTAAGGTAAAGGCAACAGGCTGCACGCCGGTATGCTGCGGGCAGGATATGATGGAGCTCACTCCGAACACTGAAGACGCCGCTGCAGAGAAGCACGTTCCAGTAGTAGAAGTAGAAGGCAATATCGTCACGGTAAAGGTCGGCGACGTTCCTCATCCAATGGTAGAAGATCATTATATCTCACCGATCATGATCGAGACATCCGAAGGCATCCAGTTCAAAGAGCTCAAGCCGGGCGATGCCCCTGAGGCTAAGTTCGTTCTCGCAGAAGGCGAGAAGCTTATCGCTGCATACGAATACTGCAACAAGCACAATCTCTGGAAGGCTGAGGTATAGCGCCGCGGCGAGGCGATGCTCATCCAGCGCGGTATCGATCAAAACATCTACCGTACATCTTGACAGCGTCTGTTGTTCTGCGGATGAGATCAAAACCAGATCGAACATCAAAAAAGCGTTCCTGCTGTCGAAAGCGGGAGCGCTTTTTGTTTTACAGATCACTCTACGACATGTATATGCTGCCGCCGATGAATTCTCGAAGGATCGAGTCGTTGCTTACAGGCGCGTCATCTTTGATCTCGCGGAAGAAGTTCAGCATGTCCAGCAGCCTCTGCGCCTCTGCATACTCGGGAGCTTCTCTTGGTATCGCTTTGAGGAGCGGCCACACGTATTTCTTCAGCACGGCTATCTCATAAACGTGGTACGAATTGAACATTACGTCTGCTTCATCATTATAGCGGAATATGTTTCTGTCCTCTCCGCGCCGGACCTTCGGCCAGTCGGCTATCGTCTGTGCTGCGCCGCGTCCTCTCGTCCTCTCGTCTCTGACTATCCTCCTGAACAGGCGCTCGTCCGTAGTCGGCACTCTGTTATGCGCATCGATGTTGAGACCGGTCAGCGGACTTATATAGATCTTGAATTTATCCTCTCTTTTTATCCCCGGTGTGAGGGCTTCGTTAAGAGCGTGGATCCCCTCGATCACGAGCACAGTCTTTTTGTCTATCTTTGTCCTGCGTTTCCCGAATATCTTTTTCCCTTCGATAAAATCGAACTCAGGAAGATCCACTTCCTCACCGTCCAGGAGATCGCGCATATTGTCATTGAACAGCCCGGTGTCGACTGCGTCCAGGTTCTCATAGTCGATCTCCCCGTTCTCATCAGGTCTCATTTCATCTCTGTCGACGAAATAATCATCTGTACCCATGTACAGCGCCTTGCAGCCATTCACTCGGAGGTGTATGCAAAGCCTCTTCGCGAATGTCGTCTTTCCCGATGACGACGGCCCCGCGATCAGTACCAGCCTCCTGCCCTGTCTGGAGATCATGCCCGCGATCTCAGTTATCTTCTTGTCATGCAGTGCTTCAGAAAGCTGAATAAGATCCATGCTTCCGCCCTGCTCGATCTTCCTGTTCAGGTCAGACACATAATCTACACCAAGCAGCTTGTCCCATTCGTTCTGTTCAGCAAAAGCCTTATACATGTTCGGCTCATCGACGAACTCCGGAAGTCCGTCAGGTACGCGCTGATTCGGGAATCTGAGCAAAAGCCCTTTCTTGTATCTTTCCAGCGAGAATATTTTCACATATCCCGCTGACGGTACCATGACCGGATAAAAGAATTCCCGGTATCCTTCCAGATCGTAGATCTCAAGCCCCGGTATCTCTGGCTTGTTCTCAAGTATGCTGAGCTTCTCTTTATCGCCTATCGCTTTTACATTCTTCAGCGCTTCTTCACGTGTAATGTACTCCCTGCGGAATTCGACATCCCTGTCGATCAGCGACTGCATCTCCTTACGGATACTATCTGCCATCTCGTCAGTCGCTCCTCTGCTGTTCCCGACTTTTATGAATATCCCGCGGGCCAGCGTGTTGGCGATCACGAATACTGTGTCCCCTGCTGCTTTTCTGGCTGCTGCCAGAAAAATCATTGAGAGCCCTGCCTGGTAGACCCTGCATGCGCCCGAATTCCTTACGTCCAGAAGCTCGACTCTGTGCCTGGTGCTGCCTCCCGTATCATCAAATTTATAATCGAGGCTCTGGTATTCGTTGTCCACCTTCGCCGCGACGCAAGTGTAAGGCGCCTTATCCCTGACTTTGTTGTAGATGTCTTCGATCGTGCTGCCATTCTCTACTTCATACTCATCAAAGTCACCGTCCGGTATTTTAAGCTCTATCTTCATTGCCCTGTCCTTCCTTCTGATACAAATATAACAGGGTTACGGCGCCTTCGCAATATGGCGGATCAGCTAAATGCTTCAGGTGAAGCTTCTGTGTCTGCGCTTTCATGCTGGATTTTGGCTTCGTCAAAGTCTTCTTTTTCTGCTTCTTGCCGCTGGATGGCGGCCTCCTGGCCTGCTTTCATTTCTGCTCCAGCAAAATCTTCTCTTTCTGCCTCTTCCTGCTGCTTCGCCGCTTCTTCTCCAGCTCTCATTCCGGCCTCAGCCGCGGCGTTCCTGTTGTTTCTCCCTTCCGATACAGTTCTGGCGTTGCAGAATTTCATATATGCGTTGCATATCTTCCTCATCTCATAGTCGTACAGCGTGATGCCCTTGCTCATCTTGGTGTGATCAGGCGACCACTCCCTGATGTCGAACTTCGGGGGCTGCTGCCCGTTCCAGCTCACCAGATTGAATTCCTTGCTCCACCCATTCTCTTTCACCGCGATCACAGTAAGATGGTCAGCGATATCACAGGTGACCGTATCATTTTGTTTTCTCTCCATAGCCATTTCAACAATACTCCTTTCGAATGTCATGAATTGATTGCAGTCGGCGCGAGCGCGACGGCGAGCACGCGGTCTTGGGGGTTAGACAATACTTGTGCTCTTTAAGCGCATGGATCCATCAGGTGCAGCAACACAGCATCGAATGGTACATCAATGGTGCAGCAAAAGAGCATCGAATGGTACATCAATGGTGTGACAGAAGAGCATCGAATGGTTCATCAATGTGCAGCAGAAGAACATCAAATGGTATATCGGGGCAGCGTGCCTGCCGTTTCTCACGTCTTGGGCGCATCTTAGTCTTTTCCCCATACACTGTCAATACAAAACAGAAAGAAAAAAGCTTACGGATAATAGTAAGTTTTATACCATATCCGTAAGCAGTGTTTTTATGTTATCAGATCAGTTTCCCCATATA
This sequence comes from Eubacterium sp., assembly GCA_017533915.1. Classification (GTDB taxonomy): domain Bacteria; phylum Bacillota; class Clostridia; order Peptostreptococcales; family Anaerovoracaceae; genus Aminicella. The sequence goes on along the minus strand of JAFWHX010000005.1, from coordinate 10,699 downwards.
GATCATATGGGAAAGGGTGCGGCGGATCACGTCGGCCTGAACTCGGCTCTGGATCATTGATCATCTCCAATAACGTGTTCGCCGGAGCAGCAGGCTGACCGTGCTCGCCGGACGCACCTGCTCTAAAGATCTATATCCAGCTCGACCGGGCAGTGGTCGCTTCCCATCACGTCGGTAAGGATCTTCGCATCCTTTATCTTGTCTTTGATCCTGTCGCTCACAAGGAAGTAATCGATGCGCCATCCCGCGTTGTGCTCTCTGGCGCGGAAGCGGTATGACCACCAGCTGTATATGCCTTCCCGGTCAGGATACAGGTATCTGAAGCTGTCGGTGAACCCGGCGTCAAGAAGCTCGGTCATCTTGTTTCTTTCCTGCTCGGAGTAACCGGCGTTCCCTTCATTCGACTTCGGGTTCTTCAGATCTATCGGCTCGTGCGCCACATTCATGTCGCCGCAGATTATCACCGGCTTCACTTTGTCCAGCTCCGTTACGTAATCTCTAAGATCATCTTCCCACTTCATGCGGTAATCTATCCGCTTCAGCTGATCCTGTGAGTTCGGTACGTAAAGATCGACAAAATAGAATTTGTCATACTCCATCGTGATCGCGCGGCCTTCGTCGGTATGCTCTCCGAAGTTGAGCTGCTCGGAAAGCGGCGTCATCTTCGTGAATACCGCAGTCCCGGAGTATCCTTTCTTCTCGGCGCTGCAGAACACCTGCTCATACCCCGGCATGTTGACCTCTGCCTGCCCCGGCTGCATCTTAGTCTCCTGCAGTGCTATCACGTCAGCATCAAAACCCTGTGCGATATCTTCAAAGCCTTTATTCAATACGGCTCTCAGTCCGTTGACATTCCAAGAAATAAGTTTCATAGGCCTACCTTCTTTCTTTCTGCTGCTTTCATCATAACACTGGTTTGAAAACGTAACAAGGGCCGGTCATCTTTCGATGACCGGCCTGCTCATGGTTCTGTTCTCAGTACAATATGGTTTTGATCCTGCATCCCGGCGCACTGCCGACAGGTCACCGCCTCTTCCTGATCTTGTATATGACCGCCGTCAGTATCACTCCGACGAAGAATGCGATAACTGCTGCAAGTATATACCCTCCTGTACTGTCGCTTAATAGAGATGAGCCGGTAAAGCCGCTGCCTGTGACGCTTTGATAGAATCTGTCAGTCTTTGTCAGTGCCGCGATCAGAAGAACAGCAAAAACAAGAGACACGCCGCCGGACAAAGCGATCCCGCGCCGCTCCCGCTGATCCTTCAGCTCCGCTGCCCGCCTGTGCAGCCTGATCAACCTTTCACTATCAGTTTTCATCACATTATCCTCTCAAGCAGTCTTTCAGCTTTCATATATACAGATACCAAAAAGCGGGGATCTCCCCGCTTTGTTTTTTTATTATTTGCTTTGAGTCTGGCTGCCGGACATGCTTTCTGTCTGCGCGGATGCCCTCCCAGTTGCCGGATCTGCTTTTTGATCTGCGGATCTGATTTTTCACTCTTGTCTTGAATATGAGCGTCTGCTGAATATGAGTCCGGCTATGAATGTGATCATCGGGATTATATATCCCGCGTATGCAGCCGGGCCTGTCTGGGACACGAGGATGTTATAGATACCGTGGAACGTCATAGCTACTGAAAGCAGGCCGATCGTTCCAGCCGCCCTAAGCCAGATGCGGTCCCAGAGATAAATCAGCCCCAGGGCTACAAGAAATCCTGTCACCACATGCATGGTACCTGTACTGAAGCCGCGGATAATGAGATAAAAGATATTGGCGGCTCCGTTGTTTATCAGATAGCATGCGTTCTCAAACGTCGCGAACCCGACAGACGTCATCAGGACGCTGTCAGCGATCTCCTCCCTCTTCGGCTCGAATACGAGCAGGTAGAAAAGGATCGGAAGGAATTTCATGATCTCCTCTACCATCGGTGTGATCTCGACCGAAGCATACATCAGGCTCATACCGTGTATCGACGCCAGGAACGTGCTGATGTAAGACGACAACAGGCATACGGTCATACCGCTCAGGGTGAATATCACCATCTTCCTTCCCCTGGGAGCCATGCAGAGTGCAGCGATGAGAAGCGGCGCTGCGAGGCAGACAAAAATGTTCTCGATATAGCTCATTTCCCCGCCGCCTTTCTAAGTGCCGGGATGAACAGCAGGAACGTTATCGACAGCAGAAGATCGAACCAGAAATACGGATTCGCCAGTGTATCGCCCATCCAGAAACACGATGTCGTCCATAGTGCGTATTCAGTAAAGCAGAAAAGAAGCGTTACCGCATAGACCCCTCTGTTTTTGTTCTTGCCTTTCTCCTCGCCGGATGATAAAAATCCCGCCGATGCATGCCAGATCAGTCCTGTCATGAGAAGCGCGGCGATGATATTGCTGAGGAAATCACCGTACTGCATGTAAAATATGCACATTGCTGCGGTGAATACCGGAACCAGCCAGAGCGAAGGCCTTATACTGTGGATGATCTCCCTCATCTCTGCGCCTGGCCCTACAGGAAAAGAATCTTTCCCGCTGCTCTCCTCTCTGACATAGATATTGAGAAGCATGAGGAACAGATATGATGAGTACCAGCACAGGTCCGGTATATAACTGTACTCTGTAGTATGTCCGTAAAAAAGCAGGAACAGAAGCCAGTAAAGAATGCCGAGAAAATATACACCAGAAAACAGACCGAGCACGCTCCATGCGCGGTCTTTCAATCTGACTGCCCGATACAAAGCAACTACAGCGCACGTGCCGGTCGTCACAAGCTGAATGATGTTGTCAATTCTCTCGATCAAAGCCTGTCCTCTTTGTTGTTCTCTCGATCAAAGCCTGTCCTCTTTGTCCTTTTCCTCATTCCATTTCTTCAGCCTGATACAGAATATCGTGACTGATGTCCCCAGAATGAATGCGATAAACGCGATCACTACATAGCCGAGAGCATTTGTACCGCTCAGCATGCTTCCCTGCATTCCGCTCGAAGCGGCTCCGGAGATCCCTGCTGAGAATCCGCTCGTCTTAGGCATGAAAACAGCGAGAAGGATGACCGCGGCAAATGAAGCCGCCGCGCTCAATGTCTGCATCACGCGGACATAACGCGAGCGCTCCTCACGTCTGAGCTTTTTTGCCCGGTCGTGCATCAGCGCTATTCGCTCATCATTCGTATGCATCGGTGATCCCCTCCTTCTTAAGTTCATTCTTCATCACCCGCTTGCCTCTCGTCAGCAGGTGGTCGATCCTTTTGGTATTCACTCCCATGACCGCAGCGGCTTGCGCGTATGACAAGTCTTCGGCATAGATCAGCCAGAGCGCTTCCCTTAGTTTCGGTTCTATCTGATCCAGACACGTGATCAGGATCCTTTTTCGCTCTTCCTCGCTCAGTTCTTCCTCTTCAGGACTCGTATCACTGCTTTCTTCAGAAGCTTGAGAGAGCAGGCTGTCCAGAGCTTCTTCTTCAAGCCCGTCCATGCTGAACGACTTAAGGTGCAGCATCCGCTCATGAAACCGTATCGACAGATTTCTTCCTGTCTTGTACAGGTAAGCCTTGAACGCCCCGTCAGCGATCTGCGGAGCCTTTGCCATTATCCTGGCGAATGCCTCGATCATCATGTCCTCAGCATCTTCCCAGCTTTTCAGGTATCCGTAAAGATACTTCGTCAGACTGTCGCCGTAGCGGATCATGAGCTGATCGTATGAATCAGTGTCGCCTGAAAGGAAGTTCTGGTACAGCTCGTCGTCATTCAGTTGTTGTGTGACGTCCCTGGGCATAAGCGAATCTCTTCATCAAAAAAGCGGGGCGAAGAGGATCCACCTTGCGGGTTCGATTCTCTTCATCAAAAAAGCGGGCGAAGGGAATCGAACCCTCGATTCCAGCTTGGGAAGCTGGTGTTTTACCATTAAACTACGCCCGCGTGTTCTGTGTTATTTGATTGTTTTATCTTGCCTTATTATTATAACCATTGAACCGCGTGTTGGCAAGTGCAGCTGCAGCTTATTGCGAAGATTTATTTCTGTGCAGTCTGTCCATGAGAAAACGCCGGAAATACGTTTTGTCCTCTGGACGATACAATTACAATAATACAGCCGATGAAGAGCCCGGCTGTAAAGCCGGGCGTGTACTTCGTTGGTTTTGTTCGGTCTAGTAGCCCATCGCACGCATGATCCTCTCCGGAAGCATGCGACACTTCTCTTCTGAGATGGACGCGATGGATACGCGGAGGCCTTTAGCGAGAGGCACAAGGAATATGCCCTCCTCCTCGAGCTTGCGGCTGACTTCCTTTGAGTTCACACACGGGATCGTTGTGAAGAAGCCGTTGTCGAACGGAAGGATATCAAGGCCGGCCTTCTGCGCTTCTTCCTCGAAAGCTTTGCCGCGCCTGATCAGAAGGTTCCTGATCTCTTCACGCTCGCGCCTTACTTCTGCCAGCAGCGCGTCGTCTGAGAATATCTTCTCCATCACGACCTGGCCAGCCTTAGGGCTGTTCGACCAGGTAGCTCTGCAGGTGAATTCGCATACTTTCACGAACTCGTCGGCGATCTCCGCATTCGGAGCGAGGCAGACCATTGCGCCGCATCTCATGCCGTACCCTGTCATCGTCTTTGACGCACTCCATCCGAGCACCGGCAGAACATTCTCAGGGAATGTCTCGAGGATCGGGAGGAACGATCTGTATTTGTTCTCGTCCCCGGCAAAATCTATATATGCTATATCGACGTAGAGTGTGACTCTCTTGTCCTTAGGGATGTCTTTCATGACGTCTCTTACACCATACCAGTCCTCATCTGTCATGGCGTACCCCGTCGGATTGTGAGCAGGTGTGTTCAGAATGATGAGCAGTGAATCCTGTTCGCCAAGAAGGAACTCCACCTTGCGCCTGAAGTTTTTGATGTTGAACTTTCTCTCATCGTTAAAGAGCTGGAAAGTCTCGACCGTACGTCTTGCATCTGCCGCGATCGAGTTGTACGGTGACCAGTGCCAGTCGCTTGTGAGTATGCTGTCGCCGCCTTTACTGTAGTTGACGACTATATTATGGAGCGATCCGGTACCGCCCGGTGTCGCCACAGCTCTGAGCTCGCCCTTCGGCTCGTAGTCTCTGAATACGGCGCGCTTTACTGCCTTGCAGAATCCCGGCGTGCCCCCGATCGGAGCGTACTGCGCGAACTCACTCGGAGCGAGGCTCTTGTATGTAGCCGCGACAGCTGAGAGCACCATAAGCTGCCCCTCGTCGTCAAGGAGCATGCCGATGGTGGCGTTGACCACATTGTCCACGCCGCGCACCTTGATCATCTCGTTCGCTCTCTTGTTGATGCCGAAGATCACGTCCTCGTCAGGAATGATCCTTCCATTCTGTTCTGCCATTATATATTTACTCATGTTATTCCTCTCCTGGCTGTGCCTGTGCATAAGTCCCTGCACAGAGCTGTGTATATTATGCAAATTTATGAAATATTATACTCTTTTTTCTACTTGATTACAAGTCCATATTTTATATACTATTGTACTGCCTGTTCTTTAGAATGCTGTCAGACGTCATACATATGCATTGTTATGCATCTTCATATCACTTTCACATGGACGAAGTTTATGCCTTTGCCCTGCGACGAGAATTTATCCTCATATTCGCTCGTGACCGATAGATCTTCAAGCGTCGTCAGCTTCTCGTCCACACCGTCCTCGAAACCGCAGTCTGTGAGCTCTCCCAGATCTATCCTTGACGCGATCTCATGGATCTCTCCGTGAAGGTCGTTCGTCACAGCGACTATCTTTATACCGCTCTGCTCCATGAGCTCGTTCATCGTGTACTCGAACAGGTCGTCGTTGTCTGTCCTGAATTCTATGAATCCTCCGGGCTTCACAGCCTTCACATAACTGTCAAGCCGCTTCCCTGCGGTAAGGCGTCTTTTCTCATGCTTATATTTCGGCCACGGATCACTGAAGTTGAGATATATCCCGTCCAGCTCGCCGCTGTCAAAAAACTCATCCATCATATCTATGTAATCCGTCACGAACCGGATATTAGCAAGGCCGCTCTCATCCGCTTTCTGCATAGCGTGATACACGACGCTCTGGTTCCCTTCGAAAGCTACATATCTTCTCTCCGGATGTATCAAAGCCATGTTCTGGATGAACTTGCCTTTCCCGCATCCGACTTCCGCGTAGAACGGCACCCTGTCATCGTTTCCGGTCTCCGCTCTGTCTCCGCCGCGCCCATCAGTCACCTGATCCTCGCCGCGCTTGTCATCTGCGTTTTCCCCCGGTCCCTGGCCATCGAAAAGCTCACGCCATCTTCCCTTTACCGATGCCGGGTCTTCAGCGACGAGGTCCGACAGATATTCCATTTTCTCCTCAAGGTTTTTTATCTTACGCTGTCTCATATCTCATCAAAATCTCATTCGTTCCTAAAGTATCCCACGCCAGTAGATTACAGCTGCGAAAAAAGCGATCATAAGCAGAAGTGCCGCATAGTCTGCCGGGCTGAACTTCATCTTATGCATACGCGTCCTTCCGATCCCGCCGCGATAGCATCTTGCCTCCATCGCGAACGAAAGATCCTGCGCTATCCTGAATGCGCTGATGAAAAGCGGAAGCAGCACAGGCACCAGAGCCTTTGCTCTCCTTATGAAATTCCCGCTCTCAAAATCAGCGCCTCGCGCCTGCTGCGCCTTCATTATTGTGTCCGTCTCCTCAAGCAGCGTCGGGATGAACCTGAGCGCGATCGACATAGTCATCGCGAGTTCGTGCGTGGGGACTTTGATCAGACTGAGAGGTGTAAAAAGCATCTCGAGGCCGTCAGTCAGCTGGAGCGGAGTCGTAGTCAGCGTGAGCATGGACGATCCGATTATGAGCAGGATCAGCCTGATGGACATGAACGCCGCGAGCTTCAGCCCCTCGATCGTCACCTGGATGAATCCCAGTTCCCAGATCACAGTGCCCGGGATCATGAAGATGTTCAGTAAAAACGTGAACAGCAGGATCAGCAGCACAGGCTTCAGACCCCTTAGGATGAACCTCAGCGGAACTCCGGAGATGATGACCACGAGCGCGAGCGCGCCCGCGCACACCGCAAAGCCTGTGAATGTCTTCACCAGGAAAAGCTCGATAATGAACAGTATCGTCGCTATGATCTTGACACGGGCGTCCAGCCTGTGTATCAGCGAGTCAGACGAATAGTACTGGCCGAGGGTGATATCTCTAAGCATTACCGCTCACCCCCTTCGGCTGTTTTATACCCGAAATGCTTCAGGATCTCATCTGACGCCTCGTCATAGGTAAGCACATTAGTATTCAGGTCTATACCCCGCTCTTTAAGAGCGCACATGAGAGCCGCCGCAGGAGGGACTTCGAGCCCGATCCCTTTAAGCAGGCTTCTGTTCGCAAACACGTTCCGCGGCGTGTCGACTGTGATCACTCTTCCGCGGTCCATCACGATGATTCGGTCTGAAAGCGCCGCCACGTCCATCATGTTATGAGAAACAAAGACGATTATGCCGTTCCGCTCCTCGTGTATCCTCTTTATCATCGCGATTATCTCGCCGTGAGCCTCCGGGTCCAAACCGGCAGTAGGCTCATCGAGCACGAGCACATGAGGCTCCATCGCGAGCACGCCGGCTATCGCTGCTCTCCGCTTCTGCCCGCCAGACAAATCGAATGGAGACCTTCCCCGGATCTCATCAAAATCAAGATCCACGAGTTCGAGCGACTTTCTTACTCTTTCCTCTATCTGATCTTCCGGAACGCCGATATTACGCGGCCCGAAAGCAACATCCTTTTCTATCGTCTCTTCAAAAAGCTGATATTCCGGGTACTGGAAAACAAGGCCGACGCTACGCCTCACGTCGCGGAGCGAGGCGTCTGGTCTAGTGATATCCCTGCCGTCTACCACGATCGTTCCCTCAGTGGGTCTGAACAGCCCGTTGAGCTGCTGAAGCATAGTTGACTTGCCCGACCCCGTGTGGCCGATCATGCCCACTATCTCCCCATCAAAAAGATCGAAGCTGACGTTGTCCAGCGCGACAGTCTCGTCAGGCAGCCCCTCATTATATACATATCTGATATTTCTGACCTGTATAGACATTTGTTACCTGTCGGCTTCCCTATCCGCAAGAAAATCCACAAGGGCTTCTTCCGTCACGATATCACGCGGAACTTCCATCCCGCCTTCTCTAAGCTTCTTCGCGATCACGACGCTGCACGGAAGATCCGTACCGAATGCTTCCGCGATCTCATGATCGTTGAAGATCTGTTCTGGTGTTCCTTCTCTGATCACCCTGCCCAGGTCCATGACATAGATCTTGTCGGCTTTTACCGCCTCATCCATGAAATGTGTTATCAGGACGATCGAGATATCCTCTTTCATGAGCATATCTATAATGCCCATGACTTCCTTTCGCCCTTTCGGGTCCAGCATCGCAGTCGGCTCATCCAGGATTATGCATCTCGGCTTCATCGCAAGGACTCCGGCGATCGCGATCCTCTGCTTTTGTCCGCCGGAAAGCATGTGCGGTGCGCGCTTTGCGTACTCCGACATTCCGACCGCGTCGAGTGCATCCCTGACCCTTGTCTCGATCAAAGCAGGTGGAAGTCCCAGATTCTCCGGCCCGAATGCAACGTCATCTTCTACTATCGAAGAAACGAGCTGGTTATCCGGATTCTGGAACACCATACCGCATGTCTGACGGATGTCCCAGAGATGACTGTCATCCTTTGTGTCCATCCCATCGATCAAAACCTTCCCGCTGTCAGGAATGTATAGCGCGTTCAGGCACTTGGCAAGCGTCGTCTTCCCCGAGCCGTTCCTTCCGACTATAGCGACGAATTCACCTTTTCCCACAGTCAAAGAAACACCGTCCAGCGCACGGACAGCACCCTGCTCCGACCTGTACTCAAACACCAGGTCTTCACATTTAATCATTGCTTCTTCTGACATTTAGATCCCTCGTCGCTTTTATAACCTTAACTTTTCTATTATTACAGATTTCCCATCTTCCGTCAATACCGCGCTATGTCCGTAGTCATGTACTCTCCTGTAGAGATGCCAGCGAATCCCATCCGATGCCGGGTGCACCTTTCTAATGCCAAGTGCACCCTTTCTGATGTCGTGTGCACCCTTTCCGATGCCAAGTTCATATATTCAAATGCCAGGTGCGCCCTTTCCAATACTGTGTATCCAGACTTTTCGGTACCTTGTAACTGAAGAAGTAGGAGCTTGCTCCTACCAAAATCTCGTTTTGACGGCGAAAATTACAGCTCTGACCTGCCTCCTTACCCCTTTTTGTAGGAGTCAGATCCCTGTTTTAGTAGGAGTTTGCTCCTACTTTTCATATTCATGACTGTATCGAACAGTCTTACCTCTGTCTATATCAGGCGGCCCAGCTCATGGCTTGCCTATGCGTCTGCCGGCAGAACACGCAGAGCATAAAAAAGCCCGGGTCATTTGACCCGGGCCTTTATCAGCCTGATTACTGTCGTCTGTAACAGTGTTTTCAGTATTACTCGATGATCTCGGTAACTACTCCTGATCCTACTGTCCTTCCGCCTTCTCTGATAGCGAATCTCAGTCCCTCTTCGATAGCGATCGGAGTGATCAGCTTGATCTGCATCACTACGTTATCTCCAGGCATGCACATCTCTGTTCCTTCTGGAAGGCTGAGGTCTCCTGTTACGTCTGTTGTTCTGAAATAGAACTGTGGTCTGTATCCGTTGAAGAACGGTGTGTGGCGTCCGCCCTCTTCCTTCTTCAGTACGTATACCTGGCCCTTGAACTCTGTATGCGGATGGATCGTTCCCGGTGCTGCAAGTACCTGTCCTCTCTCGATCTCTGTCCTCTGTACGCCTCTCAGCAGGCATCCTACGTTGTCTCCTGTCTCTGCGAAGTCAAGCGTCTTTCTGAACATCTCGAGTCCTGTTACTACTACCTTGCGCTTCTCGTCTGTCAGTCCTACGATCTCGACCTCTTCGCCGACCTTCAGTACTCCTCTTTCTACTCTTCCTGTCGCTACTGTTCCACGACCTGTGATGCTGAAGATGTCCTCTACTGGCATCAGGAACGGCTTGTCGTTGTCTCTCTCCGGCTCAGGAATGTACTCGTCTACGATCTCCATCAGCTCTACTACCTTGTCTCCCCATTCACTTGATGGGTCCTCAAGTGCCTTCAGCGCTGATCCTCTTACGATCGGTGTGTCGTCTCCCGGGAAGTCGTATTCGCTAAGAAGCTCTCTTACTTCCATCTCTACCAGGTCAAGAAGCTCCTCGTCGTCTACCATGTCGCACTTGTTCAGGAATACGATGATGTATGGTACTCCTACCTGTCTTGACAGTACGATGTGCTCTCTTGTCTGTGGCATCGGTCCGTCTGTCGCTGCTACTACCAGGATCGCTCCGTCCATCTGAGCTGCTCCTGTGATCATGTTCTTTACATAGTCAGCGTGTCCCGGGCAGTCTACATGTGCGTAGTGTCTGTTCGGTGTCTCATACTCTACGTGTGCTGTACTGATGGTTATTCCTCTTGCCTTCTCTTCAGGTGCCTTGTCGATCTGGTCGAATGCTACGTCCTGGCCAAGTCCGTACCTGTCGCGAAGTACTGATGTGATCGCCGCTGTCAGTGTTGTCTTTCCATGGTCTACGTGGCCGATGGTTCCGATATTGATATGCGGCTTCGTCCTTTCAAAATGTTCTCTTGCCATTACTTTTTCTCCT
>JAFWHX010000004.1 GCA_017533915.1 Eubacterium sp. | reverse complement strand
GACAGAAACGACCAAAAACTCGTGATTTCGTCTACAGAAAGCAAAAAATGAACAAAAATGATATCACTTTGCATGTTTTTTCTCATTCTGTAGACAGAAATAGCCAGAAAACCTTTGATTTCGTCTACAGAAAGCAAAAAATGAACAAAAATGATATCACTTTGCATGATTTTTCTCATTCTGTAGACAGAAACGACCAAAAACTCGTGATTTCGTCTACAGAAAGCAGAAAATGATCGAAAATGATATCATTTTGCATGATTTTTCTCATTCTGTAGACAAAAACTGATTCAAGAGGAGATCCTGTAAATAAATCGGTTCATGAATAATAAAAGGAAGCTGTCAATCACGAAAGCTTCCTTTTTTGTTTTGGTAGATATTTTTGTTCGAAGAGATATCAGGTGTTTCCAGAAAGATATAACCGCTATACCCATTGGCTTTTCAATGAATATAGCGGTTATTACCAACACATTTTGTCCGATAAGCTGTTTTCAAATAGTCATACAGAACAGCCTATTTGTTCTTGAACGCAGGTGTGCGCTTCTCAACGAATGCAGCCATTCCTTCAGCCTTGTCCTTTGTCGCGAAGCAGACTGCTTCCTGTTCGATCTCAAGCTTTGAAGCTGACTTGATGTCCATTTCTGTTCCGTTGTTGATGGCGGTCTTAGCAATGCCGATCGCAATAGGAGCCTTGGAAGCGATCTTCTTTGCAAGTGCTTCAGCTTCGTCCATAAGAGCTTCCGGAGCTACGACCTTCTCGACCAGGCCGATCCTGAGTGCTTCGTCTGCAGGAATGATATCAGCCGTATAGATCAGGTACTTTGCCATTCCTTTGCCTACGAGTCTAGGAAGTCTTTGTGTTCCGCCGAATCCTGGGATGATGCCGAGGCCGACTTCAGGCTGTCCGAACTTGGCCTTTTCTGAGGCGATCCTGATGTCGCATGCCATGGCGAGCTCGCAGCCTCCACCAAGAGCAAAGCCGTTGACTGCAGCGATGAAAGGCTTTTCCATCTGCTCGATAGTGTTCATAACTTCATGACCAAGCTGCATCATCTCGCGGCCTTTGACAGGTGTGAGCTTCTTCATCTGTACGATGTCTGCGCCGGCAACGAAAGATCTTCCTTCGCCAGTCAGTATGACTACTTTTACAGCGTCTTTCGCAGCTATCTCCGTGAGGCATTTCTTCAGGTCTTTAAGTACGTCCATGTTGAGTGCGTTCAGCGCTTCCGGACGGTTGATCGTGATATATCCGATACCATCTTTGATCTCAAACTTTATTGTCTTATACATTTTTCTCTCCTTTGAACACGTCAGTGTTATCTGATAAGTAAACTATATCACATTACGGCGTTTTTTCAAATAAAAACAGCCTTTTTCGGCTGTTTTTGCATAAAAATCGATATATTTCGTCGTGAAGGCTTTGATGCTATTCGAACGAGATGGTAAAGCTGAGTTTATAATCACGCCTGACCGGCCGGCATACTTCTGGAGAAGGCCCAGGTCCGCAGATTCCGGTGCCAAGACCCTGCTGGAATGAGGAGATCGTGACATACGTCCCGGTCACTTTCTCATCGCAGCGGTGTTTCATGCCAAGGAGCTCGCGGTCGCTGTATGGCTTGATCCCAAGATCAAAATCATCACCAAGTGTCCTGAATATGATCCTGTGCGTACCGTCAGATACAGATGCCCATGATGTGTCGCAGCGATTGCCGCTTTCCTGCGGCCTTATATTCGGCTCGGTCATGTCTGACACCCTGCATACGACATGCTCGATCTGAGTGTGGTCTTTCATATCTGCGTAGCTCTCACCGTTCCTGCCGTAATACTCCACCTGGTCAAAAGCTTCCTGGATCTTGAATGCTTTCCCGAACCTCGGTAGATCTCCTCGTCCATACAGGCAGTGTAGGGTACTGGTTATCCTGATAGCATTGTCTGCTTTCTCATATATGTCAGTACAGATGAAGGCAGATCCTTTGCAGTTGATCCTGGTCTTGACTGTTATCCTTCTGTCGGTCTCATCGATGGACAGGACTTTCTCTTTTTCGGAAAGGAACGGAAGCATAGTGTTTCTGGCTCCGCCCATGCGGTAGTCATTATCAGTCGGCGCTCTGAAAAGGACAGCATACGGATCAGATGAGGTGACTCTCACAACGTCATCAGAATCATCAGCATACATTATGATCTCAGGCTTGCCGTCTATGATCCGTATTAAAGGCGAACCGTCGTCAAGTATGTCATAATGTGCAGGATCTATGTGAGCATGCTCGCGGCCGGTCTTGCTTATTACGAGTTGCTCAGTCGATAATTCTGCATTTTTCGCCTTGTCAAGCACAGTTATAGTGAGTATGCAGTCGATTCCTTTATTCTCACATGTGATCACATGTGAGCCTGTCTCTATTTCCACTATCTCACGCGAAAGCGGCTTTACGTCTGGTATTATTTCATCTTCAGCGCCATCACTCCATGACAGTTTCAGGATATAATCAGAACCGTCTGTGAAAGACATAGTGTTGAATATCTCATATTTATCACCAGAAAGATGACTCACTCTTATAGGCCTGTAAGTGAATCTTGCTACTCTCGCTCCGGTAGACGGCGATCTGTCAGGATAAAACAGGCCGTCTACACAGAAATTGCCGTCGTGTTCCCATTCGCCATGATCACCGCCATACATGTAGCCTCTGCTGCTTTCATTCTGATCAGAGCATACAGCATGGTCATTCATCTCCCAGATGCAGCCGCCTATCAGGTTGTCATATGTGTATATTTCTTTCCAGTAATCTTCTATTCCACCTGGGCCGACGCCCATTGCGTGTGCGTATTCGCACATAAAGTACGGTCTGTCATTCAGTTGCTTCAATCGGCATTTTCCCTCGCCGATATCATGAAGACGCGCCGCAGGAGGGTACATCTCACTCCCGACGTCATATGCTTTGCGCCTGCAGTGGACCGCGCTTTCGTACTGTACCGGGAGTGCTGACACGTCCTTAAGGTACATGTACATAAGATCAGTATTGAAGCATCCTCCTGATTCATTCCCAAGGCTCCACATTATGATCGATGCATGAGTCTTGTCGCGTTGATAGAGAGCTTTGATTCTGTCAACGAAGTGGCCAGCCCATTTCGGATCGTTGCTTATCCGGTTATAGCTGGGCGGTATCATATGAAAATATGTCCCGTGTGTCTCCAGATCGGCTTCGTCTATCACGTATATGCCGGCTTCGTCACAGAGCTGGATAAGCAGCGGGTCTGGTGGATAATGGGATGTACGGATAGTATCAATGTGATATTCTTTGCAGAGCTTTACGTCGCGGGCTATCTCTTCAGGTGTCATGGCATAACCGTTCACAGGACTCGTATCATGATGATTCACGCCACGGAGCTTTATCTTCTGACCGTTGAGCAGGAACGATTTGCCATCGATCTTTACTTCTTTGAAGCCCACCTTCATCTTTACGCAGCTTCCGGGAGTCTCAACGTACAGGTCATAGAGATATGGCGTCTCTGCAGTCCATTCTTTTACTCCGGCAGCATGGAAATCGGCAGCTGCTGTCTTTCCGCCGCTCTGTACAGTCTTTGTGAGTTCTGTTCCATGCCCGCATAGAGTGAAGCGGACTTTACAGTCGCTATAAAGCTTCACTTTTGCTGCTGCACTGTAGATCACCGAGTTCTCAGCGTCAGAATCGGAATGATTAGTTTTTGATGCGGTGAAGTCGATATCGAACACGTCTGTATCGTCGCACATCCTGAGAAGCACGTCACGGAATATACCGTTGTTTCTGAACATGTCCTGGCACTCCAGATAAGTGCCTGTGCACCAGCGGTGGACCACGACGACGAGTTCGTTTTCGCCTTCAGTGATATTGTCAGTAATGTCGAATTCAACAGTATTATGAGATCCCTCTGAGTAGCCGCAGAAAGTGCCGTTAACATACACGTCAGCACAGCTGGCAACGCCGAGAAACGAGAGTACATACCGCTTTGTGGTGTCGCTTACAGTGAATCTGGTGCGGTAAAGTCCAACGAAGTTGTACTCTTCACCAGGATCTTTCCATCTCGGACCAAAGCCATAGTCTGCGCCGAACCAGGTGAAGACTCTTCCGGCCTTATCTGTCTCAGGAATGACTGGAGGACGGTATGGAAACTGATATCTCGCATTCACGTAGAAAGGTCTGTCATATCCGCGGTACTGCCAGCACGACGGCACATCGATCCGATCAAAATCAAGCTTGTCTGTATCGATCTCATCAGGCATTTCTGCGGGGCGGGGATAGAATCTGAAATCCCATTCGCCGCTCAGACACATGACTTTCGGAGAATCATACCGCAGCGACATCGCATCCTGTCTGTCAGCCGAAGCACGGTCGGGATATGGAATAAAATAAGACCTCTGCTCAAGTCTGTTGACTGAGATGGTCCTGAAATCGTGATAGTTCTGCTTATTGATCTTGTATTTCATTTTATCCTGCTTTACATATTTTGCTTTACATAATCTGTTCTGACATTTTTGTAATTGTCCTATTATTATAGATTGAATATAAAAAACCGGCAACATGTTCTTTTGATCTGAACATGCTGCCGGATGTCTCAACGATCTGAAAGCTGCGCTTTGATCCTGCTGACGGCTGATCTGACGGGCGGTAGCAGAAGAATGATAAGAGTCAGCGCACCTTCGGCTCCGATGTATGTCCCGTTATATACGACCGAGTAGAGCAGGGGGCTCATGCCGGTGCCTTCCGCATATGAGGCAAAGAATACGACTCCGGAAAGCGTCGAGCAGATGAATCTTCCGAAGATACCCACGAGATATACACCGGGAAGTCCTGCTTTGGTGTTTCTGAGCGGCCCTCCCATTCCCAGCGCGGCGAATGCGATAGGATAGTCGAGCAAGAGCTGCAGCGGGTGAATAACGTAAGGATTGATCATAAGGTTGAGCATTCCAAGTGCAGTTCCGGCCATCACACCGCTTCTCGTTCCGATAAGATACGAGCAAAGCGCGATAGGAAGCATCGAGAACGGCGTCACAGTTCCTCCCTGAGGCATGCTGAAAAGCTTTATGTTGCTCAGAACGAGCGATGCTGCTATGAACATGGAAGACAGTGCGAGCGCCATTGTGTCTTTGTGAGTGGCAGAGCGGCCTTCTTTCCGTTCTGATGAATGTCCCATCATGAAAATGATGAGCAGCAAAGCAGCTATTATAGCTGCTGAAGTGATCTTGCCTGTCGTACTTTCGAAAAAAACTTGTAGATCGCCCATAAAAAAACCTCCTTACAAAACAGGAGGGGAACCGGCTTATTGCGCCGAAATCTAGCTGCTTCCCTACGCCGGTACTGACCGGGTCAGGTGATAAGGGTATTACATGAGACAGGTATCTGACCAAAGCCTTACAGGCGATCAGGTTCAGATGTTATCCTGATGCATGATCCTCTCAGCAAACGCTCCCCTAGCATGTATTAAGCTATTGATATTCTATAGTAAAGATCAGGTTCTGTCAATCGGAAGTCATATCATGATGGTGTTTTGTATGAACTCAGAATCTGATAATATCATTTGACTGGATCACAAGCAGTCTGCCTGAAGAAAAGCTCACCATTGCAGGATCTTCAGTTATCTCATTGCTTACAGTAAGACTTGCGGTGCCGTCTATATCACAGTCATCAAGAGGATAAAGCACGTTTTTGACAGAAAGGCCGGTGACCGGACCGCCGAACGGTAAAAGGCCGAGGTAATCATATCCTGCAGATACGATCATATGGTTTCCGGGCTTAAGCATGCGGACGAAATTGTCGCCGTCTATGATGAATATATCAGCCTTGCCGAGATACTTTGCAAGAAGGCCCAGATTTGCCAAGGTGTGGTCCAGCCTCCCTCCAAGCCCGCCGATGATCGTTATCACACGTGCTCCGCGCTCATATGCGAGGTCTGCTGCAGCTTCAGTGTCAGTAACATCTTTCTCGTGGGGGAGTACGATAAGCTCCGCCTCATCGCTGTGATCAGGCTCATCATGATCGCTGTCAGCCGCCTCTTCGGTTTCTTCAGCATCATCAGGTATAGCAAAATGCTCTGAAGAATCAAAGTCGCCAAGCAGGATGTCAGGCCGTACTCCCAGCTCTATCGCTCGGTCAAGGCCGCCGTCGCAGCAGATCTTCATATCATATTCAGCATCGAGTATGCTTCGTCTGATTCGGATCGCGTCATTTACTATCGATGTTATAATAAGCGCAGTTTTCATTTCATGCTCCATTGAGAAAATGTAACTATTATCAGATAATTGCTGTTTTATATACCGCTAGACACTGCTGATCTAAAGATTATCCAGTATGCTCTGCATATCTTCCGGAAGAGGGCACTCGATTGTCATCTCATCATCTGTGGCAGGGTGATGAAAGACCAGCTTATATGCGTGAAGCGCCTGCCGCGGTATCAGGTCAGTTGCGCCGCCGTACAGCCGGTCTCCAAGTACAGGATGGCCTATATGAGACATATGTACTCTTATCTGATGAGTGCGTCCTGTCTCAAGCTTAAGCTCGACAAGAGTGAGACCGTCATACTCAGTCGTACTGATGATGCCTGACGGCGCGCGGTCAGCCGGGTCATGCGGCTCGCCGGGACCGTCATAAGAATCCGGAGGACCGAGCAGATCGGCTTTGATATGTCCGGGATAGCGGCCAAGTACGCGGACATGAGTAACTGAGGGGCGTCCCTGACCTTCTGGCATGACTGTACGTCCGACTTTTTCCGGATCAGCCATACCTATAGGCGCGTCGATCGTCAGCTCATCTTCCGGGATAATGCCGAGCACGATAGCCTGGTAATATTTCTGGATGCGGTCAGTTTTCATATCCCGTACCATCGCATCCTGAGAGTGTGAGTTCTTGCCGACGACGAGGATCCCTGTCGTGTCCATGTCAAGGCGGTTTACGAACCTGATCTTGAATGACTCTCCGCGGCGCTGCATGTATGCGGTCACTGCGTTTGCCATCGTGTGGGCAGGGTGGCCTTTGGTCGGGTGTACGGTGTATCCGGCCGGCTTATCGATGATAAGGACATCATCGTCTTCATATACTACATCAAAATCTATGTCTTCCGGATCGAAAGTGCTTTCTTCATCGGGAAGCACACATGTTATGATATCGCCGCATTTGGGATGCATCCAGCCTTTGAGGACTTCGCCGTTCAGGAAGACGCGCTCCTGATGACGGAGCTTGGCAAAAAGACGGGATGAGAAGTCAAAATGCTTCTTCAGCATCCTTCTTATCCCGAAACTTTCATCTTCTTTATCTACTGTTGCTGTGAATTTTCTGATCATCGTCTGTACTTACAACTGTAATGAATAATCTGATCATGATATGTCTAGAGGAATTTGCTCTTCACCTTGCTCCAGAAATCATATGTCTCGAGACGGAGTAGCTTGACGCATTTCCGCGACAGCTTGACTTTCATCTCTGATACATTGTGATAGTCTTTGGAGAAGCCGTCGAATTCTATATGTATGTCAGGAGCTGGAGCATGCTCGGGTACAAGGCCAAGAGCGCTGCCGGCCGGGAGCATGAGACTCGATGTGAATGAGCGGTATGCGACAGTATTGATCGGGGCAAGTGGAGTCACCTGAAGAAGTCTAAGGCGTGGGTCTACTATGCTTCCGCCGAGAGAGTAGTTATATGCAGTGCTTCCTGCAGGCGTTGAGACCAGGATGCCGTCGCCGGTAAATGTCTCGATAAAGCTTCCGCCGATACTCATATTCAGATGGACATTACAGCCTACGGTTCCTTTTACTACTACTTCGTTAAGGCCGGTCTCTCTGTACTTTCTGCCGCCGCAGGTTATTACGATGTCAACTGCGGAAATGGACTGTTCCTGATAGTTTCCCGCGATGTAGTTCGTCATGAATTCATGTGTCTGTTCGGGCTCTATCTCCTGGAAGAATCCAAGATGTCCGGTGTTTATGCCGATGATCGGGGCATCAGGGAAGTCAAGCTCATGTATCAGGTTAAGGAATGCACCGTCGCCTCCAATGCAGACGATCAGGTCGCAGGACTTATCATCATATTCATCCATAACACTGAACCCTGCCTCGGCGAGCTCTATCCGCACATCCTTTTCAATACGGATGGAGTCCTCCATGTAGTTTGTTTTGATAAATGCTTTCTTATCTGCTTTCATTTTGATCACCACTTTTTATCGTTTGGCCGCACCGTCGCTCTGCTTAAGAAACAGGCTCAGTGCAGCAGATTCGAATGTTAAAATGAGTGCTTGAATTCATCGACGAGTTTTGTGAATGTCCTTAGTGCACGGTCGACCGCGCCGCGGTCCTCCATATCCACACCTGCGATCTTAAGAAGCTCGACAGGATAGTCGTTGGAGCCGCATTTGAGGAACTCCATGTAATCAAGCCGCGCAGGCTCGCCTTCGGTAAGTATCCGGTCAGCGATAGCATTCGCCGCAGAGTATCCGGTAGCGTACTGGTACACGTAGAAACTTCTGTAGAAGTGCGGAATGCGTGACCACTCATACTGGATGAGGTCGTCATGGGACAGGGCAGGGCCGAAGTACTTACTGTTCAGCTTATCATATTCAGAGCACATGTATTCTGCCGTGAGGCTTTCACCTTGCTCGACATGGTCATGCACGACCTTTTCAAATTCAGCGAACATGGTCTGGCGGAACAATGTGGCCCTGAAGGCTTCAATGTACATGTTCAGGATATATCTCCTCATATCCGGATCATCCTCATTGTCGAGGAGCCATCTCATCATCAGAGTCTCGTTTACGGTCGACGCGACTTCTGCTGTGAATATAGAGTGATCTCCATAAACGAACGGCTGAGTTCGCCTTGTGTAAAGCGAGTTCATCGAATGGCCCATCTCATGTACGATAGTGAACAGATCTTCCAGTGTCCCGTCATAGTTCATGAGTACATATGGCTTGCTGTCATATGATCCGAAGCTGTAGGCGCCGCTGGTCTTCCCGGAGTTTTCATATTTGTCGACCCATCCGGAAGCTATTCCCTCACGGAATTCTCTGATGTATTCGTCACCCAGGACTGACAGCCCTCTGGCACCCAGATCTACAGCCTCATCAAAATCAAGATGCTTCTCGGGAACGTCGACGAGTGGAACATAAACGTCGTACATTTTCAGCGCATCAAGGCCGAGGATCTCTTTTCTTACAGCGATATAGTCATGAAGCACCGGGAGGACATCGTTGACTGCAGTAATAAGATTATCGTAAACCGATTCCGGAATGTTTCCTCCATGTAGAGCTGCAGCTCTTGCAGACGGATAATGCCTGAGTCTTGCGCTTATCACGTCAGTCTTGACGTTCGTGCTGTAATTCGCGGCTATAGTGTTGATGTGTCCTTTGTACTGGGCGTACATCTTTTCAAAAGCTTCTTTTCGGACTTCTCTTTTACGTGAACGCATGAAAGTAATATAGTTCCCGTGGGTGAGCTCTGTCTGCTGTCCGCTCTCATCCGTGATATTCCCGAAGCTGAAGTCAAGGTCTGACAGCATGGTGAATATATTGTCCGGGGCTCCAAGAACTTCTGACAGATTTGCAAGGATAGATTCCTCTTTCTCTGAAAGGACATGAGATCTGGACCTCATTAAGTCGCGAAGAAGATGCCCGTACACTTCAAGACGAGGTTCTGAGGCAAGGAACGACTCGATCGTTTCTTCAGGGATAGATGTTATCTCAGGCGTCATAAAGCTTGTCAAAGCAGAGGCTTTGGCAAGAGCAGATACCGCTTTGTCGAGCCTCGCCTGGCTTTCAGGTACGCCGTTATCCTCATCAAGCTTCATATGCGCATACGTATAGAGTCTTTCGAAAGACTGGTCGACCGTGTCGCTCAGCTCAAGTGCATCAGCAAGCGCAGAAGCAGAACCGCTGAGCTTTCCTTTGAATGACAGAAGTTCTTCTGTCTTTTTCAGTGTATCCCTGAGATCATCATCCCACTGTCCGGGCTCAGGGTACATCTCATCTATCGTCCATTTATCCTCTTCAGGAATCTCATTCCTTGATTTTGCCGCCATATCTTCTCCCATTTCAAGCTGTTTTGTAGTATACTAATATTATCTATAATTATAACATAAATGACGTGTTGGAGGAACGGATGGATAATCGCAGGATCGGTTTTTTTGATTCAGGGATCGGCGGACTGACGAGCATACCATATCTTATGAAGGATTATCCGGATGAGCATGTGATATTCTTCGGCGATACGGCGAGGACTCCGTACGGATCCAAATCCGCACGGGTTATCCGAAGATTCACGCTCGAGATAGGCGAATTCATGGAAAGAAGCGGAGTCAAGATGATGGTAGCAGCGTGCAACACTATCAGCGCGACAAGCCTCGACGTACTCCGTGAGAAGTATCCTGACATACCTGTTACAGGTGTTATCGAGCCGGTGTGCGACGTAGTTGCCGGAAGCTGCGGCACGGATGATCACATCGGTATAATAGCGACCAGAGCGACCGTATCCACCGGCGCGTACGTAAATGCGATCAAAGCAAGGCGCCCGGATATGGAGCATATCTTCCAGACTGCATGTCCTGCGTTCGTTCCGCTCATCGAAGAGGGGATCATAGATAACAACATAATGCACGATACTGTAAGATACTATCTGGACGACTTCATCAGAGAAAACAGCGTAGATACTCTGGTGCTTGGATGCACACACTATCAGCTCATCAGAAAGGTGATAGAGGAGATCTACCCGGGAATAAGGACGATAAGCTCATCAGAAGAAGTCGTGAAAGAGATAGGAACAATACTTGAAGAGAAAGATATGCTCGCGGGTGATAACGATGAAGAGAATGTATTCTACGCGAGCGACCTTTCGGAGAACTTCATAAACATGATAAGCATGCTTCTCGGAAGCGAGCAGGATGACCTTAATATAAGATTCAAGAATCTTGACATGTGATAGAAAGGCAGCAGAGACTGACATGGATAAACAGGAATTACTTGACCTGATGGATATCGAAAAAGGAGAAGATCTCAAGTATTTTGAAAGCATAGCGGATCTTTTTGAAGCAGATGAGGGATATACGTCAGAAGATCTTTTTGACGCGCTGCACGGCGCAGATGTGGAACTGATAAAAGAACATATCGAATCATACTTCAATCAGATGCAGGAATCGATACCGGCAGAAGAGACCGAGTTCTATACTCTTTTTGAGAACCTGAAGAAGGAGCTGTGCGGCCTTGCAGAGACGTGCGCGTCTGAATGTGAAGGCGAAGAGTATGACAGGGCATTCATGGATCTTTCTGATGAGATAGTGAGATTCCACGACTGGTATGTCGACAGCAGCCTGGTGAACTGTGTTAATGATGAGACAGGCGAAGAGGAGAGCCTGTCCGTGAGAGACAGCCTTTTCAGAGTGCGCGCCGAGCAGTTCACGGATGAGAGCTACAGATTTGATTTTACTGACGCTCTGGATTATGAGCTCTCAGAGTATATCATGCAGTTTGACGATCTTATGAGTATGATAGACTGATAAGAACTTCAGCCTGACAGACGATACTTTAATAACAGATAATACGATCAGCAATATAAGGACGGCAGAATAATGGAAGACAGATTCAATTTTCCGGAAAACATAGTAAGAGTTACTGCGGGAGCAGGCAGCTGCGAGAGCATGCTCGTGTTCACAAAAGAGAGCACGGTTCTGATGGAGACCGGCATGGCATATGGGCACAGAGAGCTTGTAGATAACATTAAAAAAGCTCTTTCCGCAAGAGGACGCAGCCGAGTAGATTACATTACAATATCACACTCGCATTATGATCATATCGGGGCACTTCCATATGTCCTTGACGAGTGGCCTGACGCAAAGGTCATAGCTTCAGCAAAGACAAAAAAGGTCTTCCGGAGTGAAGGCGCCAGGAGGACGATGAAAAAGCTCGCTCAGGCCGCCGCAGAGAACTTCGGTACTGATCCGATGGAGTTCCGGGCTGAAGACCTTAGAGTAGACATGACGCCTGGCGATAATGAAACGATAGATCTCGGCTCAGGTGAACGCATAAGAGTACTTGAGACAAAAGGCCATACATCCTGCTGCCTTACATATGTATTCGAGCCTCAGAAGATCATGTTCTCAAGTGAGAGCACCGGTGTCATGAGGAAAGAAGGAGTCCTTCAGGCTGAGATAATAACATCATACAATGATGCCGTCGATTCAGCGCAGAAATGTATGGCATACAGGCCAAAAGTACTTATAACGCCTCATTACGGGATCATGCCTGAAAATGAGAACCTGAGCTTCTTCATATGGTTCCTCATAGCTGCTGCAAAGGAAAGAGACTTTGTTCTTGGATCATTTGAAAAGACAGGGAGCTATGAGAAGACACTCGAGGATTTTGCCGGAAGATACTGGAACGAGGAGTGGGCTAACGGACAGCCGATAGAGGCGTTCATGGAGAACGCGAAGTACACCGTGAGGAATCTTCTTAAGGAGTCAGGAAGGATCGAGGAATAGACGACGTCATCTGTGCCTGGACCAATATAGAAATCAGGGAATAGAATGAATAAGCATACTGTCGCGATAATCGTCTCAGTTATATTTTTATTTGCTTTAATTGTTTCGATCACAGATATCGCGGGTAAATATCTTGGGAAGAATACCGAAATGATCATCCTCGGCGTTATCGCCGCGGTACTTTTGGCTATTCTGATAAAAGACAGAAACGATAAGGAGTAATACGGATCTGATGATAAGCGCCAGAAGGCTGAGCAACGGCATAGGTATCGTTATGGAAGAAATGCCGCACGTGAATTCTGTTTCATGCGGCATATGGGTAAGAACAGGCTCATGCGATGAGGAACCGCGGACAGGCGGCATATCTCATTTCGTAGAGCATATGATGTTCAAGGGAACTCCTGACAGAGACGCGTACAGGATCTCATGCGACATCGACAGGCTGGGAGCCTCCATGAACGCATTTACCGGAAAAGAAGCGACCTGCTTCTATATAAAGGCCATGTCTGAGAACTACCTGAAGGCATGCGACGTCATATGCGACATGCTTGAGCACGCTCTTTTTGATACTCTTGAGATGGACCGCGAGAGACATGTGATCGAGGAAGAGATAAAGATGAGCAAGGACGATCCGGAAGACTTTGGACACGATGCACTGGGAGACGGACTCTTCAAAGGAACTCCGCTGGGGAATTCCGTGATCGGAACTGCGGCTAACATAAAGCGCGTGAATCATAAAGTGATGTCAGACTATGTTCTGCGTCAGTATACGAGAGATTCAATAATCGTTTCCATCGCGGGAAGATTTGATCCCGACGAAGTGTGCTCATACTTCGAGGATCATTTTATGGACCGCGGAGCATCAAAGCCTCTTCGGACTGTCTCGAAGCCGGAGTATCTTCCTTTTACAAAATCATTTACAAGAGATATCAATCAGGCGCATCTGTTCCTCGGCACAAAGTCGATAGCAATAGACGATGAAAGGACATACGCCTACCAGATAATGAACAATATCATGGGCGGAAGCATGAGCTCCAGGCTCTTTCAGAACATCCGCGAGAAGAAAGGCCTTGCGTACACTGTGTTTTCAGATGTTATATCATACCGCGACGGCGGATACTTTGAGGTATATGCCGGCGTAAGCATGGGTAATGTGAAAAAAGCGGTGCAGGGGATCAAGGATGAGCTTGACAGGCTGGCGGATACGTCTGTTACTGATGAAGAGCTTGAATCGTCAAGAGCTCAGATGAAGTCTGTATATGCTTACAGCCAGGAGAGCACGTCAGCCCGCATGATCGCAAACGGCAAGAACTATCTTCTTATCAACAGGTTCTTCAAGCCTGAAGAAGTCTTGGATGGGTTCAACAGCGTCACATCTTCTGACATAGATGACATCAAAGGTTCGATCTGCGACTTCAGCAAGTATGCCGCGGTCGTCGTGAGCGGAAGAAGAACGCCTGTAAAAGATATAATGAACAGTGTTATATAGAAAGGCAGCTTAGAGTGACGGTGACGCTCTCAGCGGCGGGTGATATATATGATAGGCATGAAGATCGTAAGTAAGAGCGGAAGAATGCCGGAATATGCTACAGCCGGCTCTGCAGGCTTTGATATATCCGCATATCTTCCTGAGCCGATGACGCTCAAAGCCGGCGCTAGGGCACTGGTCCCGACAGGATTGTACTTTGAAGTCCCGGAAGGATATGAGGCGCAGGTTAGAGCAAGAAGCGGCCTTGCGATAAAACACGGAATAGGTCTCGTTAACGGTATAGGGACCGTAGACAGTGACTACAGGGGCGAGATCAGAGTCCCGATGATAAACTGGAGCAATGAGGATTTTGTCATAAATGATGGAGACAGGATCGCACAGGTGATCATCACATCGTATGAAAAAGTGAAACTGGAGATAGTTGAGAGCCTATCTGAGACCAGCCGCGGCGAGGGAGGATTTGGTCACACAGGGCTCTAGCACAAGCCTGCCGCATGGCACCTGTGTCTGCTGCAGCTATTATAAGATAAACAGGTGAGAGTATGACGCCGTCGATCTCAAACGAATCAATTGAACATCTGAAAGAGAGTGTTAACATCGTCGACGTGATCTCACGGAGCGTAGATCTCAAACGTGCCGGTGCGAACTTCAAAGGCCTGTGTCCGTTCCACAACGAGAAGACGCCTTCGTTCGTGGTATCCGAGAGCAAGCAGTTCTTTACATGCTTCGGTTGCGGTGCGAGAGGCGATGTGATCGAGTTCGAGAAGCGCTACTATAATCTCGGGTTCAGCGAGGCGGTAGAAAAGCTGGCTGACGAATACGGCGTGACTCTGGAGAAGAAACAGGGATACGAAGACAAGAAGCGCGCAAGATATTATGAGATAAACAAGATGGCCGCAAGATACTTCTACGGGAACTTCACCCGCGGGAAGAACGACGGCTATGACTATATGAAAAATAGAGGCATCTCTGACAAGACTCTCAAGAAGTTCGGGATCGGCTACGCGCCTAAAGGATGGACCAACCTTTACGACTATCTGAAGAAGCAGGGCGTATCTGATCAGGAGATGGCAGACCTCGGCCTTATTACCATGAACGGCAGCAAGAAGTACGACAGGTTCAGGAACCGCGTGATGTTCCCGATAATAAACACATCAGGAAAGGTCATCGGATTCGGAGGCCGTGCGATCGCTGAAGGAGACAGCCCCAAGTATCTGAATTCACCAGAGAGCATCGTTTTCAAAAAGAAAAATAACCTTTACAGTCTCAACTTCGCGAGACAGGCTGCGGCAAAGGACGGATTCATTATTCTGGTCGAGGGCTATATGGACGTCATATCACTGTTCCAGTCTGGCGTTGAGAACGCTGTAGCGTCGCTTGGAACTGCCCTTACAGAGAATCAGGCGAAGATGCTCCATAGATATACAGGGGACGTTGTGCTTTCATACGATGCTGATGCTGCCGGACGTAAAGCCGCCATGCGGGGAATGGACATACTCCGTGATGAAGACTGCAGGGTGAGAGTGCTCCACGTCACAGACGGCAAAGATCCGGATGAGTACGTAAAGAAATACGGGAAGGATGCTTTTCTCGAGCTTGTAGGCGGAGCTAAGACATTCGCAGAGTACAAGCTCGATTCAGCCAGACAGGGCTTTGATCTCTCAAAAGACGACGACAAAGTCAGGTATATACGAAAAGCGGCTGCGGTCCTTGCGTCGCTTGACCCGGTGGAGCAGGATCTCTATTCTGCCAGGATATCAGAAGAGCTCGGTGTGTCGCGTGACTCTATCATGAAAGAAGTGCAGAAAGAGGGAGCAAGATCTGCACGCGAGACTGCAAGAGAACCTTCTGCCGAGAGAGCTGAAGAAGCTGATGACCTTACGATGAGAGAGGCATATCTGATAAGGATAGTTTCACTCGATCCGGAATATATCGATAAGATACTGGAAAACAAGAGCATGCTCACATCAGGCCTTGCAAAAAGAGTCCTTAACAGAGCATATACACAGAATAAGAAGACAGGAAAGATCGATCTTGATGAGATAATCGACGGACTGACGGAAGCAGATCAGAAGGAGCTGATACAGACGCTTCAGTCCGTGGTGATCGATGAGAAACAGGTAGAAGCTGTATATAAAGACCTGGTCGATAACTGGAAGATCGAAGAGCTGAGCGGAAAAGAGAAAGAAATACTCACGAGCCTTTCCCTGGCGGATGATTCGCTTTCGGGTGAAAAGGTTAAAGAGTTCCAGAAAGAGCTCATCGATGTCCAGATGGAAATAAGAAAACTCAGGAACCGTACTGCCCGCTAAAGCGTGCCAGACGTTTCCGAAAACAGAAAAAGAGGGATGCGAAAACAATGAAAAAAGGTGTCATCGTTAACGCGGAAGAAAACAGAAAAGCTGAAGAAGCAGAAGAGCTGAAAGATTCTGGTGCTGCAGAGGCTGAAGAAGTCAAGGCTGAAGAGACAGCTCCGGAAGAAGAGAAGCCGAAGAAGAAAAGGGCGGCGCGTAAGAAGAAGGCAGAAGTAAAGCCTGATGAGACGGCTGAACCTGATGCTTCAGATGCAAAACAGGAAGAAAGACCTGAAGAGGCAAAGTCTGAGACTGAAGAGGAGAAACCAAAGAAACCTGCCAGGAGAAAGACTTCCAAAAAGAAGAAAAAGGAAGAGGAGGCTATGCTGGAGGATATCCAGAGTCAGTCTGACAAGGAGTTCGGAGGAGGATCTGCATTTGATGAGCTCGAGCCGGATTTCGCGGGCATAGGCGCGGAAGAGATCCAGGATGAGGATTTTGCTCCTGAGGATGAGATCAGCACAGACGGCATGGACAGCGAGCAGATAAAGGATATCTTCGTCGAGAGACTGGCACAGCGCGCTCAGAAACATAACGGAACGCTGACATACAGCGAGATGTATGAGTATCTGGATTCACAGGACCTTAATAAGAACCAGATCGACGATATCTACGACTCACTGCTCTCCAAGAACATAGAGATCACGACGAACCTTGAGGAAGATGATTTCGACAACATCATCGAAGACGATGACGCGCTGCCTGACGATGAGACTGACGGTGTGATCATCGATGAGTCAGGTGAGATCGACGTAGAGAAGACGATACCTAAAGGTATCGCCGTAGATGACCCTGTCAGAATGTATCTCAAGGAGATAGGAAAGGTGCCTCTGCTGTCCGCTGATGAGGAGATAGAACTCGCAAAGAGGATGGAAAAAGGCGACGAGGACGCCAAGAACAGACTCTGCGAAGCCAACCTCAGACTGGTAGTAAGTATCGCAAAGAGATACGTAGGCCGCGGAATGCTGTTCCTGGATCTTATCCAGGAGGGAAACCTCGGACTTATAAAAGCCGTGGACAAATTTGACTACAGAAAAGGATACAAGTTCTCAACATATGCCACATGGTGGATCAGACAGGCGATCACCAGGTCTATCGCCGACCAGGCGCGTACTATAAGGATCCCTGTACATATGGTAGAGACCATAAACAAGCTCACGAGGATATCAAGACAGCTCCTTCAGAAGTACGGCCGTGAAGCCACGCCTGAGGAGATATCCAAGGAAATGGGTATCTCAGTCGACAAGGTCCGCGAGATACAGAAGATCTCACAGGAGCCGGTATCTCTTGAGACTCCTATCGGTGAAGAAGAGGACAGCCATCTCGGAGATTTCATTCCGGATGAAGATGTTCCTGCGCCAGCTGACGCAGCAGCGTTCTCAATGCTGAAAGAACAGATCGTCGAAGTGCTGGATACGCTTACTGACAGGGAGCAGAAGGTGCTCCGCCTGAGGTTCGGCCTTGATGATGGAAGAACGCGCACTCTTGAGGAAGTCGGAAAAGAGTTCGACGTAACGAGAGAGCGTATCAGGCAGATCGAGGCGAAGGCGCTGCGCAAGCTCCGTCATCCTTCGAGGAGCAAAAAGCTCAAGGACTATCTGGAGTAGTGTGATCTGAACGCTGTGCTGCATCGATATGCTGTACAGCAGATTAATGGAGCATTTATGGCAGTAAGATTAAGTGCAAGACTATCTCAGATCGCATCATATATCGGCGCCGGTGAATCTGTGTGTGACGTAGGCACTGACCATGGCTTTATTCCGATCTTCCTGGCTGAACAGGGAGGACATGACCCGGTCATAATGTCAGACGTCAGCAAAGGCTCGCTTGCGAAGGCGGTATCCGATGCCGAAGAAGAGCTTTCGGGGAAAGATATACCACAGGCAAGGCTTGGAGACGGACTTGATGTGCTTGAACCCGGCGAGGTGGATGATATCGTTATAGCCGGAATGGGAGGCCTTCAGATACTGGATATCATGACCTGGGATTTCGTGAAGACGTTGTCATACAGGAAATATATATTACAGCCGAGACGCGACTCTGCGATCCTCAGGAAATGGCTTGAGATCAATAAGTTTACAATAATCGAACAATGTATAGTACCTGAAAACGGGAGGTTCAGTGAGATCTTGTGTGTCAGTACAGACGGTGCTGAAGCCCGGGATATCGGCTTCTACGAGAGAAAGACACTGCTTGAGGTCTTTGATAACGATCCCGATCTTCTCGCCCGGTATGAATATCCTGACGGACTGATAGATCCGTCAGAGACCGGGATCGAAATGAGGTATTTTAACAGTGAGCTTGATAAGAGTCTGATAATAATTGACAAGATCAGGCAGAACTCAGAGGCAAAAGATGCGCTGGATCTGCACCTTGCCCGTTTAAGGAGGCTGGAAAAGCTATGCGGAAAGAAGAACTGATCAGTGCGATAGAAGAATTTGCCCCTCTGGATCTGGCTGAGGACTGGGACAATTCAGGCATACAGATAGACATGGGTTATCCGGAGGTAAAGCGGGTGCTCACAGCTCTTGAGATAACTGATGAAGTGATCGATGAGGCCATGAACTGTGAGGCGGACTGGATCGTTACTCACCATCCGCTGATATTTACAAGTACATCGTCAATAGATTACAAAGATAATTCAGGGAGATACATAGAGAGGCTCATCCGCGCGGGTATCTCAGTCTACTCATCCCACACTGCATTCGACAAAGCTGAAGGCGGCAATAATGATCATCTCGGGAAGCTGCTCGGTTTCACAGATATACGGCGGTTTGAAAATGACAACGGATATCTGAGGTACGCGGATCTTCCGGAAGAGAAGTTCTTCGGCGACATCATCAAAGAATCATCGGAGAAGCTAGGGATAGATATCCGTTTATTCAGGGCAGTAGGTGATCCTGAGAAAAAGATAAGACGTGCAGGGTGGTGCACAGGATCAGGGGCTGAGTTCATACAGGATGCGTTCGATGAGGGATGCGACCTGTATATAACAGGAGATGTAAAATATCATGATGCTCAGCTGGCAAAGGGCCTTGGCATCTGTGTGCTGGACTGCGGTCATTATGGAACGGAAAAGTGCTTTATAGATAATATGGCGGAAGTACTGGAAAAGAGCACTGACGCAGAGATAATAAGATCGAGAGTGGATATAAATCCGTTCTCATGGTAAAGATTAAAAGATTTGGGTAGGCCAGACGGTCGCATGGCTGCTCCTTCGGGAGTAAGAATGAGGAAAGTCCGGGCTCCACAGGGCAAGGATGCCGTGATAACGTCCGGCGTAGGTAACTATAGGGAAAGTGCAACAGAAACATACCGCCGAAACGGGTAATGCCGTGGCAAGGGTGAAATGGCGAGGTAAGAGCTCACCAGCGTCCCGGAGACGGGGCGGCTGTGTAAACCCCATCCGGAGCAAGGTCGGGGGACATATGGGGGCGGCCCGTCCCCGTCCTGTTTGTGGACCGCTTGAGCTGGCAGAGATGCTTAGCCTAGATAGATGATCGTCTAATACAGAACCCGGCTTACAGACCTGCCCAGTCTTTTTTAAATGCAAAACATTATTCTGTGGATCACGTTATATGAGTGTTGAGAATAGCGTAAAAATGAATAGAATGGGCACGGAGCCTATTTCTAAGCTGCTGATCTCCATGTCCTGGCCTGCTATCCTGTCTATGACGATCGCGGCGCTCTATAACATGGTCGACAGTATATATGTGTCAAGGATCAGCACCAATGCTCTCACCGGGATCTCATATGCTCTTCCGGTGCAGCTGTTCATTATTTCAGCTGCAGTAGGTACCGGAGTCGGCGTTAATTCACTGATCGCGAGGAGGCTTGGAGCAAGAAGATATGATGAAGCCAACCTCGCAGCGGATACAAGCATATGGCTGTCAGTGTTCAGCTGGCTCGTTTTTGTGGTAATAGGCCTGTTCTTTGCGAGGCCATTTGTCGGTTTCTATACTGATGACGAGGAGATCTTCACATACGGCGCGGATTACTTAAGCATAGTTACCACATTGAGTTTCTGCGCGTTTGCAGAGATCAATCTGGAAAAAGTGCTTCAGGCTACAGGAAACATGATAGCGCCAATGATAATCAGTATGTCCGGCTGCATAACGAATATCATTCTCGATCCGATAATGATTTTCGGCTATTTCGGTTTGCCGAGGATGGAAGTAAGAGGCGCAGCGCTTGCGACAGTTATCGGACAGGCTGTATCACTTCTGGTGGCAGTGATCATCATCAGGAAGCAGGAGCATGCTGTAAAGATCAGCATGAAAAACTTCAGGATCAGGTGGGACATAGTAAGAGATATCTATGCTGTGGGACTTCCGACGATAGTGATGCAGTCGATCGGATCGGTCATGCTGATAGGATATAACTGGATAATATCGCCGACACCAGGGGCGGTAGCTGTGCTTGGGGTGTACTTCAAGATAGAATCTTTTATATTCATGCCGGTGTTCGGACTCCAGCAGGGGGCTCTGCCGCTGCTTGGATTCAACTTCGGCGCCAGGAATAAGGAACGTATGATATCGACGTTCAAGGTATCGATCCTGATATCATGCATAATAATGGCGATAGGTACGATCGCGTTCCAGATGTTTCCGGAGTTTTTCCTCGGGCTGTTCGACGCTGACGATAATATGATGCGGATCGGGGTAAACGCTCTTAGAGAGATTAGCTGGTGCTTCATACCGGCTGCTTTCGGAATAACGATGGAAACGGTATTCCAGGCAACAGGCCATGGTGTCTACAGTCTTATGGCATCAGTGATAAGACAGCTCGTAGGGATACTCCCTCTGGCATACATACTTTATACGACTTACGGGATATCGATGACATGGTTCTCTTTTGCACTGGCAGAGCTGCTGGGGCTGCTGTACTCAACGATAATGCTGATCATCTTATATAATAGAGAGATCAAAACACTGGATATTACTGAAGCAGTTTAATCATAGAGGTAAAAAATGCGATTAGGTATAGACGTTGGATCTACAACTGTTAAGCTTATACTTCTCGATGAGAAGGGCAATGTGGATTACTCAAGATATGAGCGCCACATGTCCAACGTTTTCGAGAAGGTCAAAGAGATGCTCGCTGATCTGTATAGGGAGCGGGGGGATATAGTCGTCAGGACCGTGATAACCGGTTCCGGCGGGCTTTCGCTTGCGAATCTCCTTGGAATAAAGTTCGAACAGGAGGTCATCTCCTGCAGCAAAGCTGTAGAGACTTTGATACCTGAGACCGATGTTGTTATAGAGCTTGGCGGAGAGGATGCCAAGATAACGTTCTACGGCGCCACGATCGAGCAGCGCATGAACGGTACATGTGCAGGAGGTACCGGCGCGTTCATCGATCAGATGGCTATTCTTCTGAATACCGACGCAAACGGACTCAATGAAGCAGCAAAAGACTATAAGATCATATATCCGATCGCTGCGAGGTGCGGCGTGTTCGCAAAGACTGACATACAGCCTCTGATCAATGACGGCGCGGCGGTGCCGGATCTTGCGGCGTCGATCTATCAGGCAGTAGTGAATCAGACTATATCGGGTCTTGCGTGCGGTCATGTGATCAAAGGCAAAGTCGCTTTTCTCGGAGGGCCGCTCACTTTCATGTCTGAGCTCAGAAAAAGATTTATAGAGACTCTAGAGCTTAAGGATGAAGACATCATATTCCCTGAGAATTCAAAATATTTCGTAGCTATAGGAGCGGCTATGCTGGCGGAGGACCGCGAAGAGCGGTGGCTGTCTGAACTTACACGCAGGATAAATAACGCCAGTCAGACAGAGATGTCTGACACAAAGCATATTGAGCCGCTGTTCAGGACTGAAGATGAATATCTTAAGTTCCGTGCGAGACATGATAAGGCAAAGATAAAGAGAAAGAGGATCGAAAAAGCTGCGGGAAGAACATATCTCGGTATAGATGCAGGATCGACTACAACGAAAGCGACACTTGTAGACGA
Organism: Eubacterium sp.; assembly: GCA_017533915.1. GTDB lineage: Bacteria > Bacillota > Clostridia > Peptostreptococcales > Anaerovoracaceae > Aminicella. The sequence goes on along the minus strand of JAFWHX010000004.1, from coordinate 163,882 downwards.
TAACAAAAATCTTCTCTATTCATTCTATAGAAACAACGAAGGTGATCCGGCGGAGGCTGTCCGGGTCATGCTTAAGGAGCTCTACGAGCAGCTTCCGGACACTGCGTATATAGCAAACACATGTGTGACTGGATACGGCGAAGGCCTTATCAAAGCAGCATTCAAGGCAGACATGGGCGAGATAGAGACGATGGCGCACTACAAGGCGGCTTCTGAATTCCTTCCGGGCGTCGATTTTATTCTTGATATCGGCGGTCAGGACATGAAGTGCATGAAGATCCGGGACGGCGCGATATACAATATCATGCTGAATGAGGCATGCTCAGCAGGGTGCGGCTCTTTCCTGGAAACTTATGCCAAGTCAGTAAACCTGGATACTAACGCATTCGCGCAGGAGGCTTTGTTCTCGGAGAATCCTGTAGACCTTGGCACTAGGTGCACTGTCTTTATGAACTCAAAAGTCAAGCAGGCACAGAAGGAAGGCGCGACGATCGGCGATATATCCGCGGGTCTGTCATACTCTGTCATCAAAAACGCGCTTTATAAGGTGATCAAGCTCAGGAATCCTGATGAGACAGGTGACAAGATCGTGGTACAGGGCGGTACGTTCATGAATGATGCCGTGCTGCGGAGCATCGAGAAGATAATCGGCAAAGAAGTGATACGCCCTGATATCGCAGGGCTTATGGGAGCATATGGATGCTCTCTTATCGCGAGAGAAAACTATGTCGAAGGGACGAGATCATCCGTGATCTCAGGCAGAGAACTTGAGGAGTTCCACGTAGAGCATCAGAACGGAAGGTGCAAGAGGTGTGAGAACCAGTGCATACTTACGATAAACAGGTTTGCTGACGGCTCAAGGTTCATAACCGGAAACAGATGTGAGAGAGGAGCAGGAGGCTCTATCAACAGGTCAGAGATCCCGAACCTTTACGACTATAAAATGAAGAGGCTCTTTGACTATTATAAGCCTCTATCTGAGAGTGAGGCGAGAAGGGGATCTGTAGGCATACCGCGCGTACTGAATATGTATGAGGATTACCCGTTCTGGTTCACATTCTTTACAGAACTCGGGTTCAGAGTCGTTCTGTCACCGGTATCGAATAAGGCACTGTATTCGCAGGGACTTGAGACGATCTCATCAGATACCGCGTGCTATCCGGCCAAACTGGTGCACGGCCATATAAAATGGCTCGTCGACCAGGGATATAAGATGATATTCTATCCGAGTCTTAACTTTGAGAGGATCGAGGACAGGAATGCCGGGAACCATTATAACTGTCCTATAGTCGCGACTTATCCTGAAGTTATCGCAAACAATATGGATGATCTGTTCGAAGAGCAGATGGTGAGATTCCTGCATCCTTTTGTCCCTTATGATGACGATGAGAGACTGGTCAAAGAACTGTCCGCGAATCTGACAAAGAGATACCATATATCCAGAAGCGAGATAATGAACGCGGTGTACAAAGCAAGAGCAGAGCAGAATCTGTTCAAGAGCGATATAAGGAAACAGGGCGAGTATGCTCTGAAATATGTGAAGGACAACGGGAAAAAGGCGATCGTGCTCGCCGGGCGTCCATATCATCTCGATCCGGAGATAAATCATGGAATCGACAGGATGATAAGCTCGTTCGGCCTTGTGGTGCTCACTGAGGATTCAGTGGCGCATCTTGCCGAGCTTCCGAGGCCTATCCGCGTGCTAGACCAGTGGGTATTCCACTCCAGGCTCTATAAGGCTGCAGCGTTCTGCGGCACGAGACAGGACGTCGAGCTGGTACAGCTCAATTCATTCGGATGCGGCCTTGACGCGGTCACTACCGACCAGGTCGAAGAGATATGCCGCGCAAACAACAAGCTGTACACGGTGATCAAGATAGACGAAGTGTCAAATCTTGGATCCGCCAAGATAAGGATAAGATCGCTTAAAGCAGCGATGGATGAGCGCGAGAAGAACGGCATCGTCGCAAAGCCGGACTATAAGGGATATGAGCGAAAACTCTTCACTAAAGAAATGAAAGAGACATACACGATGCTTATCCCGCAGATGTCTCCTATACATTTCAATTATCTTAAAGAGATATTGAAATCATATGGTTATAAGGTGTCGCTGCTTCCGCCGGTCGATACCAACTCAGTAGACGAAGGTCTGAAATACATTAATAACGACGCATGCTATCCTACTATAGTCACATTAGGCCAGATAATATCAGCACTTAAGTCAGGAAAGTATGATCTGGATCACACGGCAGTGTTCATGTCTCAGACAGGCGGCGGCTGCAGAGCGAGCAATTACATAGCTCTTCTGCGAAAAGCCCTAAGGGATCTGGGAATGGAGCAGATCCCTGTAGTTTCGTTTAATGCGAGCGGTCTGGAAAAGAATCCGGGATTCAGTATAACACTAGGTATGGCTATGAGTATGGCGATCGGAGTCATGTACGGCGACCTTGCGATGCGGGTGCTCTACCACACGAGGCCTTACGAGAAGAACAAAGGCGAGTCAGAGCGGGTGCTGGAGTCGTGGCAGGACAGGATAATCCAGAACATACTCCATTTCAGCAAGAGAACTTTCGTCAAAAACGTGAACGGCATCGTACAGGATTTTGATAATATCGAGAGACTCGACGTGAAAAAGCCGAGAGTAGGAGTAGTAGGAGAGATCCTGGTAAAATATCATCCGAACGCTAATAATAATATCGTTGATACGATAGAGGAAGAAGGCGGAGAAGCGGTCGTACTCGACCTGCTGGATTTCTTCCTGTATGGGATGTATAACAAGAAATTCAATTATGAGCATCTGTCAGGCACATGGCAGGAGATGAAGGCGAACGAGATCGTCATGAAGCTCGTGGAGTGGATGAGAGAACCGGTACGTGAAGCGCTCAGAAAGAGCAGGAATTTTGATCCTCCTGCAAGGATCGAGCACACTGCCGAAGCCGCGGGGTCTGTTCTTTCCATCGGAAACCAGTGCGGAGAGGGATGGCTTCTTACTGGTGAGATGGTAGAGCTGATGAAGAGCGGCGTGGAGAATATCGTATGTCTGCAGCCATTCGCATGTCTTCCGAATCATGTTACCGGAAAGGGAATGATGAAAGCGATCAGGAAGCTTGATCCAAAGGCTAATATAGTTGCAATCGACTACGACCCTGGTGCGAGTTCTGTGAACCAGCTTAACAGGATAAAGCTGATGATGAGCACGGCTCATAAGAACATGAATGACGAAGCTGAGCAGGAGGATACTGAACAGCCATGCTCATGATAACTGCACTTTGACCGTTTTATCACGGACTGTCGGCTTTTTTATTGTCAGAGTGCAAATGTTGTTGTATAATATGAAAGACGTAAAGCGGGTCAGACCCGGAGCACGTTAATAAATCAGAGATTTCAAGGAGGAAGCCCATGGGAAGACATGGTACTATTGCAGGAAGAAAGGCTGCTCAGGATTCCAAGAGAGCGGCGCTGTTCACCAAATATGCTAAGACTATCACAGTAGCGGCAAAGGATGGAGGGGATCCAGAGTATAATGCCGGACTGCGTACAGCTATAGAAAAAGCTAAAGCTATCGGTATGCCTAATGATAACATCGCAAGAGCTATCAAGAAGGGAACAGGCGAGCTTGGCGGAGTATCTTATGAAGAGCTGACATTTGAGGGATACGGCGCCGGCGGAGTAGCTATGATCGTGGAATGCCTGACTGATAACACAAACAGGACGACATCAGCAGTGAGATCTTTGTTCGATAAGCATGGCGGAAACCTCGGAACTCCGGGATGCGTTTCATATATGTTCACGAGAAAAGGCGTGATAATCATCGAGAAAACTGATGATATCGATGAGGATGAGCTCATGGAAGCAGCACTTGAGGCAGGTGCTGACGATATGGAGACGCTTGAGGACAGCTTTGAGATCACCACAGATCCATCAGCATATAATGATGTGGACCAGGCTTTAAGACAGGCAGGGTATGAGCTCGTTATGTCAGAAGTAGAGCAGGTGCCTTCAGTAGAGAGCACACCTGACGAGAAAGATCTCCGTAAGCTCAAGAAACTCGTAGACATCCTTGAAGAGAATGATGACGTTCAGAATGTACACACGAACTGTGCTGTAGATCTGGATGAGGTAGAGCTTTAAGGCCTGCTGTGCCTGCTGCCATGTTGAAGTCATGAAGCAGCAATCTATTATATGATGATCCAATGCCTGGAACATGCGTTAAGGACTGTTAATTGAACCTACAGCATTTTAAAGGGAATCCGGGGTTCGGATACTCAGGCAATGCCTCCTCTGAGTGGACTGCCGAAGTATCTGACAGGGTACCCACCTATCGGGAAGATAGGAATCAATTAAGTCCTGACGGTGCACCGGGTATTTTTATAGGCGAAAAAGGAAATGATCATGAACGGCAAATTCATTATTATCGACGGCAACAGTCTGATGAACAGAGCGTATTACGCAATGCAGCGTCCGATGATAACTCGTGAAGGTATATATACACAGGGAATATTCGGCTTTCTGAATATGCTGAACAAGCTTGAGCAGGATGAACAGCCTGAATATATTGCTGTAGCCTGGGACAGGAAGTCACCTACGTTCAGACATGAGGAATATAAAGAATATAAGGCAGGGCGCCGCAAGATGCCTCCTGAGCTTGCGATGGAGTTCCCGCTGATAAAGGATATCCTGTCCGCGATGAATATAAAGCAGCTGGAGATCGACGGATTCGAGGCTGATGATATCATAGGCACGCTGGCTAAAGACAGTGAAGAAAAAGGGCTGTCGCCTCTTGTCGTCACAGGGGATAAAGACGCACTTCAGCTCGCATCTGATAGGACCAGGATCATGATCACCCGTAAGGGGATAACAGAGTTCGATCTTTACGACCGCGAAACAATGCTGGAGCGGTATGAGCTTACTCCTGAGCAGTTCATAGACCTGAAAGGACTGATGGGAGACCAGTCGGATAATATACCTGGTATACCAGGTGTAGGAGAGAAGACCGGGATCAAGCTGCTAAAGGAATTCGGAAGTGTAGCAGAGCTTCTTGCCAGATCTGAAGAGATAAAGCCTGAGAAGCTCAGGCAGAAAGTGGAAGAGAACGCCAGCCTTGCAGCTATGAGTAGAAGGCTCGCCACGATCATAACCAATGTGCCGATCGAATACGAATATGAAGATATGAGAGTCAGACAGCCGGATGTCGACAGACTTGTAGACCTCTATTCCAGGCTCGAGCTCAACAGCTTCCTTAAAAAGCTGGATACTGGGGCTTCGGGATCCGGGGGAACTGCCGCTGATGACGGCAGATCTGCAATAAGTACCATGCAGATCACGGCAGAAAAGCTTGGCAGTCTTGATATACAGGATGGCAGTGAGATCTGGCTCAAGGTATTCGGCAATAACGATCATCTGAATGAACCTGTAATAGATGGCTACTCGATTCTCATCGGCGATACATGCATGTATCTCAAGTCTGATGGAGAAGAGACAGACAAGGCGGTTGTCGGCTTCCTTTCAGACAGGAAGCTCATGATATGCGGTCATTCTCTCTCTTCGGACGCCTATATGCTTCTTAAAAAAGGACTGCCGGATTTCCGTGCAGGATATGACAGCGAGCTGGCGGCGTATATGCTTGATCCGTCCAAGAGCAGCTATGACATCAAAATACTGTCTCTTGAAGAGCTCCGCCATGAGATGGAGTCCGACAGGGAGTTCAGTAAAAAAGTATCTCAGACCGATATGCTCGGCGGCTGTGATAAGGAGTACATGGAAAGAGGAGCTGACATACTCTGGGCATCCAGGGCGCTCTCGGAGATCCAGAAACCGAAAATAAAGAGCTTCGGGATGGAAGATATCTACAGAGATCTGGAGCTGCCGCTGATCGAAGTGCTTGCCTCGATGGAAGCAAGAGGTGTGTATGTGGATAAGAGCATGCTCACTGAGATAGGGCAGGATCTTTCACAGGAAGCTGAGAGGCTCGAGCATGCGATATATGAGCTTGCCGGTGAGGAATTCAATATAAACTCGACCAGACAGCTTGGCGATATACTCTTCGAGAAGCTTGGTCTTCCTGCCGGAAAGAAGACAAAGACCGGATACAGCACCAGTGCCGATATCCTTGAAAAGATACAGGACAAACATCCGATAATAGCCCTGATACTGCAGTACAGGACGATAACAAAGCTTTACAGCACTTATGTGGAAGGGCTGAAGCCTCTTATCGGCAATGACGGTAAGATACACTGCCATTACCAGCAGACGGTCGCCGCGACGGGACGACTGTCATGCACTGAGCCGAATCTTCAGAACATCCCTGTCCGGCAGGAGCAGGGCAGGCTGCTCAGAAAAGCATTTGTTGCAGGTGAGGGCAATGTGTTCGTTGGAGCTGACTATTCTCAGATAGAGCTGAGGCTGATGGCCCATCTCTCAGGTGACGAGAATCTTATCAGCGCCTTCAACAATGAAGAAGACATTCACAGAAAGACCGCGTCCAGAGTATTCAACATCCCGTACGATCAGGTCACTAAAGAGGACAGGAGCCGCGCAAAGGCAGTAAACTTCGGGATCATATACGGAATGAGCGGTTTCGGACTTTCACAGGACATACATGTGTCAAGAAGTGAGGCGGAGCGGTACATTCAGGAGTATTTTGATAAACATCCTAAAGTGAAAAGCTATCTGGACGATAGTGTGAGATCGGCTAAGGCGAACACATACAGCGAGACTTTGCTTGGCAGAAGGAGATATATCCCGGAGATCACATCATCTAACTATATGGTGAGGCAGCTGGGCGAAAGGCTTGCCATGAACAGCCCGATCCAGGGATCTGCCGCTGACATCATCAAGATCGCCATGCGAGATGTCTTCCGGGAACTCAAAGACAGGAAGCTCAAGTCTGCTCTTGTGCTGCAGATACATGATGAGCTCATCATAGAGACTGCCGAGGATGAGAAAGCTGTCGTGGAGGAACTGCTGAAGCGTAACATGGAGCATGCGATGGAGCTTTCGGTAAAGCTCACGGTGGATATGAACAGTGCTTATTCATGGTATGATCTTAAGTGATCTAAATGAGGTAAGATATAACAATGAAAATCATTGGCATTACAGGCGGCATTGGTAGTGGGAAGTCTACTGTATCGAGATATCTCAGGGAACTCGGGTATGTTGTTATTGATGCGGACGGCATCGCGCGGGAGCTCTCGTCGGATCCCGTGGTGCTTGCGGAGATCAGGGACTTTTTCGGTGAGGATGTCATAGCGCCTGACGGTTCGCTGGATCGAAAGCGCATGGCTGTGATAGTGTTCTCGGATGCAGGCAGGAAAGAGATGCTGGAGAACATAATAACAAGCAGGGTGATAAAGAACGTGCAGGATATCATCGAAGACTATAGAGAAGGCCGCCTGCATGCCGCAAATGAAGATATTGTTTTCCTCGACGCCCCGACTCTCTTTGAGACAGGTGCGGACAGGCTGACAGATGAAGTATGGCTCGTTACATGTGATATCAAGACGCGGCTCGAGCGTGCTTCTCTCCGCGACAGTGCTTCGGTAGAGGAACTGAAGAGAAGGATAGCTTCACAGATGCCGGAAGATGAGAAATCGGAAAAGGCGGATGTCATCATCGTAAATGATGGTGATAAAGAAGAGCTCTTTGGTAAGATAGATTCGCTACTGACTGCACGGCATGCTGAATGTATCAGACTTGACTGATCAAAATAGTTCGGCAGTTTTTGAAAAACGGGTTTGACAAATCGCCTGACTTGTTATATATTAATAAAGCACGTTGATTAATGATGTGCGGCTGTGGCGGAATGGCAGACGCGCATGCTTGAGGGGCATGTGGGCAACCGTGCTGGTTCGAGTCCAGTCAGCCGCACCATTAATTTTTTTTGCCGGCGTGATGGAATTGGCAGACGTGCAGGATTCAAAATCCTGTGGTGGCGACACCGTGTGGGTTCGAACCCCACCGCCGGCACCATGATTTTTTTAGTAAATAACTTTGGAGGTCATATATCATGAACACAGCAGAACTTATGCAGATGGCGCCGTCGCTTCTGATGCTCGTCGTATTTATGGGGCTGATGTATTTTCTTCTTATCAGGCCGCAGCGCAAGAAGGAGAAAGAGATAAGCGAGATGAGAGCGAGCCTTGGCGTCGGGGATGAGATCGTTACGATCGGAGGCATCGTAGGCAAGGTCGTAAAGATCGGCGAAGAGGAGCTTGTAATACAGGTTGGATCTGATAAGACCAAGATCCTTGTCAAGAAATGGGCTATTTCCGCTCTTGAAAGAAAATCAGGGGCAAAGAAGATCAGCAAGCCGGCTGATTCCGAAAAGACTGAAGAAAAAGAGGAGAAGAAAAAGACTCCTAAGCGTCTGAAAAAGGACAAGGAAGACAAGGAAGATGCAGCTGAATAAGCCCAGTAACATCGTTGCTATAAGATAGTTGAAAATCATTATTTATCAGAAGATTGATTGAATACACAGAGAGCTCCGGCCGGAAATACCGTCCGGGGTTTTTTGTTTGTGTTTTTTTACAGATTTTCAACGTTATCGGGCACTTTTTCCTTGATGAAGACATTAATATGTAGTAAAATAATGATATCTATTATATTGGCTTTTTATGTAATTTTTTAGTTAATGCGAAAGGTATTGGTATGAACAGCACAATCAGAAAAATTCTAAGTTTACTATTCATTATTGTGATCGCGTTCGGGCTTTATGTCTCGGCGTTCGGTATCGGACCAGTGAAGAATCTTAAGGATTCTCTGAAGTATGGCCTCGACATCAACGGCGGTGTATATGTCGTCATGGAAGCCGAAACTGACATGACAGGGACCGAGCTCAAAACAACGATGGAGCAGACAAGAAACGTCCTTGAAAGGCGTGTGGACGCTATGGGCGTAGCAAACGCTACAGTAAGCGTTGAGGGTGAAAAGCGTATCCGTGTAGAGATGCCGGGCGTCAGCGACGCAGAGTCAGCCATCAACAGGATCGGCGAGACAGCTCAGCTCCGTTTCACCACATCAGACAACACTCAGTATCTGAGCGGTGAAGACGTGAAAGATGCTACGGCTGACGTGGATTCTGAGAACGGCGGATATAAGATCGTCCTCACATTCACCAAGGAAGGCCAGAAGAAATTTGCTGAAGCAACAGCCAAGGCTTCATCTGGAAGCATTACTCCGACTGTTCAGGACGAAGAAGGAAACACAGTTGATTCAACAGCAGTAGTTATCTGGCTTGATGAAAACATCCTGACAGCGCCTACATGTGACGAGACGATCGACAGCGAGTCCTGTGAGATAACCAACAGAGGCGGCGGTATGTCGAGAGAAAACGCGACTGAAGAAGCTGCTCTGATCAGAGGCGGTGCGCTTCCTGTTTCACTCGTAGAAGTAGAATCTTCAGTACAGTCTGCATCGATTGGGGAAAACGCGCTCGACAAGAGTATCGTTGCTGGAGCTATCGGTCTCGCACTGGTATTCCTCATCATGATCCTTGTCTACAATCTGCTCGGACTGTTTGCTGACATCGCACTCGTGCTCTACGTCATGATCGTACTCTGGGCAATGGTAGGACTTAACGCAGTTCTTACTCTTCCTGGTATCGCAGGACTTATTCTCGGAGTCGGCATGGCTGTAGACGCAAACGTAATCATCTTCTCCAGGATCAAGGAAGAGATCGGTATGGGAAGATCCATCAGAGTTGCGGTCGATGAAGGTTTCAGGCACGCGCTCGTGACCGTAATGGACTCACAGATAACGACGCTTATCGCAACGATCGTATTGTATCAGCTTGGATCTACTGCCGTTAAAGGATTCGCGATCACACTGATGATCAGTATCATCGTGAGTATTTTCACTGCAGTATTCGTAACACAGTGCTTCGTCGATGACCTTGCAGACTCAAGCTTTGCAAAGAACACACTGTTCGGATGCAAAGAGGATGGTACTCCAAAGAAATTCCTGCATAAGTATTTTGATATCATCGACAAGAGAAAGATCTTCTACATCATAAGCGCATGTGTATTTGCAGCAGGCATCCTGTTCTTTGCGATCAGAGGCTTCAATTACGGTATCGACTTCACCGGCGGCACGATGCTCGAAGTAGATATGGGCAAGAAGGTAAGCGCTGCTGAGATCAGCAAGAGCATCAAGGACTTTGGACTGAACGAGTCGATCGTATTCTCCGGAGAAGACGGAAACACTGCGGTCATCAAAACAACAAAAGCTCTTAACGCATCAGAGCGTGATGAAGTAACAGACAAGATCATTGAAGAATTCAAGCTTGGCGATGACGCCGTAAAAGCATCAGAAGAATTCGGAGCAACTATAGGAAGCGAGATAAGGACCAACGCGATCAAGAGCATCCTTATCGCAGCGCTGTTCATGCTCGCATATATCATAATTAGATTCAGATCCTGGAAATATGGAGTCGCTGCTGTCGCGGGAATAGCACATGACGTACTCGTGCTCCTGTCAATGTACGCGATCTTCCATTTCACTGTGAATAACCCGTTCATCGCTGTACTGCTTACGATAGTGGGTTACTCGATAAACGATACTATCGTAATATTCGACAGGATAAGAGAAAACAGGAAACTCATGAGAGGAAAACCTCTTGTGGAGATCCTGAACGCAAGTATAAATCAGACATTGGACAGATCGATCATGACGTCGATCACGACATTCGTTGCGATCATACCGCTGCTGTTCCTGGTATCATCATCACTTGCAGGATTTGTTATTCCTCTTATGATCGGTGTTATCTGCGGTACTTATTCATCGATCTTCATCTGCAGCCCGCTCTACTATGAGTTCAACAGACGTGAGGAAATGTCAAGATATGAAGCTCAGGAAAGGGCAAAGAAAAGGATAGAGGACAAGAAAGCAAAGAAAGAATCAAAGAAGCAGCCTGAAAATGAAGTGATCGATGTCCCTGAGTCTGAACAGAAAGAAGCAGTCAGCACTGCCGCCGCTGAAACAGAATCAAAGGCAAAAGCCACAAAGAAAAAAGGTAAGAAGAAAAAGTCATCAAAGAAGAACAAGTAGCCGCATATGAAGTCCAAGCAGAGTTTCCTGAAGTGCATATCAGAATACAGACAGCATGACCTGGACCTTATCTCCCGAGCCTATGACAAGGCTAAAGAGCTCCATAACGGACAGCTCAGAAAGAGTGGAGAACCGTATCTTATCCACCCTGTAGCCGTTGCAGAGATACTTGCAAAATACGGCATGGATGATGAAACGATCGTAGCAGGTCTGCTTCATGATGCAGTAGAAGACACTGATTACACTCTGGAGGATCTGACTAAAGACTTCGGAAGCGATATTGCTCTTCTAGTAGACGGAGTCACAAAGCTGGGGTCCATTAAGTTCGATAACAAGGAAGAGGCACAGGCAGAGAACCTCAGGAAGATGTTCCTGGCGATGTCCAAGGACATCAGGGTACTGATCATAAAGCTTGCTGACCGTCTTCATAACATGAGGACTATCGAATATATGAGTCCTGCAAAGATAATCGAGAAATCGCAGGAGACGCTCGATATATATGCGCCTCTTGCGAGCAGGCTCGGTATCTACCAGATCAAATTCGAACTTGAGAATATATCGTTCAAGTATCTTCATCCGGAAGAATATGAGACTCTTGAGCATGAGGTTGCAATAAAGAAAAAGCAGAGAGAAGGCCTTATAGAGCAGGTCTCATCGGAGATCAGCAAAGCACTGGATGCCATACATATGAAGTATGAGATCCAGGGAAGATCCAAGCATCTTTACAGCATCTACAAGAAGATGGTGATCCAGCATAAGCAGCTCGACGAGATCTTTGATCTTACTGCCATCAGAGTGCTGGTCGAGGATGTCAGGGACTGTTATGCCGTACTCGGACAGGTCCATACTATGTGGACGCCTATTCCTGGCAAGTTCAAGGATTATATCGCGATGCCGAAGCCTAACATGTACCAGAGTCTTCATACTACTGTGATAGGTGATAACGGTGAGCCGTTCGAGATACAGATAAGGACCTTCGAGATGCACCGTATTGCAGAATATGGTATCGCAGCTCACTGGAAATACAAAGAGGGAGATACTACAGGAAAACAGAGCAGCGAGGACATGAAGCTCGCGTGGGTAAGGCAGTCTCTTGAGAGTCAGCAGGATAACGACGCGATAGAGTTCATGGAGAGCCTGAAGATGGATCTGTTCTCATCTCAGGTATTCGTGTTCACGCCTAGGGGGAAGGTCATAGATCTCCCGGCTGGCTCTACACCTCTCGACTTTGCTTTCAAGATCCATACAGACGTAGGCTGCAGATGTGTCGGAGCCAAGGTAAACGGCAAGATGGTCACGATCGACCACCAGCTGAATAACGGCGATATAGTCGAGATAGTAACTTCGTCCAATTCATCGGGGCCATCTGTTGACTGGCTGAAGATAGCAAGAAGCTCATCTGCCAGGAACAAGATACGGCAGTGGCTCAAAAAACAGAATAAGGGCGATGAGATCGCTAAGGGCAAGGATGCTCTTGATAAATACATTAGAAGAAAAGGCTATGACCCGCAGACGTGTGCGAAGGCTTCTTTCCTGAACAGTGCGACGAAGGAGATGAACTTCCTTTCGCTCGACGACGCGTATACGCAGATAGCTCAGGGCGGAACGCTGTTGAGCAGGTTCGCGAATCTGCTCTTCGCATATCATGATGATGAAGTCAAGCGGGAGCAGCGCAGAAAGGCCGAGAAAGAGGCAGCGCTTCTCAAGAAGACTGCTGAGATAACAGCAGAGCAAAAGCAGAACAGAGAGAATCCGGGGATCGTGGTAAGCGGCGCTGAGAATCTGATGATAAGGGTCGCCAGATGCTGTAATCCGGTACCTGGAGATGAGATAGTCGGGTTTATCACAAAAGGTCGCGGTATCACGGTGCACAGGCGTGACTGTCCTAATATCAGATCTCTTCCTGAGGAAGAGCGCGCCCGCTTCATCGAGGTCGAATGGGAGAATAAGGGTCATTCAAAATCATATGCGACGGAGCTCGTTATAGAGGCAGGCGACAGAAAAGGCCTGCTGTCCGACATTTCAAGGACGTGTGACGAGCTTGATACTGAGATCGAAGGACTCAACGGCAAGCGGACGAAAGACGGAGGGATCAGAATAGTACTCACGCTTTCGATAACAGGTACGAACCAGATGCAGAAAGTCATGAGAGCTCTCAAGAATGTTGCCGGTGTGATCGAGGTATTCCGTCAGAGCGCTTGACCTGGCGCACGATAACAACAAAGTCATAAAGGCGTTTTAACGTCATTGAATAAATTATCACAAATAAGCTTATTAAAGAAAAGAAGGAAAGATTATCATGGAAGTTATTGAGTATCAGACAGGCCCGCTGAGGGTCAACACCTACTTGGTATTTGATGAAGCTAAGGAAGCATTCCTCGTGGATCCGGGCAGCTATCTCAAGCAGATCTCCAACAAGATCACAGAGAAAGAGCTGGACCTCAAGTACATCGTACTCACACACGGCCACGGAGATCACATTGGCGGCATCGCAAAGTTCAAGGAGGACTTTCCTGGCGTTCAGGTCGTAGCACTTGACGAGGAAAAGGCTACTCTTAATGATCCAGTGCTGAACAATTCAAAGATCCTGCTCGGCGGTGAGATAACTATGGATGCTGATGTATATGTCCATGATGGAATGACTATGAAGATCGGGAACATGGATCTCAAGTTCCTGGCTACACCGGGACATACACCTGGCGGAATGTCCATTCTTATAGGTGATGTTGTATTCAGTGGAGACACGCTGTTCAAGACATCTATCGGAAGGACAGATATGCCGGGCGGAGACTATAATCAGCTGATAGATTCCATCAGAACAAAGCTTTTCACGCTGCCTGATGACACCAAGGTATATACAGGCCATATGGGCAACACTACGATCGGCTGGGAGAAAAAACACAATCCGTTCGTTTACTAGGAATGGCAGATTACAGATTCAACATACACGGTGACGTAAATATCTCGCTTATGCGTGAGCTGATCGACGAGTTCATCGATCCTGCTTATTATGAGATAACCGGTGAGGATTCCGCAGACGTTATACAGATCAACACTGAAGGCTCTTCAGACCGGGATACTGTTAAGCGTGAGATATACAGAAGATTATGTGATCTTACGGGAAGAAAGCAGGAGTGGGGCGCCCTTACAGGAGTAAGGCCCGTGAAGCTTGCAGGAGAGCTCATTGAGAGCATAGGACTGGCTGGAGCAAGAGAGCGCCTGAGCGATTTCTATTACATGTCTGATGAGAAGATAGACCTCGTAACAGATATGTATCTGTATCAGAAGCAGCTGTTTGGCTCTGCTGAGGCAAAAAGTGCCGGAGTGTATATAGGAATACCGTTCTGTCCGACCAGGTGCCTCTATTGTTCATTTGCGTCAAACCAGGTACCTGATACAGAGATAGAGCGATATATGCCTGTGCTGCTGCATGAGATCGATCACGTCGGAAGAAGGCTTGAAGAGACAGGTGGCTTTGCTGAATCAATATATATCGGAGGAGGCACGCCGACTACTCTCGACGCTTCTCAGCTGAGAATGCTGCTTGGCGAAACGGGAAAAGCGTTCGGAGACAGAATAAAAGAGCTGTCGGTTGAAGCAGGCAGGCCTGATACCATAACCGTAGAAAAGCTCGCTGTGCTTAAAGACATGGGCGTTGAAAGGATCAGCATCAATCCGCAGTCCATGAAGCAGGAGACTCTGGACAGGATAGGCAGAAGCCATACACCTGAAGATATCGAGAAAGCTTTCAGTATAGCGCTCGCCGCAGGCTTTGATGTCATCAATGCAGATATCATAGCCGGGCTTCCTGGTGAAGATGAACAGGATTTTGCGCTTACGCTGGACAGGATGATAGATATCGGAGCGTCTAATATCACAGTGCATACGCTTGCTGTGAAGCGCGGATCCAGGCTTCATGAGGAAGATAAACAGTATCATTACAGAGCTGCGGAGACCGTGAAAGCAATGCTTGCGTTATCCCGCGAGAAGCTGGACGGGGCAGGCTTCAGACCATATTATCTGTACCGCCAGAAGCATATGGCCGGGGCTATGGAGAATACCGGATACTGCAGAGATGACAAGGCATGCCTGTATAACGTAAGGATCATGGACGAGCATCAGAGCACGCTGGCGATGGGAGCAGGCGGTATATCGAAGAAATACTACCCTGAGACGAACAGACTCGTCAGGATCCCGAATGTAACTAACTATCAGGAATACATAAGCCGTATAGACGAGATGATAGAACGGAAAGAAAACACTTATTTTATGGAGGACAAGAATGCTGACTAACGCGCCAAAGGGAACCAAGGATATCCTGCCGGATCAGATCTATAAATGGCAGTATGTCGAAGAGCGCTTCAGAAAGATATGCAGAAACTACGGATTCAGAGAGATAAGGACCCCGATGTTCGAGCATACGGAGCTGTTTCTCCGCGGTGTCGGTGATACGACTGATATCGTGCAGAAAGAGATGTACACATTTGAAGATCACGCTGGACGGAGCATAACGCTGAAGCCGGAAGGAACGTCGCCTGTAGTAAGGTCTTTTGTAGAACAGAAGACGTTTGCAGATGTACAGCCGACAAAGGAATATTATATCATTCCGTGCTTCCGCTATGAGAAGCCTCAGTCAGGCAGGCTACGCGAGTTCCACCAGGTAGGACTGGAGATCTTCGGTACACCTGACATGCTCGCAGACTGCGACGTCATAGCGATAGGGCATGATTTCCTCGATGAGATGGGCGTAAAAGACGTGGAACTCCACATCAACAGCGTAGGATGTCCTCAGTGCAGAGCCAGATACAGAAAGGCACTGCAGGATTTCCTGAGACCTCACTATGATGAGCTCTGCGATACATGTAAAGACAGATTCGAGAGAAACCCAATGCGTATTCTCGACTGCAAGTCACCTGAAGACCAGGCTATCGTAGCAGATGCTCCACTCATGCTGGATTATCTCTGCGACGACTGCAGAAAGGCATTTGAAGAAGTCAAAGACGGCCTTGACGCGATGGGCATTGAGTATAAAGTGGATCCGAAGATCGTAAGGGGACTTGATTATTATACTAAGACTGCATTCGAATTCGTATCGAACAAGATAGGTGCGCAGGGCACAGTCTGCGGAGGCGGACGGTATGACAATCTTGTCGAGGAGATCGGCGGACCAGCTGTTCCAGGAGTAGGATTCGGCCTCGGTATCGAAAGACTGCTTCTTCTGATGGAAGCAAACGGAGCCGAGATACCTCTGCCAGAGCCTACGAAGGTATTCGTTGCCTTTATGGGCGACAGAGCAAAATCTCTTGGGCAGAAGATACTTCATGAGCTTCACCTGGCAGACATATCTGCCCAGATGGATCTTAATGCGAGAAATCTCAAGGGACAGCTCAAATACGCCTCAAGACTGGGCACAAGATATACGGTCGTTATCGGAGACGACGAGATAGACCGCGGTGTAGTTCAGCTCAAGGACATGGATGCTCATGAGCAGAATGAAGTCGCGATCGATGAAATAGTAGAAGAACTTAAAAAGCGTGCATAGAGACAGGAGATATATGGCTATAGTTTTTTCAAGAACACATATGGATGGTGTCCTGAGATCAGAGGATATCGGAAAAGAAGTAGTATTAAATGGATGGGTCGCAAAGCAGAGAAGCCTTGGAAGCCTTATTTTCGTTGACCTGAGAGACAAGACCGGCATCACACAGGTGGTTTTTGACGATAGTATACCAGAAGATGTTTTCGGTAAAGCAAAGACTCTGAGGAGCGAATATGTCATCGGCATCAAGGGTACGGTACGTGAAAGATCATCCAAGAACCCTGAGATACCGACAGGTGACATCGAAGTACTTGCGTCAGACCTGATCATCTATTCTGAAGCTGATACGCCGCCTATCTATGTTAAGGATAACGACAACGTAGATGACAATCTCAGGCTGAAATACAGATATCTTGATCTCAGAAAGCCCACGATGCA
This sequence comes from Eubacterium sp., assembly GCA_017533915.1. Taxonomy (GTDB): domain Bacteria; phylum Bacillota; class Clostridia; order Peptostreptococcales; family Anaerovoracaceae; genus Aminicella. The sequence goes on along the minus strand of JAFWHX010000004.1, from coordinate 146,862 downwards.
GAAGAACCTGTCGTTCAGGCACAAAGTGTGCAAGCTTGCCAGGGATTATTTTGATGAGAATGGATTCACTGAAGTCGAGACACCTATGCTGGTAAGATCCACGCCTGAAGGCGCACGCGATTACCTGGTGCCGAGCAGGGTAGCCAAAGGAGAGTTCTATGCTCTCCCGCAGTCACCGCAGCTGTTCAAGCAGCTCCTTATGGTCGGCGGAACAGACAGATACTTCCAGATAGTAAAGTGCTTCAGGGATGAAGACCTGAGAGCAGATAGACAGCCTGAGTTCACACAGATCGATCTAGAGATGTCATTCATGAGCGTGGATGAGATACTGGCTCTTCAGGAAGGCTTTCTCAAGAGAGTGTTCCATGAGCTCATGGGGATCGATGTCAAGCTGCCTCTTAGAAGGATCCCGTGGCAGGAAGCCATGGAGAGATACGGATCAGACAAGCCTGATACGAGATTTGATATTGAGCTGCATGATCTCAGCGGACTGGAAGTGATCAAGGATACTGAGTTCATGGTATTCAGGAATGCACTTGACAGCGGCGGAGATGTGCGCGGTATCTGTGTACCTGGCGGTTCTGCTGCGTACAGCAGGAAAAACATTGACAAACTTACTGAAGAGTCAAAGCACTATGGAGCAAAAGGACTCGTCTGGATAAGGGTAGAAGATGACGGCTTCAAATCATCTGTGGGTAAGTTCTTTGATGATGACGCACTTGCTCAGATCGCTGCTGAATTCGGCGCAAAAGCCGGCGATCTTATCCTGATCGCAGCAGACAGGCCTAAGGTCGTGTTCGATACGCTTGGTTTTCTCAGAAGACATATCGCATTTCAGATGGGCATAGTTGATAATGACAGATTCGACCTTCTCTGGGTCACTGACTTCCCTATGTTCGAGAAAGATGATGAAACAGGCGAAGTAAAAGCGATGCATCATCCGTTCACACATCCTAAGGACGAAGATATACCTCTTCTTGATACAGATCCTATGGCAGTCAGAGCAGATGCATATGACATCGTCCTTAACGGAGTAGAGCTTGGTGGAGGAAGCCTGAGGATACATGAGCGTGATCTGCAGCAGAAGATGTTTGACATTCTCGGGATCTCAAGGGAAGAAAGCATGAGAAAGTTCGGATTCCTTCTGGAGGCATTCAGATATGGAGCACCTCCTCACGGCGGACTTGCATATGGACTCGACCGTTTCATCATGCTGCTTACTAGGCAGGACAGCATAAGAGACGTAATGGCGTTCCCTAAGAATCAGAACGCCGAGTGTCTCGTCAGCGATGCGCCTAATATCGTTGACCAGGAGCAGCTCGATGAGCTGGGTATAAGTATTAAGAATGAGTGATATCGGTATCCTGGGCGGGACATTCGATCCCATCCATCTGGGTCATCTGTGCATAGCTGAGGCGTCTTTGGAATCCGGCGGGATGGACAAGATCATCCTGATGCCGGCAAAGGTGAGTCCGTTCAAAGTCGGCCGTGAAATGGCCAGCGAAGAAGACAGACTCGCGATGGCTGAGCTCACGGCCGAAAGAGATCCTGAGATAGAAGTCTCAAGGCTGGAGATCGATCTTGAAGGTGTGTCATATACGTTCAGGACGCTGACGACTCTTCACAAGCTGCATCCATATGAAAGATACTGGCTTATCATGGGATCTGACCAGTTTCTCAACCTTGAGTCATGGTACAAAGGCAAAGACATACTTGAGGAATTTCAGGTGATCCTTGCTCCAAGACCAGGATACAGGATGGATGAGCTCAATGACAGGATAGAAAGATATACGACGATCTATGGGACTGCGATAAGAGTAGTAGATAACAAAATGCTGGATATCTCATCTACTCAGATCAAGCAGAAGATCCAGGAAGGGCAAAGTCTTGAAGGCCTGGTCATCCCGGAAGTAGAGAAGTATATAAATGAACACGGATTATATAGAGCAATACATAACTGATAATTTTTCCGAAAAAAGAAGAATACATACATACGGAGTCAGGGATACGTCTGTCAGGCTTGCGAAGAAGTACGGAGCTGATCCGGAAAAAGCACGAGCATGCTCACTGTATCACGACATGTTCAGGCGAGCATCGGACGAGCATATTGAAGAATGTATAAACAAATATGGCCTCGATCCAAAATACAGACATGATCCGGATCTCGCCCACAGCAAGATAGCGGCGATCTACATGAAGAATGAGATGGGGATCACCGACGAGGATATGCTGAACGCTGTCGCTTATCATACGACGGGAAGAGCCGGGATGTCTGTTCTTGAGAAGGTGATCTTCCTGGCGGATGCAATAGAACCGGCAAGAGATTATCCATCCGTGGATTATCTGAGAGAGCTGGCAGATGAGGATCTTGATGAAGCCTGTCTTGCGGTTCTTGAGCGGTCTGAGGACTACCTCAGCCTGAAAGGACGGAAGATGGACCCTGACAGTATAGAATTCATGAATGAACTAAGAAAAAGACTAAAAGAGGAAGAGACAGAGAAAAAAGCAATGGATAACAGAGAACTTGCAATGGAAGCAGCAAAGCTTCTGGATCAAAAAAAAGCTCAGGACGTACTGGTGATCGATATCGCAGAAAAGTCTTCTTTTGCAGACTATCTTGTAATAGCGAGCGCCGGATCAGACAGGCAGGCCGAATCCCTTGCAGATAATGTGGAAGACAAGATGGCCGAGCTTGGACAGAACGAGAGAATGGCAGATGGAAGAAAACATACCGGCTGGGTATTGTTGGATTTTGGCGATATTATCGTGAACATATTCTCAGCCGGGATGAGAGATAAGTATGACCTGGAGAAAGTCTGGGGAGACTGTGAGACGGTCGCGGTAAAGACCGAGGAATAGAAAGAAAGTTATTGCTCATAGGTAAATAAGAGATAAGACAATGGAAGAAAAATACAATTTTCAGAAGATCGAATCCAAATGGCAGAAATACTGGGAAGAAAACAAGAGCTTTAAGGTAGAGGAAGATGAGAACAAGGAGAAATACTATGTTCTTGAGATGTTTCCTTATCCTTCAGGAAAGCTCCACATGGGACACGTCAGGAACTATTCTATAGGAGACGTTGTCGCGAGATTCAAGAAGATGCAGGGCTTTAACGTCCTCCATCCGATGGGCTTTGACTCATTCGGACTTCCGGCTGAGAACGCAGCTATCGAGCACGGGATACCGCCTGAAAAGTGGACGTGGGATAATATCCACGAGATGGAATCACAGCTCAGGACTCTCGGTCTTTCATATGACTGGGACAGAGAAGTGCAGACATGCAGTCCTGAATACTACAGGTGGATGCAGTGGCTGTTCATCCAGTTCTATAACAAAGGACTCGCGTACAAGAAGGAGAATCCTGTGAACTGGTGCCCGAGCTGCAAGACAGTACTTGCAAATGAGCAGGTAGTGGACGGATGCTGCGAAAGATGCCATACACCGGTTGGAAAGAAAAAGCTTTCACAGTGGTATCTCAAGATAACGGATTATGCTGACAGGCTGCTTGCCGACCTCGATAATATGCCTGGATGGCCTAACAAAGTAAAGGTCATGCAGAGAAACTGGATCGGGAAATCCACAGGCGCGAACATCTTCTTCGATATAGTGGGAAGCGACAAGAAGCTTGAGGTGTTCACAACAAGAGCAGATACACTTTATGGCTGCACATATATGGTAATGTCTCCTGAACATCCTCTCGTAGACGAGCTGGTCGCAGGAACTGAATACGAGGACGCAGTTAAGAAGTATCAGGAAGAAGTCCAGCATATCAGTGATATAGAGAGAACTTCCACGACCCGTGAAAAGACAGGTGTGTTCACCGGAAGATATGCTGTGGACCCGGTAAATGACCGTGAGATCCCGATCTTCATCTCTGACTACGTACTCATGGGATATGGAACAGGCGCCATCATGGCTGTACCGGCACATGACCAGAGAGACTTTGATTTCGCTAAGAAGTTCGGACTTGATATCATACCTGTAGTCGATCCACATGATGACTCCATAGATATAAATGATCTCAAGGAAGCATTTGCAGCTGAAGGTACTTTGATCAACTCAGAACAGTTCAACGGACTGAACAACTTCGAGTCGATACCTAAGATGATCGAATTTCTGGAGGAAAAGGGAAGAGGTCACGCCACGACGATGTACAAGCTCAGAGACTGGCTTATCTCCAGGCAGAGATACTGGGGATGCCCGATCCCTATGATCTGGTGCGATGAGTGCGGATGGGTGCCTGAGAAGGAAGAGAATCTTCCGGTAATTCTTCCTGAAGATGTTGAATTCACAGGAAAGGGCGAATCTCCGCTAACTACATCAAAGACTTTCCGCGATTGCACATGCCCAAGATGTGGCAGAAAGGCAACACGTGAAGTAGATACGATGGACACATTCATGGATTCATCATGGTACTTCCTCCGCTATGCAGATCCTCACAATGATGAGGCTCCGTTCAGCAGGGAAAAGTCAGATTACTGGATGACAGTAGACCAGTACATCGGAGGAGTTGAACACGCGATCCTTCACCTGATGTATTCAAGATTCTTCCAAATGGCTCTTCACGACATGGGTCTTGCAAGAGACGAAGAGCCTTTTGATAACCTGCTCACACAGGGAATGGTGTGTAAAGAAGACCCTGCGAGCGGCAAATTCCTGAAGATGAGCAAGTCGCTCGGCAATGTGGTATCTCCTGATGAGATACTCGAGAAATACGGCGCCGACACAGCAAGGCTGTTCATACTGTTCGCGGCACCGCCTGACAGAGAGCTTGACTGGTCAGATGAAGGAGTAGACGGAAGCTACAGATTCCTTAACAGAGTCTGGAGGCTGGTGTATGACTTCACGGAGAGCGGCTGGCAGGAAGATGGCGAAGCAAAGCCTGTAAGTAAAGATGATAAAGAACTTGATTATGTTCTGAATAAAACAGTTAAAAAGGTTTCCGAGGATGTCGGCGGAAGATTCAACTTTAATACCGCCATAAGCTCCATCATGGAACTCGTGAACGAGATGTACAAGTATAAAAATGTGAAAGCTGTAAACAAGCCGCTATACACAGAGGCTGTCGAAAAGCTTATTCTGATCCTGTCACCGTTCACTCCGCATATCTGTGAGGAGATGTGGGCATCTATCGGAAAGGATACGGCAATAGCTGACACAGCATGGCCGGGATACAATGAAGATTCGCTTCAGCAGGATTCGATAGAGATAATCGTTCAGATAAACGGTAAGCTCAAGCAGAAACTGACGATAGGAGCTGATACAGATAGAGAAGAGATGCAGAAGATCGCAGAGAGCGATGATGCTGTCAAGGCTCTTCTTGAAGGCAAGACTATCGTGAAGACGATCGCTGTCCCAGGCAAGCTCGTGAACTTTGTCGTGAGATAGAGAGGGATCATGAGAGATAATACAACAGATTTATCGGAGGTCGTCAAGGGGCTCGGCCTGAAGGAAAAGCATCACGCTGAGAGGGTAGTGCAGCGTCCTGCGAGGAAGAGTCCGGAAAAGACAGGCAGGACGCAGACAAAGGAAAAGTCAAATCCACAGCCGGCAAGGAAAAAACCTGAGAACATGAAGATCATCCCGATAGGCGGTCTTGATGAGATCGGGAAGAACATGACGGTTCTGGAATATCAGAACCAGATCCTGATAGTAGACTGCGGAATGACTTTTCCGGAAGACGACATGTTCGGTGTGGATGTGGTTATACCAGATCTTTCATATGTGATAGAGAATCAGAAAAGAGTCAAAGGTCTGATCATAACACATGGACATGAAGACCACATCGGAGCTGTGCCTTTCCTCCTGGAAAAAGCAAATATACCTGTTTACGGATCCAGGCTCGCGCTGGGGCTTATACAGCATAAGCTGGATGAAAGAGGACTGAACGGAGACCTTCGTACGATCAATGCCGGCGATAAGTTCAAAGTCGGCAAATTCACGATAGAAGCCATACGCACTACACATTCGATAGCAGATTCACTTTGCTTCTGCATAGAGACGCCGGCGGCGAGGATATTCCATACCGGTGACTTCAAGATAGACTACACGCCTATCGATGGTGATCCGATAGACTTTGCTCAGCTTGCTGAGATCGGAAGCCGCGGAGTGGATCTTCTCATGTGCGACAGCACAAACGTCCTCAGACCGGGGCATACGCCGTCTGAGCAGGTCGTAGGGAAGACACTTGACGGTATATTCGCTAATGCAAAGCACCGTATAATAATAGCAACGTTCTCATCGAATGTTCACAGAGTGCAGAAGATAATAGATCTTGCGAGGAAATACGGCAGACAGTTCTCCGTATCCGGAAGAAGCATGGAGAACGTGGTATCACTTGCAAAAGATCTGGGATACCTCAAGTTTCCTGATACACAGTTTGTGGAGATCAGCAAGACAAAGACGGTACCGGATGATAAGCTGGTCATAATAACGACCGGAAGCCAGGGCGAGCCGATGTCTGCTCTTACAAGGATGGCAGATGGCATCCATAAGGATGTGAAGCTTAAGAAGAATGACATGGTCATTCTTTCATCTACTCCTGTACCGGGAAACGAGAAGACCGTAACGAGAGTAGTCAATAAGCTTTTTGAGAAAGACATACAGGTAATATACAACGATATAGCAGATATCCACGTTTCGGGACACGCCTGTCAGGAAGATCTGAAACTGATGCATTCGCTGATCAAGCCGAAGTTCTTCATGCCTGTACACGGAGAGCACAGACATCTGATGCGCCACAAGGACTTGGCATTAGAGCTCGGAATGAAGCCGGATAACATATTTATCTTAAAGAACGGCGACCAGCTGACGCTCGATAAGAAGAAGGCTATCGAGTTCCAGAATGTGGTGCCTGCTGAGGATGTGCTGGTAGACGGACTTGGAACCGAGGACGTCGGAGGCATAGTGCTTAAAGACAGGAAGACGCTGTCAGAATCAGGTATACTTATCGTATCAGCAGCGATCGACAGAGCAGCGCTTGAGCTTGTTGCCGGTCCGGAGATAGTCACCAGAGGATTTGTATATGTAAAAGAGAACGCAGATCTGATCGATGAGGCAAAGACCGTATGCGAAGATGCTATAATGGATTGTCTGGGATCAGGTAACAGCGACTGGAACTACCTGAAGAACAGCACAAGAGATGCGCTAAGGAAATACATATTCGAGAAGACGCACAGAAGTCCTGTGATACTACCAATGTTCCTGGATATTTAGGGCGGCGTACTCAGGTTTACAGGGACCGTGCAAATTTGTCAAAGGATTGCTTTTCTGATATTATGTATTGGTAAGGCAATGTGAATAAATAAACTATTTATAAAAAGAAAGAGAGACGAAAAATGATCACAGCAGGAGATTTCAGAAAAGGTATGACGTTTGAGATCGATGGGGAGCCGCATGTAGTAGTTGACTTCCAGCATGTAAAGCCTGGCAAGGGTGCTGCATTCGTAAGGACCAAGTACAAGAATATCCTTACAGGTGCCATCAGAGAAGATGCGTTCAACCCTACGGAGAAGTTCAATGAAGCTCGTATTGACACCAAGCAGATGCAGTATCTTTACAATGACGGAGAGCTCTATTACTTCATGGACCAGGATACTTACGATCAGGTTCCTCTTGGCTATGATGACGTTGCTGATGCTATTCAGTACATCAGAGAGAATGATATGGCCACGATTAAGTTCTACAATGGTACACCGTTCTCTGTTGAAGCTCCTAACTTTGTAGACCTGAAGGTCATCGAGACAGAGCCGGGAGTAAAAGGAGACACTGCTACTAACGTGACAAAAGCTGCCACAGTAGAGACTGGCGCTGTCATCCAGGTTCCTATCTTCATCGAAGAAGGAGAAATGATCCAGATAGACACAAGATCAGGAGAGTATCTCGGAAGATCAAAATAATATGGACTCCATTACCAGAAGAAAAGGCGGGGCAGTAATGATCATAGCAGTCGTTCTGCTCCTTGTCGCCGTACTTGCGGCGACTACGGCATTCATGTACCTTCAGATGTTGGGCTCAGCTTATAAGCCTGACGATGAGTCGTATGTGCAGGTCACTATCCCGGAAGGGACTCCGGCTGTGTCGATATCCGGCATTCTTGAAGATAACGGCATCGTGAGGAATGCGAGAAGCTTTACGCTGTATACAAAGCTTCATAAGCTTGCGTCAAAGTACCAGGCGGGTCAGTATGCACTTTCTCCGTCGATGACTATGGCTGAGATAGCTGACATCATATCGACCGGGAAAGTAAACACTATCAAGCTTACCATTCCTGAGGGATATACGGAGTATGATATCGCTGATGTCGTTGCCAAACAGGACGGACTCAGTAAAAAGGCATTTATCAAAGCTCTTGAATCCGGTCAGTTTGCTGAGGAATATGATTTCCTCAAAAATGCGCAGCAGAATGAGCATATGCTCGAGGGATATCTGATGCCGGATACATATAGCGTACCGGCAGGGATGTCTGAAGAAGATCTTATCAGGATGCTTCTCGACGGTCACGCGAACCTGTTCACGGACAAGATGCGTAAAAAAGCAAAGAAGCTCGGCAGGTCCGAAAATGAGATCATGATCATAGCTTCCATCATAGAAAAGGAATGCGCTGATGTTTCTGATCAGCCGATAGTAGCGAGCGTCATATATAACAGGCTCAAGATCGACTATCCTCTTCAGATGGATTCGACGATCCAGTATGTCCTTGGACTTGAGGGAGTGAGAAAGGAAGATCTCCTTAATGTCGATACTGAGGTAGAGTCCCCGTATAATACATACACTAATGCGGGTCTTCCTGCGGGACCGATATGCAACCCGGGCGAATCAGCAATAATGGCGGCTCTGGAGCCTGCCGACACGGATTATATGTTCTTTGTGCTTGATGATGACCTCAGTGGAAAGATGGCGTTTTCCAAAGACTATAATGACTTTCTGAAAGATAAGGACGCTTATTACGCTGCCAGAGACAATGCGGGCGAGTGATAATAAAAGACTTCAGTAAGTCAGTATGAACCTTGACATGGATATTACCGATAGATCAGTAACAGAATATATAAACAGCAAATACAAGCCGCCATATGAGAAACTGGCGCCGTTCCGGAATCTGGGGGAGAGAGACAGGATACCTATAATCCGTAAAGAAACGGAGTCTGTCCTTACTATGCTCCTGGATCTCACGCATCCGAAAAAGATCTTTGAGATAGGAACTGCGATCGGTTACTCGACGGCTTTTTTTGCTATGTCATGTCCTGATGCTGAAGTAGTATCCGTCGAAAAGGATGAGTACGCGTTCCGTGCGGCTCAGCTGAACATGAAGAACGCAGGAGTTGACGACAGGGTGAGGCTTTATCTTGGAGACGGCCAGGAGATAGCTGACAGGCTGAGAGAAGAAGGAGAGCATGATTTTGATATGGTATTCATAGACGCCGGTAAGAGTCATTACAGGCGGTTTCTCGACAGCGTGCTCGAGATAGTTTCTGATGAAGCTCTGATAGTCTCGGACAACATCCTGGAACACGGCATGACGGCAAGCGACGACTATGACCCGAAGAACAAGCATAAAACGAACATACTCAATATGAGGGCGTATATCAACCATCTCATGAGAGACCGCCGCTTCAGGACGACACTGATGTCAGTCGGTGACGGGCTCGCTGTTACAAGATTCAGGAGGTATCCAGATGAATAAGCCGGAACTTCTTGCGCCGGCTGGCGATCCGGAAAAGCTCAGGGCGGCGATAGAATACGGAGCAGACGCTGTATATTTCGGCGGTGAGGACTTCTCACTCAGGTCTGGGTCAAACAACTTCGGCGTCGATGACATGCGGGAATCAGTGAAATACGCACATGACCGCGGGAAGAAATGCTACCTCACGCTAAATATATATGCCCATAACGGCGACATTGAGCCGATGAGAGAGTATCTCAGGAAGATAAGAGATATACCTGTCGACGCATTTCTTGTATCAGATCCCGGAGTGCTCAACATCCTCAGGGAAGAGATGCCGGATGCGCACATCCATCTGTCTACCCAGGCAAATATGACTAACTACATGGCTGCAGAGTTCTGGAAAGCACAGGGTGTGGAAAGACTTGTGCTCGCAAGAGAGTTGTCATTTGATGAGATACATGAGATACACGACAGGTGCGACATAGAGCTGGAGGCATTCGTCCACGGAGCAATGTGCATATCATATTCAGGAAGATGCCTTCTCAGTAATTTCATGAGCAGCCGCGACGCGAACAAGGGCCTGTGCTCACACCCGTGCAGATGGAAGTATTCTCTCATGGAAGAGAAGAGGCCCGGAGAGTATTTCCCGGTAGAGGAAGACAGCCGCGGGACTTACTTCATGAACTCTCATGACCTGTGCATGATAGAGCACATCCCGGATCTTATCGATTCCGGCCTTTCGAGTCTTAAGATAGAGGGCAGGATGAAGACCATGTATTATGTCGCTACAGTCGTAAGAGCATACAGACTTGCGATAGACTCGTATTTTGAGGATCCTGATGGATACAGGCTCGATCCGGAGCTGTATGATGAAGTATGCAAGGTGAGCCACAGACATTTCACGACCGGATTTTTCTATGGCGATCCAAAAGGTTCCGCGCAGAACTATACATCGTCGAGCTACATCAAAGAGTACTCTTTTATCGGCAAAGTCCTGACATATGATAAAAATACATGTCTTGCTGTTGTAGAACAGCGGAACAAAATGGAAAAAGGCGATGTGATCGAATTGTTCGGACCAGGGAAGGATCAGTTTTCCCAGGTGCTTACAGAGATGTATGACAATGAGACAGGTGAGCAGATCTCCTCTGCACCGCATGCTCAGCAGGTGGTGAGGATCAGGCTGGATCATGATGCTGCGGCGGGGTGGCTGCTCAGAAAGAAAACAGATGAATAAAATGCTGCATATGCAGTGTTGATGATAATTATTTTTTTCAGGAGTGTGATTGAGAATGACAGATGACACTATACCATTAAGTATAGTAATAGCAGCGGCGGCAGTCCTTGTGATCGCTGCAGTGATACTTGTAGTCAAAGCGCTGGAGACGCTTGCAAAGAACAGTTCCAAAAACCAGCTCGAAGAGAATGTGATGGCGCTTCTCCGCACCGGAGAGAAAAAAGGCGAGATCAAAAAAGCGACCGTCAAGATGATAGAGAGCGTATTCCAGTTCGACGATAAATATGCTAATGAGATCATGACACCGAGGACCGACGTCTTCATGATAGATATCAAAGATCCTCAGAAGGAGTATTTTGATGAGCTCATGAGCATGAGATACTCAAGAATACCTGTCTATGAGGAAGAAATAGACAACATCATAGGTATCCTTTACATCAAGGATTACCTTATAAGGGCAAGAGATGAAGGGTTTGGAAAAGTCGACATAAAGCCGATATTAAGAACGCCTCTTTTCGTTCCGGAGACCAAGAGCATCGATACACTGTTCCATGAGATGCAGCAGGAAAAGCAGCATATTGCCGTACTGATCGACGAGTATGGCGGCTTCAGCGGTATAGTGACGATGGAGGATATCATCGAGGAGATCGTGGGCGACATAGATGACGAATACGACGAGACTCATGAGATGATACATAAGATCTCTGACAACAGATTCATCGTAGACGGGAGTGTCTCTCTGAATGATCTGAACGAAGCAACCGGTTCGGATCTTGAGTCCGAGACCAGCGAGACTATAGGCGGGCTTCTGATCGATCAGATAGGAGAGATCCCGGATGACGGATATGTCAATATGACCGTGGAGTATGAGAATTACACGTTCACTATCATTTCGGTGAAGGAAAGGCGCATAAAGCGGCTCAAGATGGTTATCCGGAGCGCGGGTGAAGAAGATGAGTGATCTGGATAAGGAGCTTGTCAGGACAGCAAGGGATACATGTCTTGAGTGTGAAGGCGTGAGCAGCATGGCATCCACACTGACATCGAGGATGAACGAGACCCTGAAGAAGAGTCTTACAGGGATCGATGCGGAGTCGGAAGGAGTGCAGATGGACCGAGAGAAGACCGGACTGACTTTCGACCTTTATTTAAAAGTACGATACGGAGAGCAGATCCCTGTGCTTGCATGGAATGTGCAGAAGTCTGTGACGGCTGCTCTTAAGGAAATGACAGACGAGAATATCAAAGCAGTTAATATACACATACAAGGAGTTACTCTCTGATGAAAAAAATAATGTCAAGAAGAACAGCGCGCGAGATCCTGGTGAAGATATTCTATCAGGCAGATGTGAATGGAGACAGCGACTGCTCAGAGTACACGGCGAGACTTGAGAATTACGACGATCTGAAAGAATATCTCGATTCATGCGGCGGCGACGCACAGGATGTTTCAGAGACAGGCGATCAGATGGACTTCATCAAAGCCGTGACATTTGCGTGGGATATGCACCGTGATGATGTGGACAAAGCCATAGAAAAGTATTCGATAAACTGGAAGCTTGAGCGTATGGCAAGGACAGATCTCGCCATACTGCGTGAAGCGGCTTCAGAGATCATGTACGTGGATGACGTACCGACCGCTGTCACGATAAATGAAGCTGTGGAGCTTGCGAAGATCTATGGGACGGAGAAATCTACCAAATTCATAAATGCGCTGCTCGGCAGGATCGCGGAAGATGCTGAATAACCTGATAATACGTGTATCAGCTCATGTTTGCTGCCATATACAATTGCATTCAGCCCGCTCGCGTCTAGTCCTCGTGCAACGTTCGCTGCGCTCACTCCTCCGCTTCGCTTCGCTGTCCCATTTGTCCATCCAGCTGAAGCTGGGGAAAATGGGCAGCGGTACTAAGCTCGCACTTCGCCTGCAGCTCGTGTTCACTAAGTACCGGCACTGCGGATGACTTCGTGCAATTGTATATGTCAGCAAACTCAGAATATACAGATAATTATGATTATAGGGATCGATACAAGTAATTACACAACTTCGGTCGCAGCCATCGAGAACGGCGTGGTCGTGTCTGACAGACGGAAGCTGCTTGACGTCAGGGAAGGTGAGCGAGGCCTGAGGCAGCAGGAAGCTCTGTTCCAGCATGTGCTGAATCTTCCGGACCTGTACAGGGATCTTATGGATGATATCGGCGGCGCTCGTGCAGATGCTGTAGCCTGCTCGGTAAGGCCAAGGCCTGTTGAAGGCTCCTACATGCCGGTGTTCATGGCCGGCAGGTCTTTTGCCGATGTGATCGCGTCAGCATATAACGTTCCGATGTACGAGTTCTCTCATCAGGAAGGTCATGCAGAAGCTGCGTCCAGGGAGACTCTTCTGGAAGGGGAGACATCATATGTATTCTTCCATCTTTCGGGAGGCACCACTGAAGCGGTATCGCTTCCGGAATATGATCTCTGCGGAAAAACGCTCGATATCTCATTCGGTCAGCTTATAGACAGGACCGGCGTCGCTATGGGGATGAGATTCCCCTGCGGAAAAGAAATGGATGAGCTGGCAACGTCAGATGTTTCCGAGATATCATACAGTGAACTGAAACATAAGATCCCGGTGATCAAGGTAAATGACAGCGAAGTAAACCTCTCTGGCATCGAGTCTGCCTGTCAGAGGCTGATCAGTAATGCAGAAGACCTGGACAGGGCGGCGTTTTGCAGGGCGCTTTTCGACAGGATAGCTGATGCTCTGTGGAAGATCACGCTTTCCATAAACGAGAAAACAGGTAAAGGGAAATTCCTCTTTGCCGGAGGAGTTTCTTCCAGTTTGTATATAAGGAACAGATTGACATATATGTGTGAGAAGAGCGGCGAGGGGATAATGACAGCTTTCGGAAAGCCGGAGCTTTGCTGTGACAATGCTGTCGGGATCGCGCTTCTTGGGGAGAAGAGACATGGCGCTTAAGCCTGTAAGTGTTACACAACTTAATGAATATATCTCGAGAGTGATAGGTACGGATCCTCTACTCATGAATATAGGCGTGAACGGCGAGATCTCAGGAGTCAGGCTCGACAGAAACGGGAATGCGTATTTTGCTCTTGTCGATGAGCAGTCTTCTATCGACTGTATAGTCTGGCACGATAACCCGGACGTCGATCCTGATGCGCTGAAGGACGGCCTTGAGGTAGTGATCCGCGGCTATGTTAATGTATACAAGAAGCGCGGCACGATCAGCCTGACTGTCAGGTCGTGTGAGCTTATCGGGACCGGCGGGCTTGCTCAGGCGTTCGAAGAGATGAAGCAGAAGCTGAATGCCGAGGGTCTGTTCGATCAGGAGCATAAGAAGACTCTTCCTGCATTTCCAAGGAAGATCGCTGTAGTCACAGCTTCGACAGGAGCTGCTGTCCAGGACATAATCAAAACTACGAAGAGCAGAAATTCAGTCGTGTCGCTTTATATATATCCGACGCCGGTACAGGGCGACGGCGCCGCGCGGCAGATCGCATATAACATCGATCTTATCAACAGAACGAGAGACGACATAGATATCATAATAGTCGGCCGCGGAGGCGGCTCGGCGGAGGATCTGTGGCCGTTCAACGAGGAAGTGGTAGCGAGAGCGATATATGCTTCGAGGATACCTGTCATATCCGCTGTCGGACATGAGATAGATTACAGCATATCCGATCTTGTCGCTGACGTAAGGGCAGCTACTCCGACGGCTGCAGCTCAGATAGCAGTTCCTGACACTTCGGATCTCGCTCAGGAGATCGAGGATCTCAGGAATCTCATGATGAGAGAGCTTAAGAACAATGCTGCTTTTGACAGGATAAAAGCAGACAATATCAGAGAATCGATGAAGTCAGCGCTAGCCTCAAGGATGACCGGGTACAGGAATGAGATAGAGAGCATGAAAGTATTGCTCGAGTCGAATGACCCCGGGCTGATCATGAAGCGCGGATATTCGATAGTCAGGGATGCTGACGGAAAGGTGATAAGATCTTCTGATGAAGTCGATGTTGGGCAGGAGCTCGAAGTAGACCTTTCAGACGGAAAGCTCGGCGTGAAGGCGATATCAGCTGACAGGAAAAGCGGGAGAAACTGATAATACACATAACCGCAACAAACAACAGGAGCATGTTAAAAATGGAAGAGAAGAAGGATACTTTTGAAGAGTCGCTGGAAAAGCTGAGACAGGCTGCAGACAGGATAAAAAGCGACGATACTACTCTTGAGGACTCGATAAAATGCTACGAGGAAGGCATGAGATACTATAACGAATGCAATGAGATCCTGAAGAGCGCCGAGCAGAAAATTGAGCTTATGGATATTGAAAATGCCGGAGAATAATAATGAGATCTTTCGATGAATACAAACAGTATGTTGAAGAACATCTGCTGGATCCGTTTCCTGAGGCAGATCTGGAGGCATCAATACTTTTCGACTCCATGTTTTACAGCCTGAATGCAGGAGGAAAGAGGCTGAGGCCGGTGCTTCTTCTCGCAGCGTGTGAAATGGCCGGAGGGAATATCACACATGCATTGCCATATGCGTGTGCCATGGAGTACATACATACATATTCTCTGATCCACGATGATCTCCCGGCCATGGATAACGACGATCTCAGGCGAGGAAAGCCGACAAATCATGTTGTCTACGGTCCCGGAATGGCTACTCTTGCGGGAGACGGACTGCTTTCTGCGGCGTTCGAGGTCATGGCAGAAGATCTCTCAGTACGCGTGAATGTCGGATGGGAACTAAAGCCGTACATCATGGCGCAGTACGAGATAGCTGAAGGCGCAGGAGTGCGCGGAATGGTAGCCGGTCAGACTGCAGACATCAAAGCAGAGAAGGAAGGCGCCGACGGAGGACTTCTCTTTTACATACATCTGAACAAGACAGCTGCGCTGATCAAAGCGGCAGTAAGGGCAGGCCTGTATATTGGAGGAGCTTCGGAGGAGATGCTTGAAGATATGACTGTATATGCAGAGGATCTCGGTATTGCATTCCAGATAGCGGATGATATCCTCGATGTGAAGAGTACGACTGAAGAACTCGGAAAGCCTGTCGGATCTGATGAGGAAAACGATAAGCTGACATTTGTAAGTATGTATGGGCTTGAAAAAGCAGAGGCAGAGCTGAGCAGACTGACCGCTGAAGCATGTCAGGCAGCAGCGCCGTATGATGACGACGTTTTCTTCCGAAGCCTTGCGTTGGATCTTGAGGAGAGGACCAGCTGATCGCTGCTCATATATGAGACCATAAAGATTTGACTAGTCAGAATGACCAGGAGTGGTTGAAATGAAAGAACTTACTGAATACAGACTGCCTGAAGATATAAAGAGTATGACAGAAGAGGAGTTAGATCTTCTCGCTGTTGAGATACGCGATTTTCTTGTAGAACATGTTTCTGAGACAGGCGGTCATATAGCGTCGAACCTCGGGGTAGTAGAGCTCACGATCGCGATGCATAAAGTGTTCAACAGTCCGGAGGACAAGTTCATCTGGGATGTAGGGCATCAGTCATACGTTCATAAGATACTTACGGGAAGAGCTGGTATGTTCGGGACTCTTAGAAAGACCGGCGGGCTCAGCGGATTCCCGAAGAGAAACGAGAGCGAGCACGACATCTATGATACCGGTCATGCGAGCACTTCTGTATCGGCTGCATGCGGTATCGCCGCGGCGCGAGATATAAAGGGAGAACATTACGATGTGATCGCTGTGATAGGAGACGGATCGCTCACCGGAGGCCTCGCATACGAAGCTCTGAACAATATCGGTTCCAGGAAGTCGAAAGTTATCGTGATACTTAACGACAACGGCATGTCGATATCAAAGAACATCGGCGGCGTATCAAATCATCTGGCGAGGCTCAGGACTTCATCAGGCTATACAAAGACAAAGTCACACATAAAGACTATGCTGGAGCGGGTGCCTATGATCGGCCGGGGTGTCGCTGAAGGCCTCGAAGGGATCAAGGAGACTATCAAATATCTGCTGAGTCCTGAGGGAGTATTCTTTGAAGAGATAGGATTCACATATATCGGTCCGGTAGACGGTCATAATATCAAAGCCGTCACTCATGCGCTGGAATCTGCGAAGCAGGCTGAAAAGCCGGTGCTCGTTCACGTCATAACAAGAAAGGGCAGAGGATATAGGAATGCAGAGAACAATCCTGACAAGTTCCACGGCATAGGCCCGTTCGACCCGGACACCGGAGCAGTAGCAGGTTCATTAGGGCCTACTTATTCAAGTGTGTTCGGAGATGAGATCGTAAAGATCGCGGAGGAGGATGACAGGATATGTGCCATTACGGCGGCGATGAGAGACGCTACTGGGCTTAAGCAGTTCTCTGAGAGATTCCCGGACAGGTTCTTTGATGTGGGTATCGCCGAGGAACATGCAGTGACGTTCGCCGCAGGACTTGCTGTAAATGGCATGAAGCCGGTATGTGCCATCTATTCATCATTCCTTCAGAGATCATACGATCAGATACTCGAAGATGTAGCGCTGCAGGGACTTCCTGTCGTATTTGCCATAGACAGGTCAGGAGTTGTAGGCGCTGACGGCGAGACTCATCAGGGAATATTTGATATCTCATATCTGTCAACTGTTCCGGGCATGACAGTACTCGCGCCGGCAGACGGTGCCCAGCTTAGAAAAATGCTGAGGTATGCTCTTACGATAGACGGACCTTGCGCTGTAAGATACGCAAGAGGGAGATGCACAGACGAGCCTGATGAGGGATCAGAGCCGTTTGACGGAAACAACATAAGACTTTCCAGTGGTAAGGATGCTGATATCTGGGCTGTAGGGAGCATGCTCGATAAAGCCGTGGAGGCAAGAGCTCTGCTTGCAGAAGCAGGTATAGACGCGGGTATCGTTGACGTTACACGTCCGTACCCTGTGGATACATCGCTGATAGAACGGAAAAAGCCTGTATTCACAATAGAAGACGGTATAGCCTCGGGCGGTTTCGGAGAACATCTCAAGGCTATGCTCGCAGGCATGTCAGAAGTGAACGTGACTGCATGGCCGGATAGTTTTATTGAGCATGGTTCCTGTGAAGATCTCTACAGAAAATATGGACTTGACGGTATGTCGTTTGCGGAAAGGATCAGAAAAGAACTTGGCAGATAAAGTCAGAAAAGAAAGAATAGATATACTTCTTGTTGAACAGGGGTTTTTCTCGTCGAGAGAAAGAGCAAAGGCTGCACTTATGGAGGGTGTGGTCTTTGTTGATGGTGAGAGAGTAGATAAAGCCGGGACAAAAGTGAGCGAAGAGGCTTTGATCACCGTAAAAGGGGAAGACTGCCCATATGTCAGCCGCGGCGGGTACAAGCTGGAGAAGGCGATAAAAGTATTTGATATCGACCTTAAGGATAAGGTCTGCGTGGACATCGGCGCATCGACAGGTGGATTTACTGACTGTATGCTTCAGAACGGCGCTGCCAAGGTGTATTCGATCGACGTCGGCTATGGACAGCTCGACTGGAAGCTCAGGACAGACCCCAGGGTGGTCAATATTGAGAAGTGTAATGTGAGATATCTGGAACCGGAACAGGTGCTGGAAAAAGCAGGATTCATAAGCGTTGACGTGTCGTTCATATCTCTGGAGCTCATATTCCCGGTCATGACGAGGCTCCTTGAGGAAGATGGTCAGGCAATGTGCCTGATCAAGCCGCAGTTCGAGGCAGGCCGCGAAGAAGCATCGGCTGGGAAGGGTGTCATAAGAGATCCTTCTGTACACGAAAAAGTCATTAATAAGGTGATAGAAAGTGCGTCGGAAAACGGCTTTTATACTGCTGGACTGTCATATTCTCCTGTAAAAGGAGCAAAAGGTAATATAGAATATCTGATAAGTCTTGCAAAGCTTGAAAATATGGCGTATAATGCGTCTTGTGTATTAAATTTAGTACACGAGCAGGTAGAAGCTGCTCACAAGGAACTGGGATAGGGATCGATTTACAGGAGATAACATATAATGCAGATATCAGAAAAATCAAAACGGATGGGTCTTTCTCCGATAAGGCGCTTCAATGAGATGGCCAGAAATGCGGAGAAAAGAGGTATCAGAATATACAGAGTAAACATCGGTCAGCCGGATATTGAGACGCCGAAATGCTATATGGAGGCGATCAGGAATTATCCTAATGACGTTATAGCATATATGGAATCTGGAGGAACTGATGACCTGAAAAAGGCGGTATGCGAATTCTACGGGTCATTTGGCGCAGAGTTTGAGCCTGATGATGTCATGGTGACATCCGGCGGGTCTGAAGCTCTCTCCATGGTGTTCACGACTATATTGAACGAAGGAGACGAAGTGCTTGCTGCTGATCCGTATTACAGCAACTACAGCACATTCATTCTGTCTGCCGGTGGTCAGATAGCAAGGATCCCGAGCCACGCAGAAGAAGGATATCATTACGCGTACAGAGACAGGATAGAGAAAGCGATCACGCCGAAGACCAGGGCGATAATCTGTACATCGCCGGGAAATCCTACTGGTGATGTGCTTACTCAGGATGAGATGCATATGATCTGCGAGATAGCAGAAGAGCACGACCTCTGGGTGATAAGCGACGAAGTGTACAGAGAATTCGTATATGATGGAGCTGAGCCTGCATCATTTGGACTTGAGAAGGAATTCCTGGACAGGATAATAATAACTGACTCTATATCAAAGCGTTATTCATGCTGCGGCGGAAGGATCGGCCTTCTCATCAGCAAGAACAGAGATGTCATGAACGGCGCGATGAAGCTGGCACAGGGAAGACTTTCAGTATCGACGCTCGATCAGGCAGGAGCAGCAGCACTGTTCAGGCTGCCAAAGTCATACTATAGTGAGATAAGAGCTGAATACGAAAAGAGGAGAGACGTAGTTTACTCAGAGCTCACCAAGATCCCGGGCGTTGTCTGCGTTAAGCCAAAGGGTTCATTCTATGTTACAGTCAAGCTTCCTGTGAATGATATCGAGGATTTCCTCGTGTTCCTGCTGACGGAGTTCAGCGATAATAATGAAACTGTAATGTTTGCGCCTGCAGATGGGTTTTATTATGACTCCGAGCGGGGTAAGAATAAGATGAGGCTTGCATACGTTCTCAGAAGTGAGCAGATGAGGAGAGCGGTCGAGCTGATAAGGCTCGGGCTTGAAGCCTACGAAAAGAAACAGGCAGGGAACTGATAATGAACCTTTCACCAATGATGCAGCAGTATATGGATATTAAGGAGGAGTACTCTGACTGTATACTGTTCTTCCGTCTCGGTGACTTCTATGAAATGTTCTTTGATGACGCAGAGCTCGTATCTCGTCTTCTTGAACTCACATTAACCGGAAAAAGCTGCGGTCTGGAAGAGCGGGCACCCATGTGCGGTGTTCCATTCCATGCCGCAGATTCTTATATTTCACGTCTTGTCGAAAAGGGATACAAAGTCGCGATCTGCGAGCAGCTCGAGGATCCCGCCACGGCGAAGGGCATGGTGGACCGAGGAGTCATCAGAGTCGTCACGCCGGGTACGGTCACATCAAATACTATCCTGCATGAAAACGAGAACAACTATCTGGCATCCGTGTTCGCTGATAATCAGGGTATTGCCGTATCATATTGTGATATCTCGACAGGAGAGCTCTATACGACAGACATGTATGGTGGACGTATGATCTTTGATGACGTCATAAACGAGCTCGTGAAGATAAATGCCAAGGAGATACTTATCAGCCAGAAGGTTCTGGAGTATCAGGACGAGGAGCAGATATCGCTTCTGACGGGCTCTTTCGTTCATACGATGTCTGATTCGTATTTTGCCAGAAAGTCCGCAGAAACGTCGATAAGGGCCCAATTCGGGGGAGTCTCGCTGACAGCGCTCGGCCTGGAAGGAAGAGACAGATCGATCGCATCCACAGGCGCTCTTCTTTCATATCTGATAGAGACTCAGAAACAGGATCTCAAACAGATAACGAGGTGTGTGTTCTATGAGACAGGGCATCACATGGCGCTTGATAAGGCGACGATTAGAAATCTTGAACTGACTGAGACACTTTATGAGAAGCGTACCGACGGATCGCTCCTGGGCGTGCTGGACAAAACAAACACTGCTATGGGCGGACGAAAGCTCAAGCTGTGGCTTAGAGAGCCGCTTAACGATCCGGACGAGATAAATGCCCGTCTAGATGCTGTCTCGTATCTTGTCGCAGATCCTCTTGCTTTGAATGACTTGAGCGAAGCACTGAAGCGGGTCTATGACTTCGAGCGTCTTGCAGGCCGTATGGCGTCAGGAAATGCCAATGGAAAAGATATGATAGCGCTGAGGAATTCCATCGGCGCCACACCGGAGATAAAGGATGTGCTGACCGGATCTGGGAGCTCTCTTCTGGAAGAACTCGGAGAAGAGATCCATGATCTTTCAGATATCTACGAGCTGATCGATTCGCATATCACGGAAGAACCGCCAATGACAGTAACTGAGGGAGGGCTTATCAAGTCTGGATCTTCCGACGATCTTGATGCCCTTAAAGACTCGATCAAAGATGCAAAAGCATGGATAGCTGGACTTGAGGTAAAAGAAAAAGAGCGTACCGGGATAACACATCTTAAAGTTGGATATAATAAGGTCTTCGGATATTACATAGAGGTCTCACGCTCAAATCTGGATATGGTCCCTGAAGATTATATCAGAAAGCAGACGCTCGTCGGAGCAGAGCGGTTCATTACACCGGAACTGAAAGAAAAAGAGAGTCTGGTGCTCAATGCCGAGACCAAGATAAACAAACTTGAATATGACATTTTTACTGATATAAGGAATGAGATAAACGAGCACATAGAAGAGATCCAGGAGACGTCGAGAGCGATAGCGACAGTAGATGTGCTTGCATCATTTGCCAAAGTCGCTTCAAGGCTGGGATATGTCAGGCCTGAAGTGGATGACGGGTATGAGATCGAGATAGAAAAAGGACGTCATCCTGTGATAGAGCAGAACCAGACAGGCGGAGCTGAAGGGCTTTTTGTGTCGAATGATACGTACATGAACAATACGGATTCATCCATGCTCATAATCACAGGTCCGAATATGGCAGGTAAATCGACATATATGAGGCAGACTGCTCTTATCGTCCTTATGGCTCAATGCGGCTCGTTCGTTCCTGCAGACCGCGCGAAGATAGGAGTCGTCGACAGGATATTCACGAGGATAGGAGCATCTGACAATCTGTCGCAGGGACAGTCGACATTCTTCGTTGAGATGAGCGAGCTGGCATACATCTTGAGAAACGCCGGGCGCCGCAGTCTGATAATACTTGATGAGATTGGACGCGGGACCAGCACGTACGACGGCCTATCGATAGCATGGGCAACTGCTGAAAAGCTGTGCTCAGACAAGCTCAGGATCAGGACTATGTTCGCTACGCACTATCACGAGATGACTGTGCTGGAAGAACAGCTTGTTGGTGTCAGGAACCTGAATATCGATGTAGCTGAAGAAAACGGGCAGATCATTTTCCTGCATAAGATCGTACCTGGTTCGGCGAGCAAGAGCTATGGAGTGCATGTTGCAAGACTGGCAGGAGTGCCGTCAGACCTGCTGGAGAACGCGGAGGCAAAGCTGGAAAAGCTTGAGCAGGATGAGGCGATAGATTCTGTAAGGGACGCATTCGGATCTGCAGAAAGCGGCCAGGATGGATCGGCCGGCGGATCTGACGATGGACATTCTGACTCCGGCATACTGGATCGCGGAGGTTTTGATGATAAAGCCCCGGCAAAAGATCAGGGATCACAGATCTCGTTCTTCAGCCAGAACATGAGCCCAGCCGTCGAGAAGCTGAAGTCGCTCGATATCATGGAGACGACGCCCGCTGAAGCTATCAGGATCCTTACAGAGCTGAAAGAAATGGCGGATAAAGAATAATGATAGTAATACTACACATCATATACTGATATCTGTGTAGTATTTTTCTGTATATGGAGATAAATGTGCATATGATAAAAGTACTTGAAAAACAGGTCGCCGATAAAATAGCAGCAGGTGAAGTCATAGAACGCCCGGCGTCGATCATCAAAGAGCTTGTGGAAAATTCGATAGACGCAGGTGCGAAGTCTGTAACAGTCGAGATCAAGAACGGCGGGAAATCATATATAAGGGTCACTGACGACGGATGCGGAATATCCCATGATGAGCTGAGGACTGCGTTCCTTAGACATGCGACAAGCAAGATAAGCGAAGCGTCAGATCTGGACAGCATAACGAGCCTGGGATTCAGAGGAGAAGCTCTCGCAAGCATAGCAGCGGTCACAAGGACGTCGATGGTGACAAAGCGCCATGAAGATCAGACAGGAAGCAGGATCGTTATCGAAGGCGGGGAAGTCCTGTCGGTCGAATCGGTCGGATGTCCGGATGGTACGACAGTAGTCTCTACAGACCTGTTCTATAATACGCCGGCCAGACGTGAATTCCTGAAGAATGACGCACACGAAACTGCAGCGGTAACTGAGCTTGTGTCGGAAATGGCTCTGGCGTTTTCAGGTATACGTATTCAGCTCATAAGCAACGGTAATGTCATATTCACAACGACAGGCGACGGAAACATCAAAAATACAGTAGTCTCAGTATACAAAAAAAGAGAATACAGAGACCTGTTCACGATAGAAGGTGAATATGGCGGCTATCGTATAAAAGGATGCATCTCAAGACCGTCACTTTCGAGATCGACAAGAAAAGATCAGGTATTCTGCGTGAACGGAAGAGTAGTCGAAAGTAAAGTAATAGAGAAAGGGATCAGAAACGGCTATCGTGAAAGACTGTTCGAAGGCAGGTATCCCGTAGTCTTCCTTCTGATCGATACAGATCCGTCTTCAATAGATGTCAATATTCATCCTAACAAAAAGGAAATACGGTTCCACGACGAAGAATCAGTGATCCGTGCAGTATCACAGGCGATCATACAAGGGCTGCAGTCCGATGAAGCTGTCATAAAAGTGGGTGATTACTTTCATGATAAAGATGTAGAGAAACCATTGAAAAATGAACAAGTCGACATAAAAAATGTATTGTCAAATATGCGCAAAAACGCAGAAAGCACCAATACAAGGCAGATAATTGAAGAAACACATGCAGATACTAAGGAACGCCTGTATGGAGATGATGACCGAGACGATAGATCCGTAGTAAATGATAATGTCTCGACATATGAAAAAGGTTCTGATGATGTTGAGAATAGTAATGCATACGATGAAAAGAATGTTCCTGATCCAGGATATTTCCCGCATGCATCAATTGCAGATTTCGATATGGAACCTGGACATCAGCTGTTTGATTTTGATGACCTGAAACTGACAGGGTGCATATTTGATACCTATCTTACTTGTGAAGACAGTAACGCATTTTATCTTATAGACCAGCATGCGGCGCATGAGAGAGTGAATTATGAGAAATTCGTAGGGAATTATCTCAGTGATGATAAGCCGTCGCAGCCTCTGCTTACGCCTGTCACTTTCGACGTCGATCCGTCAACTTATGAATTACAGGATGAATGGATCCCGGAGCTTGAAAAGATGGGATTTGCTGTAGAGCCTTTTGGGCCGGGGACTTTCATAATCAAGGAGATCCCTGTGTTCATGGAGCTTTCCGAAGCAGAAGCATTCGCGGCTGATTATGCCGAAAGCCTCGGCGATGAGATGAAGCACAGCAATAAAGTAGTGATCGACAAGCTGATCACCAGATCGTGCAAGGCTTCAGTAAAGGCTCATGATCATCTCTCCATGGAAGAGGCAGAAGAGCTTCTCGCCCAGCTAAGGTTATGCAGGAATCCATTCTCATGCCCGCACGGAAGACCTACATTTATACGGTTCACACAGTATCAGATAGAGAAGTTTTTCAAAAGGATACAGTAGTTATCATTATCCTGATCAGTTTTATTAATACAAGAAAGCAGTATGAATAAGATTCGAATGCGCAACATGAAATATAAAACAGAAAATGACTGACACTGAAAACAACAGAAGAATAATCGCGGTCGCTGGTCCGACCGCAGCAGGGAAGACCGAATTTGCCATAGAGATCGCAAAGACGTTCAACGGTGAAGTGGTATCATGTGATTCCATGCAGCTGTACAGGTATATGGATATCGGCAGTGCAAAGCCTACACCTGAACAGATTGCTGAGGTACCGCATCATCTGGTGGACATGATAGACCCGAGAGAAGAATTCTCAGTTGCAAAATACCAGAACCTCGCAAAAAAAGCGATAGAAGATATATTCGCACGCGGCAAACGGCCGGTTATATGTGGAGGGACAGGTCTTTATCTGGAATCTCTCATCTTTGATCTGGACTTCGCGGCAGAGCCGGAAAGCGAGCATGCTCGCGATAAATACTATGAGATAGCCGAGCAGGAAGGCCCAGAAACACTGTATTCGATATTGTCTGAAAAAGATCCCGAAGCTGCAGCCAGAATACATCCTAATAACATAAAGAGAGTCGTAAGGGCGCTTGAAGCTTTTGACAGCGGCAGACCGATCGAGGATATCAACACTGCGCCGCAGAAGACTGAAGATTACGAAGTGACTTTGATCGGGATCTCAAGAGATCGTGAAGAACTGTATGACCGCATCAACAGGCGTGTAGACAAGCTGATGGATCTGGGGCTTCTCGAAGAGGTCAAGTCGCTTGTTGATATGGGGCTTGGCTTTGATGACATCTCTATGAAGGGAATAGGATACAAAGAGCTTATCGGATATCTTAACAAAGAGTATGATCTGGACGAGGCTGTAAGACTGATCAAAAGGAATACCAGGCATCTTGCAAAGCGCCAGATGACATGGTTCAGGCGATATAAAGATATGAACTGGTTCAATGTGTCTGAATATAATGATGAGCACGAATGCATGGAAGATATAAAAAGCTTTCTTACACCGCTTTTTACCCGGTAAAGAAATGAATCTATATAATGAAAAAAAGGCGAATATGCTGTATAATCAAACTATATAGATAGATCTATATAGATAGATGTTTTCTCACAGTAGATCATACTGATCATGACAGTGAAAAAAGTCGTCGTTCACAATAAAAGCGACAAGCCTGACAATATTGTTGAAAAGGAGACCGAGATCTTCCAGGAATGCGAAGAACTGGAGCATGAGATGCCTAAGTTCCTTCGCGGTTTTTTCGTATACCTGAAAGGAAATGTTCTGCCTATGACAAGGCTTGCGTATCTTCATGACCTCAAGTTTTTCTTCACTTATATGATCAATGAGACCGGACTTACTGAAGCAGAAAAGATCCAGGATATCAAGCTGTCAGAGCTTGACCGTGTGAAGGCGGCAGACGTGAACCTCTTCATAGACTATGCGCGTAAATACAAAGTCGAGACAGATGACGCCGTCTACTATTATGAGAACAATAATAAGACGCTTGCGAGGAAGAAATCTTCTGTCTCTGTAATGTTCAAGCAGCTGTACCGGGATGAACTGCTTTCAAAGAATATCACAGACGGGTTCGATCCGATACGTGTTCCTAAAGCCGGAGAGCGCGAGATCAAAGCACTGCAGGATGACGAGGTCATGATAATGCTTGATGCTGTAACGAACGGCACCGGTCTTACAAAGCATGAGCTCGATTTCTGGGAGAGGACCAAAAAACGCGATAAGGCTATACTGGTGACGTTCCTCACATACGGGCTCAGGCTGTCTGAGCTGGAGCAGCTGAATGTGTCTTCATTCAATTTCAACCGCGGGGAGTTCAAGATATACAGAAAGCGCGGCAAGGAATCTATCATGCCGCTCAACGATTCTGTCACGATGGTGATAAAGGATTATCTCAATAATGAGAGGCCTTCTGACGATAGGATAATGGAAGAAGACAGGGATGCTTTGTTTCTGTCACTTCAGGGGAAGCGCATGACGGGGCGTCAGATAAGGACACTTGTCAAAAAGTATACTTCGATCGGGATGAAGACCTCAAGAGAAGAAGGGTACAGCCCTCATAAGCTGAGAGCTACTGCGGCGACCAGCCTTATCGGCCGCGGGAACTCGATATATGACGTAGCTGCACTGCTCGATCATGAGCAGGTGACGACGACGCAGCTCTATGCCAGGCAGAAGAATAACGTCAAAAGAGACCTGGTACACAATATGGAGTGGGAGAAGGAGCGCCGCCAGGGTGTGACACGATCGTCGGAAGACGAATAATTTAGAGACAAACTGTAACTGATAATCAAAAGAAGCGATCGATAAGAACAGAACGGCAGCATAAAACAGTTTATGAAGCTTTTGGAAAGTGTGGCGTATGTCGGATTACAAAAAAACAATGCTAAAGCCATATTTATCGGTACTCGGTGCATTTGCACTCGCAGTAGGAACAGCCATCGGATGGGGATCACTTGTTGTTACGAATAACGAATATCTCCTGCATGCCGGACCGGTAGGAAGCGCGGCAGGCATGATAATAGGTGCAGCTGTAATGCTTATAATGGCAAGAAACTTCGCGTATCTCATCAACAAGTTCCCCGAAGCAGGCGGGATCTACACTTATGTAAAGGATATCTTCGGATATGACAGGGCATTCCTTATCTCGTGGTTCATCAGCCTGACATATATGGCGATGCTGTGGGCGAATGCCACGTCACTTCCTCTGTTCATGCGGTATTTCTTCGGTGATATATTCCGCTTCGGATATCTGTACACATTTCTTGGATATGACATTTTTCTCGGTGAGATAATCCTTACTCTTTTTGCAGCAGCTGTCTTCGGTCTGATATGCATGAAGTCCAAAAGCCTTACACAGGGCATTATCATATCTGCCGTGCTCGCGTTCTGCGCTGGAATAACTGTATGCTTCATAGGGATCATGGCAGGGAACGGATCATCTGCAAATACTTTCGATCCTTTTTTCCTTCCTGATACCTCACTTTTGCGTCAGGTGATAAAGATCGCATTTATCACTCCGTGGGCTTTCGTGGGATTCGAGAGCATAAGCCATTCCGTTGAGGAATTTGACTTCCCTAAGAAGAAGGTCATCGGCATTTTCAGGGTCGCGATAATCGTTACTACGGCATTATATGTTTTTGTGCTTCTGATGTCTGTATCAGCATATCCGGAGCGGTACAGCAGCTGGCTGGAATATATCAGTGATCTGGACAGTCTGAGCGGTATTGAAGGGCTTCCGTCATTCTATGCGGCATATAAGTATATGGGAAATGCAGGCGTGATGATCCTTATGATCTCGCTTCTTGGACTGGTGTTCTCAAGTCTGATTGGAAACATGATATCTCTCAGCCGTCTGTTCTTTGATCTGTCTAGAGACAAGATACTGCCCAGGAGATTCGCAGTACTTAACAGCCAGAATGTACCGGAATCAGCGATCATCCTTATCATGGCCTTCACTATTCCTATAACACTCGTTGGACGTACTGCCGTTGGATGGATCGTTGATGTGACTACGATAGGAGCGATACTGCTTTACGGATTTGCTTCAGCGTCATCCTACAAGGCATCAAAAGCAGATGGAGAGAAGATCGTCAAGGTCACAGGTCTTCTCGGCCTGGCAATAATGATCGTATTCGGAGTATATGTATTCGTGACAAGCAGCTTTGGACTAGGAGGCATGTCACGTGAGTCACAGCTCATATTCATAGTATGGTCAGTGATCGGATTATTGTATTTCCGTTTCGTAATGGTAAGAGATCATGGAAGGAGGTTCGGAAAGAATCTCACTGTATGGATCTTCCTCGTGGTCTTTATATTCATGCTGACGATGATCTGGGTATGTGAAGAATGCTACACTATATCAGCTTCTAATCTTCTGGCTGTACGTAATCATTTCGCGCCGGGAGAGAGTATAGAATCAATTAATGAGGATCCGTTTATGATCGATTCTCAGAGAAACATGATGATAATGATCCTGGGATCGGCTGCCGCTGTGGTAGGCACATTTGTCATAGCGCTTGGAACAATGCTGTCCAACTGGTTCTATGTGAGAAAATGTGAGGATGAAGCCAGAGAGATAGCATACAGAGACCCGCTTACAGGAGTCAAGAGCAAGCATGCTTTTGCTGAATATGAGTCAAAGATGGAGGACGATATCAAAAAGGGAGACGCAGAAGATTTTGCTCTGCTCGTATGTGACGTGAACGGACTCAAGCACGTAAACGATACACTTGGACATAAAGCCGGAGATCAGTACATCAAAGATGCAGGAAAGATGATCAGCGAGATGTTCAAGCACAGCCCGGTATTCAGAACAGGAGGAGACGAGTTCGTAGTGCTCATGAACGGACAGGATTATCAGGACAGAATGGATCTTGTCGCTGAATTCGACAGAGCAGTAGAACAGAACATAGGAACGGGTCGGGTCGTAATTTCCGGCGGCCTTGCTGAATATAAATGTGGTGATGAAAGTACTTTCCATGAAGTATTTGAGCGCGCAGACAAGCTGATGTATGAACGTAAGCAGGAGCTTAAGAGTATGGGCGCGATAACGAGAGAATGATAAAGAGCTGCTGAAGTATAACTCAGCCTCTTGATCATAGTAAGGATAATTGATAATTGTTTAAAAGAAAGTGGATGGTTATGAGTAGAAAAAAAGAGATAGGATTTATCCTCATCGTGTCGTTAATGATCTCTATGTTTTCACATATATCTTTTATCGATCGGAACATGAATTCGTATGCAGATACAAATAAAGCTGTCAGAACTGTCATGCTGTATGACTGCGGCTCAAATCTTGAATCCTGGTTTGGAATGGCGACTTTCAACCTGCTTCAGGTCCTGAAAGCTAATTTCAGTGATGATGAAGACGTTCGCTTTATCGTTATGACAGGCGGTTCCAATCTATGGAGATTAGAAAAAGAGTACATCAGTATCGACCCTAAACTTGTTCCAGAAGGTGAACCTGTCGATTCTGTAAGTGCGGAATATAATCAGATCTGGGAAGCAAAGGGTGCAGATTCAGAGTATCGCGTCGAGCCTGCAGAAGGACCCGCACATGGTAAAATTGTGCTTCTTGACGGAGACGGAGTGACCGGTAATGAACCGGTCAAATCAAAAGACGAACTGATGTCAGATCCTGATACGCTTAAGGCTTTCATAAACTACTGTGAAGCGAACTATCCGGCTGATAAATATGATCTTATACTCTGGAATCATGGCGGCGGCCCGGTCGGCGGCTTTGGTGTAGATGACCACGAAGAAAGTATAATGCCTCAGACTATGCCGTTTATAGGGATCGTGGATGCTCTGAGGGATAATAATGTTACAAAACAGAGCGATGATGATCCGTCAAATGACGCGAAATTTGATTTTATAGACTTTGATGCCTGCCTCATGAACAACGTGGAGCTTAATCTGATCCTTGCAGATTATATGGATTACTATATCGCGTCACCTGAGCTTGAGCCTGGATATGGACAGGAGTATTCCGGATGGCTCAATATGCTTGGACAGAAACCTGATATAGATACGTTCGAACTCGGGAAAAAGATCGTAGATGATTTTGAGGAGTTCTATACAAATGGTGAAGGCAAAGGCCAGGACGGTACACTCGCTGTAGTCGATACAAAAAAGCTCATGAACAGCGAGTTTAAAGATGCTCTCTGCGGAATGGCTGATGTCATGAATAATGAGATGTCAAAGAAGGCGTTCTATGATGAGTTAAGGTCCGTTGACGAAGCTATACAATATGGTGATGACGACCTCTTCGATCTTGGCAATCTCGCCGGTCTTCTCGGCGTAGTCAAAACAGAGTTAAATGCACCGGAAGGAGGAGGCGAAGGAGATGATCCTGATTACACCGTCAACGATTATCTTGAGTTTTCAAAGAAAATATCCCAGGTGCTTGGAAATGACGAAATAATATACGCCTACGGAACAGATAACATATGTTCAAAAGATAAGATAGTAAGAGATTCTGACGGCAGTGTTGAATATAAAAATCTGTATACAAGCGGTATGCAGATGTACTTCCCTCAAATGATGGCACCCCATGCAGCAGCTGAATATTATGATGTTATTGGAAATGTGATAGATACTATCCGTGACAAAGAAAATGATACCCGATATAAATTCCTGGATGCTTACAGAAACGCAATGATCGATTATGCTCTCGTCATGGAAACAGGTAAGGCAATAAGCGAGATCGTAAATGAAGCGCATGTTCCAAAGACAGATATCGATTTTAACAAAGTCAAAGCTTACTGGACTGATGGCGAGGGCGATCCATTTATTGATGAATACTCAGAATGGTCATTATCAATAAAACAGCTTTTCGATAAGAGAAGTCTCGCCGGACATGATGAAGCTGAAACTGAGACATGGCTTGATGAAGTGATAAAGCAGCAGGCGGCTGAAGCTCTCAGTATCGATAACATAACGGCAAGCACCGCAAAACAGAAAAGCGGGACCGGATACGAGATACATATCAGTGATGTAAAAAAGAGGGTGATCAAATCTGTAGAGATGAACGCCAGCTTTGAGCTTCCTGCCTTGAAGAAGTATCTGACAGAAAATTTCGAAAGTGAGCAAGTCGGACATCTCTATGAGCTGGCCAATACGTCATTAGGTACTATTCAGGCAGTACAGTATCCTCCTACCGAAAGCTGGCAGAAAATGATCGACTGGTACAGCGAAAACAAGAGCGACTGGGAGATCGATCCTTTTGATAATACATGGTTTGCGATAAACGATGCGTCAGGTGAGAATCACGTTGCTGCAGTATATAAGGAATCTGAAGATCAGATAGAAGTTGCATGTATTACAGGAGATATCAAAGATCCAGATAAAGTAGTGCTGATCTTCGATAGTGATGACGGCCATCTTTCAGAGATGTATTACGTAACTAAAAGTGGAGATCGTCCGGTGAAGCCATCTGAACTGTCTGAAGAAATAACGCTAATGCCGTCAGTATATGTCAATATGTACGGCTTCCTGGAATATTATCTTCCGATCAGCAAAAAGGCCTTCAATATATCAGCCGCTAACGCTGATGATATAACACTTGAAAAGACAAAAATTTCAGAAATCAATGATATAAGCGATTTTGATGGAGATGGAGAAGTTATCAACAGTCGGTTCACAGTTACAGATATTTATGATAAAAGAATCGATATCAGCGATATAGTAAATAATACTGAATCTCATCTCATCAGTATAGACCTCGCGAGAACAAGACCTGGGTACTACACTGGTGACGACATTGAGCCTCAGATCGAATATCGCGGTGAACTTCTTCAGCCTGGAGTTGACTATGAATGGGAGTTCTTCAGACCTGACGATGGTCCGGATCTGATAGAGCCAGGCCTTTACCTCCTTGATGTGAAAGGTAAGGGCAGATTCACAGATGAAACTGTAATGCCATTCAAGATCATTTATTCTGAAGAAGATGCTAACGCAATAGTAGATGCAGCTCAGCTGGCGCTTGAGGAAGCTGATAAGGCCATAAAAGCCGCTATTGAAACCGGTAATGCCGAACAGCTTAATGCCGCTTACGAACTCCTTGTAGACGCACAGAACAAACTTGCTCAGGCAAATGACATACTGGAAGAAACAATGGAGACGATATCAGCCTATGATCTTGGTGTAATGCAGGATAAGATCGATGAGCTGGAAGACAAAGTGGAAGATCTTACAAATCAGTTATCACAGGCACTTGTGATCGACATCAGTAATTACGCCGTGACAATGAAAAAAACAAAATATGTTTACAACGGTCAGTACATCCAGCCTGAGGTCGAAGTATCCGGTCTTAAGCCGTCAGACTATAAAGTCGATGGAGATGTTGATAATGGCATGGTCGGCATTGGAAAGATCTACATCAGAGCTAACAGCTATAAATACAAAGGTGAAATAGTAAAGACATTCACTGTAGTGCCTGGAAAAGCGGCGATAAACAGTGTAAAGCCGGGCAAAAAGAAGATGACAGTGAAAGCTAAGAAGAAGGTCTCAGAAACTGGCGGCGACAGATATGAGATCCAGTACAGGATCAAAGGCGCAAAGAAATGGAAGAAAGCTGTCAGCAAGAAGCAGAGCTGTACCATCAGAAAGCTGAGATCCGGAAAGCAGTATCAGGTCAGGATCCGTGCATATAAGAGGGTCGATAAAAAGACTTATTACGGTGCATGGAGCACTATTAAGACATCAAAAAGAATAAAATAGCGATGCATTTTGTCAATGCAAAGGGAATACTGACAGAGAAGAATGGTTTTCACGGTATGAACGTATACCGCGGGTGTTCACATGGCTGCATATACTGCGACAGCAGGAGCAGATGCTATCATTTTACACATCCGTTTGACGATATCGAAGTAAAGCAGA
Source organism: Eubacterium sp. (assembly GCA_017533915.1). Lineage (GTDB taxonomy): Bacteria > Bacillota > Clostridia > Peptostreptococcales > Anaerovoracaceae > Aminicella. The sequence continues at coordinate 113,660 of JAFWHX010000004.1, read as the reverse complement.
ATGCACCTGAGCTTCTCGAAGCGGCTCTTAAGTCTAAAAGGAACAAGTGCATGATAGGTACCGGCTCGATGTCGGATCCGTATATGCACTGCGAGGAAAAGCTGCAGATAACGAGAAGGTGTCTCGAGATAATATTGAAATACAGGTTCGGTGCGGCTGTTCAGACAAAATCTGACCGCATACTCAGAGACATCGACCTTCTGGATCAGATAAATAGAAAGAGTAAAGCCGTAGTGCAGATGACTTTGACGACATACGATGACGAACTCTGCAGCATCATCGAGCCTCACGTCTGCAACACGAAACGCCGGATAGAAGTCCTTGAAGAAATGCAGAGACTTGGTATACCAACGATCGTATGGCTGACACCGATCCTGCCGTACATAAACGACACTGTGGACAACATAAAAGCGATACTTGATGAATGTGTCAGGGTCGGTGTAAAAGGCGTCATATGCTACGATATGGGCCTTACATTGAGGGATGGCGACAGGGAATACTATTATGCCGCGCTTGACAGATATTTCCCTGGGTTGAAACAGAAATACATACAGAATTACGGCAGCGCATATATGCTGCCGAGTCCGCATTCTTCTGAGCTGATGTCAATATTCAGAAATATGTGCATGGAAAACGGAATAATGCACAGACCTGATGAGATCTTCAGTTACATGAATGAACTGCCGGAGAAAAATGATCAGATCAGTATATTTGATATGTAAACGATAAACGTTATGGCGAGCATGCTCGCGGAGGGAATCAGATGACACGCGAAAATACAATAATAAGAACCAGTATCATAGGAATAATCGCTAATGTTTTTCTTGCCGCATTCAAAGCTGTTATAGGAATCATGACGAATTCGATAGCTATTGTACTTGATGCGGTAAACAACATATCAGATGCCGGAAGCTCTGTTATTACGATAATCGGTACAAAGCTTGCCGGTAAAGAGCCGGATAAGAAGCATCCATTTGGCTATGGACGGATAGAATATCTCAGTGCGATGATAATATCGGTTATCGTCCTGTATGCAGGTGCCACATCATTTGTTGAGTCTGTAAAACAGATCATTCATCCGGAGACTCCGGACTACACCACGGTCTCACTTGTCATAGTTGCAGTTGCTGTTGTAGTTAAGATCCTGCTTGGCAGATATGTTAAGAGTGTCGGCGTTAAAGTCAACTCAGATTCGCTTATAAACTCCGGGGAAGATGCCACGCTGGATTCTATCATTTCAGCATCCACACTGGCTGCAGCAATTATATACATAACGGCTCATATTTCGCTTGAGGCATGGCTTGGAGCTGTGATATCAGTTGTTATCATAAAGTCCGGCATCGATATGCTTCGTGAGACCATATCAAAGATCCTTGGTGAGCGTAATGATGTGGAGCTGGCAAGAAATATAAAAAAGACAGTTGCAGGGTTCCCCGGCGTTAATGGAGCATACGACCTTGTACTTCATAATTACGGACCTGACAGATGGAATGGTTCCATTCATGTTGAAGTTCCGGATACGTATCAGGCAGACAGAATAGATAAGCTCATTCGTGAGATAACTGCTGAAGTAATGCAGAAACACGGTGTTATCCTTACTGCAATAAGCGTTTATTCCACGAACACAAAAGATGAAGAGATCAAGCAGACAGCAGAGAAAATAAAAGAAATAGTATTGAGCCATAAATATGTCAACGGTACGCATGGATTCTATATGGACAAAGAACAGAAGAAAATGCGCTTTGATATTGTGATCAGCTTCGATGCTCCTGATCGTAAAACTGTATTTGATGAAGTTGTATCAGACGTTCAGAAAGCATTTCCGGATTATGATATAGAAAACAATATGGACATTGATTTTGCAGAATTATAATATCATCCGACAGGAGAAACAGTATGAGCGTCCTTAAGCATCCGTTCGGTCCGCTGTACAGTGATAAAAGCAAAGTTCTGATCCTCGGATCCTTTCCATCAGTAAAATCCAGAGAACAGAACTTTTTCTATGGCCATCCGCAGAACCGGTTCTGGAAAGTCATCGCAAATGTTTTTGATCGTGAGGTGCCGGAAACTATCGAAGAGAAGAAGATTTTGATACTGGAAAAAGGCCTCGCACTGTGGGACTCGATAGCAAGTTGTGAGATAACCGGATCATCCGATTCATCTATAAAGAACGTGAAAGCCAATGACATCAGCATTATACTCGACAATTGTAATATAGATAGAATATACTGTAACGGCCGGAAATCATACGAGCTGTACCAGAAGTACATACAGCCTGAGACCGGCCGTGAAGCCGTCTGTCTGCCGTCTACGAGCCCTGCGAATGCCGCGTGGACATTCGATAAGCTTTTAGACGCATGGAGCGTAATACGTTGAAACAGGGAAGGGGACCGACATGTCATTTACTGAAGATCTGTTATATGAGAAATTTGGAATAAACAAGGAAATAACTGAGCTCGTACAGGAAACTGAAAGAGAACTTGCTGACAGATTCCACGAGCAGGATGAGATAAAAGAAGCCAACCAGTATAAAGTCACTGACGCTTTCAGAAAAAACAGGATCTCCGACACACACTTTGCATGGAATACAGGCTACGGATACGATGATGCCGGCAGGGCGGCTCTGGAGCATGTCTATGCTGATACTTTCGGAGCCGAAGCAGCGCTCGTCAGGACAAACATCGTAAACGGCACACACGCCCTTTCGATCGCTATTATGGGTTGTCTGAGACCTGGAGATGAAATGATATACTGTTCAGGCGGGCCGTACGATACTCTTGAGGAAGTCATCGGCATCCGCGGATCCGGCATGGGCTCGCTCAAAGAATACGGAGTTACTTATAAACAGGTAGAGCTCAAAGCTGATGGTTCTATAGATATCGACGCTGTGCTCGCTGCGATCGGTCCGAGCACACGCATGGTATGTGTGCAGAGATCCACAGGTTATGCCTGGAGAAAAGCCATCACTGTAGATCAGATCGCTGAATGGGCATCGGCGATACATGCGGCTTATCCTGACGTGATAACGATGGCTGACAACTGCTATGGCGAGTTCATTGATGTCAAGGAACCTACACAGGTCGGAGTCGATATCATGGCAGGATCGCTCATCAAAAACCCAGGCGGCGGCCTTGCTCTCTCAGGTGGATATGTCGCAGGCCGTAAGGATCTGGTAGACATGGTGCAGTACCGAATGACTTGTCCTGGGATCGGTGGTGAATGCGGCCTAATGTTCGGACAGACAAGAGCGATGCTCCAGGGGTTCTTCTTGGCTCCGTCAGTGGTCAATGGAGCTGTCAAAGGCGCTATCCTGTGCGGCGAGGTATATCATAAGCTCGGATATGATGTAAGGCCTGAAAAAGATGATAAGAGAAGTGATATAATCCAGTCTGTCAAGCTGGGGTCTCCTGAGGCTGTCTGTGCCTTCTGTGAAGGTATCCAGAAAGCAGCTCCGGTCGATTCATTCGTTACGCCGGTTCCATCAGATATGCCGGGATATGAGGATCAGGTGGTCATGGCTGCAGGCGCGTTCGTCCAGGGATCATCGATCGAGCTGTCATCAGATGCCCCTATACGTGACCCGTACATAGTGTATTTCCAGGGCGGGCTCACATATGAGCACAGCAAATTGGGCGTACTTATGTCATTGCAGCGCCTATACGAAAAGGGCCTTCTTCAGAATATGTAGTTATACAATAAAATTTTTATGGTAAGTAACAGGAATAAAGGACAGTCTTTTATCGCCATCATCAAGTTTGCGGTACTTATTCTCATCGTAGCCGGAGTACCGCTTTATATTTATCTGTTCCATCGTGATCTCATATCACAGTTCAGTTCGTTTGATGACGTCGTAGTGTATCTCAGGCAGTATAGACAGTTCTCAGTACCGATATATCTTGGGGCTGAAGTCCTGCAGATCATGATATTTATACTGCCAGGTCAGGTGTTCCAGTTTGCGGCAGGATATCTGTTCGGCTTTCTTCCGGGACTCATATATACGTTCATAGGCGCTCTGATCGGAACAACTATAACGTTCTATATGGCCAGACTGCTCGGCTCAGATGCTGTGCAACTAATGATAGGGGATGAAAAGTCAAAGCATTATAGTGTTCTTCTATCCAGCAAGAAGGCATATCTCATAACATTTCTGATATATCTTATACCAGGTCTTCCAAAGGATGCTGTATGCTATGCTGCAGGAGTGTCCGGCATAAGGTTTCTTCCTTTTCTAGTCATATCTGTCGCCGGACGCATGCCGGCGATGGCAGGAAGTATCATATTCGGTGCGATGTACATGAAAAAAGACTACACCGGCATGGGTGCAGTCGCTTTGATAGTCATAATTATCTGCGTTATATCCCTTATAAAAAGAAAACAGATCATCTCATATATCGACCACCTCTATGAAAAGTATAGTGATTGATATCTCTGATCGTTATACTTTTTCTGTATCTGAACCTTTGTATTCAAGACAGAGCATGGTAAGATCATCATTTCCATTAATTTCCATCAGTATATCATAAATAAAGATTGATAACAATTTTAGGCTCATTTAAGGTAAGGCTCGTATAATGCATTTGCTAGCTTACAATAAGGCTTTGATAATTACGAAAGGAGAAGATCCATATACTGGATCAGATGATATAACATGAACGATATAATAAAGAAGTTAATTGTGAGTACTATATGCTCGACTATGATCGCTGTACCATGTGTAAGCTGTGCTCAGTCAGAGAGCAGCGCAGCATCTGCTGAGCCTCCTGGAAGTGAGATGCCTGGAGGAGGTGCTCCGCCAGACGGTGCTCCAGGTGGTGCTCCGGGTCAGTCTTCAGACAGCGTATCCTGGACAGGAGCATCGAAGATCACAAGTGTTGCCACAGAGAATGGGAAAACGTATTCTTCCACAACAGCATCAGAGAATGCTCTTCTCGTTGACACTTCAGATGATGTCACACTTACAAATGTGGCAGTTACCAAGACAGGCGGCAGCAGCGCGGGCGATAGCGAGAGCTTCTATGGCACGAACTCTGCGGTGATGTGCAAAGGCGGCGGCACGACGACCATCAAAAATGCAAAGATCACGACTGATGCTTCTGGCGCGAACGGAGTGTTCTGCTATGGCGGCAATGCTTCTACAAATGCGGCTTCAGGCGACGGAACTACGGTGAATATATCTGACTCGACGATCAAAACGACCGGCGATGGTTCCGGCGGAATCATGACTACGGGCTTTGGTACGACAAACGCCAGTGACCTTACGATAACTACTGCGGGACGATCATCAGCTGCGATAAGATCCGACAGAGGTGGAGGCTTTGTTAATGTAGACGGCGGGTCATACACCACGAGCGGAGTCGGATCACCTGCAATATACGCAACAGCAACTATCAATGTCAAGAATGCGACACTGTCGACTACTGCGTCACAGGGCGTAGTCAATGAAGGCGGAAATACCGTGATCCTGGAGAACTGCACGATAAACGCAGCGAACGAACAGCTGAACAGTCAGGATTATTTCAGAAACGGTATCTTCCTGTATCAGTCAATGTCAGGCGATGCGTCTGAAGGAGCAAGCGTATTCACGATGACAGGAGGTACGCTCAACAACAGTATCGGACATGTGTTCCACGTTACGAACACAAGCGCTGCCATCACGCTTGAAGGAGTGAAGATCAACAATACAGATACCGAGAACGTGCTTCTCTCAGTCTGCAGCGACGCATGGAGCGGACTGAATAACAAAGCGTCTGTTAATGCGAAGGATCAGACACTGTCAGGGACCATGCTCGTTGGCAGCGACTCAGAACTTGAGCTTGACCTTAAAGGCACATCTGTATGGACAGGAACGACAAGCGGAAAGATAATTTCACATAAAGATTCATCTACAGTATCTTCTTCACTGGGAACAGTAGACATCACACTTGAAGATGAGGCTTTGATCGTTCTTACGGAAGACACGACGGTAAGCTCGATCTCCGGCACAGGAAAGATCAATTATAACGGACACAAGCTTACGGTAGGAAACAAGACATATACGAGCGGAAATCCTGGAGTGAGCACTATCACAGAAACGACAGAGACTGCTTCAGACAGGAATAACGAGAGCTCCGAGAGCAGCGAAGATTCTTCTGAAAAGAAAGATCAGACGATGTCAGTAAGCTCAGCGTCGGCAAAGACATATAAAGCAGCAAAGGTCAAGAAGGCGGCAAAGACATTCAAAGCTGTTACAGTTAAAAATGCTGAAGGCAATGTGACATATAAAGTGACAGGAAATAAGAAATCAAAAAGATATCTGTCATTTAATTCAAAGACTGGCAAAATCACGGTAAAGAAGGGGACACCTAAGGGTACATACAGGCTTAAAATAAAGGTCACGGCGTCAGGAAACAGCAGCTGTAAAAGCAGCAGCAAAACAGTTACCGTAACGGTAAAAATCAAATAAATACCGGATATTATTTATCTGGATCATTGAAGAGGGCGGCTAAAACAGTTGAAAAAGCGCCCTCTTTTATGTTTTTAAAAAATAAAGAACAAATGTTTATAAAATACTTGACAGAGAACGGCTGTTCTGTTATATTGTTATTGTCAAGGGCGAACAAGTGTTCGAAAAGGGGTAAGAGATATGGAAAACACAATGATATACGATGATGCATATGGCATCTCAGAACGTGCTGCTGTCAGAAAACGCAGACGTAATCATCACAGACATATAGTAAACAGAATAAGATTCACAATATTGCTCGTAGCAGCGATCCTTATGATAACGATGGCCGGCGGGATGATGATCGGATCATACAATGCAGAAGGCTCAAGCAAGACTTCATATGAGATGATCACAGTCCAGTACGGCGATACATTATGGGAGATCGCAGAATGCTATAAACCGGCAGATAAAGATATAAGAGATTTCATGTATGAGATCTGCGACTACAATAATATATCTGCAGGCGAAATATTCCAGGGACAGAATCTGATGATACCTGTGAGTCAATAATAAGCTAACCCTAATAAAACCCATATACAATCTCAGAGAGCGGAGCGTCAGAAATGACGTTCCGTTTTCTTATAGAAGAATAGTAATGATCATGATATAAATTGCTGCACAGAACGATCATAAGTGATAAATAAGGATGAACAGAATATCGACCATATTAAATAAAATCGCTTAGAAGTGAAAATAGGGCTCGAATAATTCTTCGTTATAATCATTTCAGAAATAGAGAATATATATTAAATGCAATTATATTTATAAAGCAGTGTAAAGGCAGTGATTGCAATATGTACAGCCGGAGCGGCTTATTCTGGCGTATCGCTATAACTATTCCCAAAATTATGATTTTAGGAATAGTTATATATATCGATCCCGCCTTCCCCTCACATATGAAAATACCAGCCAGAACACTTATCTGACTGGTAATAATTAATGCTATCACCTCTATGATCTTTATCAGTCACCGTCTGATGTCTGGACAGGACTGTTCACAGCATTGTCTCCGATCTTCTGGAGATACGCCTGAAGTTCTCTGTAATCTGCATCCTGTGTTTTGTCATTACCGTTCCACTGTACATCTGTCGGATACTCAGCGATAAACAGTTTGTCCACGTTCTGCCCTATACCTGCGACATGGTAGCTTGGTAGCTGTTTGTATGACTCATCGTCCAGATCATACGCTCTTATGGTGACGAGCCTTCCGCCATACCCTTCCTGCTGCGCGGAGAACAGATAGAACGTTACAGAATCCTGCGTCATGTCGTAGCTCCATTTATCATTATTGGGCATAGTGATCATGAAGTCGTTGAAATAGATATATTCTATCGATCCGTCTTCAGACGCAACGGTCTGCATTCCATCGCTGACATCATAAGCCTTTGCCGGCTTCGTATCATCGGGCTCATCCTTAGTCTTAGGGTCAGGCTCGATCTCTGTCTTCTGTCCAGATCCGCCGCTGTTCTCAGTGTTTTCGGAAGCTCCGGTACATGAGATCAGACAGAATGCAAGAATAACAGAAAGACCTAAGATCAAAAAGCATCTTATCTTAGCTTTCATCTATCATCACCTCCTGTTACATATCTTTGATTCTATACTATCACACGTATTTTTTTATTCAATACTTATAACTAAACAGGTACAATACGTCCGCGTTTCCTTCAGAACTTGATTATTGCGGCGTAATATTATAGAATACCAGATGTATGGTTATTTCTGTACGCGCAATTATTTCTATTTTATAACAGATTGGAGATTATTATGTTAACAAACAGAAGTGTCGTTGCAGTCATATTGCTTACCGTCATCACATGCGGCATTTATGGACTCTACTGGGTGTATGATACGATGAACAGCCTTGAGCAGACTACAGGACAGCAGTCAAGTGTGAACGCGATCGCATGTCTGCTCCTCTGTATCTTCGTCGCCCCTGTAGGATTCATCCTGTTCGGTATGGGCGCTGATGAGCAGATCAACATGATCAAAGCACAGAGAGGGATCCCGACGACGGATAACAAGGTCATGTATATGATTCTTGGTTTCTTCCTCCCTATCGTACTTCTTCCGATGGTACAGGACGAGATAAACAAGCTTGCATAAACGCGAACGAGTGTTCGCGTATTGTTCTCGCTCGTGAAATGTTGTATATCGATAGATGATAATATGTATAACAGCACCGATGACAAGAGAATAAGCAAAACAGATAAAGCCGTCGTTCTGGCGGCTTTTTTGCTTGTTTCAGCAGCTTTATACCTACTGGCCGGCATATTCTTCGGCTTCTATATTCCATGTCCGTTCAGGACTTTTACAGGACTTAAGTGCCCAGGCTGCGGCATGTCGCATGCTGCGACTGATATAGCCCTTGCAGCATCGGATATGATCAGAGCCGACACTAACAGTGCTAACTGTCATATAATGGATGCCTTCCGTGAGAACGCCCTTTTTATCCCTATCTTCGCATATCTTATCTTCGCCTTCGTTCAGGTCTGCAGAAACAATGATCTCGGTCAGACAAAGATCAGCAGAGCTGTCGATGCTGTTTTCCTGATAATGATAATTATCTGGTGGATCGTAAGGAACATATATAATTATTAAAAAAGCCCGCAGGATCTCTCCTGCGGACCTGAAGTAATACTGTATTTTTTTCTATTTTACTCTGACAGTAAACGTAACGATCTCTGAAGCTTTCTCAAAACTTGCGTTTCCGGATGCTGTGACCTTTACCTTGATCTTGTACTTCTTTTTCTTCAGCCCTTTTCTGACTGTAACTTTACCTGTCGAGCTGTTGATCGTGATCTTCTTATTTCCAGATAGCTTTTTAAACTTGAGTGTTCCTTCATAATTGTTGATAGTAAGAACTTTTTTCCTGCTCAGATACTGAGTCTTTTTTCTAAGGCTTGAGTATCTAACGGTTCCTGTCTTCGGTACGACTGTCATTGGATTATAGAGCTTGATAAACTCATAATTGAATCCGTACTGTTTTGCATAAACTTCACCGGTCGATCCGGGATAAACATGAAGTGTCGTATAATAATCCTTATCAAATGCATATTCTTCAAGGGTACAGGAAGGATTCATAATATATGCGGTCTCAAGCATTTTGCATGCTGAGAAAGCATTGTCTGATATCGATATGCAGGTCGACGGTATCGTGACCGTGGTGAGAGCTTCGTTGTTGTTGAATGCTCCCCAGCCTATGGATTCAAGACCTTCCTGAAGATATAGCTCTCTGCAGTCAACTTCTTCAAAAGCATCTCGTCTAATAGACTTTATGCCATAAAGATCGACTGAGTTCATCACGACGTCCTCGCAAAAAGCGAAAGCATCTTCGCAGATAACACAGTTCTCGCCAAATATAATTATATATCCAATATTTTTACACCATGCGAATGCGCCGGTACCTACACGTGATACACCTTTTATGACATTCTCGCCGATCAGTTCATATGTTTCGGAATAGATTTTTTCAGTAACGCCTTTGAGATTTACACTTGTGATATTTGGATAGTTATAGAACGAATAATCTCCAATACTCAGTACATTTTCAAATTTGACTTCCTCTATCTTTTCTCTGTATTTGTTCCATGGAGCCGGTGATGAGTGAGTATAGTTATCCATAACACCGCCTACAGAGGGGTTTTTCGCAGAGATCTGAAGAGTATATGGACCATTTCCTATCCGATAATACTCCCATTTGCATGTGCCGGTAGTACCTTCGTCGATATTGCCGACTGCGTATGATGCATTTGTATTAATGAGTGACAGTGAGATAGCCATAATGATGGCGCATGAAGCAATAACCATAAATCTCTTTATCGATATTATCACGACTATCATCTCCTTTCTAAGGTAATTGTAGCACTACTATTATAAAAAGAAACAGTACATTTAATGAATGTACTGTTTCGGTATGACTATAATGAGCATGCTCGTTGATTATAGATCTAATGACGGAAATATTCTACCGCTGATTCGAACATCTTCATGTCATATTCGCCGGGAACGTTGAGATAAAGCCCTGCTCCCTTTCTTTCGGCATGTCCCATCTTTCCGATCACGCGTCCGTCAGGCGATGTGATGCCCTCAATAGAGTAAAGAGATCCGTTCGGATTGAACTGTATATCGGCAGATACGTTTCCGTCAAGATCGACATACTGTGTTAGTATCTGTCCGTTTTCAGCGAGCTTTCTTATCTCTTCTTCTGTCGCGATAAATCTGCCCTCTCCGTGCGATATAGGCATTGTGTATATCTCTCCTGTATGTACTCCTGCCATCCACGGGGATTTGTCTGAAGCTACGCGGACTCTGATGAGCTTGGACTGGTGGCGGCCGATCTCATTGAAGGTGAGCGTCGGACTGTCCACATCCTGATCGCATATCTTTCCATATGGTACAAGACCCAGCTTTATCAAAGCCTGGAAGCCGTTGCATATGCCTGCCATCAGGCCTCCCCTGCTGTCGAGAAGTTCAGTTACGACCTCCTTTATCTCCGGATTCCTGAAGAACGCAGTAATGAACTTGGCTGATCCGTCAGGCTCATCTCCGCCGCTGAATCCGCCCGGAATGAAGATCATCTGGCTCTCTTTCACCTTTGCGGCAAAGTCTTCGACGGATCTTGATACGTGCTCAGGATCGAGGTTGTTTATGATGACGACATCAGCTTTTGCTCCGGCATCTTCAAACGCCTTCGCTGTGTCGTACTCGCAGTTCGTGCCAGGGAATACAGGAATGAGCACTTTCGGTGAATCTGTGCTCTCATGCTCTGGATATGTGCCCGTTTCTTTCTTGTTGTATGTGAATGTATCGATCTTGTTCGGCACTGTCTCGATGTTGCATGGATATACCGGCTCGAGCTTGCTCTCATACGCATCAAACAGGTCATCAAAGCCTACACGTGCATCATTCAGTGTTATACATTTCTCAGTTGTAGTAGTTCCTATTATTTCGGAATAATAGAAAGGACTTTCAGGAAGAGTAAGATCAGCAGGGACTTCAATGATAAATGATCCATATCCCTTCTCGAACAGCTTTTCATACGGGAATTCCTTGTGGATTATGACCCCGATGCCGTTTCCCATGGACATTTTCATAAGTGCTTCGGATACTCCGCCGAATCCATTGGTGTAGCAGGCCTTGACTTTGCCCTCTTTATTGAGTGCTGCTATCTCATCGAAGATATTCTTCAGCGACTTAGGACAAGGCAGTCCGCTCTCCTCTCGGAGATGCGGTGATAACATAATAATTTTATCGTTTACATTCTTGAATTCACCCGTTATTATGTCGCCGGTCTTGCAGGTAGTAACCGCAAACGAGATGAGCGTAGGCGGAACATCGATCTTCTCAAAAGTGCCGCTCATTGAGTCTTTGCCGCCTATAGCAGCGACCTCAAGTCCCCTCTGAGCCTTGAAAGCGCCGAGTACAGCGGCAAACGGCTTGCCCCATCTCTTAGGGTCAGTACCGAGCCTCTCGAAGTATTCCTGGAATGACAGATATACATCTCTGAACGGAGCGCCCTGCGCAACGAGCTTTGACACTGACTGTACAACCGCAAGATAGGCTCCTTTATATGGACTTGCTGAAGTTACATATGGATCATAACCCCAGGACATGAGTGATACGTCGTCTGTATGGCCCTTCTCTACTGAGATCAGAGTCGTCATGGCCTGTACCGGAGTTCTCTGATATCTGCCCCCGAAAGGCATCTGAACGGCGCCCTGCCCTATAGTCGAGTCGAATTCCTCGGAAAGCCCGCGCTTGCTGCAGCAGTTGAGATCTGATGCCATCGCGAGCATATCTTCTTTGAAATCACCTGTATATGCAGCTTTATAATCGCTCTCGGCTTCAGTTTCTACATCTATGTGTTTCTCAGTACCGTTAGTATCGAGAAAAGACCTTGGGATATCAACGATAAGATCGCCTCTCCAGTATTCTCTGAGTGAAGGCTCAGCGGTTACAGTCGCAACTATAGTAGCTTCAAGATTCTCCTTTTCCGCGAGCTCTATGAATCTGTCAGCATCTTGTTTCGTGACTACGACAGCCATTCTTTCCTGTGATTCGCTTATCGCGAGCTCAGTACCGTCGAGTCCCTCATATTTCTTGGGAACTTTGTCCAGATCGATATCAAGTCCGTCCGCAAGCTCTCCGATCGCGACGGATACGCCGCCTGCGCCGAAGTCATTGCAGCGCTTTATCATCTTTGACGCTTCAGGATTCCTGAACAGTCTCTGAAGCTTTCTCTCTTCTGGAGCATTACCCTTCTGGACTTCAGCGCCGCATGTCGAAAGAGATTCTTCCGTATGAGATTTTGATGATCCTGTAGCACCGCCCATACCGTCGCGGCCGGTACGTCCGCCAAGAAGTATTACCACATCGCCTTCTTCAGGCCTCAGCCGCACGACATTCTCGGCCGGAGCAGCAGCAACGATCCCGCCTACTTCCATTCTCTTCGCGACGTATCCAGGATGATAGATCTCATCGACCTGGCCTGTAGCGAGACCGATCTGGTTTCCGTATGAGCTGTAGCCGTCCGCTGCAGTGGTGACGATCTTTGACTGAGGAAGCTTTCCCTTGAGCGTTTCAGAGATCGGAACGAGCGGATCAGCAGCTCCTGTGACTCTCATGGCGGCGTAAACGTAGCTTCTTCCTGACAGCGGATCTCTTATAGCTCCGCCGATACATGTGGCCGCGCCTCCGAAAGGTTCGATCTCTGTCGGATGATTATGAGTCTCGTTCTTGAAGAGGAGCAGCCAGTCCTGTGGCTCGCCGTCTACTGTGACAGTTATCTTTACCGTGCATGCGTTGATCTCTTCGGATTCATCCAGTTTATCCAGCTTTCCGTTCGCTTTGAGGTATTTCGCGGCGATCGTTCCGATATCCATAAGAGAGATCGGCTTGGTCCTTCCGAGTTCCTCACGGGTCTTAAGGTACTCCTCATATGTGTCCTGTATGTATTTGTCGTGGAATTTTACAGAGTCTAAAGTCGTATTGAATGTCGTATGGCGGCAGTGGTCTGACCAGTACGTATCGATAACTCGTATCTCGGTTATCGTAGGATCGCGGTGCTCCTCGATAAAGTGGTCGCGGACAAACCTGAGATCAGCAAGGTCCATGGCGAGTCCCTTCTCGTCAGAGAACTTCTTGAGCTGTTCGTCATCAAAATCCGTAAAACCTGTGAGGATCTCGACAGGAGCCGGCTGATCATACTCTGTGACAAGAGTGTCGAAAGTGTCTAAAACAGCCTCTCTCGCCTCGACAGGGTTTATCATGTAATGTTTTACCTTTTCAAGGTCTTCGTCCGTGAGAGAGCCTGAAATGACGTAAATACGGGCATTTCTGACAAGAGGACGCTCTCCCTTGGATATGAGCTGTATACATTCCGACGCAGAATCAGCTCTCTGGTCGAACTGGCCGGGCAGATACTCAACAGCAAACACCTTGTCATCCGGTCCTGCTTTCAGATCGTACGCCACATCATCAACAGGAGGTTCAGAGAAAACAGTCGTGACCGCCTGCCTGAAGAGGTCCTCATCTATACCTTCAACATCATATCTGTTTATAATGCGGATCCCTGTGATCCCTTTGACACCAAGCACATCCGAAAGCTCTTTCTTCAATGCGGAAGCGCTGCTGCTGAATTGCGGCTTTTTTTCTACATATACTCTGAAAACCATATGATATGCCTTTCTATAAAAGAATAAATTATAATGCTTTAAGTGCCCTCTGCCCTATATCATGACGATAGAACCCATGATCAAACTTGATCTTACTAACAGATTCATACGCCTTATCGATTGCCTCGCGGATATCCTTGCCGCGCTCTGTGACTCCGAGCACGCGTCCGCCATTGCTCAGCAGATGCCCGTCTTCTGCAAGGTCTGCTCCGGCAACGTAGACGTGGTCTTTGATATCGTCAGGGATGTAGATATCAAATCCTTTGCCGTACTTGCCCGGGTATCCCTCTGTCGCCATTACGACGCAGCATGTAGCTTCATCTCTGGCGAATCTTACGTCTGCATCTTCCAGCGTGCCGTCATGTACGTGCTTCATTATATCCAGCAGATCGCTGTCTAAGAGCGGAAGTACTACCTGAGCTTCCGGATCTCCGAACCTGCAGTTGTATTCAATGACTTTCGGACCGTCTTCAGTAAGCATGAGGCCGAAGTAAAGGCATCCCTTGAATGTGCGTCCTTCTTTATTCATGGCGATCATCGTAGGGAGGAAGATCTCTTCTTCGCACTGCTGAGCGATCTCTTCTGTATAATAAGGGTTCGGTGCGACTACTCCCATGCCGCCGGTGTTCAGTCCTGTATCACCATCCCCTGCTCTTTTGTGGTCCATCGATGAGATCATAGGAATGAGGACTTTTCCGTCTGTGAATGAGAGCACAGTAACTTCAGGACCTTCGAGAAATTCTTCAATGACGACTGTGTCGCCGCTCGCTCCGAAGACTTTGTCTTCCATGATCGTCTTCACCGCTTGGACTGCGTCCTCACGTGTCTCGCAGATGAGCACGCCTTTGCCTTTGGCAAGGCCGGAAGCTTTTACGACAACAGGGATCTTACAGGTCTGTACATATTCAAGAGCATCATCCATGTCGGTGAATGTTTCGAATTCAGCCGTCGGTATGTCATAGCGTTTCATGAGATCTTTCGAAAATGCTTTGCTGCCCTCGATAATAGCGGCATCTTTGTTCGGACCGAAGCATGGAATACCTTCAGCTTCTACGGCATCTACCATGCCCATGCAGAGAGGGTCGTCAGGAGCGATCACGGCGAAGTCGATCACTTCTTTGTGACCTCTGACGAATTCCACTACGCCGTCAAGGTCTTCCGCATCGACATTGACACATATCGCATCCTGAGCAATACCGCCGTTTCCTGGAAGAGCATAGATGTCTTTTACTTCAGGATTCTTTCTTATCGCTTTGATGATGGCGTGCTCACGGCCGCCTCCTCCAACTACCATTACATTCATGATCTTTTCCTCCTTCATATAAGAGATGCAGGTGCATCCGGAAATATCCTAGTGATGGAACAGGCGCATGCCTGTGAATGCCATCGTCATGTTGTATTTATCGCATGTAGCGATCACTTCATCGTCACGGACTGAGCCGCCCGGCTCTGCGATATATGAGACTCCGCTCTTCTTTGCTCTTTCGATATTATCGCCGAACGGGAAGAATGCGTCGCTTCCCAGAGCAACTCCGGAGATGGTGTCAAGATATGCTCTCTTTTCTTCCGGGGTGTATGGAGAAGGCTTCTCGGTAAACAGCTGCTCCCACGCTCCGTCGGCGAGCACATCCATGAACTCATCGCCGAGGTAAACGTCGATGGTGTTGTCTCGTACTGCTCTTGGGACATCTTCTTTGAACGGAAGTGACAGGACTTTCTCTGACTGTCTTAGGTGCCAGAAATCAGCTTTGTTTCCGGCAAGCCTCGTGCAGTGGATCCTGGACTGCTGCCCTGCTCCGACTCCTATTGCCTGTCCGTCTGCGGCGTAAGCAACTGAATTTGACTGTGTATATTTCAGAGTGATAAGAGCGATGACAAGGTCGCGTCTTGCATCTTCCGGAAGATCTTTATTCGCTGTGACTATATTCGTGAAGCTGTTCATATCGACAGAGTAATCATTCCTCTTCTGTTCAAATGTGATCCCGAAGACCTGTTTCTTTTCCTCTTCTTGAGGCCTGTAGGAAGGATCTATCTGAACGATATTGTATGCGCCCTTCTTCTTGGTCTTAAGGAGCTCAAGTGCTTCAGGCGTGAATCCGGGAGCGATGATACCGTCAGATACCTCTCTCTTTATTATCTTCGCGCAGGTGAGGTCGCATGGCTCTGACAGTGCGATCCAGTCTCCGAACGACGACATCCTGTCTGTTCCCCGGGCTCTGGCATATGCCGTTGCGATCGGAGAGTCATCAAGTCCTTCGATGTCATCAACAAAAGAAGCTATCTTCAGCTCTTCAGGCATCTTTCTGCCGACAGCCGCCGACGTCGGGCTCACATGCTTGAAAGAAGCAGCAGCTGGCATCCTGAGAGCGTCAGTAAGCTCGGAGACGAGCTGCCAGCTGTTGAAAGCGTCCAGAAAATTGATATATCCCGGCCTTCCATTGAGGATCTCTATCGGAAGATCAGATCCATCTTCCATATAGATCTTCGCAGGCTTCTGATTAGGGTTGCAACCATATTTGAGTTCGAATTCCTTCATTTACAGACCTCCCTCTTATCACATTTTATTTATTTTGTTTATATTTGTTTATAAGTCTGGATTCAAATGATCCGATCTCAAGGTCGACATATCTGACGTAAAGTGAGATCTTGTTGTAATAATCGAGTGAATCCCAGATCTCGGCGGTTAGATCGTCGATGTCCTGTGAGATGTTCACCCGGTCAGGCTCCCCTATAAATGTCGGGATAGGGTCGCCGTCTGTCTCATATGTGTGGATGAAATGGCCGAGGCCTGGCTGCATGGCGTATTCGAAGAAATAGCGCGAGCATGTTTTGCCGTCAGGATCTCCCGATTTGAGGATGCTCATGCTGTACGATGACTGATCAAAGTCGAGCTCTGAGCTTATCCTTGGAGTGAGATTCGGAAAATCCGGCTCAAATTCTCTTGTTCTTAAAGCGTCGATGAAAGACTGTCCCCTGGCCGTGAAGTCTCTGATCGTATCTGTCTGGTCGCCGTTTGTAACGATCATGCCGTGCGGTATCATTCTGAGCGGATAATAGATAATTAGAGAAGGATCTTCGACTTTAGACTCGTCGTATGGCTTGATCATGAGGTCCTCTCCGTCCTCAACAAAAACTCTGTTCCTGCTGTTTACAGACCTACCCATGATGAAATAAGCAGAAACAGCTTTCTTGCCGTCAGGCGTCATACCGCTGATGATGCCGCGTCCGACATATGGATTCCCACTGATCAGATCAGAGATATTGCTGATCTGGTACGTATCGAGCATATTCTGGTTCATATCATTTCTCCCTTGATCCTACGATCTCTTTTGATACTTTTTCAGCTGCTTTCGGAAGTAATATCCATTCGCAGTTTTCCATAACTCTTTTCTGTAAACTCTGCGGCGTATCATCATCAAGGATGTCTATGGCCTTCTGATAGATGATCTTTCCGCCGTCAGGGATCTCATTGACGAAATGTACAGTAGCTCCTGTAACTTTTACACCGTACTCAAGAGCTTTTTCATGTACTTTCAGGCCGTAGAATCCTTTGCCGCAGAATGACGGTATAAGCGCGGGATGTACATTGATGATACGCTCTGGATATCGCTTTATCACTTCCGGACTCAGTATAGTCATAAATCCGGCAAGGATTATAAGATCGATATTGTGTGATTCAAGCTGACTGATAAGATCCTGCTCATTTTCTATGACATGTGTCTCTATGCCGTTGTTCTTTGCACGGGTCAGCGCAAAAGCATCAGGATTGCTTGAACATACGAGAACTATCTCGCCGCTTGTGAGTATCCCGCTGTGCTCTGCATCAATAAGTGCCTGCAGATTGGTCCCGCCGCCTGAAACCAGGACAGCTATTCTTGCTTTATCCATTGTATAAACCTCTCTTCTATTGAGTTTATAATATCTCTATTCTGTCTTCTCCCGGCTTTATCTCACACGTCTCGCCAAGGATATAGGCATCTTCTCCCATTGCCTGCAGCAGGTTGAGCGCACGGTCAGTCTGATCTCTCGATACTATGCAGGTCATTCCTACTCCCATGTTGAAAGTATTGAACATATCGTGCTCTGAAATGCCGCCCTTTTCCTGTATCATAGAGAAGATCGGATGGACCCTTACGCTGTTTCTCATTATCTTCACTCCGATGCCGTCCGGAAGGCTTCTTGGTATGTTCTCATAAAAGCCTCCGCCTGTGATGTTCGCAATCGACTTCACATTGACACGCTGTATAAGCTTGAGTACAGGCTGTACATATATCTTTGTTGGTGTAAGCAGAGTCTCGCCTATCGATGGGCCTCCAAGTATAGCCGGGCGGTCGTCCAGGTCGATATTCTCGACGTCAAGAGCTTTTCGTACAAGAGAATACCCGTTCGAGTGGAGTCCGGATGATGGGAGCGCTATCACGATGTCGCCTGGATCGACTTTGTTCTTGTCGAGGATCGATCGCCGTGAAACGACGCCGACAGCAAAACCAGCGAGGTCGTATTCATCTTCAGGGTAGAAACCCGGCATCTCAGCTGTTTCTCCGCCGATCAAAGCAGCATAGGACTGAAGACATCCTTCTGCAACACCTTTAACTATATCGGCAATCTTCTCAGGCCTGTTCTTTCCGCATGCTATATAATCAAGAAAGAACAGAGGCCTGGCGCCGGTACATATGATATCGTTCACACACATGGCGACACAGTCGATCCCGATAGTATCATGCTTATCCATAAGAAAAGCTATCTTAAGCTTGGTGCCCACGCCGTCAGTCCCGCTTACGAGGACAGGATCTTCGATGCCTTCCTTATCAAGTCCGAACAGACCGCCGAAACCTCCGATATCGCTGGTGTCGCCGAAGACCAGAGTTTTCTTCACATGTTTCTTCATAAGCTCGACAGCTTCATATCCTTTGGTGATATCAACGCCGGCGTCTTTATAGCTGCTGCTGTAGCTGTTTTCCATATTTTCTCCTTAATTTAACGAATCAACACGAGGACGGTCATTACTGCCGTGACCGCCGAATCATCACTTTAAATTATTTGTTGAATCTGCTTTCGATCTCTGCGTTCTTTTCAAGCACCGCAGAAGCACCCTCTTTTCGCATCTCAGCGAGTTTATCGGCGATCTCTACTGATGACACGGAAAGTATCTCACAAGCCAGTAGAGCCGCGTTTTTTGCCCCATCAACTGCTACTGCAGCAACAGGAATGCCGGAAGGCATCTGTATTGTTGAAAGCAGAGCATCCATGCCGTCAAAAGAAGACTTGATCGGGATCCCTATTACTGGAAGCGTGGTATTAGCAGCTATCGCACCTGCAAGATGAGCGGCCATGCCGGCAGCACATATAATGACGCCGAAGCCGTTGTCTCTGGCGTTTACCGCGAAGTCCCTGGCCTCCTCAGGCGTTCTGTGTGCTGAGTAGATATGTACCTCATACGGAACATCTAACTCATCGAGAACTCCGACAGCTTTTTCAACAACTGGCAGATCACTTGCGCTGCCCATTATGATACCAACTTTTTTTGACATTTGTATTCTCCTTTTTAAGAATGTGAATCCAGATAAGTCTGCAAAATAAGAACAGCAGCCTGCTTGTCGATGACTTTCTTCCGGTCCCTGCGCCTGACGTCCCCTTCGATGAGTATCCTCTCTGCCTGCACGGTAGTAAGTCTCTCATCCTGCCAGACCACTTTGACATCCTTGTGCCCTGTGCTCACGAGTTTATTTGTGAGCATGGTCACAAAGTCACGGACCTTTTTCGTCTGTTCGCTGTCGCTGCCGCTCATGCTCAGCGGGAGACCGACAACGACCGTGTCACAGTCGTGCTCGTCGATCATCTCAAGAACTTTAGTCGTATCTTTTCGGATACCGACACGCTCGATCGTCGTTATCCCCTGAGCCGTAATCCCTAATGGATCGCTTACTGCGATCCCTATCGTCTTGTCCCCTACATCAAGTCCTATTTTTCTCATACATCTCCTTATACCAAAAAGGCAAGCCCGGTGAGGGTTTGCCCATGGTCAGTTATTTCTGAAGATACTCCTTCAGTATCTCTTCGAGCAGGTCATCTCTGTCGATCCTGCTGATCATCAGTCTTGCATTGTTATGGCTGGTGATGTAGGAAGGATCTCCGGAAAGGATGTAGCCTACCATCTGGTCTATTCCGTTGTATCCGCGTTCCTCCAGTGCAGCGTAGACAGCCTCGAGCACTTCGCGCGTCGACTTCTGCTGTGTCTTCGCAGCATTGAACATTATAGTGTTCCTGTCCTCCATATCGTAAAGACCTCCTTAAACAATTATACTATCAGCTGAGCCTGTCTTCAAGGAAAAATCAGTTCAACATTTCTCTCGCAGCACTGAAAGCTTCCTCGATGCCTTCCGGATCTCTTCCGCCGGCCTGGGCCATGTCAGCCTTTCCGCCGCCGCCTCCGCCGATGAATCCGGCGAGTTTCTTGATCATCTTTCCAGCGTGATATCCCTTGTTTACAGCTCCGTCAGTAACAGATACGATCATCATCACTTTGCCGTCTGTCACGGATGTGAATACCATGACCGCATCTTTACCTTCAGCCTTTATCTTGTCGGAGAGCGTTCTCAGGTCGTCAGGTCCTGCGCCTTCGAATCTCTTCGTTATAAGCTTGACACCGTCAAAATCTTCCGCATTGTTTATAAGCTCTGCAGAGTCCTGACCGATCTCATTCTTCTTGAACTTTCCAAGTTCACTCTTGACTTTTCTGAGATCTTCTACAGTCTGGCCTGCCTTGGCTACGACAGTTTCAGGAGTGGCCTTGAAGATAGAAGCAGTCTGTTCAAGAATGACTTCAGCTTTTCTGTCTCTCAGGAACACGCCCATTCCGGTCACAGCCTCGATCCTTCTGACGCCTGCTGCTACGCCGCTCTCTGAAGTGATCCTGAAGCAGCCGATCTCTCCTGTATTCTTGACATGTGTTCCGGCACAGAATTCCTTACTCCAGTCGCCGGCGTTTACTACTCTGACTTTATCCCCGTACTTCTCGCCGAAGAGCATCATCGCGCCTGTCTTCTCGGCTTCCTCTTTGCTCATGACTGTGGTAATGACAGGCATGAACTCAGTGATCTTCTGGTTCACGATGTTCTCGACTTTTTCGATCTGCTCAGGAGTCATGGCCTCAAAGTGTGTGAAGTCGAATCTGAGCATCTTTTCATCGTTCTTTGACCCGGCCTGTTCAACATGATCGCCGAGTACTTCTCTCAGAGCTTTCTGGAGAAGGTGCGTAGCAGTATGATTTCTAGCAGTTGAATTTCTCTTGTATGGGTTTACGCTCATCTGTACGGTGTCTCCCGTAGCTAGGCTGCCCTTTTCTATAGTGATGTTGTGGAGAATGACCCCTTTGTTCTTGGAGAGCATGCTCACACTTGCTTCCATTCCTTCTGCAAGTATGCTTCCGTTATCTGATACCTGGCCGCCGCTCTCTACGTAGAAAGGAGATCTGTCTGTGAATATCGTGACTGTATCGCCGGTCTCCGCTTCATCGATCACCTGTCCGTCCTTAGTTAACGCAAGCACAGTAGCCTTCGTATCAAGCTCATCATATCCGGTGAACAGTGTCTGTGTCACTCCCTCAGGGATCTCGCTCTCTTTCCAGGCTTCCTCTGAAGTGTCTCTCTTTCCTGCACGGGCTTTTTCTTTCTGGGCTTTCATGTCAGCATCAAAGCCTTCCAGATCTGCTGTAAAGCCGTTCTCAGCAAGGATCTCTTCTGTAAGTTCTACAGGGAATCCATAAGTATCATAAAGCTTGAAGACTTTATCACCATCGAGCACCTTTGTTCCTGCAGCGTTCATCTCATCGATATATTCGTTTATGATGGCGTTGCCCTGGTCAAGAGTCTGCTCGAACTTATCTTCTTCAGCAGCTATCACGCTCTTGATATAGACCTGTTTCTTAACGATCTCAGGATAGGCTTCTCCGGATACCTCGATGACCTTATCTGCCAGGTCTGAGAGGAATGCTTCTTTGATACCAAGCATCTTTCCATGTCTTATGGCACGTCTTATAAGACGCCTGAGCACATAGCCTCTGCCCTCATTGCTTGGCTTGATGCCGTCAGCGATCATAAATACCATTGATCTGAGATGGTCAGTGATTATTCTTGTTGAGATGTCAGCTTTATGGTCGCCTGCTTCATATGGAACACCAGACAGCTCGACCACACCGTCAAGAATGTGTCTGATCGTATCTATATCAAAGATGGAATCTGTATCCTGCATTATGCACGCTATACGCTCGAGCCCCATTCCTGTGTCGATATTAGGATGAGCAAGGTTGCTGTAGCTTCCGTCTTCTTCCTTGGAAAACTGCGTGAATACATGGTTCCAGAATTCCAGGTATCTGTCGCAGTCGCAGCCTGGCTTGCAGTCAGGCTTGCCGCAGCCGAATTCAGGACCTCTGTCATAGTAGATCTCTGAGCATGGTCCGCATGGGCCAAGTCCGATCTCCCAGAAGTTGTCTTCTTTGCCGAGCCTTACTATTCTATCCTCAGGAAGACCGATCTCTTTCCAGATCGCTACAGCCTCATCGTCATCTTGATATACTGTAGCCCAGAGTTTATCCTCAGGCATCTTGAGCACTTTGGTGATGAATTCCCATCCCCAGTTGAGAGACTCTTTCTTGAAGTAATCTCCGAATGAGAAGTTCCCGAGCATCTCAAAGAATGTGCCGTGCCTTGCGGTTATGCCGACGTTCTCGATATCACCTGTCCTGATACATTTCTGACAGGTCGTCATCCTCTTTTTCGGAGGAGTCTCAAGTCCTGCGAAATACGGCTTGAGAGGCGCCATTCCGGAGTTGATGATGAGGATCGATTTATCATTCTTCGGGATAAGAGACGCACTCTTTCCGCGATAGTGATCTTTGCTCTCATAGAAGCTCAGGAACAGCTCCCTGATCTCGTTAAGGCCTTTCTTTTCCATGTTCGGTTCTCCTTAATTATCTTTCATGACAGTTTTGAACCTGTCTACTATATCAGCTATGTCTTTCTCTACATCAGTGAAATCACATGTCTCGAATGAATATATCTTGATGATCGGCTCTGTGCCTGACGGCCGTATGATAAGTTTGCTTCCGTCGTCAAGGTCAAATTCTACACAGTCGGCGATCATTGTGCTGTCTGGTGAGAGATAATCGGTCTTCTTTACGATGTTTCTGCCGCCGATCGTCTGATTGACATTGTTTCTGAAGAAATCCATTATGGACGCTATTGTGCGCTCCCCTGCTGCTCCGCTGAAGAAATAGTTCCTGGTCTTGTCTACACAGATACCGTACTCATTGTAGAGCTCGTAAAGTCTTTCGATCAGGTTCTTCCCCATCTTCTTGTGGAAGGCAGCCATTTCGGATATATAGAGCGCTGCACTGATGCCGTCTTTTTCCCTGATGAAAGGATCGACCAGGAATCCGTCGCTCTCCTCAAAAGCAAAATAGAAGTCGTCGATCTTCCCTGATGCATCGAGGTCATCCAGTATCTGGCCTATATGCCTGAAGCCGCTTATAGAGTTCATGACTGTCAGCCCGTTTCTTTCGGCGATCTTTGCTGCGAGCGGTGATGAAGCTATACTCTTTATCATTATCTGGCCTGGCCTTGGCGGCTTGATGTGGCACAGATAGTCCAGAAGAAGGATACCTGTCTGATTGCCTGTGAGCACTGTCCTCATGCCATCATGCTTTATCGCGCACCCTACTCTGTCAGCATCAGGGTCTGTAGCTGTGATTATGTCTCCACCGTGCTGGTCGAGCCATTTAAAGCTCTCATTGTACGCCATGATCTTCTCAGGATTAGGTACAGGGCATGTAGTGAATTCTTTGTCTGGAACAGCCTGAGAAGGAACGACATCATACTGTATCCCGACTTTATCAAAGACCTCTTTGAAGGTTTCAACTCCTGCTCCGTGAAGCGGAGTATAGACGACTTTGAAATCGTTGAATACCGACTTGTCTTTGATCGTCGTGAGTGACGCGACCTTATCGGCAAAATCGTGCTTCAGATCCTCGTCTGCCTGATAGATCCCGCTCTTGTTGTCCATGAAGATATCAGATCCGAAATAATCGTTCTTTGCGATCTCCTTCATGATGTCCTGTACGACTTCATCTGATATCTGGTGGCCTTGTGCGCTGTAGACTTTGTAGCCGTTGTATATTTTTGTATCATGACTGGCTGTGATCATGATTCCGAGATCGCATTCCAGTTTCTCTATAGCGTATGAAAGAAGAGATACAGGAACGATATCCTTGAAAAGGTATGGCTTGATCAGATTCCCCCTGAATACAGAAGCTGCTTCATATGCGAAATATCTGGAGCCGCGCCTCGAATCATATCCGATGACAACTGTTACAGGTTTATGTGATGTCTTCAGATAATCACATATGCCCTGCGTGACCCTTCTTACGACATATTTGTTGATTCTGTTCGTACCAGGACCGATAAGCCCCCTTAATCCTGAGGTACCGAACGTGATCTCACGGCAGAATGCGTCAGTTATCTCATCAGGATTATCCTTGATATCAGTAAGCTTTTCATGGTAAGGATCGCCTTTGGTGTTCTCCAGCCATCTCCTGTATTCTGAATATGCGTGTTTTCTTATGGCTTTCTCATCCATTTTTTCTTTCGTCCTTGTCGCCGTCTACTATTTCAATACGATCAAGCTGCGCTTTGAGATTTTTTTTGAAATCATCTATATATTCGCGCCGCAGTATGGCCTGCTCCTCAAGTTCCTCCGAAGTGAGTCCTTCGGTCTTGGATTTTTTAGCAAGCCAGTTGATCCTGTCGATCTTTTCCTGCTTCATTACATAAAACTCCTTTATACGCTATTCTATCAAATTCCGCGAGTCGTTTCAAGCCTTAAACGGCTTGTAATGTAGGCTATGACTTCACTGTTCGTAGGCTTTTTACAGTATCCCGGGTACAGGCGTCTCATAGGGCCCTCCTCATTCTTCCACGCTCTTACGACAGACATACGTATCGCTTTCTCAACACTTTGACTGGATACGTTATTCATCGAAGCGATCCTGTCATAGATCTCATTGCAGAGCTCAGCTTTTCTGAGACCCGACTTGAATGCAAGCACGACAGCGATGATGAGATAATAGTAACCTTTGTATTTTACGGGGACCCCAAGGCGTGAAACTTCTTTTTCGGATTCTATCCAGATATCAGTTCTATCCATAGCATTTTCTCCTATACAGTTATGCTGGGTCTCATCTTCTCCAGCGTTTTGTCGCCGATGCCGCTTATATTGGTGATATCTTCGACAGAACCGAACGGCCCGTTCTCTTCTCGATACTGTATGATCTTTTCTGCTGTAACAGGACCTATACCGGGGATCCGCTGCAGCGTCTCCGAATCCGCTTTATTGATGTTTATCAGGCTTTCTGACGTATCAGAACTGGCTGATGCATGCCCTGACGACTTTGCTTTTCCTTTATCTCTTTTGTCGGGCACATTTATCTTCATGCCGTCACTGATCTCTTCGGCCTGGTTGATCAAAGCAGTATCGGCATGTCTAGTGAAGCCGCCTGCCTCATCTATCACTTCAAATATCCTGCTGCCAGGCTCCATCTCATATACACCCGGCTTCTTTACGCACCCGCTTATATCAACATATATATTCGAGGTAGGGTCTATATTGGATGAGTTCTCAGTTTCAGATATAATCTGATCTTCTGGATCCGAAAGAGACCCAAAGGAAATATTCTCACTATTACCATAGTAATAAATAAAGAAGACAGCTGCGGCCAGTATAATGGCGGCAGCTGCCGTTATAAGCAGTATGTTCTTGTTTTCAGCGTCTTTTATAAGGCGCTTAAGTCTGTAGTACATTCCGGACCTCCTTTTTGCTGTTTGGAAGTCCCGACAAACGTGGATGTTCAGTATCGTGTGATTATTCTACATCCATGTAATCCTGTAGTCAACACCGATATGAAGGCACTTTCTTGTAACGTTTATGTCATATCGCTCTTCAAATGGAAGGCAGAAGGCGCAGAAAGATCTGATAAGGAGTTCCGGGCTGAGATTTGAGCTGCTTCCTGAGTCCAATGTTGTTTCCAGAATCAGCATGCCGTCTTTTTCTGCAGCTTTAAGTGACCTTATTTTGCCTTTGATATCTACATCAGATATTTTTCCGCTCTTCGACTTCTTGCTCACTGATATCTCATCCTGAGACAGGAAATCTGAGACAAGAGATTTGAAGTCTTTAAGAGCATATGGGACCCGGAATTCTATAAGATAATCAGCAGCATAGCAGGAAGCAGCCATGGATGGCTGACCATCAGCTATTATACCCATACTGATCAGATCTATGCCGGCAGGCAGACTGTCCTTCATAAGATCCATCCATCTGTTGCATCCTTTGTCAGAATCAGTCTGGAATTCGATGAGCTCGCCAAGTCCTGTGTATCCAAGTGAAAGAGGCTGGCAGAACCCCATCTTCGGATGGGGATTGAATCCCTGGCTGTAAGATACAGGGATCTCAGCCCTTCTGAACGCCCGCTTGAACATTCTAAGAAGATCCAGATGCGACGTGAATCGGATAAGTCCGGTCTTGGTGAAAAGCAAAGCGTATCTACTCATTTTCCACCTCCCCAAAGCACTTGATCACTCTTGTGAGGCCGCATCCGTTGCACCCTTTCCTGCAGTCCCTTGTAGTCCTGCATTCCGTAGATTTTCTGTATTCTGACAGGAGATATTTCTTCGTGACATACGGATCTATCATATCCCATGACAGATATTCATCAGCAGCTCTCTCTCTGTCAGAGAAGAACCGGTAGTCCATGGACCAGTTGTCAAGCACCGTGCTCCACTTCTCTTTGTCGAAAAGATCGCTCCATCCGTCGAGCACGCATCCTGCTTCATGAGCAGCAGCGAGCAGCTCAGAACACCGTCTGTCCCCTCTTGCGAGCACAGCCTCGACTTTGCTCACAAAGCTGTCGTGACACTGGAACTTAACGCCTTTTATCTTGAGGCGCTGCCTCAGGTATTCTCTCTTTCTGTCGAGTTCATCCATGCTGTCCTGCGGCACCCACTGGAAAGGTGTGAAAGGCTTTGGGACGAAATTGGAGCAGCTTACGGTAACGTTGAAGAACCCGCCATTTCCGGATCTTTTGTGGATGGCCAGTATGTCTTTGGTGATCTTGACTATTCCGTCCAGATCTTCGTCTGTTTCTCCTGGAAGGCCGATCATGAAATAGAGTTTCACGTGTCTCCAGCCGAGCTCAATAGCCTGTTCTATTGCGCTGAATACATCTTCCTCGGTTATTCCTTTGTTTATAGAGTCTCTCAGACGCTGTGTGCCGGCTTCAACTGCAAAAGTGAGGCCGGATTTCTTGTATTTCTGGATCTCGTTGAGAACTTTGAATGAAAAGCTGTCCAGTCTGAGTGACGGAAGTGAGAGCGATACATCGCTTTTGCTGCAGAGATCCATGAGCTCTGTTGCCATACCCTCGAAATCGGAATGATCGCTCGTGGAAAGTGACAGAAGAGAAAGCTCATCATGACCGGTGTTCTCGATCTGTTTCCTTGCAAGATCGATTATAGTATCACGCTTTCTTTCGCGTATCGGCCTGTATAACATACCGGCCTGGCAGAATCTGCAGCCTCTGGTGCACCCGCGGAATGATTCAACAGCAGCGCGGTCATGTACAGCCTCAACGTTTGGTATGATGTTGTTGACTGGGAACGGAGCGCTGTCAAGATCTTTTACGAGAACCTTTTCTATGACATCAGGAGCATTCTCATAGACCTTGCGGTATTCCTTCACTGTTTCGTCGTCGTTGTATACCGGTTCATAGAATGCAGGCACGTATACCCCTTCGTCAGAGCAGACTGATCTGAGAAAATCTGTCTTTGAAACAGCATTCTCTTTTGATGCTCTGAGCTTTTCGAGAAATGACGGAAGAAGCAATTCTCCATCGCCGATAAGGAAGACATCGATAAAATCGGCAAGAGGCTCCGGAGCGAACGCACACGGTCCTCCTGCTATGACGAGCGGATATCTGTCATCTCTGTCCCTGGCATACAGCGGTATGTCAGAAAGATCGAGCATATCGAGTATGTCGGTATATGACATCTCGTACTGCAGCGTGAATCCAAGCACATCCATATCCTTGACCTGAGTGCCTGTTTCAAGTGTGAACAGCTTTCTGCCGGTCTTCCTCATCATGGCACACATGTCAGGAGCGGGTTCAAAGACTCTCTCCATGTAGAGCCCGTCGCGCTTGTTTACGACATCATACAGGATCTGGAGTCCCAGATATGACATCCCTATCTCATAAAGGTCGGGAAAAGCAAAAGCCATGCGCAGAGTATGATCGTCCACGTCTTTCACTATCTCGTTAACCTCGTGACCTGTATATCTTGCTGGTTTCTCGACTCTTGAGAGAAGCTGTTCCATGTCAGGAGCAAGCAGCTCATCAAAAGAAATGCCGATAATGTCTTCTATGCCATGTATATATTCTCTGACCTTCTCTTTCCAGTAGAGAAGATGCTCTTTTCTCTCGATATTCTCAGGGGCTTTATTGATGAGATATTCCACCCTGTCGTCTATCCCTGCGTATTCATGCTCCTTAACGATCCTGTCGGAGAGGCAGACGACGTCATGCTCAGTTACGACAGGAAGATCGTTGAATCTGTAAGACATGTGATCGCGGACTATCTCTGCCTCCTGCTCATATCCGAGAGACATTAAAACCTCGCCTGCTGCTTCGTCGTGCTTATCGTCTGTTCTCATGAGGTCATGGATCAGCGCAGCGATACGGACCAGTTCGGCGTCCAGTTGATATCCGTTCTTATTAAGCTCACAGGCGATGAGATACGCACATCTTGATACTTCAAGACAGTGTGCGATGACGCGGTCTGGCGTGTCATACTCTCGGAAGAGCCTGTAGCATTCGTTTTCAGTAAGTCTTTCTGCCATATATCAGAATTCTTCTATGTATTCCATCTCGTAATCGTAGATCGATACGGTGTCGCCTTCTTTAAGGCCCATCTCCTTCATCTTCTTAATAGCTCCGCTCTTTTCAATATATTTGTAGAGATAGCGGAGAGATGTGGTATCGTTGAAATTCGTAGAATTGAATATCTTATGAAGCTGAGTGCCGGAAAGAATGAACATGTCGCCTTTCTTTTCTACGTTTACTACACGGTAGTTCTTGTCCACGTCGTCACGATCAAAGTCGAACCACTGGACATCTTCATATTCATCCTGCTCGTTTTCTCTTACTTCATTAAGCTTTGCGAGCGCGGCATAAAGCAGCTCGCTGACGCCTTTTCTGGTCGGAGCGACCACAGGGTATATGTCATATCCCTTTTCGGTCACATATTTCCTGAAGTCTTCATAGATGTCAGATCCTTCAGGTACGAGGTCCATCTTGTTAGCGCAAACGATCATAGGCTTTTTCAGCATCTTAGGGCTGTACTCCTCGAGCTCTTTCATGATCTTATCAAAATCCTCACGAGGATCTCTGCCTTCAGATCCTGACACGTCGACAACGTGTATGAGCACTCTTGTACGCTCTATGTGTTTCAGAAAGTCAAGGCCAAGGCCGAGGCCTTTGTGAGCGCCTTCAATTATTCCAGCGATATCGGCCATCAGAAACTCAGTGTCAGATATCTCCACTACTCCCAGGTTCGGTTCCAGGGTAGTAAAATGATAGTTGTCTATCTTAGGCCTTGCATTTGTGGAAACTGAGAGAATGCTCGATTTACCTACGTTAGGAAACCCTACAAGACCGACATCAGCGATCATTTTCAACTCGAGGATGACATATCGCTCCTTTGCGAAGTCTCCTGCTTCAGCAAAATCAGGAGCCTGTCTTACAGAGCTCTTGTAGTGTACATTTCCTTTTCCGCCCTTGCCGCCTTTTGCTGCGACCACAGACTGGCCGTCAGAAGTCAGATCGGCCATCAGAAGGCCTGTTTCTTCATCTGTGACCATAGTTCCGACAGGGACTTCGATGATGAGATCTTCTCCGTCTTTTCCAAAGCATTTCTTTCTCATGCCGTCCTGACCATCTTCGGCCTTGAACTTCTTCTTATATTTAAAGTCCATAAGTGTCGTCAGGTTTCTGTTTGCGCGGATTATGACATCGCCGCCTTTGCCGCCATCGCCGCCGTCAGGCCCGCCTTCTGGAACAAAAGGCTCACGCCTGAATGTGACAGCACCGTTTCCGCCCTTTCCGGATACGATCTTTATTCTTGCTTTATCTACTAACATATCACACCAAAAGTTGCTTGTTATAATAAAATCAGGGCCCCTGTTTACAGGGGCCCTTAGTACTTATGCTTCTACCGGATAGACGCTGACCTGTTTTCTGGTCTTGTCTTTCCTTTCGTATTTAACTGAACCGTCGATCTTGGCGAACAGTGTGTCGTCTCCGCCGATCCCTACGTTATTTCCCGGGTGAAGCTTGGTGCCTCTCTGACGTACGATGATGGTTCCGGCTGATACGAACTGGCCGTCTCCACATTTCACACCAAGACGCTTAGATTCGGATTCGCGGCCGTTCTTGGAACTGCCTACTCCCTTTTTACTTGACATGTGTATTACCTCCTGTTTATATCAGCTATTTTGCATTATTTATAGCATCGATGATGTCAGCCTTCTTAGCCTTTGGATCTACTTCGATACCGTGATCTTTAGCATACTGAAGGAGATCTTCCTTCTTCATGGAAACACTGACTTCTTCTTCGGCAGCAGGTGCAGGTGCTGAACCTTCTCCGATGGCTTTGATCTCTACCATCGTATAAGGCTGTCTATGTCCCTGCTTGGACTTGGAATCCTTCTTAGCCTTATACTTGAATACGACTACCTTCTTGCCTTTTCCATTTTCTGTGACTTCTCCGGTCACGACTGTTCCTTCCAGATATGGAGTTCCGGCCTTAAGTCCGTTGTCATCACTTACTGCCATTACCTTATCGAAAGTAACTGTTTCTCCGACTTCAGCGCCAAGCTTCTCTACAGAAACGATATCGCCTGCTTCTACCTTGTACTGCTTTCCGCCGGTCTCGATGATTGCATACATTAATTGTTCCTCCTCATACCAGTCTCGCCTCAACGGGTAAGCCTTATTGCTGTTTAAGACCCGTCAGAGTGCGGTCTAACTCGTATATATTATCACGACTCAAAGGAGAAGTCAAATGATTTAAAAAAACTTTATTTTACGAACACCTTCGGATCTATTCGATGATGACACCATCGTCATCTACTGTAACAGATTCGGTAGAAGTCTCGTCAAAAACACCAGGCAGATCTGCTTTTGCAGTATCATCAGCATCACCGGCATCTTTTGGATGGAGGGATCCCATAAGCTCATCTCTGATCTTGTTCATGAGATCGGGATTCTCTTCGAGATAAGCTTTCACAGCTTCTCTTCCCTGACCGATGCGGTCTCCGCCGTAGCTATACCATGAACCTGACTTCTTTACGATGCCCATTTCAGCAGCACAGTCGAGAATATCTCCGGAGAGAGATATTCCTTTGCCATACATGATATCGAACTCAGCTTTTTTGAAAGGAGGCGCGACCTTATTCTTAACGACTTTCACTCTGGTCCTGCTTCCGAGTATCGACTCGCCCTGCTTGATCGTCTCTATCTTTCTTACGTCAAATCTCATCGATGAATAGAATTTCAGCGCGCGTCCGCCTGTAGTAACTTCAGGATTGCCGAACATAACGCCGACTTTTTCTCTGAGCTGATTGATAAAGATCACACATGTATTGGTTTTGTTAACAGTACCTGTAAGCTTTCTCAGAGCCTGTGACATAAGCCTTGCCTGTAGGCCCACATGAGAATCTCCCATCTCGCCCTGTATCTCTGCCTTAGGCACCAGTGCCGCTACTGAGTCTATTACGATCACATCTATAGCGCCGCTTGATGCAAGCATGTCGCAGATCTCAAGAGCCTGTTCTCCTGTATCAGGCTGCGATACAAGCAGATCCTCTATAACTACGCCCAGATTCTTGGCATAGACAGGATCAAGAGCGTGCTCTGCATCAATGAATGCTGCTCTTCCGCCCTGTTTCTGGCTCTCTGCTATTACGTGAAGCGCCAGTGTGGTCTTTCCGGAAGACTCCGGTCCATATACTTCTATTATCCTTCCCTTTGGGACACCGCCGATGCCGGTAGCCATATCAAGGCTTATCGAGCCGGTAGATATAGCTTCAACGTTCATGCTTGCGTTGTCGCTCATCCTCATGATGGCGCCCTGTCCAAAGTGTTTCTCTATCTGTGCGAGAGCCGCATCCAGCGCTTTTTCTCTCCCATCATTATCATTCTTAGCTGCCATAGCCACCTCCATAATACGAACATGTGTTCTATATTTATTCTACTACGGAATAATGATATGTCAAGTGCAAAATCTTAAACAGAAAAACGAAACGGATACCAGAATCCATGATTCTATAGATGTTATCAACTTCCCCATACACTGTCAATATACTTATATGGGAAATGATATTCTGCTATTACATAGGCGGTATCTTACTGCCGTCGATCATTTTGTTTATGATGTTGAACATCGCGAGCGTGGCATATTTCCTTATCCATGCTCTTCCGAGATTACTGATGTTCAGCTTGACGACCTTCTTCTTCCCTTTTACTATGCAGCCGACATATACAAGTCCGACAGGTTTTCTCTTGGTGCCGCCGGACGGACCTGCAATTCCTGTGACGGATACGCATACATCACATCCTGTCTTAGCCTGAAGTCCGGTCACCATCTCATCGGCTACCTGACGGCTGACTGCAGTATACTTTGCCAGAGTTTCTTCTCTGACGCCTAGCTCATTCATCTTGGCATTGTAGGTGTATGTTACAAGCCCACGGTCAAACACGGAGGATATGCCCGGAACGTTCGTGAGCTGTGACGCGAACATTCCGCCGGTGCATGATTCACAACACGAGATCGAGAGTCCTTTCTCGAGCAGTTTTCTTCCAACGAGCATTACCAGCGGCTCATCGTCAGTGCTGTAAACAAAATCCCTTTCCCGGTCGCAGATGATCTCCGTCATCTCATCGACTTTTCTTTTTGCTTCTTCTGGATCCTTGTGCTTGGAGGCAACTCTTACAGTACATTCCCCTTCTTTGGCATATGTTGCGATAGTCGGATCCGTCTGAGCATCGATAAGATCGATCAGATCGGTCTCAATGACAGATTCACCCTTTCCGAACAGCCGGATGACATGATAATAGACTTCACCGTCGCCGAGCCCTTTCAGATAGTCTTCAGCACCGTTCTCCCAGATAGATGAAAGCTCACGCGGAGGACCTGGCATGCAGATGAAGATCTTCCCGTCAACTTCTTTTGCAAAACCCGGAGCTGTTCCCGTATAGTTATAGAAGATCACAGCGCCTTCAGGAAGCATTGCCTGCTTATAATTATTGTCAGTAAATACTTTCTGAGATATCTTTGCATTGCTCTCAAGGTCCTGGACTGTACGCTCATCTCTAACAAGTGGAACTCCAAGTACATCACAGAATGTCTCTTTGGTCAGATCATCTTCTGTGGGCCCGAGCCCTCCGATGGATATGACGAGATCGACATGATCGAATGCCGTACGTATTGTATCAGCAAGCCTCTCAGGATTATCCCCTACTGTATATCTGTAGAATACATCGATGCCGAGCGACCTGAGCCTCTCAGAGAGCCACGCCGCATTCGTGTCGACGATCTGTCCCATCAACAGCTCAGTACCGACGCTGATTATTGCACATTTCATTTTTACTTACTTCCTTACTTACTGTCTGAAAACTTCTTTATTTTTGGTAATATACTCGATACCGGAATATACAGTCATGAACAGCGAAGCGTAAAGGAACCCCATAGCGCAAAGATAAATATAGTGTTCATACTGCGAGATCTGCGGTATCGTCGGAACAGCTTTATAGAATATAAGAAGAGGTACTGAGATCATCTGCAGTACAGTTTTGATCTTGCCGCTCATATCTGCCGCTATGACGATGCCTTCGGAAGCAGCGACAGTACGCATACCTGCCATCAGGAATTCTCTGGCAAGAATGATTATAAGCATCCATGCAGGGATCAGGCCGTCGCCTACCATAAGGCAGAAAGCTGAGTAGACGAGAATCTTATCTGCCAGTGGATCCATGATCTTGCCGAAGTTCGTGACAAGGTTGTATTTTCTCGCGATCTTTCCGTCGAGCATATCAGTGAGCGATGCCAGGATAAACAGCACCAGCGCTGGCAGAAAATAGCCCATCATATAAAGCGCGATAAAAAACGGTACGGCTATCACTCTTGCGACCGTAAGCTTATTTGGAAGGTTCATCAGACACCTCTCTTCCCTGGAGGTCATAATCATATGCCTCTTCTATCAGTACTTTTACTATATCCCCAGGAGCATGCTCATGGTCAGAGACAAAGAGCACACTGTTATCTATATCAGGAGCATCATATCTGGTCCTCCCGATAAAAGATCCATCATCATCTATCTCGTCAATAATGACGTCGTAAACATTCCCGACCATCTCCTGATTATGTTCGTTGGAGATCTCAAGCTGCCTGAGCATGATCAGATTGCGGCGCTCTTCTTTGATGTCTTCCGGCACCTGGTCAGGCATCTCAGC
Source organism: Eubacterium sp. (assembly GCA_017533915.1). Lineage (GTDB taxonomy): Bacteria > Bacillota > Clostridia > Peptostreptococcales > Anaerovoracaceae > Aminicella. Next base: position 78,889 of record JAFWHX010000004.1, on the reverse strand, counting down.
TGCGTCAGTCCCCTCTTCCGCGGAATATGTGAAGACTCCTACTCTGGCAAATCTCTGCTCATCAACAAAGTCTTCAAGTTCAGCGATATCGTCCTCTGTCTCACCAGGGAAACCGGTGATGAAAGTAGTTCTTATCGCGATCCTGGGAATGTTTTTCCTGAGCTTATCAAGTTTCTCGCAGATCGAGTCTTCAGTGGTCTTACGTCTCATCCGTTTAAGGACGGCGTCGCTCGCGTGCTGGAGCGGTATATCTATGTACTTGCATATCTTGTCTTCTTCAGCTATTGCTTTGATAAGATCATCAGTTATATGGTCTTCGTAGCAGTACATCAGGCGTATCCACTCAATACCATCTATCCTGCAAAGCTTTCTCAACAGATCGGCAAGCTTCGGCTCGCCGTAAAGATCGATCCCGTAGCATCCGGTATCTTCCGCTATTATCGACAGTTCTTTCACACCGGCATCGGCCAGTCTTTCCGCTTCGGCTATGATCGATTCTTCTTTCTTGCTTCTGTACGGCCCTCTGATCTTAGGTATGATGCAGTATGCGCAGTTCCTGCTGCATCCCTCGGAGATCCTCAGAGTTGTGGAATATGTTCCCTCAGCCACATATCTTACTTCATGCTCTGAAAGGATCGCGTCGCTTTCAGGGTTATACGAGCTGTTTTTTACGAATCTCCCTGAATGGTCCATTTCGTCAAGGAGCTCCGGCAGTCTTTCATAATCATTTACGCCGATGAACCCGTCGACTTCAGGCATCTCATCATACAGCTCCATCGCGTAGCGCTGTACGAGGCAACCGGATACAAGCAGCTTTTTGCCCTGTTCGCGGTATTCAGCCATCGTGAATACTTCATCGATAGATTCTTTTTTTGCTGGCTCAATGAATCCGCAGGTGTTTACGATAATAACATCCGCGTCATCCGGCGACTCAACTGTCTTATGACCGCTTTTTTCAAGGATACCGCGTGCCATGTCAGCGTCATCCATGTTCTTCATACACCCGAGTGTATCAAAATATACTTTCATTATATGCTGGTTTCTTTCTTGTTTAATAACTGACTCATAAAATGGACCGGGATCTGTCATCCCAGTCCGTTTTATCTTTATCCTCTATTCATCGTAATCTGTGTCATCGTCTTCATCGTCAGCATCGATCTGGCTATTCTGCATCTGCTGCCATTCTTCCTTTGTGATAAGAACTTTTCTTGGCCTTGCGCCGTCCTGAGGGCCGACTATACCGCGTTCCTCCATCTGATCGACGATCCTTGCAGATCTGTTATACCCTATCCTGAAATATCTCTGAAGCATTGAAACGGATGCCTGACCAGCGTCGATCACACATTCTATAGCTTTTGGAAGGAGCTCATCTGCATCATCACCCATATCGAATGATCCGCCGTTATTGATAGTGTCGATAACTTCCTGTGCATAATCGTTTTCTTCTACCTGTTCTTTAATGGAATCGATGACTGCATTGACATCTTCTTCAGATACGAATGTACCCTGTACACGGATAGGCTTTACGCCTCCTTTAGGACTGTAGAGCATGTCGCCCTTTCCTACGAGCTTTTCTGCTCCGCCCTGGTCAAGTATAGTTTTGGAATCGTATCCGGAAGATACAGCGAAAGCGATCCTTGCAGGGATATTGGCTTTGATGACTCCTGTGATGACATCGACAGACGGACGCTGAGTCGCGACGATAAGGTGCATTCCGGCAGCACGGCCGAGCTGTGCGATCCTCTGGACTGTCTCCTGCACCTGCTTGCTGGCTACTAACATGAGGTCGGCAAGCTCGTCAATGATGATGACGATCTGAGGGAGCACCTGATCTTCTTCACCCTGGGCGCGCATCTTGGAGTTGAAGCTTGCAAGATCTTTGGCACCGACTTCGGAGAATATCTTGTATCTGTCAGTCATCTCGACTACAGCCCATGACAGTGCTGCAGCTGCCTTGGACGGGTCAGTGACTACAGGAATGAGAAGATGCGGTATCCCGTTGTAATTTCCGAGCTCGACTACCTTAGGGTCGATAAGGACGAGCTTAACCTCATCTGGGTCTGCCTTATAGAGTATACTTGTTATTATACTGTTGATGCATACGCTCTTACCTGAACCGGTAGCTCCCGCGATGAGCAGATGAGGCATCTCTTTCAGGTTTCCGACTATCGGATTTCCTGCTATGTCTTTACCGACAGCAAATGATATCTTCGATTTCTGGTTTTTGAATTCTTTGGATGAGATTATCTCACGCAGCGTTACGGTATTGACCACAGAGTTCTCTACTTCGATACCGACTGCAGCTTTTCCCGGGATAGGAGCTTCTATTCTTATGCTCTTTGCCTCAAGATTAAGTGCGATATCGTCTGCAAGACTTACGATCTTGCTTACTTTTACGCCGACATTAGGCTGTACTTCGTAACGTGTTATCGCAGGCCCCTGTGTGACCTGCACGACTCTCGCATCCACTCCGAAGTTCTTGAGCGTCTCGTCCAGAACATGCGCCTTGCGCTTGAGCTCTTCATTCACGCCTTCATTATTAGCGCGCTCAGGTTTAGACAGCAGATCAATCTTAGGCTTCTTATACGCTATAGTCTTCTTTGCCTTGTTGCTGTTTATCTCTTTAGCAGTTGCGTCGATATCACGCTTGGTGACCTTGACTTTGTCCTGTTTATCTTCGGTCACATCATCAGACTGCTCTTTCATAAGCTCGTCGGCATCAAGCTTTGTTGTATCGTCTTCTTTTTCTTCATTTCCGAAAAGGCTTATCGCCTTGAGGAAGCTTGACGCTTTTTCTTCCTTCTTTTTCTCTTCTTCCTCTGACTCGTTGGTATTGACTATCTGAGGCTCATCAGGGAACTGCGGAAGTGTGTCAGCCGTACTCTGACTGTCGTCAGGTGAGCTATCCTGCTCATCATCCTCATAGTCTTCATCATCAAAGCCGAACAGATGGCCGAGAAAACTTTCTTTTTTCTGACTCTTTGGATTATACTCCGAATGTTCCGGAAGCTGATCCTGCTCGTCTTCCTCCTCTTCCTCCTGCCTGTTTTTGAAGTCTTCATATCTCTTCTGGGCTTCAGCTTCCTGCAGAAGTACAGTCTCTTCCCTTATCTGGCGGCGCTTCTCGAGCCATTTAGACATCGGTGTGTTAAGAATAAGCAGCAGGCTGATGCATATGCCGGCAGCTGATATGATATATAATCCTGATTTGCCGAGGAACTTTACGATCACACTGCCCAGCGTCATGCCGATGAATCCGCCGGAATCAAGAGTGATGCCATCCTGATAGAACTGTACCATATCAAAGGTGATATTTTCAGAATCGATGAATCTTCCGGAATTCAGCAGACAGAGAAGACATAACAGAATAAAGGAGATGATAAGCGTCTTTGCAGAGAAGTGCATGAAGACTCTTGTTATCATCAGAATGCCGAGTATTATGAGATACCAGGGTAATATGAGGCCGAGCAGGCCGAACATGCCTTTAAGCATATCTCCGGCTATGTTGCCGGCTTCTCCTGCGGCGTGGAACTGTACGGCAAAGAATACAAGAGCGCCAAGGGCAATATAGCATATGCCCCAGATTATGTCTGTCAACCTTGCCGTCGATTCGCGCTTGCGCTGAATCTCTTCTATTTCTTTGCGCTTGGAATTACTGCTCTTGGAAGAGCTTTTGTTTTTTGATCCCTTAGGTCTTCCCGGACCTTTTTTCTTTTCTGTAGCCAAAATATACCCCCGAATATTCAGCCAAGTATTTTATTTTACTGCCATGCCAAATATGCTGTAGATTATTACAGCCGTTCCAAGTACCCATACGTAAAACGAGAAGTACTTGAGTTTTCTGTCAGATACGACTTTGATCATGGCTTTGATAGCGATGACGCCGCTCACGGCTGCAACAGCCATGCCTACGATCACAGGCCCGAGCACAGACATATCGATGCCTTCTTCCAGGGCGTGCTTGCCTTCGAGAAGAGCTGATCCCATGATGGCCGGGACAGATATGAGAAATGCAAAACGTACAGCGAGCTCACGCTTCAGTCCTGTTGTAAGGCCGCCGACGATAGTTGACCCTGATCTCGAGATGCCCGGATAGATCGCTATTCCCTGGAGAATGCCGATGAAGATGGCGTTCCGGAGATTCATCTTGTCCAGATCCCTGGAATTGCTCCCGAATCTCTCGGACAAAAACAGCATTGTTCCTGTGATCATAAATCCTATACCTATAAACAGAATGTTGCTGTAGAGGCCTTCAAAAAAGTCATTGAAAGCAAATCCGATGATCGCGGTCGGGATCGAAGCGGTGATTATGAGGACTCCGAGCTTCCTTATCGGACGCTCATCCAGCCTCAGTCCCTTTCCTGTAAAAATATCTCCTATGGTCATGAAAAGTTCTTTGATCAGTTCCCAGATATCCTTCCAGTACATGAAGAATACTGAGATAAGTGTACCGACATGGAGCAGTACCGTGAACAAAAGAACATCATCGCCACTGATTCCGAAAAAATGCTGCAGCAGAGCCAGATGTCCGGAACTCGATACTGGAAGAAATTCTGTAAGTCCCTGGATAAGGCCGAGTATGACAGCTTGTAAATAACTCAAATCTCTTTTCCCCCTTTTAGTAATACATCATTTGATGATCATGCAGAGCAGAGTGCTGAATAATGTATCAGCGCCCTGCAGATTTACTATTTTGCTTTGATGTATCCCTTTGAAACAAGCGTTTCCGCAGCAAGGAGACCGCCGCCGGCAGCCCCTCTTACTGTATTGTGAGCGAGCCCTATGAATTTATAATCGAATACTGTGTCTTTTCTGAGTCTTCCGATAGTGACGCCGAAGCCGTTCTCGTAATCGACGTCTTTTGTTACCTGCGGTCTGTCGTCTTCTTCCAGATACTTAATGAACTGTTTAGGAGCACTTGGAAGCCCAGCTTCCTGCGGATATCCGCTGAATGAATTCAGCTTTTCTATAAGGACGTCCCTGCCCGGATCTTCCCTGAAGTTGATGAATACAGAAGCAGTATGACCATTAAGAACAGGCACTCTTACACACTGTGATGTGATAGTCATCGTGTCGTCGCTTACGATCTTTCCATCTTCAATGTGGCCGAATACCTTCAGAGGCTCTTTCTCGCTCTTCTCTTCTTCACCGCTGATATATGGAATGATATTACCGAGCATTTCAGGCCATTCCTTGAATGTTTTTGCTGCTCCGGAGATAGCCTGATATGTGGAAACGACGACTTCCTTAGGACCGAACTCCTTCCATGCAGCAAGAGCAGGAGTGTAGCACTGGATCGAGCAGTTAGGCTTTACAGCGATAAAGCCCCTCTTTGTTCCAAGCCTCTTTTTCTGTGTCTCAATGATATCATAATGGTCGCTGTTGATCTCAGGAACGACCATAGGAACGTCAGGAGTCCATCTGTGAGCGCTGTTGTTGGAAACAACAGGAGTCTCGGTCTTCGCGTAAGCTTCTTCTATCGCTCTTATCTCATCCTTGGACATGTTGAGCGCGCTGAAAACAAAATCAACATCAGCAGCAACATCATCGATATCAGCTACATCTTTTACAACGATATCCTTGACGCTGTCCGGCATAGGCTTTTCCATCTTCCACTTATCGCCTACAGCATCCTCATATCTCTTGCCTGCGCTCCTTGAGCTCGCAGCGATAGTAGTTACTTTAAACCATGGATGACCGTCAAGCAGTGTTATGAACCGTTGTCCTACCATTCCGGTTCCACCAAGTATACCGACCTTTAATTTACTGTCTGGTACGTACATAAAAATCCCCTCCATTTATTACATAAATATACACAATAATTATATCAGTGTTTTGCGTGAATCTCAATGCTTTGAGCGCTTTTAAAAGCATAAGAAATGCTAAGATTTTTTGCATTAAAAGAATACAAAAAAAGCAGGCCTTTCGACCTGCTTAAAAAACATCTTTGATTTTTTATGCTTCTTTAGCCTTCAGCACATCCTGACCGTCATAGTAGTTACAGTTAGGGCAGACTCTATGCGGAAGCTTCGGCTGATGGCACTTAGGGCAGATGCAAAGACCAGGCGCCTTCATCTTCATATTAGGCGACCTTCTCTTGTCTCTTCTAGTTGCTGAAGTTCTTCTCTTTGGAGTAGCCATGTAGCTCCACCTCCTTATAATAAATTCGATGTCATTTCAATCGTCAACGTTAAAGAGTATACACTCCTGCAAAGGCATTGTCAACAGATTTTTTGACCGTCAGGACGATTAAAAATTGTTAAGACTTACTTACGCGCTTCCATCTTCTCTACGAGCGACTTGGTATCTCTGGCGATGACCAGCTCTTCGTTTGTAGCAAGCTTCAGGACTTTGATCTTGGAATCGTCAGTTGAGAGGATAACAGCATCATCTGTCTTCTCGTTCTTCGCCGGATCAAGCTTGATACCGAGGTTGCCCATGTTGCTGCAGATGAGTGATCTCATGTATTTGTCGTTCTCGCCGATACCGCCGGTGAATACGATAGCGTCAGCACCGTTCATCTCAGCGATGTAAGCTCCGATGTAGAACCTTACCTTGCGTGCGAATACTTTGAGAGCGAGCTCTGCCCTCTTGTTTCCTTCCTTCATGGCTTTCTCCAGGTCTCTGAAGTCGCTGGAAACGCCGGATATACCGAGAACTCCGGATTCCTTGTTGAGGAGCGTATTGACTTCCTCATCGGTGATCCCTTCCTTCTCTCCGATAGCATCGATGATCGTCGGGTCGATATCGCCGCATCTTGTTCCCATTACGAGTCCTTCGAGCGGTGTATATCCCATTGATGTATCAAAGCTTCTGCCATGCTTGATAGCTGTTACGGAAGCGCCGTTACCAAGATGGCATGTTATGAGCTTCAGGTCGTCAACGTCGACGTTCAGGAGCTTGGCAGCTTCGTTAGCCATGAACATGTGTGACAGTCCGTGGAAGCCGTATCTTCTGATAGCATACTTCTCATAAAATCTGTAAGGGATAGCATACAGATAAGCTTCCGGCTTCATCGTCTGATGGAAAGCTGTATCAAATGCAGCTACTTCCGGAGCGTTCGGCATAAGCTCTCTGCAGGCTTTGATTCCGGCAATGTTTGGAGGATTGTGGAGCGGTGCAAGGGATATGCATGCTTCCAGGTCTTTGATGACTTTGTCGTCGATCAGTACAGAGGACTTGTAAGTCTCGCCGCCGTGTACGACTCTGTGTCCGATGGCGTCGATCTCATCCAGGCTCTTTACAGCGCCGTATTCAGGATCAACAAGTGCTTCCATTACGAGCTTGATGGCATCCTCATGGTCTTTCATCGGAGACTCAATGACTTTCTTCTCCTTGCCGATCGTGGTGTGGCTGAGAACAGAGCCTTCGATGCCGATCCTCTCGACCAGGCCTTTTGCGATCAGTTCCTCATTGTCCATCTGGATAAGCTGATACTTAAGAGATGAGCTGCCGCAGTTGATTACCAATACTAACATTTCCTTCTCCTTTTCTTTAATATTGCAATATTAAGCCTTAAAAGGCGATTTGACATGATCACTATTCTCATAGAGATTCTTGCCTGTAATTATATTATATACATCTCCAGCTGTGATATCAAAGGAAATCATTCTTTTCTGCAAATCACTCAGCTTTTCCATATCTTTTGTGAGATTGCTGACGACAGGTATGCTTAGGAGCTCGCTTTTTTTCGCGATTCTCAATGCCTCCGCGCCTGTGTCATTCATGGCCAGAACCCTTGCGTAAGCAGTGTCTTCGATTTCGGATGTTCTTATACCGAGCAGAATGTGTGTGAGGAGCCTTGTTATCGCTGTCCTCGTGTACGCCTTAGATTTTACCCTGTCTATAAGAGCCTCCAGATCGGAAGCATATCTCAGCTCTTTCTTGACCTTGTTCCCAAGACCGTTTTCCGACTCGGCAAAAGTCTCCAGCTCTTCCGCCGGAGTAATGGCGATCCTGTATGATACGAGATCAAAATATGCCCTTTCCCTTTGATCAAAACCTTCACGGTCCTTTTCTTCAAGTGCTCTTCTTAGTTCAGAAGCTGTCTCAAAGTGCCCTTTCCCGGTCCTCAGGATCGCGAGAGGTTCCATACTGCCCAGGTCCTGTTTCAGATATTCAACAGCGAGGACATCGTTCGGTCCATAAACAGACAGCTCATCATTACCGGAGATCTGGGAAACAGCCTGCTCGCGTGCTTTCGGGTATGATATGCCATGCCTCACGAGATCAGATGCCATGCTGTCGATCTGCTCAGAATGGCTGGTGATAAACGAGGCTGTTCTTATGAGTTTTTCGGTAGAGCCGCATTCGCTGCCAAATACGATATGATCGCATACGCCAAGGCCTTTGAGCACGGACACTGCGCCTTTTGCAAAGTATGACGCCGATGAGCATGCGTAGACCTGAGGTATCTCGACCACCAGGTCTGCTCCACATTCTACAGCAGTCTTTGCCCTCTCCCACTTATCAAAAACAGCAGGCTCTCCTCGCTGTGTAAAATCACCGCTCATTGCGGCTATGCAGCATTCAGAGCCTGTCGCTTCTTTTGCTTTCTTTATCAGATATGAATGACCGTCATGGAATGGATTGAATTCAGCGGCTACACCGAAGCATTTCATTATGGGCGATCTCCTTTTATTACTGTGAATGTGTAAATGCCATGCTCATATTAAGAGCATGGCATCGTTGTCGTATAGATTTGTTATTATTTCTTCTCTTCCTCAGGCTGTGCTGCCTCACCGGACTGTTCCTGATCTTTCTCATCATACAGCCAGTCCTCGCCGTTCTTCGTTCGTATAGCCATTTCTTTCAGTTCGTCACGGTTCTTCTGGAGCTCTGAATTGATCTCCTCGAAGCTCTTCTCAAGATATTCATACATCTGTGAAGCGTAATTGACGTTCAGAGTGTCTACCTTGTCCTGCATGTCATACAGCATCTTATCGAGATAATCATATGTCTTCATCTTGAGGACTCTGGAATAGTCGTCCGCGGCGTCGCTGATGGAATCCGCCCTCTTCTTGGCCTTAAGAGTTATGTCATTGTTATCGACCAGGAATCCTGCCTGCTTTTTTGCTTCCATGATGATCTTCTCATATTCTTCCTTCGCTTCGGCCAGAATACGCTCTTTCTCATCTTTAAGCCATTTTGCCTGTTTTACGTCTTCCGGAAGAGCTTTACGGATATCATCAACGATCTCAAGCACTTCACTCGATTCTACCATGATCTTTCCGGTAAGAGGCACATTAGGCGCTGTATCAACTATATCTTCAAGTTCGTCTAAAAGATCCAGAACTGTCATTTCTAATTCTCCTTAAATTTTTCTATAATTCTCTGAAGGACGACATCCGGGACGAGTCCTTCCGCATCGCCGTGAAGTGAGACGACTTCTTTTATCATGCTTGAGCTTATGAATGAGTATTCAGGACTCGTCATCAGGAAAACAGACTCCACACCGTCGTTGAAGAGTCTCGCGTTCATCTGAGCCATCTGTATCTCGTATTCAAAGTCCGTGGTCGCTCTCAGGCCTCTTACCACAAGATCAAAACCTCCGCTGTTGACATAATCAGCCAGAAGTCCCTTAAATGTGTCGACTTTGACATTTTCAAGATCTTTTACGACTTCTTTTATCATCTCGACACGCTCCTGCTCTGTAAAAAGGCAGTTTTTGCTCGGATTCACGATGACTCCTACGGTAAGCTCGTCGAACATACGTGACGCTCTGCGGATTATGTCGAGGTGGCCGTTAGTCATCGGGTCGAAAGAACCTGTGTATAATGCTTTCCCTGTCATTATGGTCTCCCGGGATCTATCTCTTTCTGTAGACAGAAAGAACAGTTTTGCCATATCTGTGATCCCTGACCTTATCAAGTGTGTCTGTCAGTTCCGGCATCTCGGTCCTGGAATCATGCTCAGTTATAATTATACCGTCATCGGTCAATAAATCAAGAATTTCTATCTGTGAAAGGCACGACTCATATACACCGGATTCATATGGAGGATCGATGAAAAAGATATCCACTTTGTCAGTGATCTTACGGAGAGCCTTCTTATAGTCGCCGGTTATGATCCTGGCTTCATCTCCTGTGCCGCATGCTCTCAGATTTGCTTTAACAAGCCTGATGCTGGCGCGGTCAGAATCACAGAACCAGCATCTCTCTGCGCCTCTCGAAAGAGCTTCTATCCCGATAGCGCCGCTTCCGGCGAAAAGATCACAGAATACGGAACCATCTACATCACCCATTAGAATATCAAAAAGAGCCTCTTTGACTTTGTCAGTCGTAGGCCTGACGCTCGTGTCTAGTGGAGCTTCAAGCTTTCTGCCCTTATATCTACCAGCAATAACACGCATTTTTAACTCCTTTAAAGTTCCAGGTGTATATCGTCGCCGAACATATTTCTTACTCGTTTTTTGAGTGCCTGATCCTGGTCAGCGGTGAGATGAGGATCGTCATGAAGAATGTCCTGAGCTGCCTGTTTGGCTTTTTCAAGGACGTCGGCATGACTTACAAGATCACTTATGTTCAGCTCAGGTATACCATGTTGTTTTGTTCCGAAGATCTCGCCCGGTCCACGGAGCCTCAGGTCTTCTTCAGCGATCCTGAATCCATCAGATGATTCTTCCAGTATAGCCGCTCTCTGCAGCGCGATATCCGACTCATGCTCCATAACCAGGAAACAGTATGATTTCTCGCTCCCGCGGCCGACACGACCTCTAAGCTGATGCATCTGTGCAAGGCCGAAGCGTTCACAGTTCTCTATCACCATCACAGTCGCATTTGGCACGTTGATACCTATCTCTATCACTACTGTTGAGATGAGCATGTCTATCTTGTGATCGGCAAAATCTGTCATGATCCTGTCTTTTTCAGCAGGATCGATGCTGCCGTGAAGAAGCGCAAGCCTGAAGCCTCTGAACAGGTCTGAAAGCTCATCGAACAGTTCTTCTGCGGAATTTGCGTCTATCTTATCTGATTCGCTTATCAGTGGAGCTACGACATATGCCTGCTGGCCCTGCCTCATCTTCTTTTTTACAAAGTCATACATCACCATCCTGTCTTCAGGGTGAGCGACTTTTGTTATTATCTTTTTTCTTCCTGCAGGCATAGTATGGATCTGTGATATATCCAGATCTCCATAAATGATCACAGCCAGCGTTCTGGGAATAGGCGTGGCAGTCATTACCATTATGTTTATGCCCTCGCCCTTTCCTGAGAGCATATGACGCTGCTCTACTCCAAATCTATGCTGCTCATCTGTCACAGCGAGTCCAAGTGAATGAAACTGAACACCTGGCTCTATAAGAGCGTGTGTACCGATCAGCACATCTATATCGCCGTCGGCCAGTCGCTTCAGCGTTTCATTTTTATTTTTCTGCTTCATGCTCCCGGTGAGTATGGCGATGCGTATGCCGAGCATGCTCAGATCATCTGTGAGAGTCTTGAAATGCTGCTTGGCCAGTATCTCGGTAGGAGCCATCATAACGGCCTGATATCCAGACTTTACGGCAGCGAACATCGCCATCTCAGCGATAACGGTCTTGCCTGAACCCACGTCTCCCTGAATCAGTCTGTTCATTGCCTTATGAGACATCAGATCATCAGATATATCTTTCCATGCTTCTTTCTGACCGTCAGTAAGTTCAAAAGGAAGAGTCTTCACGAATTCATCAGCTGGAGCCGGATCTATCACTGCACCGCTTTTCCAGTCAGCTATCTGTCCGCGTATCGACAGCATACCTGTCTCAAGCGTAAGAAGTTCATCAAAGATTAGTCTGTATCTTGCCTGCCGGATCTTTTTCTCATCATCAGGGAAATGGATGTTGCGTACAGCGAAAGCGGGATCAGCAAGTCTGTATCTTTCCGGAAGATCCCCGGGAAGCCACTCGCCGATACCATCAATAAGAGGTTCACAGGCGCGGACCATTCTTCGGTATTCATTCTGGGAGATCCCTTCTGTTCCCGGATATACAGGTATGATCCCTCTGATATCGTCGGGATCACCTTTTCTGTGAAATTCGGGGTGCACCATCTGTAAGGCTCCGCGGTTCTCTGTAACGCGGCCGTAGAAAGTATATTCGGCTCCGGCATTGAACAGATTGGCGATATAGGCTCCGTTAAAGAAAACGACCTCTATCCTGCCGCCAGAATCATCTTCACATAACAGAAGCAGCGGCGATTTTTTCTTATATCTGAAGCCGCTGTACCTTCTGGAAAGCACTTTTACATGAATGAGCTGATCTTTTCCGGCCTGAAGCTCTGATACCGGTATTATCTCGCGCCTGTCTTCATATTTCCTCGGAAACCGCATTATAATATCGTTGAGCGTGAATATGCCCTGTCCTGCGAGCAGTTCGGCTTTCTTTGGCCCGATACCTTTTAAAGTTGTTACACTGTCGGAAAGTTCCATGAGATCAGTCGTTATACCTGTATATCGTTCTTGTGTTTCTCCTGGCGATCTGTCTTGACTTTACGCCTGCGATGTTGATTATTATGACTGACGGACTGACTCCAAGTAAATAATGCATATCATTTACGATCCTGTCAGATAACGTGCGGTTGAGGGTTTTGATACTTACGCCGAATCGTACGATTACACTGAACTCTATGGTCACCTCGCCGGAATCTGCGGTAGTTACTTCAATGTTTGACGCAAAATCAGTATCACGGATATCTACGATCTCAGCGATCATGGACCGCTTTCCTATAGCATGTCCGTGTTCTGTTGCAGGCCATATCCTGTCAGACATTCCCGGTTCTGACATTATATCCGATATGATTCCTGCTATCACCTGTCTGGTGATCTTTACTTCACCCAGTTCAGTTTCTATTGAGATCGCCATATACACTCACCGCCTCGGTCAGATAAAATACTGTTATCATCATTATATCAGACTTCAGGGCAATAAAAAACTGTCATATCAGATGGCTCACCCATTGATATGACAGTCCGGATAACCTTATTCTTTTATACTGCGCGGTTTACTTTTCCGGATCTGAGACACTTCGTGCAGACATTTGCTTTTCTGATAGTTCCGTTATCATCTATTCTAACAGTCTGAATATTAGCGTTCCACTTTCTTCTGGAATGTCTGTTCGAATGGGAAACGTTGTTTCCTGAAACCTGTCCTTTTCCGCAGACTTCACATTTTCTTGACATTTGATTTGGCCTCCTCTTTTTGTGATTCCGATATCACACGTGTTGCATTATAACACAACGGCAGATGATAACACAAGCATTATTTTCTTAAAATCAGTAAATTTTTCAATTCATGCCTTATAATTGATCTTGTCGCGTATTATCGTCATTTTTCTTCGTTTACATTGGACTGTATCAGATATTCCATCACTGTTCCAGTAAGGTCTGTTAAAGTATTAGGACTTACCGTGACCGCAAGCATATCACATTTATCCTGCAGTTTCTTAACTGCTGAAGTATAAGATGGCGTTACCTGAGGATCAGTCTTGAGCTTTTTGCCGGTATATTTCTTATATGCTTTCTTGAATGCAGCTGTGAATGCTGACGTATCTTCGGTCAGCGATTCATCCCATGACGGATATGTGGACTCTTTCTTGTATTCAAAACCCGATAGGCCGCAAAGTGTCTTTTCAGCCTGATCTATTTCTTTAAGCCTGTCTTCATCGGTACTGCATGCGTTAGATCCGATTCGTATCTTGCCGTCCTTAGTGCTTATAAATGAAATGTCACATACAGCCATGAGTTTGTCTGTATCCTCATCTCTATGATATTCATCTTCAAGAAGAGTATAGATAAAGCCGACCAGCTCAGACGAATCCTTCTGCCGTATCACCTTGCCCGGACGGCTCGCTTCTTCAAACTCAAACACAGCATCGGGGTCTGTTGCTTTCTTTCTTCTGTCGAATGATTCGATCCTTGACATGATCTTTCTTTCAACTGCCGATTGTCTGTCTTCATCAACAGTTATCGTCAGTACACATTCTCCAGGATATAAAAGACCGTCCTGTCCGCCTTTCATGGATCCTATCTCAAAGTCAATACTGGAGCTTCTGAGACTTGCGAGCAAAGTATTCAGCTCTACGATCGGATTGAGTTTCTCGTTTATGTTGTTGTCCACCTGACTGTTCCTGACTCCGGTTATCTTAAGCTTATATGCGAGCTTGTTCTTTGGCTTCGTCATTGTGTAATCTTTGCTGAAGACATAACGAGATGATCCTCCGGTCATCCTTGCGACACTTGCGTGTTCATCTCCGTTGAGGCATATCACTCTTGTTTTCTTTCCGAAATATTTTTTTTCAAGAAGATCTGCTGATGACATATCATGAGCTTTCTCCGGAATGAAAAGAGCTGTGAGCCTGCCAGTATCTTCATTGTTTTTCAGCACATAGAAAGCAAGTACAAGAGCGTTCATCGTACCGTCAAAGTTTTCCTGATCATATGGGCATACTATGATGGTCTTGGGAGCATCTTTATATAGCTCTGAACCATCTACATTCATAACTATGACTTCGCCTTCCGTTTTAACGCGTATTCCCTTGGATTCTGCCCAGTTCAAGATATATTTCGCCATCTTTTCATTTGTGGTGAGTCCGGATCTCGAATCAGATAGATCTGTCAGGTATGCCTCAGTCTTGTTTTCGATCTTTTCCTGAAGCGCATTGACACTGATCGTTTCGTCCGGTTTCTCCTCACAACCGCAAAGAAATACAGCGATCAGAACCATCACTGCCGCCAGCAATATATATGATGTTATTCTTTTATTGATGGTCATGCCTTTATCTCCTGTCTTACAGTTCTTTGTCATATACTGCGCCTGCCGCTTTAGCTGATGCCTGCGCATCTGGAACATAGAAGTCAGCTCCGATCATACGTGCATATTCTTCTGTCACCACTGCCCCGCCTGCCATAACAAAGCATCCTGGGGCTTTTTCCTTTATAAGCTTTACTGTTTTCTCCATGTTCGGGAGCGTAGTAGTCATAAGGGCTGAAAGCCCAACAAGACGGGCTCCCGTTTCTTTTGCCTTGTCAAGTATCGTTTCAGGACTGACGTCCTTGCCAAGATCGATGATCTCATATCCATAGTTGTCCAGAACGACTTTTGCTATATTCTTTCCTATATCATGAACGTCGCCTTTTACTGTAGCTATTATTATAGTACCTCGTGACGGACCTTCCTGACCTGTCTCCGCGATCTTATCCTTCACTACATCAAAAGCCTTCTGTGCTGTTTTTGCTGCTGTAAGCAGCTGCGGTATGAATATACGTCCCTTTTCGAAATCTTCGCCAGTTCTGTCCATTACAGGTATAAGTTTCTGAGAGATAACGTCAAGCGGATCTTCATGCTCGAGCATGCTCCGTACGGTATCACAGACTTTTTCTTCAAGACCGTTCTGTATAAGATAGACAAGATCTGTACTGTTCTGCCGCTCCACATCTTCAGTATTATGATCTGCGTTGGAAGTGTTTAATGATCCACTTGTTTCAGAACTAACGTCAAGATTGATATACTTCGCTATATATGAGGCGGCATTTTTATCCTTCCCCGTGATCAGTGCATTAGTGTCGAGCGCACGTATCATGAGCGGATCCCCCGGATCCATAATAGGAAGATCAAGACCGCGTGAAAGTGCCATCTGCAGGAAAGCTGCGTTAACGACAGATCTTGCCGGGAGCCCAAACGATATATTTGAAACTCCAAGTACTGTTTTAAGACCAAGCCTGTTCTTGACCTCCTGGAGAGCATCTAGAGTCTGATTGGATGAATCAGGTTCGGCGGATACTGTAAGCGTAAGGCAGTCTATGAATACATCCTCTTTTCTTATGCCATATGAAAGTGCTCTGTCAAGGATCTTCTCAGCAATGGCAACTCTTTCTCGTGCCGTCTTGGGAATACCTTTTTCATCAAGGGTCAGCCCCACAACAGCAGCGCCATATTTCGCTGCGACTGGAAGAACAGAAGATAAAGAGGACTCATTTCCGTTCACAGAATTGATGATGGCTTTCCCTGCATATACCCTTAATGCTGCCTCGATCGCATCTACATTGCCAGAATCTATCTGAAGCGGAGCTGTCACATTGCCCTGCAGTTTTTTTACAATATCTACTATAACTTGTTTCTCGTCTACCTGAGGAACACCTGCATTAACGTCGAGTATCGAAGCTCCTTCCTCTGATTCCTTGAGTGCAAGTTCCAGAATATAGCCGTAGTTTCCTTCTTTTATAGCTTCTTTCAGAGCTTTCTTGCCTGTCGGATTGATCCTTTCTCCGATTATCAGTGGCCTGTCAATCTCAACGGTCTTTTCTGCAGTGCATACAGCTGAGAATGGGCGATGCTCCTGATGCTGATATGATTTTGATGAATATGCTGCTTTAAGTGCTTTGATATATTCTGGCGTAGTGCCGCAGCATCCTCCTACAAGTTTAGCGCCATGCTCGGCAAATCCTGAAGCCTCTCTGGCGAACTCATCCGGACCGATCATGTATTGTCCTGTCACAGGATCAGGAAGGCCGGCATTAGGCTTTGCTATTATAGGAAGATCTGTCCACTTCGTTATCTCGTCAAGAATAGGAATAAAATCTGAAGGGCCGAGAGAACAGTTGATGCCTAGAGCGGAGACTCCAAGTCCCGACATGGTCAGTGCCATTGATGATGCTTCAGTTCCTGAGAAAGTCCTTCCTCCCTTTTCGAACGTCATGGTACATATAACAGGCAGCGTACTGTTCTCTTTAGCAGAGAGCACAGCTGCCCTCAGCTCATAGAGATCAGTCATAGTCTCGCATACTATCAGATCAGTACCCTCTCCTGCTTTGACCACCTCAGAGAATATGTCATATGCCTCATCAAACGACATATCGCCGTTTGGCTCCATCATACGGCCGATCGGTCCGATATCGAGTGCGATCAGAGCACCTGTTCCTTCTGTGGCTTTTCTGGCGTTTGCTACTGCACTTTTCACAATCTCTGAAACAGAGTATGGCGAGTCCTTGAGCTTATATGAATTGGCGCCGAACGTGCAGGTATATATCAGGTCAGATCCCGCATCAATATATGATCTGTGGATAGCGGAAACAACTTCCGGATGAGTGATATTTACAGTTTCCGGAACTTCAGGCATCACGTCAAGACGTGCAGCGAGCTGCGTGCCGAACCCGCCGTCAAGTATGATGAATTCTTTTTCTTTTAATAATTCCTGAAAAGTCATTTTATTACCTTATTTAAGGAAAAGATGTTTTACGCTGTCATTTATACGCTTTGCAACTTCAGGCTTGTTCATAGTATAGAGATGTATGCCGTCCACCCCCTGTGACAGCAGGTCGACGATCTGATCTACAGCATATGCAATGCCTGCATCCATTATCGCTTCCGGATCATCTTCATACCGCTGCATCATCCGGGCAAACTTGTTCGGGATGCTCGCGCCGCAAAGTGACACCAGCCTGGTGATCTGTTTTACATTGACAACAGGCATGATGCCGGCTTCTATCGGTACGTTTATCCCGGCTATCCGTGCTTTCTCAAGAAAGTCATAGAATACATTGTTATCAAAGAACAGCTGTGACATCAGATGCTCTGCTCCTGCATCAACTTTCTTCTTAAGATTGATGATATCCTCGATCTGATCTTTACTGTTCATATGTGTCTCAGGATAGCATGCTCCCGAGATACCGAAGTCATGTCCTGTGCTCTTTATAAAGCTTATAAGGTCACTGGCATGAGGAAAATCGTCAGCCATTGACTCATCCGGAACATCATCGCCTCTGAGTGCCATGATGTTCTCGATACCGTCGCTTTCCAGAATATCCAGCATTTCAGATATCTCAGCACGGGTAGCGTTGACACATGTAAGATGAGACGCGGATTCGATGCCATACCTTTTCTTGATCTGTGAAGCTATATCAAAAGTCCTGCTTCCTCTTTCAGATCCGCTGGCTCCGTAAGTAACGCTGATAAAATCCGGATGTATGTCTTTGAGCTCATCCAGCGTATTGTAGATCGTCTCTATAGGATAATCTCTTTTCGGTGGGAAGACCTCAAGTGAGAACACCTGCTTTCCGCCTTTAAACATGTCCTTTATCTTCATTTTTCCACCTTGTCTGTGTATATCAAAACGCCGCAGCACCATATCGGATATGCTGCGGCATAACTGATCTTTAGTAAGCTACAGTTATTATATTCTGCCATACATTAAGCTACAGTTCTTCCTTCTCTTCTTCGCCGTCTGAAAGCTCTGAAAGAGCGACGATAACAACTATTGTAGCAATAGCAACTGTACTCAGAACCACCCATTTCTTCAACATATTCTTTACCTCCTACCGGATCCGGCGTAATGTATTGCCGGTGCATTTTATGTTGTATGCTCGCTTCCGATTACGCTATAAATATCATCTGTTATTATTATACTCATATGGTGTGAAGAAATAAAGCAGTAAATCGATCAAAAAACAAAGTCATTGCATAAATGAAGCTTTTTATGTAGAATAAGTAAAGGCCTGCGTCAGGAAGCCCTTAAGCAAATATGCGTCTGTAGCTCAGTGGATAGAGTAGCACACTCCGAATGTGAAGGCCGGCAGTTCGAATCTGCTCAGACGCACCATAAAAGCCCGGGATATTTTATCATCCCGGGCTTTTCCGTATATTCATGATCGTATTCATACAGTGACATACTGGCTGTTTAATGTACTATAACAGGCATCCCCTCATAGCTGTTTGAAAAGATCTTAGGCATTACAGATGGAGGACAGTTAACGCATCCATGACTTCCGTTGTTAACATAAATGGAACCGCCAAAGTAGCCTCTCCAGCTTGCATCGTGAAGCCCAAATCCGAGATAGAACGGCATCCAGTATGTTACTTTTGATTCGTATTTGCTTCCATCGTCATTACGCCCTTTCAGCGTTACGTGTGTAGCTTTGTATACGATGTAGAACACTCCTTGAGGTGTAGCATGTCTTGGAAGAACACCCGTGACAACAGGAGTCTCAACAACGACTTTGCCATGCCTTACGACCCAGCATGTCTGCTTTGCGATACTGACCTCTATAAAATCATTTCCGATATCATTTTTCCAGTTATCGCCTGGAGCTTTTCCTGCGTAATACGGCTCGCGCTCGACATTGTCACGCTCTTTAAGGTCGGCAGTAAGCATCTGGTGCTCTTTCTCAACGTCGATCACATATCCGTATGTTCCGCCTGATATCGTATAATGTCCACCGCCTGCTGATTTAAGTCTTCTGGTGTCTCCAACTGATGAGAATTTAGGGTATACCACTTCACTTATGAACTGACTGATCTGCTCATCGTTTAAGGTAACCTTTCCCTTATCGGAAACTGTCATCATCTTGTCGAGCCATGACGGCGGGATCGTGTAATCGTTCACAGGATTCCTGAGACGTATCGTAAAGCTGAGGTTCTTGATACAGTAATCGCGCTCATCCAGAAGTTCCTGGCTTGTAGAAACGATCTCTGGAAGCAGATGGTAATCTGATCTTCTGAATTCAAATACCTCATCACCTTCAGCTATCGATCTGAAGATCGCTTTTCTGAGCAGCCTGGTGTCAACACTGTTTCCTATCACTTCCTTGACGATGCGGAACTCAGTGTCTGACTTGTCTATATACGCATTCTTTGACGGCTTGTCTCCTTTTGCTTCTTTAACGATAGAAAGCTGTCCGAACTGCCTTTTGAAGTTTTTCGTATTCCCGGCAGGATCCATTCTGACCGGTATATCATCCTTTTTCTTCTGTACAAAGCGTGATAACGCAGTTTCAGCGCCGGGACTGAGAGCATGCTCGAGCTGCTCGTCAATATCGTATTTAAAATCAAAATCTCCGATCTCTCCGATCTCTTTCCCGCCCGCATCAAATATGCTGATGCTGTGTGTGTTCCAGTCATCAGTCAAAGCCTGCTTTGCCTCATCGATATCCATACCTGAGACATCTATACCGTTCAGAGTGGTTCCGTTCGGATATCTGTCAGGATCGATAATATTATCATCTATCCAGAAGAATCCATAGATCACAGCAGCGCAGTAGATAAGAAGAAGTATTAGTACAGTAGCAACTTTAAAGCCGGTATTCCGTTTTTTCTTCTTTGGCTTTTTGACTTGCTGCGGCTTTTCAGGCTTGATGCTGTTATTGATGTTCTGCGTGTATTCCTCAAGCTCTCTGCTGATCTCATCTTTGTCGGCAGTCTCCAGAGCCTCCGGGATCACAGGAGCAGGAATGACATGCTTTTCCTGAATTTCCTCATCAGAAGAAACAGAATCCTCAGGCTCGGGCTGATATACCTTTACCTGGACTTCTGTCTGTTCACTCTGATCAGGTACTTCACCTGCAGACAGTGGCGCGGCTTCAGCTGCGGCAGCATCTACCTGATCTTCAGGAGTATCTATCTGATCTTCATGAGTATCATTATTCAGTTGTTCGGGAACAGCAGGTTTTAGCTGCTCGATTTTCTTCTGTTCGGACCTTGCGTTACGAGAACGTGAAGAACCGGTCTTAGATTTAGACCTTTTCTTCTTGTTCCTGTTAGATCTGGACTTAGAGTTCTTCGACATATAATAGATCCCTTAAACTGATATTAATTACATAAAGTGCCACTATTTAGTATAAAAAAAATATGCCCCCTTTTCAACAAATGAAGCAGGGAGTAATTATTAAGAATTCTAAAGAGAAATAAAAAATGGAGCGTAGGGGATTCGAACCCCTGACCCCCACACTGCCAGTGTGATGCGCTCCCAACTGCGCTAACGCCCCAAGTGGAATATACCTATTTTTACCACTAATTGACCACTTAGTCAAGTCATATATCCGCCTCTGATGTCCCGGCGGTATCAGTGTCCGGCTCACCTGGTGTCTGACCTTCAGTATCTTCGGATGATCCGAGATCTGATCCTGAAGCCTCATCCTCCATCGTAACGTCTTCGGGTCCAAGAGTGCTTCCATCTCCTGTGTAGCATCCAATGCTTACTTTGCATGAGTCGAACGTGCCGCCGATAAAGATCCTGTACTTGTTGAATTTTTCAGTCTGGAAGATGAGAGCAAAATCGCTTTTGTTGCCGCTGAATTCTTTTCCCGAATTATTGTCGCTGTTCAAAGGAACACTCTGCCTATCATATACAACTGCCTGCGGATCACCATCGGATTCTGACCATAAAGCAGCTGTTTCAGAATATGGTGCTGTATATTCAATCAATGTCTCACCTGTAATGTCGACAGTTCCATGAGCATCAGTTTGAATAAGCTGCAATCTGGTGCAGCTTATATCAGCTTTGATTTTTCTGTTCTCAGTATCATCAGTATTGATCGTCACATAATAATCAGTACCTGAATCGAGATATGAGATGCCTCCGAACACTTCTTTTTCATCGCCGGCGTCAGATATCACAGAAGCTATACCCGAGAAACCAGCAACTGCCCTTTTACCCGTGATGACAGATTCAAACCTGTAGTATCCGGATTCGTCAGGCGTGAACAGAACACTGGCATTCTCATTCGGCTCTACCTCGACTCTTACTTTTTCTGCTACCTTTATCTCCTGCGGCCCGTCCTCCTTCGGAGTCTTTGTGACCGTGAGATCGAATGACCCCGAAAATTTTCCGTGCTCAGCTTCTTGTACTATGTCAACGATGATGTAATACTTTTTGCCTTTGTTCAGCAGCGCTGATCCAGTCAGATCCTTATCAGCCTTTTTCCTGCCTTTTTTGCCACGCGGGATGTTGTCATCGTAGACATAGCCGGAAAGCTTGCTGTCCATTACGTTTACTTTCAGGTATACTCCTTTATCACTTTTGATATCAGAGATCGTGAATGTATAAGAAGAACTCTCTTTCGGCTTGAAACATATGGCCGGGATATATGTTCTGTTTCCGACAAACCTCCTGCTGCTCTTGTATTTTATACGGATAGTCTCATCGGTTTTGATCGTTTTTGTTGTATGCTTTATTTCAAAATTAGGATCACTTCTGATCATGTCTATTGCGAATGAAGCTGCATAGAGCACACCAGATACAACGGATATGATGATCAGACCCCTTACTAAATGTATTATTCTCTTTTTTTCAGCTTTCTGCATTATGTTCTCCTGCCGATGTAGAGCCATGTCCCTAATAATCTATATTGATCTTAGAGATCAATTCCATAAGGACTTGTCGAGTGAAAGTATGCGGTCTGTCATGATAACAGCATTTTTCCACATTTCAGACGCTGACTCAAAGTTGATAAATACTTTGTCGTCTTCTATAAGGATCTCCTCATTCATCTTAGGGACCTCTATCCTCGAGATCTCTCTGGAAACAACTGACAGATTCTGCCTGCCCTCTTTAATTGGCCTTATATTGTACTTTGTTATAAAAGATGACTTTAACCCTATGCTCAATCCTCCATATGAGCTGGATACATACAGGCTGTCCCCGTCGATATCCACACCCTGTGCGCTGGAGTCAAGACCGTAAATGACACTGACCAGTATTGTATTAAGCTTTACTTCATCCTTACCGCGAAGGAGCCTATAACCATATAAATATGCTTCTTTTGAGCTGCTTTTCCCGATATATGTACCTACCCAGATGGTTCCTTCGTTATGTTTTACAGTGTTGTCTGTGTCACTTTGCCCTGCTTCGCCGCCTATCTTCTTGTCATGCGTAATTTCATCAAATTCAAGAAATGACGGCTTGTTTTTTATATAGACCGGTTTGGATATCTCATTTTCTGTTACGATGTGCAGCGGTTTATCTATCATGCATATGAGATCAGAGAATCTGATGTATTGAAGGAACGGATCTCCATCATACTTGTCAGACGTGTCTCCGGTGAGCCATATGTTCTCACCGTCAAAAGCTATCCCTCCACCATGGTATCTGTTAGGAAGCGCGATCGTTGAGACCAGCTTTTTCTTATCAGGATCCACCACATATATGACCGTATTCAGCTTCTCTTTTGCGTCATACGCAGTGACAAGCCAGTATTTATCAGCTCTGCAGATCCCCTGAGGTATAAACTCGTCTGACATCTTCCCTTTTCCATTAGAAGATGAATATGTCTTGACGAGGCCGGGTATCGGAAGAGTCGTTTTGTCGTCCATATACTTTTTGATGATCCTATATACACTGTTCATCCTCCAGTACAGCGCCTTTCGGTACTGCTCATGCTCAGTGTATCTTTTGTATTCAAAAGACGACTGCTTTGTCTTTCCTGCAGCATAATACGGAGTCAGTATGATGACGGCGGCAAGGCAGATCATAACGATCAAAGATATTCTGTTTTTCCGTAAATGTATCCGGTTCATCTTTAGACCTAAAAGCTTCGTTTATCTATACTATGTATGTTATCTTATATTATTTCTTTTGTAAACTTGCTGATATGTGGCGGACATGTGACTTTTTCTTCAAAAACGCTGTAATCATCTCAGATTTGTTGACATCAAAAAGCAAAAAGTATATATTATAGGTAGGATTAGCACTCGTTACTTTAGAGTGCTAATCATTCATCAAAAAAGAATACAGGTCGATCATGCCTGTAGATTATAAAAGGAGGCAAGATATGTCAAAAAAACAATTCAAGGCAGAATCCAAAAAGCTGCTTGATCTTATGATCAATTCTATTTATACGCACAAAGAGATATTTCTCAGGGAGCTTATCAGTAATTCCAGCGATGCTCTTGACAAGCTCTATTATCAGTCACTGCAGTCCGGGGACACCGGTGTGAAGCGTGGTGATTTTGTTATAGAGATCAGACCAGATAAGGACAGCCGTACACTTACGATAAGTGACAATGGTATAGGTATGACAGCAGAAGAGCTGGAGAAGGACCTCGGTACGATCGCAAGGAGCGGGAGTCAGTCGTTCAAGGACGACATGCTCAAAGACGGCGACGATGCTGACGGATCATCGCAGGCTGCAAAAGCGGCGCGAGCGACCGACATCATCGGACAGTTCGGAGTCGGGTTCTATTCCGCGTTCATGGTCGCTGATGACGTACAGGTCACATCCAGAGCATACGGCCAGTCAGAGGCTAATATCTGGGAATCAAAAGGAGCAGACGGATACAGCATCAATCCTGCAGCTCGTGATGAGAACGGAACTACTATCGTCCTCCATCTTAAAGAGGATACAGATGACGAGAAATACTCAGAATACCTTGAGGAATACAAAATCCGCGAGCTTATCAGAAAGTACTCCGACTATGTTCACTACCCTATCAAGATGATGGTCACAAAGACCAGACAGGTAGATGATCCAAATGCTGAAGACGGAAAACGCACTGAGAGCTATCAGGAACTCGATACACTGAACTCTATGGAACCTATCTGGAAGCGCCAGAAGAGCAAAGTAAAGCCAGAAGATTATAATGAATACTACAAAACAAAGTTCATGGACTATGAGG
The DNA here is from genome assembly GCA_017533915.1 of Eubacterium sp. GTDB lineage: Bacteria > Bacillota > Clostridia > Peptostreptococcales > Anaerovoracaceae > Aminicella. Next base: position 54,528 of record JAFWHX010000004.1, on the reverse strand, counting down.
ACCCTGCAAAAGTGATCAGGACGAGCGTGGAAGGTGTATCCAGCTATACTGCCCTGCTCTTCATACCAGGTCATGTCCCATATGATTATTATACAAAACAGTACGAAAAAGGACTGCAGCTGTACTCCTCCGGCGTCATGATCATGGAAAGGTGCAAAGAGCTTCTTCCTGACTACTTCAATTTCGTAAAGGGTCTTGTTGATTCACAGGATCTTTCGCTGAACATTTCCCGTGAGATGCTGCAGCACGACAGACAGCTCAAGTTCATAGAGAAGAACCTCGAGAAAAAGATAAAAAAAGAGCTTGCTCAGTGGATGAAAGATGACCGTGAAGGCTACGAGAAATTCTTCGCAAACTTCGGGAATCAGCTCAAGTACGGCATCTACGACAACTTCGGGATGAACAAAGATCTCCTGTCCGATCTGATCTTGTTCACTTCTTCTAAGGAAAAGAAAAAAGTATCACTCGATGAATATATCGAGCGCATGAAGGAAGATCAGAAATACATCTACTACGCTGCAGGAGAGACAGTAGACAAGATCGAGATGCTCCCACAGACAAAAGCCGCTGTCGACAAGGGATATGAAGTGCTCTATTTCACAGACGACATCGACGAATTCTCCATGAGAATGATGCAGAACTATAAAGAAAAGGAATTCAAATCTGTAGCTGATGAAGATATGTCGGGCGGAGCTGAAGAGGATGCAGAGAAGAAAAAACAGGCTGAAGAGGATAATAAACCAGTAATAGACTTTATTAAAGAGACGATTGGTGATAAAATATCCGATGTTATTATATCCATGAGACTGTCAGACAATCCATGCTGTCTGAGCAGCAAGGGTGAGATCTCACTGGAGATGGAAAAAACTCTTAACAGAATGCCTGGAGCCGGCGGCGTGAAAGCTGACCGTGTTCTTGAGATCAACCCTGAAAGTGACGTGATCAAAAAGCTAAAGGCTACACTTGAGGCAGATGATAAAGATACTTCTGCATCTTACGCACGCCTTCTCTACGATCAGGCTGTGCTGCTCTCAGGTCTTGAGATCGATGATCCTGCTGGACTTGCTGCTGATATCAACAGTCTCATTGGCAAGTAGTTGATGCCCTACCGTGATATTTCATACTATCTGTATCCGGACAGGACATGTAATTATTGATTGGTTTTTTGATGAATTGATTGGAGAGTTATAACATGGAAAGACAAAGAGAAAGCTTTGCGTCGAGACTCGGTTTTATCCTTGTTTCAGCGGGCTGCGCGATCGGTATCGGCAATGTCTGGAAGTTCCCGTATCTTTGCGGTGCTTTCGGAGGAGCAGCGTTTATTTTGATCTATTTGATCTTCCTGCTCATCCTCGGTATTCCTGTAATGACAGCTGAATTCGCTATCGGCCGCGGAAGCAAACAGAGTATCGCAAACTGTTTTGAAAAGCTGGAACCTGAGGGAACAGACTGGCACAATCTTAAATGGATCGGAGTGCTGGGCTGCTATTTCCTGATGTTCTATTACACGACAGTCGCCGGATGGATGTTCAACTATGCGTATCGCAGCAGCAAAGGAGATTTTGTTGCTCAGACGCCGGATTTCATTGGCGGAGAATTCGGGAATATGCTTAGTAATGCAGGCGAGATGACGTTCTGGATGATCCTGGTATGCGTGGTAGGATTCCTGATCTGCCTGTTTGGAGTTCAGAAAGGTGTTGAAAATGTAACTAAATGGATCATGGGAGCCCTGCTCGTTCTTATGATAGTGCTCGCTGTGCATTCAGTTTTCTTAAAAGGTGCGGGTGAAGGTATCAGATTCTATCTGGTTCCTGACTTTAAGGCAATGCAGAAGACCGGTATATTCAATGTGATATTCGCAGCAATGAGCCAGGCCTTCTTTACACTGTCGCTCGGCGTAGGCTCAATGATGATCTTCGGTTCATATATCGATAAAAAGAGAGCACTTACCGGAGAATGCGTCCGTATCACAGCGCTTGACACACTGGTTGCTCTCATGGCCGGATTCATCATCATTCCGGCATGCTTCGCATATGGAATTCAGCCTGATGCAGGTCCTGGACTTATCTTTATAACGATTCCGAATCTGTTCTCTACTATGCCTGGCGGACAGCTCTGGGGCGGCTTGTTCTTCATCTTTATGGTATTTGCCGCACTGTCTACAGTAGTCGCTGTATTTGAGAACCTTATCGCGATGCTGATGGATCTTCTTGGATGGAGCAGACAGAAGAGCACGATCGTAAATCTTGTGATCGTAGTGCTCATGAGTCTTCCATGTGTATTCGGATATAACATCTGGTCAGGAGTACAGCTGCTCGGAGAAGGATCTACTATACTTGACTTTGAAGACTTTATCGTCTCACAGAACCTTCTTCCTCTGGGCTGCCTTTCCTACATTCTCTTTATAACAAGAGAAAACGGATGGGGCTGGAACGGTTTCATCAAAGAAGCAAACGCAGGTGAAGGACTCAAGTTCTCACCAGCGCTTAAAGGCTTCGTATCGTACGTCCTTCCGCTGATCATACTTGTCGTCTACTTCAAGGGATACTTTGATTTCTTCAATGTTGATGGCAAGAGACAGATGCTTGTCCCATGGATGTGCGCATCAGTTGTATTCATGCTGTTCGTTTTATGGAACTCATTCAGGCCTGCAAAGAAGAAAGCCTGATATGATCTGATCTGATTGTTTGAGTCAGGCGGAAAATGATTCTTTATTGTAATTAAAAATGGCAATGCGTCGTAAAAAGATGCATTGCCATTTTTGTATAAATGAAAAATCCGTGTACGATGCGGGGATATGTTTTTTCGTCATCTTGTTTTCTACTAAGTAGGAGCTGGCTCCTACTTTTCATTCTTTGTGGTCAGAAATCTCAGCTTTTTTCTTTTTTATGATCCTGTCTTTCGTGATCTTGAAGCCGGATGTTGACGTCACAGGAAGTGAAAACACCAATCCCCCTGCTTTTGTGTCAATACCGGCATTCTTCATGATCGACGTCATTATATCGTCTTTATTATCTTTATCTGTTACGATAAAGACCATGTCACGCTCTGTTGCGAGAGAGATCCCCAGAAAGTCTTCTGTATCTTTCTTTGCGGTCCCTCTTGCATGTATGATAGTTCCTCCGGTAGCGCCAGCATCTCTGGCGGCGTCCATGACCATATCATTATATCCTATGTTGCAGATCACCACTATCAGCTCATAGACTGTATTCTTCAATTCTGACTCAGCTCCTTTTTTGAATTTCATTCCGCGTGTAAGATATGCAAGTTCTCTTGGTCCGCCTACGCTGCTCAAAGGCACTATGAATGATACACCAGTCCAGGGTGCATTGACGAAAGGACGCCCTGCCCATGGTTCTGTGTCACTAACACGCGTTTCAAGGTCCTTTTTCAGCGATATCCAGATGGTTTCACGGATTATCGAGAAACAGACCGCTTTTTCCGTTTCGGCGCTCTGAAGACCAAACAGCTCCTCCATCTCTGTGCTTGCAGTGCCCTCTCCCATCGTGACAAGGCCGATCGGAACTTTATGTTCATCAAAGACTTTCAGGTACTCGTTTACCCTGCTCCTGTCTACTATAGTTATCATGCAGTAAAGCTTACTCATATTTTTATACCCATTATAGCTTTCTCACATCTGTTATCCTTTACAGCATTCTCATTCCCGACTTTAACAGCATTTTCATTCCCGACTTTAACAGCATTCTCAATCCTGACTTATACATTATTATCATTTATGATTTTTTGAAGCATCCTGATTTCTGGCTTTTACAGCTCGATCACTGCATATTTTTCGTCTTCGGTAAGATCCATTGATTTTGATGAAGCAGCGATCTGTGAAGACATCGTCCGTCTTTCTGCTGTAGTACCGTTTCTGACGGCGATACGTTCATAGATAAAGCCAAGTGTCTGGATCGAGATCATCGGAGTCATTGCGACCAAAGCGACAAGTCCGAAAGCGTCGGTCACGACATTTCCGCCTACAGCGATGCAGGCACCCATAGCAAACGGAAGAAGGAACGTGGCAGTCATCGGTCCTGATGCCACACCGCCCGAATCGAATGCTATCGCAGTGAATATCCTAGGCGTGATAAATGTCATGAAAAGTGAGATCAAATAGCCTGGTATCAGGAACCACATTATGTTAAGGCCAGTCAGTACACGTATCATAGCCATTCCTATAGATACTGCCATACCGATTGAAAGACTTATCTGAAGGGACTTTCCAGATATAGATCCATCTGTTATCTCTTCTACCTTCTCCATAAGTACATAAACTGCAGGTTCTGCTTTGACGATGTAATAACCGATAAGCATGCCGATCGGTATTATTATCCAGCTGAATCTGTTGGATGCGATCGTGGTCCCGAGATATGATCCGGCAGGCATAAAGCCGGCATTGACTCCTGTAAGAAATGTTACAAGTCCAAAGTAGGTATAAAGACACCCCATCAGTATCCTCAGGAGCTCTTTTCTGCTTATCCTGAGCCTGATCATGTTAAACACTAAAAACAGCGCTACTATAGGTATAAGGGCTATTGCGATATCCTTAAGATATGTCGGATAGCTCTTCAGAAACATAAATGAGAGATCTCGCGTATCCTCGATCTCCGGTATCATGACCTGAGTATATTCAACATTGTCAGGCCTGTAGATCATGCTCAGTATCAGCACAGCCATTATAGGACCGATAGAGCAAAGCGCTACCAGTCCGAAGGAATCGTCTTCGGCATGTTTATCACTTCTGATGTATGTGATACCAAGTCCAAAGGCCATTATGAACGGTACTGTCATAGGACCTGTAGTAACTCCTCCGCTGTCGAAAGCGACGCTCATGAAATAATCCGGCGCCAGGAAGGCAAGTACGAATGTGACCGCATAGAAAAAGATGAGCATGTTCCTGAGCGGTATCTTGAAGAGCATCCTGAGCAGCGCGATCACAAGGAAGAAGCCGACACCTGAAGCGACTGACAGGATGAGGACTGCATTCGGTACAGAAAGGACCTGATTAGCCAGTACCTGAAGATCTGGCTCAGAGATCGTGATCAGCATTCCCAGAGCAAAACAAAACGGAAGTATGATCCAGAGATTCTTCGTCTTGGTTATACTTCCGCCCATATACTCGCCCATCGGGTCCATCGCGATCTCGGCGCCCAGCGAGAAAAATGTCATTCCGATTATAAGCAGCAGGCCTCCAAACAGAAACGCCAGCAGTATGCTCGAAGGAAGCGGTGCAATAGTAAACGACAGCACAAGAACGATCGTCATGATCGGAAGTACTGCCTGGAGCGCTTCTTCTAATTTGTTGAGCAATCTGGTTCTGTACACGGGTCACATCCTTTCATAAACGAACCACTGCTTACATTTTCAATTTACCATAATAGCTCAAATTTCTCAATATGGATATTTGCTGATGATCATCAAAATTTACAGATCATTTTTCAGCCAGCCACTCCTCCACACACTGTTTTGAGAAAGAAATATCATCGTGCGGTATGTTCTTTCCGTGGTCATGCTGGAACCCATCGTTGCCTATGCCCAGTATAGTGATGAGATCTCCTGGTTCGGAATCGATGATAGCGTGCCTTATCGCTTCCTTACGGTCTTCGATGATCTCATACTTTCCCGAAGTCTTTTTCATGCCTGCCATAATGTCTTTCAGTATGTCCTGAAATTCTTCAAACCTGTTGTGTTCAGTAGTGATAATGCTCAGATCTGCCAGATTCCCGGAGGCTTCACCCATCTCAGGTCTTCTGTCCTTGTCGCGGTCTCCGCCGCATCCGAACACGCAGACTATGCGTTTCGGCCTGTATGATCTGAGTGCCCTGAGGAGGTTCCTGGTGCTCAGTCCATTGTGTGCGTAATCGACACATACCGAAAGCTCATCGGACTGGTATACCATGTCCAGACGTCCCGGCACCTTTATGTCCATCAAAGCCTCTTTAGATGCTTTCTCAGGTATTCCACACTCCGCAGCCGCTATACATGCTGCTGCTGCATTGCCAACGTTGAAAAGTCCAGGAAGACCAATAGTGTATTGCTCAGTATTGCCCTCTTTACTGCGTTCATTTGTTTCTTCAGTACTGTTATTCTGAGCAAACGTATTCCTCTGATCTGTCAGCCGGAAAGACACACAAGGCCTTGAACCAATATTAGATTCTTTAACATTGGAAATTATATAATCAAGGCAATTATCAACATTCTCTCCGTACTTTATGACTTTGCCAGTTACACCATCGAGCATATCTTCGATGTGACCGTCGTCACCGTTCACGATGCACGTCCTGCTCGATCTCAGCAGTTTTCTCTTGCAGTACAGATATTCATCAAAATCTTTATGTTCAGTAGGACTTATATGGTCACCCTTTTCAATGTTCAGGAAGATACCGTAGTCAAAGTCTATAAAATCTGTTCTATGGAGTTTCAGCCCCTGTGAGGAGCACTCTATAACAGCATATTCGCATCCTTCATCGACCATCCTGGCAAGGAATTCCTGCATCCTGTCAGAATCAGGCGTGGATGTTCCGAACTGAATGTGATGCTCGCCTATATAGCCTCCTGTAGTGCTCACGAGACCCGCTTTAAGTCCAGCCGCTCCGAGCATGCTCCATATCATATGAGATGTAGTCGTCTTCCCTTTTGACCCTGTGATCCCGATTACGGTCATCTTCTCTGACGGATGACCATTCCATGCAGCTGAAACACCTGCTTTAGCCGCTCTGGTATCTTTTACGGATATTACAGTGCAAGAAACAGTATCGATCAGTTCTTTATGCTCATCTGCCCACAACGTGTCAACTACAACAGCCGAAGCTCCATCTCCAGCGATATCACAGACCACATCGTGCGTATCAAAATATGTGCCTTTTATACACACGAAAAGGTTCCCTTTCCGTACCTTCCTGTTATCAAAGCAGAGTCCGGTAACTTCAATATCCAGAGAACCTTTCTGAAGCTTATATTCTATTCCATCAAGTAATTGTAAAATAGTCATTATTATATACCTGCTAACAGCTGTTATTTATTATGAATGTCACCTGCAAGCAGCCATCTGAATCCATATGGCTCCAGCCAGTATTCAGTCTGAGGATACTCTCCTTTGATATAGAAGCTGTCTTTATATGTGAGATCTTCCCAGTCATTATTCTCAATGACAGTTCTAAGCCACTGATCAGAGAAATTGAACAGTCCAAGCAGCTTCTGTCCTTTATACTCTCTTATAACGCCAAGAATGCTGTTATTGCCGGTATCGAAGCTGTACATATATGCTCCTGAATGGAAAACAGGATTTTCCTTTCGAATCTTTGTCAGCCGCAGAAGCTGACTGTACAGAGCGCACGAAAGCGATCCTGGCTCATGTCTCTTCTCAGCAAGATCCCAGTCGAATTTGCCTCTGTGGATGAATCTGCTGTCATCTTTCTTTGCATAATTATCATGATAAGTGTAATCATTAAGCATTCCTATCTCATCGCCGCTGTAGATCACAGGAATACCGCTTAACGTGAACATGAATGCATGAAGCATTATATCAGCCGATAAGGCTTTGTTCAGTACCTCGCCGTCGTTGTTCTGGAGGGCTGACTCTATGCCGCAGAGAGAAGCGGATGTACCGCAGAGCCTTGCGTCGCCGAGTGCAGCGGAATCATTGTAAAGCTCGCCGCGTGACGGACTTCCAGGCCATTTCCCTGTAAACCAGTCGTTCAGATATTTTTTATGAGATGTCTCCTGTATTCCGAACCGTCCGAGATACGAGTAATCAAGGCCCCAGCCGATATCATCGTGACATCTTATATAATTCTGGAAGACACATGACTTCGGGAGATCTTTCATCTGGTCGACCTGATATTTGAGAAGTCTTACGTCATGAGTAGCGAGAGTATGCCAGATCGTGCACATGGTCGTAACGTTATACAAAATGTCGCATTCCGGCTTTTCAGGAGTTCCGAAATATGGAACTACCTCTTTCGGCTCCATTACAACTTCGCCCAGAAGAAGTACACCAGGACATACTATCTCGCATACGATCTTGAACATCCTTACGATCTTATGCACTTCAGGTAAGTTGCGGCAGTTTGTCCCGAGCTGCTTCCATATATACGGTACAGCATCGAGCCTGAACACGTCGATTCCTTTGTTTGCGAGATACAGGAGATTATCTACCATATCATTGAAGACCATAGGGTTTGCGTAATTCAGATCCCACTGGAACGGATAGAACGTGGTCATGACGATCTGATTACAGTCTTCAAAATATGTAAAGTTACCCGGCGCTGTCTCAGGAAATACCTGCGGCATCGTGCTGTTATACTGATCTGGGATATCCCAGTTATCATAGAAAAAATATCTTGATCTTGCGACAGGGTCACCAGCTCTTGCCGCTTTAGCCCACTCATGTTCGTCGCTGGTGTGGTTCAGTACAAAGTCGAAGCAGAGCATGATGTCGTTTTTACGGCATGCTGCTGAAAGCTTCTCAAGGTCTTCCATCGTACCAAGGTCAGGCCTTACTTTTCTGAAGTCCGCTACAGCGTAGCCGCCGTCGCTCTTTCCTTCCGGAGAATCCAGAAGAGGCATGAGATGAAGATAGTTTACCCCACACTCTTTTATATACGGGATCTTTTCACGCACACCGTTCAGCGTTCCGCCGAACGCTTCAGTATACATCATCATGCCCAGCATCTCGCTGTGATGATACCAGCCGTTGCTCCTGGATCTCTCGACGTCTGTCTTTCTTAAAGACACCTTTCTTTCACGGTAGTTTTTCCTGATCATGGAGATGAAATACTTGAAGGCATTTTCATCATGATACAGTTCCATATAGAGCCATTTCAGCTCATCCATGTTATCCTTCAGTCTCTGCCTGAATGTGTTCTTCTCAGGCTCTTTTATTTCAGCTTTCTTAGTCATTTTAGGCTCCGTCACTTATTTCATTCTTATTCTATATACTCGTCGAAAGTCAGGTTCTGGATCTGACTGTATTTATCCAAGCTCTCCTGCTGTAGGCATTGCAGGGATCGCGCCAGGACGAGAACACGTAAGAGCTGCTGCTCTGTTCGCGTACATCACATAGCTTCTCAGTTCTTCTTCGGTTATTCCGTCCAGTATGCTCTCCTCCGGCCTGTCTTCGTATTTTCTGAAGGCCAGCTTAGCAAGCATAGCGCCAAGGAATGTGTCGCCAGCGCCATTCGTATCGACTACGGTAGTCTTTACACCCGGTATACGCTCAGCTATATCACCATAGCGTACATATACGCCTTCTCCTCCAAGAGTTATGATCACAAGCTTTACGCCCTGATCCTGAAGGATCTTTGCAGCATCATCGATATCGTCAGTACCTGTAAGAAGTACCATCTCTTCATTTGCTACTTTGAGGATGTCTGCGTATGGAAGAAGCGATTTCATCATCTGTACAGCCTCTTCTTCACTGCCCCATAATGCCTTACGGTAGTTTGGATCATAGCTGACTATGATGCCGTTATCTCTTGCAAATTTGACCGCGTCATAGCATGCGGTCCTGGCAGGCTGATCAGTAAGAGAAAGCGAGCCAACATGAATTATAGCCGGCTTCTCATCTATATCAAGAGCACGGACTGATTCTTCACTGGTAAGCTGTGTATCTGCGCCTGGTGATCTGTAGAAAGAGAACTCTCTGTCTCCATCCTCATTAACTGTAACGATAGCCATGGTCGTGTGCTGGTCATCGGTCTGATAAAGGCCGCCGACATCGACCTCCTGCTCTTTCATAACATCAGTAAGGAAATGGCCGAAAGCATCATTTCCTACCTTTCCGATGAACCTTGTTTTAGCTCCGAGCCTGGATGCAGCGACTGCAACATTTGCAGGAGCTCCTCCTGGGTAAGCGATGAATTTGCTGTTTCCGTTTTCATCTTTTCCTTTTTCGGTAAGATCGATAAGAAGCTCACCGAGCGTTACTATATCAGCCATATCATGTACCTCTCTATTCTACATTCAGCTCATACTTTGAAATATTCATTATCGCCTTGCCAGAACACAGGAATGATATGCCCTGGATCTCAGGCGGCGTCTGAAGCGTTGTCGTAATGACCTGTTCGCCGTCATTTATAAATATCTCAGCACTGGACCTGTCCAGAAGTATCCTCAGATCCAGTGAACCTTCTCTGTTTCTTACTTTCGTTCTTCTCTCACCGGCGACTATTTTACCAGGAACTGATCTTGTCCTGTCTATAGTGACTGTTGAAGCGTGAGGATCATATGCGAATTCGGTGTAAGTGTCTTTATCTGCTGCAAATCTTATTGCGAATCTGTCGTATGACAGTTTGCGTGCGTCTGTATCTGTAGTGATCGCTTCAGGACGGAGCCTCAGTTCAATATCCGCTACTCTGCCTGATACTCCGTCAAGTACTGTCTCTCCGTCTAATCTGACATTATTGTAGTGAGTCTCTGTTCCTCTATATTGTGTCAGTTCCCTTACTGGTTTCTGACAAAGCTTCCCCTGTTTGATGAATAGCTCTCTCGGGAAAGTAAGCTGTCCGTAAAGCTTTATATCAGGATCATGGTCCTTTGAATTCTCTGGATCCTGCATCCAAGCGATCATAATGTACCTGTTTTCAGGCGCAGCAAGCACCTGAGCCGCATAGAAATCGAGGCCGCAGTCTACCGGATAATACAGCGGATTGAAATCTCCTGATGTCTGAGGCATGAATTCTCCGGTATACTCATCAAACAGTCCTGTCATATAGCACTCATTATTTCCTTTAGGAAAACGGACCGATCCCTCAGCTTCTTCTGCTTCCATATCCATTGGGCATGCCATAAGGATGAAATGACTTCCTATCCTGAAAAAGTTAGGGCATTCCCACATGATACCGGTTTTGAGTGAATCTTCAAACAGCACGCTCTCCCTTCTCCAGTGCAGACCGTCATCACTCTTGTACAGGCACATCTGAGTAGTACCGCCGTTCTTTTCATTTGCGTTAGCCACAACAGCTCTGTATCTGCTGGCTCCGCTTTTCCAGATATATGGATCCCTGAACTCATGAGGATCAGCACCGTCAGGAAGATCATCTTCTGTTATGACAGGATTCTCTTCATACTTTTCATAGTCATTGCCATCGCCAATAGCGATGCACTGCTGCTGTTTCCACCTTCCTCTTTCATCAGAAGGATCATCTGAGCAGCCTGTATACATAATAAGCTGCTTTCCGTTAGACATAGTAACTGATGATCCGGAAAAGCAGCCGCTTCCGTCATACTCTCTGTCAGGAGCAAGAGCAGCCGGCAGATAATCCCATTTTACAAGATCAGAACTTACCGCATGTCCCCAGTGCATCGGCCCCCATACAGACTTATATGGATAATATTGATAGAAAAGATGGTATTTCCCTCCAAAGAACGAAAAACCATTTGGATCGTTCAGCCATCCCGTACGAGCTGTAAGATGATAGACAGGCCTGTCGCTTTCAGAAATAGATTTCTCGGCCTGCTCTTCAAAATCTCTAGCTTTTTTAAGTTCTTCACTAATCATAAAACTGTTCTCCAGATAATAATAACAATGCAGTTAATGCCGCTCATATTTAGTCAATAATAGTATATAACAAAACAGACACATTATGTATATAAAACACAATTTTCCGTTCAGAATTAACCAGATATTAACCACAAAAAACTGCTGCCCGTATTCAGGGCAGCAGTTTTTTAAGATCTGATAGTAACAACTTGGGATGTAAATACACCTCTTCTGAAGTCGTTATTCTTCTGCGGCTTCTTCAGCTGTTTCTTCAGCTTCTTCTTCCTTGTAGATGATGTTCAGCTCAGTTTCCTTATCGAACAGATGGCACTTGCTCATGTCAAGCGCAAACTTTGCTTCGTCTCCTACCTGCAGTGTTGTATGCGGGGAAACTCTTGCAGTCGTCTGCTTGCCTTCTACGTCGAAATACAGGAATACTTCTGCGCCGAGGAGCTCACGTACGTCTACCTTTGATGTGATCACATCGTTAGGATTAGCAGCGATATCCTTTTCATCATCAGAGATATTCTCAGGACGGATTCCAAGAACGACGGTCTTTCCATCATAGCTTTCCTTAAGCTCTTTTGACTTGTCCTCCGGAACCTTCAGGCATGCATCGCCAACGTGCAGGAAGACATCGTCACCCTTTACTTCTACGACTGCATCCATAAAGTTCATCTGAGGAGATCCGATAAATCCTGCTACGAACAGGTTTACTGGATGATTGTACAGATGTGAAGGAGCACCTACCTGCTGGATGTCTCCTTCCTTGATAACAACGATTCTTGTACCAAGTGTCATAGCCTCGGTCTGGTCGTGTGTTACGTAAATGATGGTAGCGCCGAGTCTGTCATGAAGCTTTGAGATCTGAGTTCTCATTTCAACTCTCAGCTTAGCGTCAAGGTTTGACAGAGGCTCGTCCATGAGGAATACCTTAGGGCTTCTTACGATAGCACGTCCCATAGCTACACGCTGTCTCTGGCCTCCTGACAGAGCCTTTGGCTTTCTGTCGAGCAGTTTCTCAAGTCCGAGAATCTGAGCAGCTTCATTTACCTTCTCGTCGATCTCCTTCTGAGGAACCTTTCTGAGCTTAAGAGCAAAACCCATATTGTCTCTTACTGTCATATGAGGATACAGAGCGTAACTCTGGAATACCATAGCTATATCTCTGTCCTTCGGCTCTACATCGTTCATCAGAACGCCATCGATACGGAACTCTCCTGAGTAAATGTCCTCGAGTCCTGCGATCATACGCAGTGTCGTGGATTTACCGCATCCAGACGGTCCGACAAAGATGATGAACTCTTTGTCTTTTACTTCCAGGTTGAAGTCCTTAACGGCAACAAATCCGTTAGGATACTTCTTCTGGACATGTTTTAATGATAAACTTGCCATTTTGATCTACTCCTTTATTCCAATATACTTGATTTTCATAATTCTTATTCTGATCATGTCTGCAGCTGTCCTGGATCATATACTGATCGAGACATCCCAGTGACCGGACTAGTGCGTTACAGATCGTTTACTGATCTTCTTCAACCTTGTTCTCCATTTTCCTGAAGACAGGTTCATATAACGACACGCATATATATCCAGGAAGAGTGAAGCCATACAGCAGAAACACCAGCGGTGCAGCTTTATGCAGATACCATAGCGTAAGTATCCACACGATCCATGTTATCATCATCCCGAGAGTTCTCGGTAGATGCGCTATAGATAACCTGAATGCATTCGCTATAGTTCCTGTAACTGTATTCTCATATCTGGCCTGAAGAGCAAAGACATATACGAAAGTGGTGATCAGATACATTGAAACTACTGATATTATGATCATCAGGATCGTTGCTGCTTTACTGTTCATCGAATGGAGCAGGAACAGGTCTGCGGCAGTGATACCGCATATTCCAACTGCCAGAAGTCCAAGTGGTATTCCCTGTCGGAAATTTTCCTTGAAGGACTTCTTGAACATCGATGTCAGATATCCTTCTTCTCCTCTGTATAAGTGCAAAAGCACATAATTCATTGAGGCTAACGAGCCTCCTGCCGTTATGACCGGCACCGCAAACAAAACTGTCATAAGATTCACTATAGCCAGATCGACACTTGTCGACAGGAAACGCATAACCGGATTGTTTACGTCAAAAAATCGATCCATAAAACACTATTCTCCGATAACCGGATCAGCCCTTTACAGCTCCTGAAGTAACTCCTGCAACGATGTATTTCTGCAGGAAGAGATACAGGATCAGAATCGGCAGCATAGCTAACAGCAGAGCTGCCATTACCAGACCGATATCTGTGGAATATGTTCCATAGAACTGCTGTGTTGCAATAGGAATCGTGTAGATCGCCTTATCTGTCAGTACAAGACTTGGCAGGAGGTAATCGTTCCAGAATGCCATTGCATCAATGATCGCAACTGTAGCGATCGTAGGCTTGAGCAGCGGGAATACTATCTTCCAGAATGTCTGCCATCTTGTGCAGCCATCTATCAGAGCTGCTTCCTCGAGCTCAAGAGGTATATTGGAATGGATCGCTCCGTGGAACATAAATGTTGCCATGGAGACTGAAAATCCTACGTGCATGAAAATCAAAGTGATTCTGCTCTGCAGAACTCCGAAGATACCGCCATATACTGATACCAGTGGAACCATGAGTACCTGGAAAGGAATAACCATGGAAGCTACCATCATGCCGAACACAAGTGTACATACCTTCCACTTTCCATTTCTTACGATAACGAACGCGGTCATAGCTGAGATCAATATCGTCAGTATAGTCGATGATACCGTAATGATGAGTGAGTTTTTGAATACATTGAAGAAATCCATCTTCTCCATGGCTTCAGGGAAATTCTTCGTCGTGAATCCGTGCTCACCAATAAGTGAAAGCGGATTGGTTACGATATCTGCTTTGTCCTTGAATACGTTGATCAATACCAGGATGAATGGCATGACGAAGAAGAGGAACAGCAGAACCAGTATGATCATCATGATCAGATGACTTCTTTTCTTAGCTGCAGCAGCTTTTTCATTCTGAGTCATTATGCTTCAACCTCTCCTTTCTTACCTACCCATACCTGAGTTACACCGATCACAGCACATACTATAAACAGTATAAGTGCTTCTGCCTGGCCCATACCATAGTTCTTATAGGTAAAGGCTGTGTTGTATACGTGCATTGCCGCCATGATTGTTTTTCCGAACGGCTCGCCGTTTGTCAGTGACAGGTTTACATCATATACTACGAAGCATCTTGTTATGCTGAGGAAGATGCACTGTACGAATGAACCTCTCATCAGAGGGATCGTTACATTCATCATAGCCTGTGAAGGTGTGCACCCGTCGATCATAGCCGCTTCCTTGAGCGAATCGGATACGCTCATGAAACCAGCTACGTAGATCAGCATCATGTAACCTGCATACTGCCAAACAGATGCGAATATCAGACAGAACATTGCTCCGCCAGGAGTAGCAAGCAGTGATGCTACAGGTGCTCCTGTGATCGCTGTTCCCACTGCTACGAAAGCTCTGTTGAATACGAATTTCCATACATAACCTAATACGATACCGCCGATCAGGTTAGGAATGAAGAAACCGGCACGGAAGAAATTCTGTCCTTTGACGCCACTTGTTACCAGATATGCCATCGCGAATGCGAATATATTGATAAGGACAACTGAGAATACTGAATAGATGATCGTTCTTCCCATAGCCAGCCAGAAATCATGATCAGCGAAAGCTGCCTGATAGTTGGCCAGTCCTACAAATGGCTTCTCGAGTGATACGCCGTCCCAGCTGGTAAATGTCAGATAAATACCATAGATGAAAGGAACGACTACTACAGCACAGAACAGAATGGTTCCTACACCGCCAAACATCAGATACTGTCTGATTTTATAGCCTAATGTGTTTCTTTTCATTTTGTCCCCTTATAAACATATATCTGAAATCATTTATTATGTACGGCAAGAGGCTGCCCTACCGGACATGCCTCTTACCTATAATAATTTCAGAATCAGTAGTACGAATTACCTGATCTTATGCCTGAGCTTTCCAGTAATCCTCATAAGCCTTAGCAAGCTCTTCACGAGTGCACTGGTCGCCGAGGTACTTCTGCATCTCGATACCCATCTTTGAATAGTGGTCATCAGGGAATCCTGTGTAGTCAGGGAATGTTCTTCCTTCATCTACAAACTGCTTAACAACAGCACCGATATCGTTTGTGCATTCAACAGTGTTGCTCTTGAAAGGTGAAACCATTCCGCATGTTCCGGATACGAATTCTTTACCTTCATCAGATGTAGCAAGCCATTCAAGGAAGTCTTTACCAGCCTGCTGGTCTTCTGCTGATGTGTATTCACTTGCATCAACATAGAAGAACTTAGAACCTGATCCATCGATCTTTCCTGTGAAGTCATCTTCCATGTTCAGTGGCAGAGGCATGATGCCTACAGGTCCATTGTAGTCATATGTCAGAAGGTCATTCCATTCCCAGCATCCGCCGAACTGGAATGCATCCTTGCCCTCAGACAGAGCCTGGTGTACGAGCTCATCCTCAGAGTTAGCAGCGTTTGCTTTGAACATATTGTATTCTTTCAGAACATCAAAGAGGTCCATGATAGCGTTGAACTTCTCGTCCTTCATCAGGTCTACATTACCAGCCTTGAGATCAGCAACGAATCCATCAACATCATCTCTCTCGTCTACTACCTGCCCAAGATAGTGAGCAGCAAGTGACCAGTCTGGTGAAAGGATAGCTGTAGGAGTTTCCATACCAGCTTTCTTCAGATCTTCAAGATAAGCTTTGAAGTCATCAAGAGTCTTGATAGATTCAGGATCAAAATCCTTACCAAGTGTAGATTTGATAGCCTGTGTGTTGTACAGGATACCTCTTGCTTCGAAGCATACCGGGAAACCGAGAACTTTGTTATCAACAGTGATAGCATAATCAGTATCGCCTACCCATGAAGCATCTGAAAGGTCAGCAGCATACTGCTGTCCGAGGTTACCATAAACATCCTTAGAGTCTACCATGTTGATGGTATAAGGAGATTTTGATGCATACTTTGTTCCAAGGTGTGCAGCTACTGTATCCTGAGAATAGTAAACATCGATGTGAACACCCTTCTGCTCCTCATAAACCTTAGCCAGCTCTTCAAAGTCTTCCTGAATCTCGTTCTTGGAGTTGAACAGTGTTATTGATTTGCCATCTCCCTTACCTGCAGAGCCGCCGGAACCTTTTCCACCGCATGCTGCAAGTCCGATCACCATTACGAGTGCGAGCAGGACTACCAACATTTTCTTAATGTTGTTCTTTTTCATTTCTTTTCCTCCTAGTCAATACTTAAAACAATAGTGAAAGCGGTGCTCGTCGTTTCATGAGCATCAAGAGAAGTGGCTACTGTTCTCCTTTGCATCGTTTCACGCAGAGCATGAAATATACCGCTTATAAGTACTATTATTATACCCATCAAGGGCTGTAATTGTCAATTTATTCTGACTGTTTTTCAACTTTTTCGGACTGTTTCGAAACATGTTTTCGAAACATTTCGATATCCGTTTATATCTTTTGTTGATTACACTTATCCAGGTAGTATAATTATTGATAAATATGGAGGTAACAGACATGACATTTTCAGATGATTTCTTATGGGGAGCAGCTACCGCTGCGTATCAGATCGAGGGAGCATATGACGAGGACGGTAAAGGTCTGGGATTCTGGGACGTGCTTTCGCCAGGTCATGTAGATCATGGCGATACCGGCAATATTGCGTGTGATCACTATCACAGATCAAAAGAAGATATAGAGCTTATGAAGAAGCTTGGCATTAAGGCATACCGCTTCTCAGTAAGCTGGCCAAGAATAATACCTTCAGAAGGCAGAATAAACGAAAAAGGCTTGAATTTCTACAAAGATCTTGTAACTGACCTTACAGAAGCAGGGATTACACCACTCTGCACTTTATATCACTGGGATCTGCCAATGTGGGCATATGAGAAAGGCGGATGGCTCGGGAAATCTATAAGTGATGATTTTGCAGAATTCGCTAAAGTCGTAGTGCAGGCTCTTTCCGACAAAGTGTCATACTGGATGCCTTTCAATGAGCCTACTTCATTCATCGGCGAGGGATATCTTCACGGCACACACCCGCCATATATCAAAGCCGAATCAGGTTCTGACGAAGAACATGAGATAGTTCTGAAAACAACAAGGAATGTGCTTCTTGCTCATGGTAAGGCAGCAAAGATAATACGCGAGAACGCAAAGCTTTCCCCAAAGATCGGAATAGCCACTGACAGTATGCTTTATATGCCTGACTCAGACAGCATTGAAGACGTTGAAAAGGCAAAAAATAAAACATTCAAAGAAGAGATAGTTCACTATCATCTCAACTGGTGGCTCGATCCAATAATGAAAGGCACTGGGCACCCCGCTCTAATGAGCATGCTCTCTGATGATGAAATAGACCTTATCCATAATCCTCTTGATTTCATTGGATGGAACTGTTATGCGGCTAATAACTATAACGATGGTCCTGATGGAACGATGTCATATTACTGGCCGGGGATCCCGAGAACCGACATGGGATGGCCTATCACCCCTGATGCTTTATACTGGGGTGTCAAATTCATCTATGAAAGGTATAAGACACCTGTCATGATAACAGAAAACGGCTTTGCTAATGTCGACTTCGTCATGGATGACGGTCATGTCCATGATCCTCAGAGAATACAGTATCTGAAGTGGTATATCAGCGGACTAAAAAGAGCAGCCGATGAAGGCTGCCCTGTGCTGGGATATATGGTCTGGTCTCTTCTTGACAATTTCGAGTGGGCATTCGGACTTTCAAAGCGCTTCGGACTGACTTACATAAATTATCTCACAGAAGAGCGTATACCGAAAGACTCATTCTACTGGTATAAGAAAGTCATAGAAACGAACGGAGAGGATCTCAGCTTCTGATACTTACAAGGAAATCGTGCATCGCCGCTGTTACCTGATCCAGATGATAGTTATAACAGTGATCGTCTCCTTTTATAACAACAAGTCTTGCATCTTCATACAGACCGGCAAGTCTTTCTGAGCCCGATACCGGAAGTGCCTCGTCTTCATCGCCATGTACGATGAGGACGGGCTTTTTATATCTCCTGACAGCATCATCTTCGTCGATCAGCTGCATTGCTCTTATATAATCTGCCGTGACTTTCTCAGTATCCGAAACGAATATATAGTCCGGAATAGCGCATGGATCAAAGCCCTCTTTGAAGAGCTGTCCCTTTCTCGCTAGCTCTGGTATTCCTGAAGCCGGCGAAAGGAGGATCGCGGCATCAAAGACATCGGGGTACATACCAGCCGTGAGCAAAGCAGTGAGCCCGCCCTGTGAGTGTC
This sequence comes from Eubacterium sp., assembly GCA_017533915.1. Classification (GTDB taxonomy): domain Bacteria; phylum Bacillota; class Clostridia; order Peptostreptococcales; family Anaerovoracaceae; genus Aminicella. The sequence continues at coordinate 35,651 of JAFWHX010000004.1, read as the reverse complement.
CGCACACGTACAGATCAGTAACAAAGTCAAGACCGCGGATATAATTCATGGCTGCCATCACGCCATTCAGCCATTTGAACAGATTGTGCTGTTCAAAATCGCCCTCACTCATTCCATGTCCGAACATCTCGACTCTGAGAGAAGCCATACCAACTTCATTGAACGTTCTGGCGGCTGCTTTGATATGAGTCTCTTCCATATGACCTGTAAGACCATGTATAACAAGCGCCAGAGGACATTTCTCCCCTGCCGTATAGTTTTCCGGCATGTCCAGCTTGGCATGCATCTTCGACCCGTCATTATCGATATAAAACTCTTTCACTTTATGATCTCCTTGAATTGCTCACGAATCTCCGCGAATCTCTCATCGCAGAATCCGAAATCTTTTTCTTTATAGTTCCATAGAGCATGGCCGATGCCGTATTTCCTGAATGCGCTGTGTATGTCTTTCAGCCATCTCAGCTTGTCCTGATTATCTGCAAGATCTATTACGCCATACTCTCCGCAGTACAGCGGAACTCCATCCTGTTCAGCCTTCTTTATCGCAGGAGCAAAGATCTCCTCGAAGAACCATTCCCCGGCTTCTTTATCCTGCGGAAGGTCATACGTATCATCAAGCACACATCCCGTGCTTTTCTGTGCGCTGAGGTATGTCCCAAGCGTCTCCGGATATCCTATCCTGAAATCTGCCGGCATGCCCTCGACCCAGTAAGCGCCCTGATGTGTGAATACGTGAGGGTCGTAGCAGTGAAAATTATATATGATCCTGTCATCAAGCGGAACGTCGATATACTGCACAGTATTGACATTATTGTAGCAAACGCCGCCGATCACGATAAAGCTGTCAGGTGCAATGGTCCGAATCGCCTTGACGTATCTCGACGTAAGATCATTCCAAGCGTCACGGACATCGAACAGCACTACTTCATTAAGAGGCTCGAATGCCACCTGTTCCGGCCATGCTTTAAAGCGCTCCGCAATAACGTTCCATAGATCCAGGAATCTTCTCTGCAGTTCCTGATCATAGAAGAATGTCCTTCTGTCCATGTCCTTTAATGGATCAAAGGAATAGCCGTAGCATTCGTGCAGGTCTATGATCATATTCAATCCATGAGTCTCACACCATTCACGGCATTTCTCAAGATATCCGAATCCTTCTTCTCTTGTCGCGCCGTCTTCGTCCTGAAGCACATTATAGTCCACAGGGACTCTCAAATGATCAAAGCCCAGTTCTGCGATATTCTTTATATCATCCTCAGTTATGAAAGTATCGAAATGGCTTTTACTGAATTCTGAAAACTGTGATATCCAGCCGCCAAGATCGACTCCTTTCATGAATCCATCGAATTGCTTCATTTCCGGACCATCTCCCCTATGATCATTTTACTTTATCGGTGATGACGCCCTTTTCTGTATCATAAGTGAATTTCTGCATAATGCCGTGGCATATATATTCAATGTCGATAAACTTTCCTCTTCTGCTGTATGACAGTACCTTGCCGTTCTTGAAAAGATCCAGAGCATGCTCGAGTACCGCTCTTTTCGGCTCATTGTATTCCGCAATATTATCAGATGTCATAAGAAGCGAGCCAAATAACGCGTTTATAGTTGTCAGCGCCGCGCGCTGTGCGAATGACATCTTCATATTGTCATCACGCATGAGAAATACATCCGGATCATTCAGGAACATATTTCCATCCAGACAGCTCCTGTAGATAGTATTCTGGATCGTATGCTTTGTTGACACCCTTTCAGGATGAAGCAATCTCGCCTGCGGCCAATCGTCAAATATCAGTGAGACATCCGTACCGATACGGACATAGTCAAATCTCGAGAATGCATTTGAAAGAGTACATCCGCATCCCAGAACTAGCTTATCTCCTAGACACTCTCTTATCAGCTGATACGCGTATTCCGATGTCTCACATCTTGTCTTTCCCGGAAGAGGCGCCAGATTTACAGCATACAGGAAGTCAAGCTTGAAGAAATCGACTCCAATGTCACAGTAATGGCGGAATGTATCTTTGATATACTGTACGACTTCAGGCTTGCTCAAATCAAGCGGGCTGAAGTGGCTCCAGTTATTTCCGGCGTATATCACATTTCCTTCTGAGTCATGAGCTATCCAGTCAGGATGTTCTTGTGCCAGAACAGAGTCTTTCTCGGCAACTAGCGGAGCGAGCCAGAGCCCTGCCTTCAATCCCTTCTTGTGTATCTTATTGATCACTGGTTCAAGACCGTCGGGGAACTTTGTTTTATCAACATCAAACCAGTCTCCGACATAAGTCTCGAATCCGTCATCTATCTGGAACAGCTGGAATCTGTCGTCGAGACTCCATAGAGCCGTATCGATTATTTCTTCATTTATGTTCTGGTAATGGTTATACCAGGATGAATAGCCTATCAGTTTTTCTTTCGATATCGGCGAGAAATGCCTGAAGTACTCATCACCGTTCTCGCTCATCACATAATCGAACAGTGTGAATTCCTCGCCCGGCTCCAGAACTCTCCCGTCCACGTCGCTTTCAAGCACGATCATGTTAGCTCTTTCTCTGAATTTGATCTGGAGATATGCATAGCGGAAATTGTAGCTTCCGATGAACAGCGGCTTGCGGCCTTTGATGTATGAAAAATCAAAACCGACATGGACATGTTTGTCGAGAGCCCAGAATGCCTGTGATCCATATGATGTGAGATGATAATCCTTTATCAGGAACTGCGGGAGACGGCTCAGGTCGTTGATATACTCATGTCTGGTGAATTCTTTTGTCTCTGTCCAGGACTGATATCCGTTCGCCATGATAAGGTCATCTTTATAAAAATCCTTAGGTACTTCATCTGTAGCGCGAACCAGCTTGATTTTGTTGACGGCGGTGACCGTGACGTACCTGCGTCCCCTGGAATACCGTGACTTCAGGATCATATTATCGTCTGACGACAGCGTATCAACTCGCTTTCCGTCCACCTCGTAGATGAGCTCAATCATCCTGCTTTTCCCTTCTCTCATGGTCTTTATTGATTATGCCCATGACAGTATCTTCTCTGTAGAATTTGATTATGATCATCGCCGCTATGCAGAGCACCATCGCGATGATAAGGCTGATCCTGTATCCAGCGCCTGTGTTTCTGATCAAAGTCTCCCCTGTTTCCGTCGTCTCTGTGTACTGTCCGACTACGGCAAGTGACGTGAATATGATCATGGCGATCGACTGTCCCATCTTGAACGCGAAAGTACGCGCCGCATAGAACATCGCATCTCTGTTCTGGCCTGTCTCTATGCAGTCGCTTTCCGCGATATCAGCGACTATAGCCTGCGGTATGACGCCAAGCACCGAAAGCGGAACACCTACAAGAACACATATTACAAAGCCGTAGATAAGATTCGGGATAAAAGGCAACATGCCCGCAAAGGCCGACACCAGGAACGCTACGGCGAACAACCCGAATCCCCAGATAAGCAGGCTCTTCTTTCCAGCTTTACGAGAAAGGAGATTCACTATCGGATAGCATACGAATGTGACGAACGTCATGAAAATGAACAGCACCATATAGTTGTCCAGCTTCAGCAGTACCTCTACGTAATATATGAATCCGGTATTGAACATAGTGATGCCGATCCAGTAGATTATGTCAGAGAGCACAAATACTCTGAAGTGCTCATTCGCGAATGTTTCCAGAAGTGACTTGAACGCGTTCTCCTTTACAGGAGGCGTATCATCAAAATCTTTTTCGTTTATCAGGAACGCCGGGAGCAGCATGCATACGAGAGCTATAAGCGCGAGGACCGTAAGTGTCAGTCTTGCGCAGACGTAATAATCCAGTCCGGTCGAAGCATACACGGCCTCCCATATCATCTTTCCGCCGAACGCTATGCCTGTTCCCAGGATATAAGTAAGCGCGATGTATGTAGAGATATCCATCCTGTCTTTCTGACTTTTCCCAAGCACAGGAATAAGTGCCGTATACGGCGTGCAGTAAGCTGTCATGCAGATATAGAACGCGACCATAGTCACTGCCAGCCACACGATATTCAACGTTGATTCACCTCTTACAGGGCAGCAGAATATCAGAACAGTCACCGCAGCAAAAGGAAATGCAGAATACCTCATGAAAGGTATCCTCTTTCCGAGCGGGCTCGCGCAGTTATCCGACATATTTGCTATCAGCGGGTCTGTCACCGCATCTACGATCCTGCCGCACGCTGTGATAATGCCTATAACTGTAAGTCCGATGAATGTCGCACTCGTAACAAATGTGATAACTCCATCTCCGGTCGAATCCGGAAGATAAAAATTAACAAGAAGATTGGCGATTATTCCTGACAGAAGCGACCAGCCGAGCTGACCGATTGCGAATATCCACTTAGTGCCTAATGAGACTTGTTTCATAGCTAGAGCGCCCTTTCTGCCGCTTTATCAAGTGCCGCCTGTATTACCTGATCCATATCGTAATATCTGTATTCTCCGAGTCTTCCTCCGAAAATGACATCTTCTTTTTCAGCAAGCTCTCTGTATTTCTCGTATAGTGTGCCGTTCCTTTCATCGTTTACCGGGTAATACGGCTCATCTCCCTGTTTCCATTCTGAGCTGTACTCACGGCTGATCACGCTCTTTGGGATGTCTTCACCCAGCTCATCTTTACCAAACTCAAACCACTTATGTTCTATTATCCTTGTCCAAGGAGTTTCCGCATCTGTGTAGTTTACAGCTGCGTTGCCCTGGAAATTAGGCTTGTCCAGCACTTCAGTCTCGAACCTCACGGATCTGTATTCGAGGGCACCCAGTTTATAATCAAAGTACGCATCAATCGGCCCGGTGTATACGACTTTGTCGGCGCGGGCATTCCATGACTCTCTGTCTTCCAAATAGTCAACGCCCAGTATAACGTCTGCGCCTTCGAGCATGCTCTCCACCATTCTGGTATATCCGCCGATCGGAATACCCTGATAAAGAGCATTGAAATAGTTGTTATCGTATGTTAAGCGAACAGGAAGTCTTTTGATGATGAAAGCAGGCAGATCTTTGCACTCTCTTCCCCACTGCTTCTGGGTATAGCCTTTGATAAGCTTCTCATAGATATCAGTGCCGACAAGAGATATTGCCTGTTCCTCAAGATTCTTCGGCTCTTTGATGCCGGCTTCGGCTACCTGTTCCTTTATCTTCGCTTCAGCTTCCTCTGGAGTAACGACTCCCCACATCTTGTTAAATGTGTACATGTTAAAAGGAAGAGAATAAATCTCTCCCTTGTAATTTGCGACCGGTGAATTCGTGAATCTGTTGAACTCAGCAAATCTCTGTACATACTCCCATACGTTCCTGTTATTAGTATGGAAGATGTGAGCGCCGTACTTATGAACATGAATGCCTTCGATCTCTTCTGTATATATATTTCCTGCGATATTATCGCGTTTATCGATCACAAGGACTTTCTTGCCGGCGTCAAGAGCCTGCCTGGCGAATACTGCGCCATACAGTCCTGAGCCAACGATCAGATAATCATATTTCTTCATGACGATCCACCCTCTTTTACGATCAGTTCAATCCCAGCAGCTTAGACAAAGCTCTGTATCCATATTTACTGACAGCGCGGCCGCCTTTTCCCGGCAGGTTAGTCGCGACAACTACAAGACGCTTTTTCAGGATCGCAGCTGCGTCAGGATCGATCTTCTCGACTTCAGCCCATAGATCCTTCTTTTTCTGGATATTTGCAGGGTCCTTGCCTACGTTCAGGAAATTACATGTAATACCAAAGACGACTTCAAGATAATTAAGCATATAATCGAGACACGGCTTGCTGTTCGTTATGTATTTACTTTCTTTGAATACCTTCGTCATGATCTTTATGACAAATATGTACTGGTCTATCTGCTTAACGAGCTTTTCCTCGCTTACTGACTGCCCTTCACGTCCGATGAAGTACCAGTACAGGTCGATGTCCTTATAGCAGAATGTCTTGACATATGGAAGCGGCTGGAATGCATAAATATTGTCAACATAGTATGTATGTTCCGGAAGCTCCAGATCACAGAGCCTTAACAGATCGGTTCTGTAGATTATGGAATGCATCAGGATATAATGATATTTCCGGATATGTCTTATATCGTCCCAGTTAAGCAGCTGATCCTTTGGGATCCCCTTTGGCTTCATGACGAATTTGTGCTTTGCGCCCTGCTTGTCATAAACATAGTTGCAGAGAAGCATGTCGAGCTTGGTATTCTTCTCGATACTTTTCTTGAGAACGTCAATGACTTTTTTCAGGCATTCAGGATCCAGCCTGTCATCACTGTCTACTACCTTGAAAAACCAGCCAGTAGCTGCTTTGATACCCGAGTTTATCGTAGAGCCATGTCCACCGTTCTCCTTGTGTATCACCTTGACGATGGATGGAAACTTGTCGGCATAATCGTCAGCGATCTCTGCAGTCCTGTCAGTCGATCCATCATTTACGATTATGATCTCCACGTCTTCGCCAGCCGGAAGAATAGAATCGACGCATCGATCAAGATATTCTTCGGAATTATATGATGGAATTACAACACTGAGAATTTTCATAATGTACCTGCCTTCTTAGTCTTTCTGATCATCTTTATGCTCCGGCCGCAAGCACCGGATCATACTTTTTATGATATTCCTGAACTATAGCTGCCACGATCACGAACATTACTATAGCACCTGCCACATCAACTATTGAATGCTGCTTTATCAGCATGGTAGACATACAGATAAGCAGAGAGACAGCGCACGCAAATATTCTGAAGCCCCTGCTCTTGAAAAGCGGTGCGTCGCTCATATATATAGAGTATAAAGTAGCGCATGTGTTATACACATGTATGCTTGGAAAAACGTTGGTAGCAGTGTCTGCTGAATACAGACGTGAAAGCAGCCAGTATGAGATCCCCGCATTAGGATCAGCATATGGTCTTAAGAACAGCTTCGTAGGAAATAAAGCTGAAAACAACAAAAACAGAGTCATGCCGATAATGAGCATGCTCCGTGATTTTCTGAATTCATGTTCATCGTTTATCAGAAGATAAATAAGAATACCCGGAACCCATATGAACCATGCAAGATACGGAAAGACGAACCATGGTACAAATGGTATCTCATGGTCGATCCAGACATATGGCGTGAAATAATGGTCGTAATCTATCTGCTCAAGCAGACGGAAAGACGCCATGTAAAATATGCCGTATATCACTATCGGCAACGCTAAACGGATCTTATGTTTAATATCCATGCAATTACTCTTCAATCCGGATAAAAATCATTATTTATTAGAGATAATTCTAACATACAGCATTGATAATGTCCATTCAATTAAGCCTGACGGTTTTGATCGGCGCGTCACTTCTTGAGATATGCCGATGACACCGGAAATTCGAAATATGTGTCAGGATATGGCTCGCCGTGCAGCGTGAAATGCCACCACTCGCAGTCAATTGGATCAAATCCAGCACGTGCCATGATCCCTTGTAGCAGCATTCTGTTTGCGTACTGCTTGTCAGTAAACCCTTCGCCCTTGTAGTCAGGATGAGAGAGCTCGCTGAACAAGTCGAACGGACTTCCCATGTCGACTTCTTTTCCTGTCTTCATATCAAACAGAGTAAGGTCGACAGTGCTTCCTCTGCTGTGAGTCGATCTTTTTGCTATATATCCATCAGCGAAAAGTCTCTGTTTCTCGAGCTCTGGATAGAAGAAAGGCTTCATTCTGATATCCGTATCTTCTATTCCCCACATAACGAACTGCCTTACCGCACAAGCCGGACGATAGGCATCGAATACTTTAAGGCGATAACCCATGACGTTCGCCTCATTAGCAGCCTGTTTCAGCGCCCTCGCGGATTCGACAGTCATAAGTGCACAAGGCTCTTCATATCCGTCTATCCTGTCTCCGATAAAATTATATGTAGAATAGTACCTGATCTCCTGAATGATGCCCGGTACCATGTCTGATAAGAGCACGAATCCTGACGCATCCATAGTTACCTGTCTTTCAAAATCTGATGGCATACTGTCTACCCTCCGAACCGTTCTGTGAAATCATTTTGATTACTGTATTGATTATATGTAAACCAAGCTGTTATTTGTATGATTTTTTACTGGAATGTCTTGCCTTTGAGAATTCATTAAGTGAATAATCTTTCGGAGCAGCCGTGATATTATCAGTATCGTAAAAGATCGAAAGTCTGAGCTTATGCGATATCTCCTTGAGAAGCCTGCATCCCGCGATGCTGTTGCCTTTCTCGTCGAGAGCCGGTCCGAACACTCCTATCCCGGCACGCTTGTTGGAAACGGCCATAAGACCGCCGCCGACTCCTGATTTAGTAGGTATGCCGACCTCCAGAGCATATGTTCCTGATCCATCATACATACCGCAGGTGAGCATCAAAGTCTTTACTATTCTTACTGTCTCTGCCGAAAGATACCGCTTACCTGATCTGTTGCCGACACCGTCATTGGCAAGCCTGTTCGCGAAGTTTGCAAGAGACTCGGCATTTGTTTCAAGCGCACACATTTTTGTATAAAATCTAAGCGCGTCTTCTACGTCACTCTCGATTATTCCCTTGCTCTCCAGCAGATAAGCGATCGCCCTGTTTCTTGAGCACGTCGCCATTTCCGAATCATATACAGCGCGGTTTACCGCGATCTGATCGTCATCACATAACTCACGTGCGAATATCTGCATATCATGAAATGAGACTTCATCAATAAGCATCCCCGCAACAGCAATAGCTCCGGAGTTTATCAGCGGATTATACGGCTTATTTGAGGTAAGATCAAGCTCGACCAGAGAATTGAATGCTTCGCCTGACGGCTCCGCTCCTACCTTCTCGAACAGCTTCTCAGGGCCGAACAGTTCAAGTGCGATGCACAGCGAAAATATTTTTGATATCGACTGCATCGTGAACCTTGTCTGATAATCTCCAAGACATATCTTGTCGCTGTGGAGCGGATATATGCATATACCCAGTTTGTCCGGATCGCCTTTTCCAAGCTCAGGAATATAATCCGGGACAGCTCCCTTTGGTATCTCTTTTCTTGCTGTCTCCATTGCCTTCTCAACGATCTTTACCGCTTCATCACGCGTTTTCAGCTGAAATGTATCCGGCATTTCTACACCTGGCCTTTCAAATCTATTTTTCGATCATGTCTGTGAGATCGCACATCTCATCGATCATGGATCCCACATGTTCTATCATATCAAGAAGCGGCTTTTCTGTTGATATATCCACTCCGGCCATCTTTGCAAAGCCGATTGGACTAACGGTGCATCCCGCCTTGAGCGCCGCTTTCCAGTCATCTACTGCAGGCTGTCCTTCTTCCATCATCCTCTTGTATACAGCAGTTGAGATCGTCAGGCTCGCTGAATAAGAGTACGAATACAAGCCCATATAATAGTGAGGCTGCCTCATCCACGTGAGCTCGGCGCCATCTGTAAGCTCAACAGTATCGCCCCAGAATCTTCTAAGGACATCTTTATATATTCCAGACAGTGTCTCTGCCTGTACGCTTCCGCCGGCATCAACTATCTTATATACCTCTCTCTGATATGCTGCCTCCAGGAGATGCGTAACACAGTTATGATAATAAGTGTTCCCTACCATATTCCCGAGCACCCATCTTCTGAGTCTCGGCTCGTCGCTGCTCTTAGCCAGGTGCCCGGTCATGATGAGCTCGTTGATCGTACTTGGAGATTCCACATAATACATCGGCACGTCCACGTCAAAATATCCCTGAGCCTCGTTACATGCCTTGAAATGACCGGCATGTCCAAGCTCATGCGCCAGTGTGAAGACATCAGACATTCTGCCCTGGAACTGAAGAAGTATAAATGACGCAGGCACTCCGTATGGGCTCTCACAGAATCCGCCGGTGCACTTTCCGTCGTTTGACGCGTAGTCGATCCATCTTTCTCTGAAAGCCTTATGGACCATGTCTACATATTCCGTTCCCATGATAGAAAGTCCGTCAGCGATATATTTCTCCGCATCCTCATAGCTCACTCTCGGGTCGTAGTCCGGATCGACAGGGAGCTTGAGGTCGGCAAAAGTCATCTTATCCAGTCCATGCGTTCTCCTGATGAGCTCAGCATACTTTCTCATATGAGGCGCGAGTTTATCCATGATGACATCTATCTGCCTGTCATAAAGCTCTCTCGGAACCTCTTCTTCAAACAGGAGATAATCAAATACATTATCAAATCCTCTAAGGTCTGCAAGTCTCTTGTCCCTGCATACGTATGCGTTGTATGCCGCCGCGGTCACATTCTCATAGTGCTTTATCTTATCCGAGAAATGTCTGAATGCTGCCCTTCTTACTTCTGTATCTTTCTCATATTCATACTCGTCTTCAAACAGAGAATATCCGAGAGGATATTTCTTTCCGTCGACATCAAAATCATCAAAACGCATGTCCGACAGCTTTGCCTGGTTATACACCTGGTATGGCGATTCCATGAATTCCCCAAGAGCAGAAAGTGCTTTCTCAGTCTCAGGCTTCAGCACATGCGGCTTTCTTCTCAGCATTTTCCTGAGATAATTTGAGACAGAACCGCCATCTTCTACAGCATCTTCAAGGATACTGCCGTCTGCTTCAAGTATCTCGCTCTCAATGAAAGAGGTCTTTGTCTGCAGATCTGTAAGTATGCTCTGAGCTTTGTTCTCATCTGCTGCACTTTCAGCATCAGAATAATCAGTTTCAAGCTTCAGCGAAAAATAGATATATGATTTTTCAGCGAGCATGCTCATCTGCTCATAGAGGTGCAGACAATCTATTATCTGTTTCGAATCGGTAAGTCTGCCTTTATAATCATGCTCAAGTCTGTCTGCCAGAGATCTTGCTCTGTCAGCATCAGCCCAAGCTTCTTCTGGAGACTTATAGATAAGACTGAGATCCCATGTTTTCTCTACCGGTACTTCACTTCTTTTCATCATCAGGCCTTCCGTCCATGTGTTTCTTTATAATCTATTTAATGTTATCAAGGAATTCTTCAATTTTTTCAGCAAATGAAGCGTGTCCTTCCGGCGAAAAATGCACACCATCAAATGAGATATCGATCCCCCATTTGCCCGCGTCGGCAAACATGCAGCCCTTGTCAGCTGCCGCCTGACGATACAAATCGCCGAGGCTTTCGGATTCTTTTATCATCTCGCTGCCTTCTACCCATTCACCGTCCCGCAATACCGGCGGAGCGATAATAAGTATAGGTTTTGATGCGGCACTTATAGCATCTATGAACTCGCACATTCTCTGAGTCGTCTGCATAGCGTCAGCACCCTCGAGTATATCGTTAGTACCGAGCATTACAACAACAAGATCCGGCTCTTTTCTTTTGATCAGACTGATGTATACCGATGGATCACGAGGTATAGTAATGCCGTTGATGCCCCAGTTTATGACATCATGACCTTTCAGCCTGCCGGTCCATCGTATGTCTTCAAGATAACGATCATCAATGATCGATCTCGGATCAAAGCCAAAGGTATTAGAATCTCCGATACATAAAATTTTCATTTCTTCCGGTCCTCCCAGATGTTGAATATGCATTTCCATATATAACAGTTTAGACAGATTTGTATATCATTTCAACATCGTTCGCTTCAATATATTGCTGTATTTTTTCACTTCAATATAATGCTGTCTTTCCTGCATTCCTGTGCTGAAACTGATCATTTCTTGCAATAGTCAATGATCCCGTTGATTATCTCAGGAGTCGGATATCCTTTTCCCTCAGGACCGTCCTTGCCATATTGCATTGCGAAAGAAAAGTTATCAGCCATACACTCTTCCGGATCTATAACATAATCAGTGTTTTTACCGAATACTTCATCAAAATTATCTGCTTCTTCAGGAGTATAATATATATCTGAGCCATCTATAGGAATCAATGCTGTGGTTCCAGTGTCAAAGAATGAGTCCCCTTTCTTCTCAAAATGCTTTGTGGTCACGAAATCTGTGAAACAATCAATATCTTTTCCGTCTATATTGAAAGTCGCATATGAATTATGATGCTCCACATCAGGATTGCTGATATGATAGACAAACACACTAGGAGGTATCTCATAATCGTCTTCTACTACTGTAAAGCTGATCAGCTTATACATATTTTTGCGGAAGTCTGGATTGCATCTGGTAAGACAGTGGAACAGTTCATGCCATAAGATAGATTCACACATTTCAGCATCTTCTTTATCACCATTCAGTACCCTGCTTAATACCTGTTCTCCAATGTAGATCTGAGTACCATGGGTGTATGCTGCGGCGCCTGTTTCTTCATGCATAGTGGTTTTTATAAATATTATCTCATCAAGAGGCGGCAGATCATATCCTTCGTTTTTCAGCTCATCCTCCATGTCTGCCATAAATCTTTCTACAAGCGCTTTTTCTTCATCTGTAAAATCCATGACCTGTTTCCCGGCAAAGTCAAGATAATCAGTCATCATAGCATCCTTTTTCTGCAACTTGAATTCAAGATCATTCTTGCTGAAGCCGAGATAGTAATCCTTATTTGAAAACATGAGCTCTCTGCCTTCATCCTTTGAAGCAAATTGGAACTTCAGCTGAGGAGTATACTCGTCAGACTTTGTTTCCGTACTCTGTGATGCGGCTCCGCATCCAGCAAGAAAAAGCACACAAATAAATACGAGTATGAGAGTAATACTTTTTTTCATATTGATTTACCTCCAGATCTTAATTGATTTGTTACAACTTATTTATGTTCAGTTTGTTTTGATCGTGATCGTTACCGTTTGCTATTCCAGACCATCGATATTCATTATCAGTATATCTTCATTTCCTTCATCGAATGGCCCGGGCATAGTGCTGAGACCGCGATGTTTACCAAGATAATCTCGATCAAAAACTATATCTGAGCCGTCTGGGTTCTCAAAGCGTTCTTCTGGCTCAAATGCCTTGCCAAGTGTTTCGGTCTTTATAATGCCCACCCGGAAATCTTTCATATATTTATAGATGTTGGTCTTCAGCGTAATAATTTCATCATTGTCGATCACCTCAACTCTGACATCTCCGGCATCACTTTCAAAGCATCCTTTCTCGTGTTTGCTGACAGTCGCTCCATTGAAATAAGCATTCCCACCTATCCATACCGGCAGGTGACCATAATGATATGGTACCAGAGCGTCCATGTCTGGTTCCCTGTCCATCATGAAATTGGCGATCCATTCATCATACGACGGGAAAATATCGAACTGGGCTGTCCCAGCCGTCTGGAATTCAGGAGATTCCGATCCAATGGATGAGTCATCGACCGGATATTTCTGAACTATTATGTTGTTGTATATTCTGTCGTCGCCGTGCAGGATCGACATGAAACCTGCCACTTCAGTACGATGGCGGATATGATATGGGGTATATCTAGGTTCCTGCCGCCCGTTTACATCAATATCCGTGCCGGAATTGATCATACCGAAAGCTCCACATATCAGATTGTGTACGACTGCCAGTCCTTCGCTCGGCATGATCAGTGAAGTCTTCGATAGCAAGATATTGTTATCGATCAGAGTCGGACCATGTCCTACTTCGACAAAAATATCATTAGAGAACATAGCTCCTTTAGCAGGCTCAAGTCCTTCCGGACGCTGATTATCACAGAGAAGATTCTGAGTTACTCTTGCACCCTGTGCCTCCCAATCCAGCCAGATCCCCATGATGCAGTGATGGATATAATTTCTGCGTATGATTACGTCGATGCCTGCGTGCAGTTTGATACCGGCAGTCTCTGCACCACCCAGTTGCTGAGAATTGCATATATGGTGGATATGGCAGTCTTCAATGACCGAGAAAACACCTCCCATACGGCCAACGATACCTGCCTGTTCACAATGATGAATATTGCAGTGACGGATGATATGACTTCCGATCGTTTCTTTTGACCATCCATGATACTGGCCTCGGCATACTGCATCTCGTTCCATCTGTGTCGGGGATTTGACATGCTTTGTATAGAAGTACATGTCATTTTCAGGATCGCGGTATTTTCCCAGACTTATTCCGCAGCACCTGCTGCCCCATACAGCACAGTTCTCGATGATCCATCCTTTGGACCAGTGAGGACCTATCAGGCCGTCCTGATAAGCAGCAGGAGGCGCCCATGTAGTAGCGCCTTTATTGATGTCGAATCCAGACACCGTAATGTAGTTTATTCCATTCTCATCAGGCATAAAGCAGTTCCGACGGACAAGTATCTCCACTTTCTGAGTATTTGGATCCAGATCATGAAAATTGGCATATATTACTGTCTCACCGCGGTCCTGCTCAGTGTACCATTTCCATGTGGATTCCTCAGCATTCCAGGCATATGGATCGGCAGCGCCTTTGATGCATTCCTCCAGAGTCACGGTCTCATACATCATCTTGTCGTTGAGAAACACAGCACCGGTATGACGTACTGTGGGAGCGAAGTACCAGTCACCGCAGACCATTGTAGTGTATGGATTATACGAGCCAAAAAAGCTGTTGTCTATACGATTTACCCAGGTGTCCCCTTTATGACGCTTCCAGCCCGTAAGCAGGTCCGCACCTGTGATGACAGCTCCAAGAGGCTCCCTGGAATGATAGACGATTCGAGAGTCCACAGTGCCAGCATATCTTGGTGTTACTTTTTCACGGTAAACTCCAGGCGCAACGACGACTTCGTCACCGGGAACGGCTACCTGAGCAGCGTCATCAATATGCCTGAACGGCATTGATTCAGAACCATTTCCATCTTGAACTGCATTAATATCGACATAATATATCATTGCGTCCTCCATCGACATGATTCGGGTTTTTCTGCATCTATTATACCACTACTATGCATAATGCTGCCTGAACCTTATAATATACCAAAACATCTCTGTTATCTGATTCTGAAAGGCATCATTACCCTACTCTCATTTCCTCATTCAAATCATCAATGGAAATATATTCAGCTCGCATTACAGGATTCAATTCTTTTTGTGGTCGACGCAGAAGGGTTTTGCTCAAAATGGTGGTTAGATTGATCCTTTTATAAAGATCGGGCCACCGATCAAAAGTGCAAAGTCAAAAAAAGCTCTCTCGCCATAATGGCAATAAAGAGCTTTCAACTGCTTTTATCATCAACTTATCTGCCAATAACAGTCTGATCCAATTTATATCGCAAGAACCACCCTACACATAACAGTGCTAATCCAAATCCGACACATATCGCTTTCTTTGTTGTATCCGGAGCATATACCACGCCAAGAATGATTCCTGCACCTGCGCCGGTCAGAATATCGCAGAGTAGTTTCCGTTTGTTTATACTTTTGTTCACAGCAAATACATCCATGATATTCTCATCCGCCTGTTCTTTGTAGTTCTCATCCAGCTTTTCGCCGCATAGAAGCTCGTTTACCGTGATTCCAAGCTCTTCACAGAGTACCGGGATCGTGTCCAGATCCGGCATGTATCTTCCGGTCTCCCATCTTGAGACGGTCTTGTTGGTTACGCCGATCTTTTGGCCTAATGCTTCCTGCGTCATGTTCTTCTGCTTTCTTTTTTCTGCTATGAATCTGCCTATTTTATATTGATCCATATTCTTGCACCTCCTTATCTGATGCCATCAAAATATCACAGATAAAGTGCTCTGTATTCCTCACAGATAGCGAATCCAGGCAGAACGAGTGATTTTTACTCAGAATCTTTTATTCTATAGTAATCGTCAGCGTCCACATCAATTTAAACAAATTCTTACTGCTTAACGTTTTTGTTGCTCAACAGGCAAACGCACTCCACGCTACTCTCATAGTCCCACCCGTTTTCTCTCAGTTCCGCGATGGTTTCTTCGTTCAAATCGATCGGTGCTTTGAACCAGATTTTCTTCACGATCCGACCGTCTTCCTGTCTTTCTTTGAAGATCTCGATCTTATCTATCAGACTCCTGAGCATGTCTCTGTCTACGGCTTCAGATATTCCGAACGGTAAAAGCGCTTTATACGCTTCGACATACGCCTCAGCACTCATCATATTCCGTCTGGCCTTCTCCTTGTTCTCCTCGTCAAGCTGCTGTTCGAGATTAGCCTGCTCCTTACCGAGATGTACGATATCATCATAGAAACCGTCAATACGCTTTTGTAGCTCGTCGAACTTCTCGTCGTACATAGGATCATCAAGAGATAGCTGGTCTTGCTGCTGTCCGAGTTTTGAAATACGCTTCCTCTTGTTCGCAATAGTGAGAGTCAGTTTCTCGATATTCTTTCTCAGATCGGAGTCGTCAATGTCCAAGCCGAACCACTCTATCATTTTCTCCTTGAGCATATCATCATCAAGAACCTTCACAACCACGTCCAAGACCTGCTTGTTTACCTCTTCCTCATTCCACTGATGATGATAATCGCACTTGTGTCCACCAACATTCAGTCTGTGCTTGCATGCGTAGAAGTAATTCGGGGTATAGTACTCGTCTCCTCGCTTCTTTTTGCGGTTCATGTTTCCATACATACCTGCACCGCATACAGGACACTTGAGCAAACCTGAGAGTAGATGAACTCTATCCTTGTTGATGAACTTCTCAGTCTTATGACCTGTCTCAGAACGCTTCTTCTGGGCCTCGTTCCATAGATCTTCTGAAACGATGGCTTCATGTAGACCTTCATACACATTGTATTCGGACTGCCTCACTATATGCTTGTCACGTTCACTTCCGGCTATCTTCTCTACACGCCTGCGACCGAACGCAATCTTACCGCAATACACGGGATTATCCAGCACTCCTTTTACAAAGCCTGTACTAAAAGACGTTAGTTTGGCATTCCCTCTAACCTTCTTCTGATACCCGTGCGTGTTCAGATACTTGGTAACGCCCGCTATTCCGTACGGCTCGTGAACATATAGGTCAAAGATGAGTTTAATAATATCAATCTCGTCTTCGGCGATCTGAAGTTCGCCATCGACCAACTTGTAGCCATAAGGCGCAAAGCCTCCATTCCACCTGCCTTCTCTCGCCTTCTGCTCTCTTCCAGCCATCGTCTGAGCAAGAATATTCTCTCGCTCTATTTCTGCTACAGAAGCCAGAACCGCTACGATCAGTTTCCCTGCTCCTTGTGCCGTATCGATCCCATCGTCAGTGCAAGCCAGCTCGACACCGTAATCCTGCATTAACTGAACAGAATTTAGCACGTCTGCAGCATTACGGCCGAAACGCGATAGTTTGAATACAAGCACATAATCTACATCCGCTCCGTCCTGGATCGCCTGCAGCATCCTCTGGAAGTCTTCTCTGCCTTTTATCCTCGTCCCGGACACGCCTTCATCCTTGTAATCACCGACTATTTCCATGCCTCGATAAGCAGCGTAATCCCTCAACTTCTTATCCTGAGCATCAAGCGAATACCCTTCAACCTGCATGCCGGTCGAAACACGCTTATACAGAAAGCATTTCAGCTTCCCGTCTTTCTTCTTTTTTCCCATAATAAGTCACTATACAAACACTAAAGCACAATCAAGACACTATTTCTCACCTTCAACCAGTTTCTGACACATCTTCATCAGCATTGCTACACAAGCAGACTCACTGGAATACTCTGGATCACCCTTCTTGATGCCATACGCAGCCATAACTGCTCTATCATTATTCTGATGTGCCTTCAAAAGATCAGGCGGCATGGTCAAAGGATCATACAAATCCGCAAGAGAAGAGTCAGGATACTTCGCCCTGGCATCAAGAATTGCCTGTGCTGTCTCTTCAATCTTAGCCTTCTGTTCAGGAGTTGGGTTTGGCCAAGGGAAGTTATTGTAAACTACATCCTTAGAATAACGATAATCTCCCTTGAGCCTACCGCATACAGCACGCATCCAACCCATATGCACATTCGAAGTAAGAACGCCTAAATGATATAAAGTAGCATCCGGAACTATTTGCACCTGATTTGTTGGTATAGTATCACCGTTATAATATGCCATAGGAATGTATCTTCTTCTCTCTCCTGAAACGATCGGCATAGCAATAAAATGCTCCGGATTATTTGTATCCCTAAATGTTGTAGGACGCTCAGCAAGTTTTTGACTGCTCTTATCTTTCATAGCAAGCCTATTTGCCCTGCACATCTCAACTCTTTCGAGAATTCTCTTATCGGCCTTTATATCTGCTGGTGATGCATTTACCAACCACAAAACATAACGATCGCGATTATACAACATCTCGCTTCCGCCAATAAGCTTCTTAACGAACTTACAATCTGCAAAAGCAGGGTAATCAGAAGCTTCGATTTTAAGCGCATCTCCATCAAGCGGGACATTCCCGTTTTGCATTTTAGGTACGCTACATAACGGTGTAGATCTATTTGTCAATATTACGTTTGGTGCATCAAGCAAATAGCCATTTATATTATTAGCGGATATAGTTTTTCCGACCTCATATATATACTTGTTATTATTATCTGTATACGAAAATCCAACAATAACGCAGTATACATGAGCCTTCAAGCTTGCCTCGCTATCCCATATGAATGTGCGGTATGCGAAGTTGATAACTATCCCCTTGTCGAACATCATCCCCCATATCGGAGCCACTTGTTCGCCTTGGCAAATGCTATTAGTAGATACGAACGCTGCCTTTATCACAGTATTTTTCATGTAATCTGAGGCAATCGCATACCAGCATGCTACATAATCAACATCCTTATACTTATAGAAAAGCGCAACTTCTTTCTGCTGCTCAGATGTTCTATATCTTCTTCCAACAAACGGCGGATTACCCATGATGTAATTCAGTTCATTCGCCGGAACAACTTCGTTCCAATCCTTCCTGAGAGCATTACCTTCCCATATCTGATCGAACTGCTTCAGAGGAAGGAAATCCAGATGCGTGAACATCATCAGTTCTGTTTCTTTCATCATCTGACTTTCTGCTATCCACATCGCCGTACGGGCGACTGTTACAGCAAAGTCATTGATCTCAATACCATAGAACTGATTGATAGATACCTTGATCGGGTTCTTACCTGCATCAGGCGATACAAGCATCATCTGAGGACCGAAAATCTCGCCTATGACCTGATTTTCAAGCCTGCGAAGACTCAGATAAGACTCAGTCAGGAAATTCCCGCTCCCTGCTGCAGGATCCAGGAATTTCAATGAAGCCAGCTTATTCTGGAATTCCTGAAACCTTCTAACTTTTCCACGCTCTACAGGATCGTTTTTAATCTGCTCGAACTCCATCTTCAGATCATCAAGGAACAGCGGATCGATAACCTTATGAATATTCTCAATCGAAGTGTAATGCATTCCACCCGCTCTTCTTGTCTCCGGGTTCAGCGTGCTCTCGAACACCGCTCCGAAGATAGTAGGCGAAATACCGCTCCAATCGAAATCAGCAGATGCTTTTTCCAAAATCAAATCCACGATTTCAGGAGTCAGTCTCGGTATAATGATATTCTCGTTCGAGAATAAACCGCCGTTCACATACGGGAACGCAAGAAGATCCTCATCTTCGTATGGATCCCTGTCTTCTATCTTCGTATCAAGTATCTTGAACAACTTAAGCAGAGCTGTCCTCGCATCATTCCTATGAGCTTTCAGATAGTCGTGAAATACGCTCGTACTCCTCTCACTAAAGATCTCAGCGTCCTCAGCGTAAAAACAGAATACAAGCCTTACACAAAGCATATTAAGGCTTTTCTGCGTTTCCTCTGAGTCCGGATCCTGATACTGGCTGAGAAGCTTATCATAGATGAGACCAACCAGATCCCCAGCCTGGATCGATACTTCCATCTCTTTCTTTATATTTCTATCACGAACATTAGCCAGGAAACCAAGCCTTCTGAACTCAGTAGGAAGATCCTTCAGTTCAATCTCCTCATACGGAGCATGCCAGGTATCTGTTTTGCGATCATACTGCGGCTGTATTCTGCAGTCGTAAATCCTGATAGTCTGGAAATTACAGGTCACGATGAAGTTCGGCTTCTCCTGTACTGCAAGCTGCGAAACATAATCACGAGCCTGCTCATACGGAGTTACCATCTTTCCTTGTCTCGGTTCCTTAGCATCAAGATCGAACTTCATTCCCTTCTGCTCGATAAGAACTTTCGTATCAGCGATATATCCGTCAATAAAGCCCTTAGCAACAGGCTTTTCATATTGGATATACTGCTCCGGAACTTCAACGTCGAAAACAGTTCTCAAAAGTTGGTTCCAATAATTTTGTGTATCCTGCTTCTCGTCACCACGATCAGCCCAGTCCTTAGCGAACTTTTCAGCCGCCTTCTTTGCAACAATAATATCCATAGACCTTATCCCCTTTACTTATTTTCAAGCAGACCTTTTTCTCTCATTATTCTCTCCAAAGTTGGTCTGCTGATTTCCAAATTCCTTGCCATCTGACTTTTCGAAATCCTGCGTGCCATATAATCCTGGTATTCCTTATCGAAAGCATCATCGTCAACCTCAACAGGTTTCCTGCCTTTGTACTTTCCCTTTCTCTTCGCAATCTCAATACCTTCTTTCTGCCTCTCAAGCAAATTGTCACGCTCGAATTCAGCAATCGCTCCGATCATCGTAAGCATCAATTTCCCCGTCGGTGTACTCGTATCAACGTTCTCCTTGTTCGAAACCAGATGAACGCCCTTCTCATTTAACGTCTCAACGATATCAAGAAGGTCTTTCGTTGAACGAGCAAGCCTTGAAAAGTCATGAATATAAACCGTGTCACCTTCACGAACAAAGTCCATCATAGCCTTCAGTTCTTTCCGGTCGGTGTTCTTTGCGCTTACCTTCTCGAAAAACTCTTTCTCGATATTATATTTTTTAAGTCCTTCCCGCTGCCTGTCTTCATTCTGATCGGCAGTGGAGACTCTTATATATGCGACTCTCATATCAATGGCCTCACTTTTCATTAACTCACATTCATATTATACGGAGTTGTAATTTTAAGGTCAAGGCCTTTTAATGCAAGTTGTTAATCAATTAAATACCAACTCTTAATTAACAACTTTTACCCCTCAACTCAGTCGTCGTCACGGGTATACCCTATTTTCACATAAAAATGCTGAGAAACGAAATAAGCGCTTCTCAGCATTGCATGTATGAGTTCTTCAGTTATCTCAGGATACCATTATCTTTTGTAATTACGAACCCCCAGTCTCCAGAGTCATCTATAGTTATGGTATAGTCTGGTTCACCTGAACCGTGTTCTTCTTCAATATCAACAGAGTAATTGCCTTCATAGTCGCAGAGCATAACTGCGTAATTTTTCCCACAGAAATTATTCCCCTTATAAGGTTCATATCCCGCGATATCGCCAGAGAAAATAAAACTCACTATTGGATACGCTTGTAAATCACCTGAACTTCTAAATCCTTTGCTATCGTCATAAACTATAAATTCACAATCATTATCTTCAGGCTTAAGCTCGGAAAAAGCCTTGACTTTTCCCTCTTTAAGTTTATTAGCGAAGCGTTCAATTTTTTCTAAGAGTTCCAGTGTGTCGAAATCAACCATTGTAACACATCTCCTTCCATTGAAATATTAGTACTTAAATTATTATAACACATGCAAGCTCTTCACATACTGTTTTTAAGATGTTCTAACATAATGGCGGAGACTTCTTGAGTGCCACGTGTCATTTCATCCTCATCATCGAACATGCCTTTTTCTGCGCGTTGTTGATCAAACCGAAAACTAAGTGCGTTCTTAATCCACGTGTCGATTTTTCTTTTATTTAGTATGTACACATACTTATACTGAGGATCAGTCAAAAGATCTTTTCTGCTCAATTTGCCATCCATAATCATCTGCATGACTTCATCGAGTTTTAATTCGCTATCTGCAGCTACACGCTTGGCACGGCCTTGCATCCAAGCCTTGTGTCTGTCGCGATAATAATTCATATAAGATTTACCCGCTAATGTGATGACTGCTTGCGGATCATACTGATATTTTGATGGGTACTTTATGTGGATCAGATAGGAGAGCATGTTGTCGTATGCGTAACGCCCAGGTCTTGGCCTTTCAATGAAGGCCGGATTAACGCCAGCAATTAAGGCTATGCGTTCCAGCGGCAATGCATTGTCTTTTCCAAGTTTTGCAACAAAATGTATGTGTCGCCCAGATACTTCGCTGATGTACACATTATGATATTCATCCCATATTTCTTTTTCATCCTTGTTGTGTTCGATTGCATAGGCTTCCTCGATCGGAACCCCTGCAGCAGCAAATCGTGCAACTATAGCTTTTGCTGTATCCTTACAGGAAGACAGCGCATTTAGTTCGTTCGGATCCCAATTCCAATGCTCTGGATCGAAATCTTGCGTTAACATGAAAGTTCTTAAGTTTGCTTGAAAATCAGACATTTCGAATGATCTCCTTCCTCTATATTTCTTCATACATATTGTAACTTGATATGAACACGATGTCAATAATTAAAAATAATTAAAACGTTAACATTTGAAGCGTTACATCGTCTTATGCTTGATATATCAATGTTTAGATCGTGTTTTCGCTATTGACAAGCCCTCTTTATCTCATTTAATTATTTTTAATTATTATGTTAATTATTATAATAGATTTCCTTGTAATTTCAACGTTTATAAAGATTAATCATATAATTAAGCTAATATTCTATGTTACAAAAAGTCTATTATTGCTTTTAGGGAAATGTGTGACATTGTGTGACTTTAGAAATTATCGCCTGAAAGCCTTGAAAACACTACGTTTGGATGTTACACATACATCCTTGAGCGTGTGTGACATTGTGTGACATTGTGTGCCAATTGTGTGACAACTGTATATATCATTTCAGGTAAGAATAATGAGGGGTGGTTGGGCGGGATTAGAAAAAAGCAGCAGGAGCAGGCTCCGAAGAGCCTGCTCGATCTCGTTAGAGACGATCTTTAAGCAGCGTTGCGATAATCTGCATTTCCTCCGGGCAGAAGGTCACTCCCCTGCTCATCTTCGTGTGATCCGGGGACCAGCTGCGGATGTCGTAGCGGGCATCGTTTCCATTCCAGCTGACTAAGTTCAGTTCCCTCTTCCAGCCGCTTGATGCAAGACTGATCGTGCCGATATTTTCAGTGATTTCGAATGTGATCTCGTTGTTCTTAGCCATGATAAGCTCCTTTCTTTTGCATTGCGCTTTAAGTTTTATCCTGCCTAAAAAAGGCAGAAGCGCAAGCGGTCTCTGCATGGACAGGTCACAAGGTGGAGATCCATTTTTTTCGCAGAAAAAAATATCAGGATGCTACCTTGCCGGACAGGCAGAGATCTGCATAATAAGGCAGGAAATAAAACGGAGCGGGATGCATGAAAGGTGCGCGCTGGATACAAGAAGAACAGATATCACGTTCCATAGACACAGCAGCGTCTCAGTCTGAGGGCGGCTGGAAGAGAACGAACAGTATCATGCGCGGAAACGATGCACGAGACATCTGCAGGAGGTCGCAGGTCACACTATGAACAGAGGCAGAACACGTGCCAGAGGAATGATCGTATGCTGCGCAAGGTCGGTTCGAAGAGACGAGCAGGCGTCGGACTGCTCCTGCTGCTTTATTGGGGTGGGATGGCGGGAGCAAAGATAATAAGGCAGATCATCCTGCCTTTCCATGCTCATAAAAAAATGCTCTTCCAGGATCATTTCCCAGAAGAGCGAAATTAGGATAAAACATAAGGCTTCAAAAGGCCGCCCCTCGTAAGAAAGTTTTATAGTTTTCAGGAATGGCATGATCTTCGGGTCATGCCATTTCCTGTTCCATCAGTTCACTCAGCGGGATGAACCCGATTAAGTCATAGCAAATATGGATGCTCTGGCGGCGTTTCCCGGTGCTTTTATCCGGAGCCCCGACATAGATTGCCTTGATCAGCTCATGGGCCGCGTAAGGCGTCAATTCGGTCATATCCGCGTACTTCCTGACCTTCTGAATGAAAAGTTCAAGATTCTGGTTCTGTTGTTCCTGTGTTTCGATTTCCTGCCGTAAGACTTCTGCTTCCGCTTTCAGTTCATCCTGCTCATCCTCATAGGCCCGGCTCATCATGGCGAAACGGTCATCACTGATCCGGGATGCCACATTGTCCTCATAGAGACGGATGAAAAGGCGATCCAATTCAGCGATACGCTTCTCGTCCCTTTCAAGCTGCTTCTGCTTAGAACGAAGGATCTCTTTGCTTTCACTTTGCAGCCCAGCCTCCATAATTGACCTGAAATGACCTTCATGGTGGCCTACGTACCAGATGATTTCCTTGACATGCTCCCAGACCATTTGTTCCAAAACGACTGCCCGGATGAAATGGGCCGAGCACGACCCGGTGTTGCTGCGGTAATTCGAACAAACGAAATGGTCCTGCCGCTCTTCGTAGTAGCTTGTAGTACAGTAGTACATCCTGGACTTGCAGTCTGCGCAAAAGACTAACCCGGAGAACATATGAGACTTGCCCGTCTTTGACCGGCGGTGTCGCTGTGACCGGATCTCCTGGACCTTTTCGAACACCTCCGGTTCAATGATCGCCGGTTGGGTGTTGTAGAAGATAGCCTGATTTTCAACAGGATTCTCCCTGGTCTTCTTATCCCAGATCGAATTGGTGTAGGTCTTGAAGTTCACGGTGCAGCCGGTATAGTCGCGTGTCTCGAGAATGGCGATGACAGAATCTGCAGACCACCGGAAGGGATCGGCAGGTTCAGGCCCCAATGCCTTCCTTCCCGATTTCAAGGTATACGCCGTAATGGTCAACACCTTCTCTTCGGTCAGCTGCTTTGCAATCTGCATCGGCCCCCGGCCTTCCATACAAAGATCAAAGATGTGTCTGACCACCTTGGCGGCCTCTTCATCTACGATCCACTGTTTGGGATTCTCCGGATCTTTGAGATACCCGAAGGGCGGGTTGGTCGTCAGATGCTCTCCACGTTCACCCTTGGCCTTGTTCACCGCACGGATCTTCCGGCTGGTGTCTCTGGCATAGAATTCGTTGAACCACATCCGGATCCCCGCGAAGTCATTGTCCACACTGTTCTGATTGGCAGAATCGAAATTGTCGTTGATGGCAATGTAGCGGACATCGTGTTTTGCAAAAGTGATGTTGATGAACATCCCCGTCATCGTGGAATTACGCCCCAGACGGGAAAGGTCCTTTGTCAGCAGCACCGCCACATGGTCAGATTCGATTTCGTTCAGCATGGCCTGGAAGCCGGGACGGTCAAAATCGGTTCCGCTGTATCCGTCATCTACGAAGAAGACCGGATTTGGGAAATGATGTTCTTTACAATACGACTGTAAGATACGTTTCTGGTTTTCAATGGACAGCGACTCGCCAAGTCTTTCATCCTCCTGGGACAGACGGCAGTATAGTGCTGTGATCTTATCAGTTGCCCTTAACATTTCTGTTTCCTCCTTTTCGGGGGCAACTGTCTGCACAGAATTGGCTGGTGCCATTATAGCAGTATTCTTCCTGTTTGTCATTTGGCATCCTCCACATTTTTCAGCAGGATGCGGGTGAGCTTCCGGTCAGGAAGCTCCGTTCCTTCATAGCTGCCGGTGACGGTGTAGACGGTTCCGTGCATCTCGCGTTCGACCTTGATCTCCGGGATCCAATATGCCGAGAGATTCTTCACCACGATGTGACCGGCCTCGTTGATTCTTACGTTTCTCATTTTGGCTGTTCTCCTTCTTTTTGAATATTCCGGACAAAAAGAGCCGGGTCACATAGAAACGCACCAACAGACGAGCATGGAAGCCCGCCTTTGCTGATATGCTTCTATGTAACCCGGCTATCAAACAGCCGACGGCCGCCCTGATGCAGCCTTACCGTATCCATCCTATCGGACAGATACCATATCGGAACCCGGCAATCTCAGGGACGGGAACCGATTAACGAATCAGATAAACCTGATTCCCCAAAATGATCCTTTTCAGGACCACCGATATTGTACCAGCGCGCTTTTCTGCTGTCAATCCATCTGAAACCTGTTGACGGTTTTTCGCGTCAACGTCCTGCTTTGCCAGGCTTTCAGTACCTGGCAAGCAGTGCATTGCCATCCATATACTACTTGGCAAGCAATGCAGATTAGTAAGAGTCTGCTACTTTGCAAGCAGGGCAGACACTTACAGGTTTTGCTACCTGGCAAGCAGGGTGCAAAACGCTATCTGCAAATTTGCGAGCATGTCCGGATGGCTGTTCACTACTTAGCAAGCAGTGTACAGATCCGGACCTGCGCGCAATTTCTGCACCGGCTCGTTGGGAACACCTCCCAAACCCAGAGATCACACTTTGTGTGAGCTGCGCGTTTTTGCAAAACGCTTATTTTGCTTTTCGGCAAATTCTTGAAAAATAATCCGGAGCCGGACATCGAAAAAATCGACATCTGACTCCGGACTGTTTTTTCAATCTTCTGGTTTTACAGCAGACGTGCAATCACATCTTGGCTGTCCCCGTCTATGCAGATGGACTGCGATTCGATCTGCTTCGGGCAGTAGGCTTCATTGTAATTCAGGCAGGCATAGACAGCCTTCGGGTTGTCATTCGTCATCTGCCAGAAAGGATACTTCACGATAACCGGGTTATACCGCACATTGCGCACCGTTTTGCCCTGAATGAGTCGTGTAATAGTGTGTTTTTGCTTTTTTTGTGGGTTCGGCGCATATATCATCCCCGTTCTCATCGCCGACCTTACCGATGAAGCGGTAGTAGATCTCCCCCCGCATAATCACTTCACCATCAAGCTCTTCTTTCTCATGAATCACTACATGATCAATCAATGTGTGAAGCAATGGAGCCGTAAGCTCCTGGATGTCGATATAGCGCTCTACCAATGCCGCAAAACGGGACGCGTCGTTTTCTTTCTTTTTGTATTCCGTCTGCGCAGACTCAAGCTCTGCAATCCGCTTTTTTACATCGCGATATCTAACCGCAGCTTGATACGAGTTTTACTGTTACAGACAGGACATAGCAGCCACTCGAAGCTATCCATATCGTTCATTTCAAATTTCCCTGAGCGTCCAAACTCTTTGAGCTGTGATAACAGAACCAATCGCAATTATCATAGCCAATAGGAAGAACGAAAACTGTATTCCACTTATTGCCACTGTGTAAACATCGAAGAATTTTAATGGCGTTAAGCAGTACAGCATTGGAGCTTCAAGATATTCGGCGGTGATGCTGATGCCATAAAAGAGCAATAATATTCCCGCGCCTATCCGAACAGCCCCTTTATAGGTTCTCGTCAGGCTGGAGGCCAGAAGCGTGATTGCAAACAAAGTCAACCCTGTCAAAAACAGGCCCAATGTGGTGGTAAAAGCAGCTTGTCTTTGCTCTAAACCGCCCAGCGGTAAAATGGCGGTAAAATAATTACATAACCCGCTGAACACCGCAAGTGCAAGCAAATTACATACACAGGCAACTGCTTTGGCACAGACAACCTTGTTGCGACCCACTGGTTTTGTAAATAGATATTCTGCCGTTCCCTGCGCCTGTTCTTTCGCTACACACGAAACACCGAGATAGACCGCATAGCTGTTGGTTAGCATCGTGACCCAATAATACATACAGCCATACCAGCCCAAAGCAGAAGTCAGATCACCGCTCACACCAAACATAGCTTTCAGAATTATCGGATAATTCGATATTAGTCCTGTCAGCTCATTGAGGCTTTCCTTTAGTGACAAATACTCAAAGTAAGCGAAGCCACACAAAATCAAGACAATTCCCATCCAGATCAGCAGTAGTTTTCTTGTTAAGCGCAGCTCGTTTTTCACTAACGCCTTCATTCGTTTCCTCCTTTACACAGCCAACGCAATATCCCGCTTCAAGATTTTCCAGTATGCCAGCAGCGCAAACCCAAACAGCAGAAGCAGATACCAGATCATATAATCCCACGAATAAGCCCCGGAGCTGTGGATCTCCGCCGGGCTGAAAAAGGAAAACGGAGATAAAAAGCCAATAGCCCGAATACCGACAGTTCTCGAAAAAGAGGTAATGCAGTATTCCATAAACACGACCAGTCCAGATGTCAGAAGCGGAGAGCGGTTATTGGGCCGGAATACTCCCGCCATTGTCCCCATCAGTGCAAAAAAGAGAGTAAGAAGGACAAAGGAGCCAGCCACCAGCAAAAATTCTCCTGTGGAAAATCCGGGGCGAAACAGCGTCATCGTGAAAAAAGACGCCATCACATAAAAAATTCCTGTTACACATACCCCGGCAAGGGCGCACAATAGTTTCTCTTTGTATATCACTTTCCGCCCACAAGGTTTCGTATACAAATATTCCGCTGTGTTTTCCGTACACTCCTTGGTATGTAAGGACAGACCCAGGTGCATTCCGAAAATGCCTCCAGCAATCATGAAAAATCCTGTGAGAAAGGAATACATTCCCATAGGCTTTGTAAGAAGCTCAATGGAAATGCCAACAGTTTCCAAAAAGCCTCCCTGTGCAAATCCTGCCGGCAGCGTCCCCTCTGTTTCCACCATGCCATAGTAGACCGGCGTCATGAAAAAAATACATACCGCAAGAGCAGTGGCCCAAATCAGAATATATTTTTGTGACCGTTTCCATTCAAATCGAAAAATCTGCATGACGGGCCTCCTATTCGTAGTAGTGGAGGAATACTTCTTCCAATGACGGTTCCTCAATTAAAATATCCTCCAGCTCCAGCAAATGAAGCTGGTTCATAATCATCATAACTGGTCCGCTGAACATAAAGGATACAGAAGTCTTGCTCTTGTCCCACTCTAAATTAGCCGTACCGGGAACAGAAAAGAAATCCTCTGGAATGGCGCTTTTTGCTGTCAGCGAGATTTTCTTGTATCCGTTTTCCCGCAGTTCCTTCATGGATTGAACACTGATCAGCTTCCCCTCCCGCAGAATGGCTACACGGTCACAAAGCCTCTGTACCTCACTTAGAACATGGGAGGACAGGAAAATCGTCGTACCGCGCTCATTTTCTTCTTTTAACAGGTCATAAAAGGTCTGCTGGATCAGCGGGTCAAGGCCGCTGGTAGGCTCGTCCATGATAAGTAACTTTGGGGAGGGCAGCAGGGCCGAAATAATGCCAACTTTCTTTTTGTTGCCTAAAGACAGGTCGCCGATCCTCCTGGACAAATCTAAATTCAGCCGTTCCGCCAATGCTTCCATCCGGTTATGTCCGTCTACTCCGTAGAGTTCCGCCGTATAGAGAAGCATCTCTTTGACTTTCATGCTGTTGTAGTAACAGTTTTCGCTGGGCAGATACCCTACATCCTTTGCAATCTCAGACGCCTGCCGCCAACAGTCCAGTCCAAAGACAGAAGCGGTTCCGCCGGTGGGCTTCAACAGCCCCATCAGGGTGCGGATGGTAGTAGATTTTCCCGCCCCGTTGGGGCCGATAAAGCCGAATATCTCAGCACGCTCAACCGTAAAGCTGATTTCCTCAATCCCCCGGTGCTTTCCATAGCTTTTGGTGAGCTTGTTTAGGGCGATCACAGGTTCACTCATGGCAGATATTCCTCCTTGTAAAAGTTGTGTTTTAACACTCATGGCAGATATTCCTCCTTGTAAAAGTTGTGTTTTAACATATCTAGGATGTTTCGAAACTCTTTCATCATGCTGTCATAATCCACTCCACTTTCCAACTGAACGGACATACCCTTTGCAAGCACCATAAGCATCTGAAACACTAATTCTGCATCCTCCGGGTGTCTGAATTTTTTATAATCCCGCTCATGCAGAACAAGCGATGCGATATATTTTTCATTTGCTTCTGAAAATATGGCACTATTCAATTCAGGCGTTGGTTCCGCTGCCACACTTGCAATAAACGACGCAATATGCGGGTGCTTTTTTAAGTTTTCCACTTTCATAACACTGGCTTCCCATACACGGTCAAAGAAATCCGTATTTTCCTCCAATGCACTCGTGTTATAGGCTTGCTTCATTTGGGCAGCGCAGTAATCAACTAAATACTGGTAAAGTGTCTGCTTATTTCCAAAATACTGGAATATAGACGCCTTTGAGATACCTGCCGCTACCGCAATATCATTGATCGACGCTTTTTCATATCCATGTTTTGCGAAACAGGCCAGAGCCGCGTTGCGTATGGTATCCTGCTTTTCATTTGATAGAGCAAGAAATTTTTCCATGGTAGCACCCCTTTCTAAATAACCGTTTCGGTCATCAACGAACAGTATAGCACAAATAACCGAAACGGTCAATGCTTATTTGTACCATTATGAGGGAACGCACTCTTGGCAAGCAGGGCAAGGGAAGGCTCCCTCTCGGGTATGTCCGGCATACCACTTATCCACATTTCGACATACCAAAAGGCACCCTCTGGGATCTGTATCTCTACTGATCTCTTCGGATGCCCTTTCTTGTTCAGTACGCTCGTTAATTATCGTATGGACTTAGGCTCAAGCATCTTACTCTTCCTTTTCGAGCAGCTCTTCCATTCCGCTGTGGAGATCCGCGAGAGAATATTTCTTCATCTCATCCTCCATGGCGTTCTGGATGCTCTTAAGCTTCCCGTCCAGCAGTTTGTGGATATTCCGACCGACCGGGCATTCCGGATTGGGGGCGTCATGGAAATGGAAGAGGTCTCCGTTTTCTACCGGCTCGATCGCCTGATAGACATCATAGAAACTGATCTCTGAAAGAGGACGGTTGACCGTGACGCCTCCGGTACCTCTTGCGACAGTGATCAGGTCCGCTTTGCTGAGCTGCGAGAGGATCTTCCGGATAATGACCGGGTTTGTATTGATGCTTCCTGCCAGGAAGTCGCTGGTTACTTTATATTGATCCTTAAAGACATCCACACAGGTGAAGATGTGCAGTGCCACGGTAAACCTGCTTGAGATCTGCATAACTAAGCCCTCCGTTTCCACTGCACATCATACATCAGACCTGCTGTAATTTCAATGGTTACTTCTCAGAACTTGCCGTTCCGGTTCTGCCAGGTATCCTCAGCGGCCAGCGTCTCCATGACATCCCAATGCTCCGCGATCTTGCCGTCTTCTACCCGGAACAGATCGTAATAGGTGGTCGGAGTTCCGCCGAAGGTGCCTTCACTGACAGCGAGACCGTAGTTTCCATCCGCCAGGACGTAGTGCGTCTTATTGTAGATCATCTGGATGCCCTGCTTGGCAAGAGCGGCCAGCGCAGCGCCAAGTCCAGAGAGGCCGTCGGCAATACCCGTATTGTGCTGGATATAGTTGTCGCCGTCAAAATAGCTGGTGAGCTTGTCGGGATTCTCGCCGCGCAGCACGTCGCCGACGAAAGAAGCAACGACCTTGCGGGTCTCTTCCTTATCGACAACCTTCTTCTCCATTGTACCGTCGGTCTGCGTATGGCCAGAAGGGTTGGGATCCGCCTTGGCAGCGAGGTTGTCCCAATGCTCTGCAATCAGGCCGTCCTCGTCGATGCGGAAGATGTCAAAAGCCACCTGTTCACCGGCTCCGGCGAAGTTGTAAACGGTCTGCAGGAACACCTTGTCGCCGTCCTCGAAGGCGCGGATGTTGTTTACGGTGGTCTTAACCGGCGCGGAAGCCAGCCATGCCACGCTGCCGACGAAAGCATCGCGGCCGGTGCCGTATGCCAGGTTGTGCTGAATGTAGCCCTCTGCCAGAAGGGAAGCAGCTTTTTCGGTATCACCGGTTGCGAAAGTGTTGATGAGCGCCAGGGCCTTTTCCTTGTTAGTCATGATCGAATCCTCCTGATTATAGTGTTTTATGTGTTGCAATCATTGTGGTTACATCTTACGATGACAATATAGCATCTCTTAGATGTAATGTCAATAGTTACATCAAAAGTTTTTTAAAGAAATTCCCCCGGCAGAGAAACACGTGAATGGTCCTCTGCCGGGAACGTAGCTATTCATAGTATGATATCGGATGTTTGTCAATAAAAAACGGACTGCTGAAAACAACAGTCCGTTTCTTATTTGGCCAATCTTGTCAGACAGATACCCAATTCACTTTTTGACTCAAAACTGTCTTATAGGTATTCGCCGAATGGAGCCTATTTTATTTCTTATAAGGCATGTACAACACATTGTCGGACAGGATCTCGTTATATCTGACTACGGTCGCATTCGCCTCTCTGCACATCGCATTGAGAGCAGGCATCGTCATACCAGAAGACTCCGGGATGATAATGAATTCGTGGATTGATGATGGGATCGCAAAGAATGCCTGTTTCAGTCTGTCATGAATTTTATCGATAACATCCGGAAGGAACATCGCTACTGCTCCGAACATACCGGATCTGTTGGACAGGATCAGCATTTCGTCTGATACATCTTCATCCGATGACAGCAGATTATTCTTCGCTTCCATGAACAATGCATCGTTCATGCCGTACATAACTGCAGGGTCTTTTTCATCTGTGTTGGTCAATGCAATATCGAACAGCTCCTGGATATTCCAGTTGTTTGACTTTGCGAGATCCTTTGTGATCGTCGTTGACATGAACCCTTCACCGGTATTGTATCTGACCTGGCAGATGAAGGAAAGACCGCTGCCGGCAGGCATTGATATGACCTGTTTCAGATACTCCTCATTGCGATCATCGCCGACCAGAGCCACGTACAGATTATCGCTGATCTCGGATATCGGCTGACCGGCTTTCAGAGTATCGATCATATCGAATGGCGGCACATCAGTCGCTGTTTCACAGGCTGTAATGATCTGCTCTGCAATATCCGCAGCAGAGGCACCTGTATCCATAAAGTCATTGATGTATATCGTCTTTCCGACATCACCCTGTTTGAATACGATACCGTACATATGACTGTCATTGATTTTTACTATATCAGCAGTCTCCAGCTCGTACGGGATTTCCATTTCTCTCATTACTGCAATAACGTCTTCTCTCATTTTCCTGATATCCATCTTATTTCTCCTTTCGTTTATTCATCAGAAATGATTTATTGCCCAGCAAAGACCGACGCGAGACGGTCGGGTCAAGGGCAACGCTTTTTCACTGAAAAAGTCCTGCGAATAATCTCGCAGGACCCTTTACCCGGCTGGATCGCCGGCGGTAAAATGAAAAGCATAAATGAATGAGTTATATCATTTGATTTTCCTTGAAACTGTAGAACGATTTATCAGAAGCGATAATAAGATGATCCAGTACCGGTGTATCGAGCAGCATTGCTGCCTTTTTAAGTTTTTCAGTCACATCGATATCATTTTGCGATGGTGACGGGTCTCCTGAAGGATGGTTATGTGCGACGATAATAGACGATGAACCGCTGAGTAGCGCTCTTGTAAAGATCGCTTTCGTTGACATCGGACATTCGGAGAGCGACCCATGAGCAACTTCGTGAACCGCGGTTATCCTGCCTTTGCAGTTAAGGCAGAGCAGATATACATATTCTTCCGAAGCCTCGGCTAATCCGAGGTCGATCAGGATATCTACAGCATCAGCAGGAGTCTGGATGCGGGTGTAAGTGCAGTTTCTTTCTTTCACCAGCTTACATTTCATAAACTCGACCTTATACATGTCTCTTTCCTCCTCATATGCTTCCACAGAGGATCGCATCTTTGATCCTATTCATTTCAGCTTCAGTAAGGGTAATCCCTTTACTGAGTTTCTGGTGGTCAGGAGACCAATCCCTTATATCGTATTTCGGATTTGCTCCATTCCACGAGACCAGATTGAGTTCCTTCGTCCAGAGGGTTTTCTTGTTCTCCGACAAAATAATAATTCGTTTCTTTACTTCATATTCCAGCATGATGTTTCTCCTTTCAAAAGTTATCATCTATAACTTAAATCGCAATAGACATGCATCGAGACAAGATGAAGCAAGGTGGAGATGCAAGGCATACTACCTTGCATCGGCGTGCGAGATGCATATAATCGACAAGCCCAATAGATGACGTTTTGAAAGGAGTCTCATTGTCCTGATTAACAACGATTGTATTATTCAGGCTATGATCAGAGAGCAATAATACCTAAATTAGTTATTGCTCTCTGAAACGGGGGTCAAGGGGAACTCCCCTGCAAGTAGACCAGAACCAGAAATTCTGGTCTAACTTGCTCCTTCACTCGCGATGGAGTGTTCTGGGTGCGTACTGGTCTTGACATTTCTTCTATACTTTGTTAAAATATTAACATAGTGTAGAAGATACTTATCCCCTATGACAAATTGACGAAAACGTCAGTGTTTTTTTGTTTTTTGAGAAAGTTGAGGTGATGACGCTATGGCTCATGTAAAGAAATTTACAAAAGGTGCCGCTACCCGCATCCTTGAGCACTGCGAGAGAGTGAAGGATGAAACAGGCAAATACAGAAAATATAATTCCGGATCAAATATTGATGATGCCAAGACCAAAGAAAATTATTCTTTTCTTCTGAATGGAAAGTCCCCTTCTGGCAAAGAACGTTTAAACGAGATACTCGCTCAGACATATGTAATGAACCGCAAGGATGTCATTATCATGGCTGACTGGGTGGTGAGCCTGCCTAAAGATTTCCAGGGCGATGAGCATTCGTTCTTCCAGGCTTGCGCCGCATTTGTTGTTAGACGGTATGGCAAGGACAGCTTCGTAGGAGGATGGGTTCATAAAGACGAGAGTACTCCCCACATACACCTGTGCTTTGTGCCTCGTGTCTATGATGAAAAGAAGAACAGATGGAAGGTGAATGCCAAGACATTACTTGACAGAAGAGAACTTGGTGATTTTCAAAAATCACTTGAGGCTGATTTGATTTCTAAAGGTCTTGCAAAAAAGGGACAACTTCTTAACGGAGTCACGAAGAAAACCGGCGGGAATAAAACCATCCCTGAACTTAAGGAATTAAGCACAAGAGTTGAAAGAGTTAAAAGTCTTGTCGCAAAACTCGAAGAATATATACCAGAAGAGGATATTGAGGAGATTTCCGGTCTTCTCGATGAGATCGATAGCGGTATCCATGGTGAAGATATCGGGCCTACGCTTGAGTACGAAATTTGTCCTGCAGTTGCTTATAAGAAAGAGAAGGTGAGATGATATGGCAGAGAAAAATGTAAAAGACAGGCTTCGGTTTGCCCTCAGAAAAAAAGGCGATCATATCAGTACCAACATCGTCAAGATCGTCAAGAGGCATTCTGACGGGATCTATCTGGTTCTGCAAGATGGCCTGACTGCGGAGATGGTTACTCCAAATGAGATAATGATTAAGGGAGCAAAAATCCAAGTGATTTTCGAAGATGCAGACAGTCCTGCACGTCAGAGGACATACATCCCGGCTGACATAGAAAGTATACATGCTGAGGCGGCAGCATTGCAGCATCTGCTTTATGAGAAAGGATATGTCTCTGAAGATGTGTCAGTTCCTAATTATCGTGTATCGCAGTCAAAGACATCTATGGAAGAAAAGACATTATAAAGCAGCATATTAAACGGGAGGGATTATCCCCTCCCGCTGTTCTTTAAGCAATCATATTATTTACTCTATCGCCTTGAAATGCTTCAACGCTTCAACAATCATCTGCTCTTGCTCTACAGATACTACTTGCGGAACATAGTCTTTATCCTTCGACTTATGGCTGCATTCTCTCATCGGCAGTCCATATTTCCGCTTCACCTGAGCAATGTACGCAGTGTGCATCTTCACCCCGTACGTCTCGAAAATCCACTCTTTTATGTTCTTATACGTAGGGGCAGCAAGAGAGTTATCATTGACTACTTCTTCAGTATCTATGCCAATTATGACATGTTCCTTGGATTGGTGGGACAACAGTGTTACCGTTTCCACATG
>JAFWHX010000007.1 GCA_017533915.1 Eubacterium sp. | reverse complement strand
TCTCCACAAGCGATATATCATATGCTGCCGAGAATACGAAAACGGCTTAAGCATGCTTTTTAGTATATACTATTGATATTATTATTCCGTGTGGTAATATAATAATTGAAGAGAATATTTGAGTCTTGCTAACGGAATGTGGTGAGAAGCCACGCTGTATCTCAGCAACCGTGATGCTTCGGCAGATACCAGGAGATAAGTCGGGAGACGAGTAAGACAAGGGACGGCATATTCTGAGGCAGCATGCCGGACCGAAATGGAAGATATGTAAAGGTGGGAGAATCATTGATGCGCTAGAGCGGTGCAGCGTGATCACCGGAAACAGTCTTTCGACGATCCATTATTTTTATATGGATCGGATTATATTGGATCATTGGACTGCCTCAGAAGGGCAGTCCTTTTTGATCGGTGTACCTTTTCAGGCTTTTACGGTGATGCGTCTGAAGGGTATATCTATACAGTACGGGACTTTCTACCCAGGCTAGTCCCGCAAGATAAAGTAGCTGCCTCAGGCGGAACCGGCTCTAGCTTTCAAGTCGGTTCCAAACGAGGCAGTTTTGCTTTTGCAAGTAACAAGGAGGAATCTAAAATGTTGTTGTGGCTCAAGTATTATGCATCAAGCTCAGATAAAGCAAGTGAAATGGTCGATAAGGCGATAAAAGAACTCAAGAATGAGCATGAGAGATATCTATCTGTGCCATTTAGAAGAGTAAACGTTGATTTCGAGATCAACCAGTGTCAGAGGATCTTTATGAATAAGGTGCCGTGCATTTACGCCGAACAGGAGCTGTTGTTCGAGTACGAACCTGGTATGTCTTATGCAGTAATAAAGGCTGGCGTCGCAAGGGCGATGGATAGATTCCTCGCAGATTCTATATTATAAGTAAACTCATTTAAGCTCACCTCCGATAGATATAGGACAGCGGTCAGGATAATCCCTGGCCGTTGTTTTTTTCTTTGAAAAAATTTTTTATTTTTTTCTGAAAAACGTCACATTTTTGTCTCTCCCGTGGCTATTAGTGAGAGGCATGATCAAAGACCTCTTACAGGACAAAGAAAACAGGATATACAGTCATCAGGTACAACCTTTCCGGAGTCGCGATGAACGTAAGCATCGTCAGCAGTATCCGCCATGACCTCCATATGGGCGAGCGAATAAGATCTGGCTGTAAATACAGTTTGGCAACTGTAAGTGCAATGAAATCCGGGGAGCCACAATGATACTCCCGTCCAGTCACAGCCCTGGTCCGAGCAGGACCGGGATCACGCAATGAGGGCGGCTCTGAGAGATCCTCAGAGGGGTCAGATTCCCGTGGAGCAGTCGCTAGCTGCCGCCTGAATGTCTCCTTTGATCCGGGGTGCCAGGGACAAAATGGATCATATGAGGATATATAAATGTAAATATATCCTCCGGACCTGGATCGGCTTTATGCTGCTCCAGGTACCGGGTGTACATATATCCACTGTACGGACAAGCCATATACGAAAGAAAAGGATTTATACAGAATTAACGGAGGAGGCATATATGAAATATCATAAACGGCCTAAGCTTGTGAAGCAGGGCCATATATATTATGTGGAATTTCCAGTGTCGATTGGAAGCGTCCAAAGTGGTATCAGGCCGGCTGTAGTTACGTCGTCTAATTCCAGAAACAAAACGTCGCCTACGGTGACGGTAGCTATCATAACGAGCAGACTTAAAAAGCTCTGGCTTCGGGAGCACGTGCTCCTCCCTATGATAGAAGGGCTGCCGAGGCAATCGATGGTCGTGACAGAGCAGCAGTTTACAGTCGATAAAGATCAGCTGCTTTGGTATAGAGGAAGACTTTCGTGGAATACGTGGAAAAAAGTCCACAGAGCACTCAGAATTAACGAGCACACAGAGAAAGAAGCATACCAGGGACAATGATGTAAGGTATGCATTTATTACAAAACGCATAATTAACAGATCATATGATGTAAAGTAACATAACGGAGGTAATATGTCGGATTGTGCGCATAATATGCGGGAGGTTAGATATGTATGATCAGAGAAGCCTGATAAGGGAATATATATCAAGTGATGTAAAGTTCTATACAGTTGAGCAATTGATAAAACTGACAGGATGGAGCGAAACTACCGTGTTGAGGCTATTCAATGATCCATCATTTCCAGCAGCTGATTACGGCAGATCTAAGATAGTAGAGGCACATGCTTTGATAGATTTCTTTGCTAAAAGACATGAGAAGGATGAGGAAAGATACTGGAATAAAGAAGAATTGAAAAAAGATCTGATGAGAAGGATCAGATAAAAAACAAGAAGAAAGAAGCAACTATGCTTTTTAGGTAAAACGCACAATTAACATATTGAACAGACCGGGATATCGTAAGGATGTTCCGGTTATTTTTATGAAAAAAGGATAAGACAATGAATACTGTTTCCAGTAGTAAGATGACTGCGATTGGAATGACTGAATACTCGCCGGAAGAGATATTGGGATTCCTGTCCCGAAGTGGTCAGATCAATTTTAATGATGTAGAGCAGGAAATGAAAAACTCAAAGATCGAGCAGATACTCCGTGAAAAACATCCATATAAGATCTATCAGAGTAAAGATGGAAGATGGAATACATTTATTAAGGATTCGAAAAGAAAAAATGGTAGGAAACATATTGCCAAGTCTTCTCTTGAATCTCTGAGAGAATATCTTTACGAATTGTACACAGGCGTTACCAAAAGAGAGTGGAATGATGATGTCACACTCAGAATGCTGTATCCTAAATGGCTTGAATCAAAGAGCAAAGAGACAGACGCAGATACATATATTCTCAGACTCAAATGCACATGGAATACGTTTTACGAGAAGGATCCAATAGTCGATGCCCCTTTGGCAGATCTTGACCTTATAACGCTCAGGGACTGGGCGAATACGATGATAGGCGAGCATAAGCTTACCAGAAAGAAGTATTACAACATGACCGTCATCTTCAGACAGGCGATGGAATATGCTGTTGATAAGGGAATCATCGAAGAGAACCTGTTCAATCGTGTGAAGATAAATAGGGGAAGATTCGTTCCTGTGCATAAGAAAAGAGGAAGTACTGAGGTATTCTCCAAAGAAGATGACGAAGCGTTCCAGAAAGTAGCCTGGGATGACTATTATAATGGAAGACATACATCGCAGCCTCTTATACCGCTGGCAATATTATTCTGTTTCCAGACGGGCTTAAGAGTAGGCGAGATATGTTCTCTCAGATACTCTGATATATCAGAAGATGGAGAATTCATTATCGTTTCGTCATTCTTGAGGCAGACTACCAAAGAAGTAGTAGATCATACCAAGGGTGCATTCGGCGATAGAGAAGTGGAGCTGACTGATGAAGCCAAGAGAATAATCGCACTTGCTACAGCTAAACAAAAGGAGCTTGGAGCTTCAACAAATGGTTTCATTTTCTCCTGCACGGATAGGCCTGTTGGGTATGGTACGATGCGCAAGATGAATGAGAAGTACTGCCGTAAAGCCGGTATAGATTATAAGAGTCATCATAAGATCAGAAAGACTGTTGCTTCGAAGATGCTCGATGACGGAATCAATCCGGACTATATCAGGTTGTTCCTTGGTCAGGAAGACATTCTGACTACCTGGGGACATTATCTGTACGACAGACGGACTATAGACGAAAACAGAAAAATGCTGAACAAGGCACTGTCAGAAGATGATCCGGAAAAGGAGTAATTAATCTATGAAAAATCTCGAAAAAAATATGGGGCGAATAAGGTTGATCTGACCCCCAAAAAGGTAACACTTTCAAGCCACTGCATCCATCCAAGAGAAACAGATGATAAGGAGGAGGAAGCAATGGTTTACAACGATGAGTTTAAAGAGAAAGTGTTTAAAGCAGTTGCTGGCGGAATGACATTTAAAGAGGCATCACAAAGATTTCATATCGCCCGTCATTCGATATACAACTGGCTTAAAAAAGATCCCGAGAAATATGGCTATATCAAGCGAAAAAAGCTCAAATATACCCCAAAGGAGAAACTTGATATAATCAATAAGGTGGAGATAGACGATAAAAGCATCAGAGATGTTGCACAGGAAACCGACCTGGCCATTGACACTATACAAAACTGGATCAAAGACAAACATCATATTTATGCGCTATACTATTCATGGGAAACTGCAACAGACAAAAAGCGAGACAGTTTCTATGAGGAGAAGCGGGATATGGATCCAGAAGATAAGGCTCGAGATGAGCATCTGAAGAACAGAGCTTTAAAAGAAGAGAATCAGTACCTTAAGGCTAAAGTAAAATATCTTGAGAAATTGATGGAGCTTAACGGGACACCAGCTCCAGACTTTAAAAAAAAACAAGATGTAAAGCCATCAAAGAAATCGCTGAAAGCGAAGGAATGAGTATCAGTCTGCTCTGCAGGATCGCAGATGTATCCAGGAAAAGCTATTACTGCTTTCTCAAGCAGCCTGCGGTTACCGTTGAAGACACAGAAATTCTTGAAATCATAGCCAGATTACAGAAAGAGAATTTTAACGGTATAGGGTACAGAAACATGACTACGCTTGTGAGCGGCGAACTTGGCTATAGCGTCAACAGGAAGCATATTTACAGATTAATGAGAGATAATGATCTGCTTTCAGCTGTGAGACGCAGGCGATGGTCTGATGAGGTATATGCCAGGCGAAAAGAAATACTGAAAAATGTTCCTCCGGATCTGATTGGAAGATGGTTCTTTGCGCTTGAGCCCCGCAAAAGGCTGGTAGAAGATATCACGTATCTTTATGGGAAAGAGCATACTGAATATTTGAATACGATAGAAGATCTTTTCAATGGAGAGATCCTTTCATACAGCATCTCGACATCTCCGGACTCAAAACTGTGTGTTGAGACAGTAGATCTTCTCGTATCGACATGGGGAGAGGGATTCAAAGATACGATACTTCACAGCGATCTCGGCAGCAGCTATATGTCTTGCGAATATATGAACACAGTAAAGTCATATGGTATGCGATTAAGTACTGGCAAAAAAGGTAGCTGCTATGATAATGCAGCCATGGAATCGCTCAATGGTATCATTAAGACGGAAGGCCTTTACTGCAGATTTGGTAAAACGCGTATAAAGAACAGAAAAGTACCAATAGATGATATTGTAAAAGCTGTAGTCGAATTCATAGAATACTATAATAACCGAAGACCGAAAGATGCACTTGGAGGATTATCGCCGGTGGAATTCAGGACGAAAAATCCAAGAGGTACATATCCAGTAGTTATCTGAACAAGGCGATTGACCAAAGCATCAAATCAGCTGTAATATCTAAGGAATAAGATACTAATGTTACCCCTTGGGGTGCAGTCAAAAATCGTTGTTTCCTTTCCGGATCAGTCATCAAAAAAGTGTTACCCTTTAGGGGGTCATACCAGGTGTGTGCAAAAGTGTGTGCAAAAGTGTGTGCAAAAACACGAATTTGTGTGCAAAAATAAAAATGAAACCGTTGGAATTCCAACGGTTTCATGGCGGAGGGGACGGGACTCGAGCCCAACCGGTAACGGGTGCGATTTTTTATTGCTGGTTTGGCGGAAAGGACCCGATAGGGCTTTTTTATGTAGAAATCTACGTTTTTTGATTGTAAATTAATATATCAAATGTTATTATGTAGTCGTAAAAATTGTAGAAAGCTACAAGTTTGCGGTTTTATGTCATCAAAATCTGGAGGCAGAGTAGTGATAGATCGAGATAAATATCTTAATCAGCTGATAAGATCAAAAAATAATGGATTCCCTAAAGTAATAACGGGAATCAGAAGATGCGGGAAATCATATCTTCTGAAAGAAATATATCGCAATTATCTTCTTTCA
Organism: Eubacterium sp.; assembly: GCA_017533915.1. GTDB lineage: Bacteria > Bacillota > Clostridia > Peptostreptococcales > Anaerovoracaceae > Aminicella. The sequence goes on along the minus strand of JAFWHX010000007.1, from coordinate 32,548 downwards.
GAAGGGGTAAATGAAGATAATATTATCATAATTGAACTGGATGAAGATAAAAACAGCAAATATCGGGATCCACTTGAGTTGGGGAACTTTGTTCGCGATTTATGCTCGGGTAAAGACATGTACTACGTATTTCTTGATGAGATACAGATGGTATATTCTATAATCAACCCTGAACTGACTGATGGCAGACACATCATAGCGGGTAAAGAAGATGATGAGACGATAACATTTGTTGATGTAATACTCGGCCTTTCACGTGAGAAGAATATTGACCTGTATGTAACTGGGTCAAATTCTAAAATGCTTTCGACAGATATTGTCACATCTTTCAGGGATAAAGCAACAGATATACATCTGTATCCACTATCGTTCGAGGAGTTCAGTAAATACAAAGGAATCCCGGCTGTGGAGGCTCTGTATGAGTTCATGCAGTTTGGAGGAATGCCGCTGGCCGTTCTGAAAGATGATGAAGACAAGCAGCAGTATCTGAAGACATTATTCGAGACTACGTATTTCAGAGATATTATAGAGCGCAATCATCTGAAGAAAAGCGAGGCTCTGGACGAGCTTTGTAATATTATCAGTACAGCTACTGGCGAACTTCTTAATTCGGAAAAAATATCAAACACCTACAAGAGCGTAAGACATGTAAAAATCGGGAAGGATACGGTTGAAAAGTACATACAGTATTTCAAAGATGCGTTCATCATTCAGGAGGCGCGAAGATATGATCTGAAGGGGAGGAAAGAAATCGGTGCATTAAGGAAGTATTACTTTTGTGATACCGGTCTAAGAAATGCCAGATTGAATTTTGCTTTTCCGGATGAGGGACAGATGCTGGAAAATATCGTCTATAACGAATTGATTTATAATGGCTATTCAGTAAACGTTGGAGTGTTTGACACAATAGAAAAAAACCGCGAAGGTAAGTCTGTGCGGAAGAATAACGAAGTGGATTTCTATGCGGTTAAAGGGTTGAGAGCATACTATATTCAGGTAACAGAAGATATGTCCAACGCAGAAACCAGAACAAGAGAGGTCAGGCCATATACTATGCTCAATGATCAGGTACAGAAGGTACTGGTTGTAAATCGCCCAATTAAGGAGAGTAGAGATGAACATGGATTTACAGTGATAGGAATTGTTGACTTCCTGCTCACATATATTAAGTAGGGGATGATCTGAGATTTTGTGATTGTTAAGAGAATATCTCTTTCCGCTACATAACTGCATCCAATAAAGGGTGCAGTTTTTATTATGCCAAAAGTGGCGGAAAGGGGAACAGCTATGAGTACAAACAAGGAAAACGTCGATTGAATCCCTGAAAGAATATCTCTACGAATTATATACAGGTGCCTGTAAAAGAGCGTGGGATGACTTCTATACTGGAAGACATACATCGCAGCCGCTTATTCCGCTCGCGATACTGTTCTGCTTCCAGACAGGCTTAAGGGTAGGCGAGATATGCTCTCTAAGGTATTCTGATATTTCGGAAGACGGAGAATTCATTATAGTGTCGTCATTCCTGAGACAGACTACAAAAGAAGTTGTGGATCATACCAAGGGTGCGTTCGGCGACAGAGAAGTGGAGCTGACAGATGAAGCCAAGAAGCTCATTGCTCTTGCGACGGAAAAGCAGAATGAGCTCGGAGCATCGACAAGCGGTTTCATTTTCTCGTGCCAGGACAAGCCTTTGGGATACGGTACAATGCGAAAGATAAACGAGAAATACTGCAGAAAAGCCGGGATAGAATACAAGAGCCATCATAAGATCAGAAAGACTGTGGCTTCCAAGATGCTCGACGACGGTATCAATACGGATTATATCAGATTGTTCCCTGGTCAGGAAGACATTCTTACTACCTGGGGACATTACCTGTACGACAGACGGACTATAGATGAAAACAGAAAAATGCTTAACAGTGCGCTGTCAGAAGATGTGCCGGACAAAGAAAAAGAATAATATATCCAAGAGGTCGATAGAAAATGCGAAAACGAAGAGTGTGTGCAAAAGTGTGTGCAATTGAACACAAAATGGTGCAAAGACAAAGAAAAAACCGTTGGAATTCCAACGGTTTCATGGCGGAGGGCACGGGACTCGAACCCGCGGGGCTGTTACACCTTACTCGCTTTCCAGGCGAGCTCCTTAGCCACTCGGTCAACCCTCCGTGTCAAAGTTTGTTCTGATTTATGTTCTGTTGTGTGTTTAACTGGATCAGCAGACTGCTCCGTGTCTTTGACTGATTGGATCAGCAGACTGCTCCGTGTCAAAGTCAATAACTAATATAACATATCTGCACCCCGCATGCAAATGAAAAATCATGAAAATAGCATAAGTAAAATTCACAAAATTCTCACTGGGGCACGGTGAACTTTGTGGTAGTATTATATACAGGCGAAATATCTGTTAAATATATGAATCTGCTCATGTCGCCTGTGATCTCTAAAACAGGGATGCACATGTGAGCGGATTGGTTTTGGTACTTAAGGAGTCACGTAAAGTGTACTATTCTATGGAGCACCACATCGGATGTATGGATGTGGATGTCAACAATAATATAAAGCCGACGGAGCTCATCAAGTGTATCCAGGAGACTGCAAACGGGCAGATGAACGCCAGAAAGCCGTCGTATTTTGAGCTGTTCTGGGACAGGAAGTCGTTCATAATCACGAGGTTCTCCATGGAGATCTACGAGCAGATCCATCAGTTTGACGATATCGAGACAAGGACATGGACTGCCGGGACCCGCGGCGCGACGTTCTTCAGAGGATATGAGGTCGTGCGGAACGGCCGCTGCGTTGCGAGAGCATCCGGAGACTGGGCTGTCGTCGATACCGAGGACGGGCACCTGTATAAGACGAAAGAGATCGATCTTTCAAATTACGAAAGCGGCGATAAGCCGGTGCTCAGCGTAAGCGAGAAGTTTCGGATCCCGAAAGATCTGGAAATGGAAGGCTGCGGCGTCCATCATGTTATGCTTAACGAGTGCGACATGAACATGCACATGAATAACACGCAGTACGCCAACATCCTCTGGAACCATATCGACGGCATACTGGACAAGGAGATCACTTCGTTCAATATCAGATTCCGCGCCGAAGCGAAATGTGGAAGCGACATAATGATAATGCGCGGCATTCCGGAAGGTCTGTCAGACGTCGCCGATCAAAGCCCAGACGGCACAGGAGCTGCGGCGGATCGTAGTATTTATGCACAAGAAACAGGAAGCAAGAAGAACAGCGGGCTTCTGATACCTAAATACGGCGACAGAGCCGCGGATGAACTTGCGGTATTCCGTACGGAGACAGGAGGCAGGACAAACGTGGAAGCCGTGTTTGGGCTCCGAAAGATAAAGCGTTGAGACTGCCATAGCCGGCTGGATGCATCAGAAAGGCGTGTTGCCCGGGAAACGCAAATCAATAGCCGGCTGGATGCATCAGAGATGCGTGCTGACCGGGAGCGCAGATAGCTGACTGGGAAGCGCAATAGCCAGCCGTTAAACGCAAACAAATAATGGACAGTTTATATAAAAGGGGATTAGAAATGAAACACAGAAATGCAGAGCATGCTCTTGTCATGCTGTTGGTACTGACTATGGTGCTTGGGTCGTTTTCGGCTGTGTTCGCTGACCAGCCGAACAGGGGGACGGCCAGGCATAAGAGGAGTCTGAGGGATGCTAACGTAGCTAACACTCCTGACACTTATACAGACAGTGAAGGCAACGAGCAGGATACTGACAAGAATACGGTCAGCATAACGTTCACGTCGGATATGGAGCAGGACATGAGCCTTTACTCCAGAGCTTCGACGTATTTCAAAGAGGAGAGCGCACATTATCCGAGATCGTTTTTGATCGACGCAGGCAACTACTCGCAGGGAACGCCGTATGCTTCGGTATTTGCGCAGTACTATCCGGGGATACATGCCATGGGCAAAGCCGGGTACGATATCGCAGGGGTCGGATCGTCTGAGGCGGCGCAGGGCGGGAGAAACCTGACCGCCATGCTTAACAAAGCGGCGAAGAGCACAGATACTCTTCCGTATATAACGACCGCAAACATCGCAGGGACGAATGAGCTTGAAGCGGCGCTGAAAAAATACGGCGTTAATGATTATATCGATCTTAACAAGTACAGGACCGAGATAGCGGTGATAAGCGTCATCAGTAAAGACGCATTTGACGCGGCGGCTCCGGAGCAGCTCAGGCAGGAGGGGACTGTCAAGACAGTCAAGAAGCTCGTAAACGAGATAAAGAAAGATGAAGAAGCAGACATGATCATCTGCTTCTGCTCGAGCGGCCTGGGCGCGGAGGACGCAGACAAGAAGCTGGAGAAGAAGATCGCGGCGCAGGTCAAGGATATCGACATAATTATAAGCTGCGGCAGCACGACGGAGCTTGACAAGCCGATAAAAGCAGGGGATACCAGGATCTATTCGCTTGCTGCAGGCGGCGGGAAAGCCGGAAGAATAGAATACGTAATAGAAAACAACGCGTATAAGTACAGCGGCTACAGCACTGTAGACCTCAGCAAGTATAAAGAAGACAAGAATGTAAAGACAGTTCTTGCGAAAGCTGCCAAAGCGGCGGCGGGGGACTATCTTGCATCTAACGGATTCGCCGCCGGCCAGGTAGTATGCGACAGCTTCTTTGAGATGGAGAACATAGCAGACTGCGACTGTGTGAAGAGCAGCTCGCCGCTCTGCGAGCTCATTGCGGATGCATATAGATTTGGCGCGACTGAAGACGCCAAGATACCTAAAGGGAATCTGGTCGCGATCGCATCTGACCGATCAGCGCAGACAGGTCTTCCGGAAGGAAAAATCACTGTGGATACCGTATATGATATGATGCGCGTCGGAAAGTCAGATGACGGCTCCAAAGGTCAGGCGATAGTATCGTTCTATCTTACAGGAGAAGATCTGAGGAATCTGGCTGAGCTGGCAGCAATAGCATCTGCAGATGAGTCAGCAAGCCTGAGCTTCAGCGGCCTTATGTACAAATACAATCCGCACAGATTCAAAGAGAGCCGTGTATATGATATCACCACCCTGGAAGATGCTACGGGAAGCCAGATAGACCTTAAAGACGATACTATATACAGAGTCGTTACGGATCCTGAGACTGCAGTCCTTATCATGGATATGGGTCTTGAGAAGAACACAGACCTTGTGATAGTGCCGAAAGACGAGAATGGAGTGGACTCACTCGAGTTCGGAGAGCTCAACAGGTCGTCTGACAAAGAAAAGCCTCTCAAGACGTGGGTAGCAGCCGCAGATTATCTGGCGACTTTCACAGAGGCAGGTATACCGGCGACATATAAAGAAGCAGATGGCCGTATGATATACGACGACAGCAAAGAATTCTCGCATGTATATAAAGGCGAATTCGGCACTCTGGTGACGCTTGGAGGTGTTGCGCTGATAGGTGTGATCGCCCTGGTCGTGCTGGTGCTGCTGGTGCTCAATCTGCTCGGTGTAAATCTTAAGAAAAGGAAGAAGCCTGCAGAAAAATAAAAACCGGCGATATACTATTTGATACATATATAGTCTGTTTATAGCGGGGAAACTACAACATGTTGTGGTTTCCTCGTTTTTTAGTGTTTTTTAAGAAATTTTTTGAATTAAGAGTGGTGAAGGTAACATTAAAAAGGGTAGATTTTGTTGAAAAGTGGTGGTAAGTGGTGTAATATGGTGGCGTAAAGGTATGAGTAGACACTGACATCGTGGATATTGCAGTGTTTTACAAGAAAGTGGAGGGATCAGCCCTATGTTCATGGGGACCTATTACAATTCAATAGACGCCAAGAACAGGGTGATCGTCCCGTCCAGGCACAGAGACAGCCTCGGAGGCAGGTGCGTCCTCACGAAGGGTCTCGACACATGCCTGTACATATACACGATGGACGACTGGGAGAAACAGATGGCAAAGATCGCCGAGCTTCCTGAGTCTGATCCTGAGATACGTGCGTTTGTCAGAAGCTTCTTCGGATCAGCGACAGAATGTGAGTTCGACAAGCAGGGACGCATCGTCATCCCGGCGCCATTGATCGAATACGCACAGATCAAAAAAGACCTCGTGACGGTAGGCGCCATGAAGAAGATCGAGATCTGGAGCAAAGAGCTCTGGGAAGAACCGGGCAAGGAGATACAGCTCAGTACCGAGCAGCTTGCCGGAGCACTGGAGAAATACAACTTCTAGCAAAATGACAGAATCATTTCAACACATACCTGTACTTCTGGATGAGTGCATTGAGAATCTGGCGATAAAGCCAGATGGAGTCTATGTCGACGGTACTATCGGTGGGGGCGGACATGCTCTCCGGATATGCGAGAGACTGTCTGAACGAGGTACGCTGATCGGGATAGACCGTGACAGGGATGCTCTGTCTGCGAGTGAGGACAGGCTCAGCGGACAGTCCTGCAGAAGGATACTTGTCCAGGACGATTACGCCGACATCAAAGCGATCCTCCGCGACCAGGGGCTTGAAAAGATCGACGGAGCTTTGCTGGACCTGGGAGTTTCATCGTATCAGCTTGATAATGTGAAAAGGGGGTTTTCATATATGCAGGACGCCCCGCTGGACATGAGGATGGACCAGTCAGGCGGCCTTACCGCATACGATGTGGTGAACGGATACGATCAAAACGATATTACCAGGGTGATATCGGAGTATGGCGAAGAACGCTGGGCGAAGCGGATTGCCGAGTTCATATGTGACGCGAGGAAGACGAAGCCGATCGAGAGTACCGGTGAGCTCGTGAGCATAATCAAAGCCGCCATTCCCGCGAAGGCGAGGCGGGACGGCCCGCATCCGGCGAAGCGTACGTTCCAGGCGATAAGGATAGAAGTAAACGACGAACTTGGACAGATAAGAGCAGCGGTCGACGATTACTGCGACGTACTTGCACCGGGTGGAAGGCTCTGTATAATAACCTTCCATTCACTGGAAGACCGTATCGTAAAAGAAAAGTTCGCAAAGCGCGTTAACCCCTGCACATGCCCGCCAGAATTCCCGGTGTGCATATGCGGGAAGATCGGAGACGTAAAGAAGATCACGAAAAAGCCGCTCATTCCGACAGAAGAGGAGATCGAGCAGAATCCGCGGTCCAGGAGCGCCAAGCTCCGCGTCCTCGAAAAGCTGTAACGACCTGTTCCGCAGCATATGCGGAACGGAGCAGAAGGGAATCGGGAATCGATTAGTTATAACTTGGAAGCGCTGAGGGAGTGAGATACCTTCGGCGTATGGATCGAGTAAAGTATCAGGGTTCAGGGGTTAAAATGACTTTACAGGATAAAAGACGGATCATGTTTCTTATTTTCTTTACCGGATTCGTCTGCATAATGATGGTCGTGCTGTCGGCTCTTTCAGCGGAAATAAGACATGAGAACAATGAGCTCATAAGTAAGAACGAGGAGCTATCTGGCGAAGTTGAGACCATCAGCGTAAAGATCAAGAGTATAAACAGCGTAGAGCACATCGAGAGTGTTGCGAAGAAAGAGCTCGGCATGATATATCCGGACTCCAGCCAGTGCGTCGTCATCACTGACAAGGATGCTCCGGGAGAGAATTTCGCTGCAGCTATCAAGAAGCAGGCTTACAACTGATGCCGCGCTGTTATTACGATGGATGTGCCGCATTGTCCAGCGCTTTCCGATAATTGAATAACCTGGTGCCTGAATCAACTTAACAGATCAAGATCCTTTAAGCTGACCGGCACCTTTTTCATTTTTCACAGGAGTAAACATGGCCAGGCCAAAGATAACATCTAAAAACAAGAAGAGAGTTGCGCTGACATTCGGCGTGATACTTCTTTTGATGTCCGGTCTTATGATCAGAATGGCGTGGATACAGATCGTCATGGGGGAGGAATACACCGAGAAGGCGATCACACAGCAGACGAGCGATATACCTCTGTCTGCCAAGCGCGGCGATATCTACGACCGGAACGGAAAAGAACTCGCGACGAGCGTCAACGGCTATTCGGTCTGGATCTGGCCAAAGCGCCTCGCGTCGTCGAACCAGGGCGATAAATACGATGAAGCAGTCATGAAGATCGCGGCGATCCTGGATCAGAACTCCGAGCAGCTCAAGAGAAAGATCGACGCCGGCGGAAACCTTGTCAGGATCTCAAGCTACATCACCAAGGCAGATGCCGAGAAGATCAGAAAGCTCGACATCGCAGGCGTGGAGACTGCAGAGGCTACAAAGCGTTATTATCCGCTTGGGACTTCAGCGGCGCAGCTCCTCGGGAGCGTGAGCGATGATAACGAGGGCAGGACAGGGATCGAGGCGCAGCTCGAGGGATACCTCTCAGGCGTAGCCGGCCGCTGGGTCCATGATATAGATGCTGTCGGAAACACTTTGTCATACGGCAACAAGCGCTACTATCAGCAGAAAGACGGCTACAACGCGACGCTGACGATCGACGAGGTGCTCCAGCACTACGCCGAGAAAGCGATAAGTGACTGCGAGAAAAAGTACAAGACAAAGCGAGTTATCCTGCTCGCTATGGATCCTAAGACCGGCGACGTGCTCGCTATGGCACAGACGCCGACGTTTGACCCGAACAAAGCCACCGAGCCGATCTCCAAGACAGAAAAGAAGAAGTTTGAAAAGCTCAGCAGCAAGAAGCAGTCGAAGTACCTCTCGAGGATGTGGAGAAACTCCATCGTGAGCGACCTGTATGAGCCGGGATCGACATTCAAGCTGATAACAACTTCATCCGCGCTAGAAGAGGGCGTGACGAATCTGAAGGATAAATTCAATGACAAAGGATCGATAAACGTAGAAGGCACCGTGCTCCACTGCTGGAACAAAGCTGGACACGGAAAGCAGACGCTCATCCAGGCTGTCGGTAATTCCTGCAACCCTGTTCAGGTCGAGCTCGTAAAGAGAATGGGCGCGGATACATATTACAGCTATCTGGAAATGTTCGGGATCACTGAGAAGACCGGGATCGACCTTCCGGACGAGCAGCAGGCGATCATTCTGAACAAGGATCAGCTCATGCTCGTCGAGCTTGCTACAATGTCGTTCGGACATGGCATCGCGCTGACACCTATGCAGCTCCTCGCTGCCGAGTGCGCGATCGGCAATGACGGCGTCATGATGAAGCCGCGCATAGTGAAAAAGCTGACCGACGAGAACGGAAAGACGATCAAATCATATAAGACCGAAGAAGTCCGCAAGGTCATCTCTTCTAAGACAGCCAGCGAGATGAAAAAAGTCATGGAGTACGTCGTCAGCAAAGGCGGAGGCGGAAACGCGAAGATCGCAGGCTACAGGATCGGCGGAAAGACAGGAACAGCAAACAAGGTCAAAGACGGAAGATATTCGAGCGAGACATGGTCGTCATTCGTTGGAATGGCTCCGATGGACGATCCAAAGATAGCAGTGCTCGTAGTGGCAGACACTCCGAAAGGCGCTATCTACGGAAGCGTCGTCTCGGCTCCGTACGCGAAGCAGTTCCTCGAAGACGCGCTTCCGTACATGGGGATCGACCCTGTCTACACCAAAGAAGAAAAGAAAGCAATGTCATCCGGCGTCGTCTACGTACCGGACGTGGTCAACATGACGGCGGACAACGCCGCGGGACGGATAGGAGGACTCGGACTCAAGTGTGAAGTGAGTCCTGAAGAAGACAAGACAAAGAACTTCGGAGTAGTCGCTCAGTATCCGGCTCCGGGCACCAAGCTCGAGCGCGGCGACACCGTATATATCTACAGCAAATAACATCTACAGCAAATAGAAAATGAAGGTAAACAGAGGCATTAATAATGGACAGAATTTCATTAGAAAAGATTGCTGAAGTAACAAGAGGCCATATGATATCTGGTGATCCGTCGCATGTCATTACGGACGTGAGCACGGACTCACGTGCTGCAGGCAAAGGAAGCCTTTTCATACCGCTCATCGGTGAGAATCATGATGCGCATGATTTTGTAGCCGGTGCAAGACAGAGCGGATGCAGCGCGTTTCTGATCAGCGAGAAGGAAGCTGCGGAAAGGATACCGGGCGCAGACATCGTGCTGGTATCTGATACTCTGCAGGCTATGCAGGACCTTGCTCATTATTACCTCACGACACTTGACGTTAAGAAGGCGGCTGTAACCGGCAGCGTAGGAAAGACGTCGACAAGAGACATGTTATGGTATACCTTATCGGAGATGTTCAAGACAGGGCGTCCTGAAAAGAACTATAACAATGAGGTCGGCGTTCCGCTTACGATCTTCAGTCTGGACAGTTCCTACAAAGCTGTAGTTCTGGAGGAAGGCCTTGAAAAAGCGGGTGATATCCACAGGCTGTCGGCGATCACGAGGCCTGATGTATGTGTCATCACCAATATCGGGATCTCTCATATAGAGAATCTGGGAACGCGTGAGAATATTTTCCGCGCAAAGCTAGAGGTGGCTGACTTCATGCTGCCGGGCGGTAAGCTCATCATCAATTCCGACTCTGATTTTCTTTCGAAAGAAAACATAGACAGAGATCTTGACATAATCGAATGCGGCACTGATCCGAAGTGTGATTACTATGTCCATGACGTCCATGACAAGGGCGTGGACGGTGTCTCGTTCATGCTGAGGACGCCGGAAGAGGAGATAAGGATCGATCTTCCTGTGCCGGGCGCGCATAACGCGCTGAACGCCGCTCTCGCTGCAGCAGCTGCGGAGTGTTTCGGCGCCAGCTCAGACAACATAAAGAACGGCCTTTCGAAGCTCAGCCTCACAGGCAAGCGCCTTCTCGTGCGTGAAGGCAGTGGGATCAAAATCATCGATGACAGCTATAACGCAGCTCCGGCTTCGATGAAGTCTGCGGTAGATACTTTGATGAACACGGAAGGAAAGCGCCACGTCGCATTGCTCGCAGGCATGAACGAGCTCGGAGCGGATTCTGAGAGATACCACAGGGAAGTCGGCGAGTATATCAAAGAAAAGAAAGTCGACGTTCTGGTAGGTGTCGGCGAGAAAGCAAGAGCGATCGTAGAAGGAGCATCTGGCGGGGACACATACGCAGTATGGTTCCCTGAGAAAGAGGCGTTTTACAGCGGGATGAAGGACGTCATCCATACTGGAGACGCAGTGCTCGTAAAAGGATCGAACGCATATAAAATGTCAGAGGCAGCAGACAGGCTGCTTGAACCGGGAGCTTTGGAGGATTGAGATGATACTTGATGACTGGAAACTGATCCTGATAACGATGGCGGCAGGAGCTTTGCTCTCGGCGATATTTACATGGATAGAGATACCTATACTCAAGAAAAAGCAGTTTGGGCAGTATATCCGCGATGAGGGGCCAAAGTCACATCAGGCCAAGTCGGGAACTCCTACGATGGGAGGGCTTGCGCTCTACGGAGCAGTAACGGTAGCAGCGCTGGCAACTCCGCTATATACGAAAGTCAGAGAAAGCGACATCTGGGTGATGGTCGCGGCAGGACTTCTCTTCGGCCTGATCGGATTCATAGACGACTACATCAAAGTCGCGAAGAAACATAATCTTGGCCTTACTGTAAAACAGAAGTTTGCTCTTCAGATAGTTTTTGCGCTGGCATTCGCGTCATATGTCATGTTCCTGGGAGAAGGGCAGAGCGTGGTGTGGATCCCAATAATCAACCGTACAGTGGATATCGGGATCCTGTATATCCCTTGGGCGGCTTTCGTACTCGTCGCCATGGCGAATGCAGTAAATCTGTCTGACGGACTGGACGGGCTCTGTGCAGGTATAACGTTCATAGAGGCGGCGTTCTTTGCCATAGCTGCCCACAGCATCGGCAAGATACCGAGCATGCTCTTTCTGGCGGCGCTTGCAGGAGGGTGCCTCGGATTCCTTGTCTGGAACCACCACCCTGCTAAGATATTCATGGGAGACACCGGTTCAATGGCGCTCGGCGCGGCGCTTACCGCAGGCGTCATAATGATGAGGACGGAGCTCCTCATCCCGATCGCGGGCTTCATCTATGTTGCAGAAGTCCTCTCGGTGATAATCCAGGTGGTCTACTTCAAGAAGACAGGCGGGAAAAGGTTCTTCAGGATGGCGCCGATACATCATCATTTCGAGCTCGGCGGGATGTCCGAAGTACAGGTGGTGCTGATGTTCTGGGGATTCGCGCTGGCATGCTGCTTACTCACCTGGTTCATGCTGTAGTTCATGGCAGCAGAAGGCAGCATCACAGCTGCTGCAGGTAAATAATAGAAAATAATATCAAGCCATATAAGAGGATAGAGAAATGGCAAATTTAGATAATGTAATCAACAAGAGTGTGTTAATTGTCGGGTTCGGTAGATCTGGACAGGCAGCTGCAAGAGAGCTGGTCAGGGTAGGAGCGTTTGTGACGGTACAGGATAATGTGCCGGAGGAGAAGTTCGATCCTAACCTGCTCACCTGGTTCAGGAAAAAAGGCGTGGAGTTTGTCTTTGGCTCCACGCCGCCTGACATGGGTTCGTTCGACATGGTCGTACTGAGCCCCGGAGTGAGCCCTGAGCTTGATTTTGTTCAGGAAGCGGCTGCAAAGGGCGCCGAGATCACGGGAGAGCTTGAGATAGCATACCGCATCGGTCATGGGAACTATGTCGCGATCACCGGAACCAACGGGAAAACCACTACGACGACTCTTGTAGGAGAGATATTCGAAAGGTCAGGAAGAAAGACTTATGTCGTCGGCAACATCGGCAAGGCTGTGATCTCAGTGTCTGCGGAAAGCACTGAGAACGACTGGCTGGTGACAGAGGCGAGCAGCTTCCAGCTTGAAACGACCAGGTATTTCAGGCCGGTAGTTTCCGCGATCCTGAACCTCACGCCTGATCATCTGAACCGGCACCATACCATGGAAGCTTACGGAGCCGCAAAGGCAAAGATCTTTGCGAACCAGACGGAGAGCGGATATCTCGTGATAAATAACGACGATGCCTGGTGCAGGCGTCTCGCTGAAGGCGCGCGGGCAAAGCTGATACCGTTCAGCATTAAAGAAAAGCCTGTACCTGGCGCGTATCTCGACGGAGACAGGCTGATCCTCGCGGACGAAAAGGGAAATGAACTTGAGATCTGCAGGAAAGATGAGCTCAAGATAATAGGTGATCACAACGTTCAGAACGTCCTGGCCGCAGCGGCGATCTCATTCTACGCAGGAATAGATATGGAGACGATATCCGCAGCTGTCAAAGCATTCCGTGGAGTAGAGCACAGGATAGAATACTGCGGGCAGGTAGACGGCGTAAAGTATTATAATGATTCCAAGGGGACCAATACTGACGCTACGATAACTGCGATAAAGGCTATAGGAAAGAACATAATACTTATCGCAGGCGGAGACGCGAAAAAACAGGACTTCACGCCGCTTGCAGAGATGCTCCCGGGAAAAGTCAAAAAGCTCATACTTCTCGGCCGGGACGCGTACATGATACAGGAAGCGTGCGACAAAGAAGGCTTCACAGACTATGTGTTCTGTAAAGATATGAGCGAGTGTGTCCGTAAAGCTCACGAGCTCGCGGAAGAAGGAGACACAGTTCTTCTCTCTCCGGCGTGTGCCAGCTGGGACATGTATGATAATTATGAGCAGCGCGGCAGGCATTTTAAAGACTGTGTGAGGATGCTGTAGAAAGCAGCCCGGCAGCAGAGAATGATAAAGAACAGTCAGGCTTTGTGAAGCAGGAGGCCTGACAGACTATGGGGATTTTATAAAGATGGCAGATGCAGTGTCACAGACAGACAGCGGAAAAGATGTGAGAATGGCGAGAGAGCCTTTGTTCGATCCGGGCGATATGAGACCAAGGACGCCGCTTTACGATCCGGAAGACGCGCCGGCAGAGAGGCTGAGGCAGCCTGACGGGCAGGCTGTAACGCCGGACAAGAAGGCTGATGGAAAGAAAAAGTCCCGTATGGGAAGGCTGAAGGACAGCTTCATCTCTACCGGACAGACAGATTTTATGCTCCTCGCGGCTGCGACAGCGCTCGTGATATTCGGGGTAGTGATGGTCTTCAGCTCGAGCTATTATATCGCGCTCAACAGAGAGGGGACTCCGTTCTATTACCTCGGGAGGCAGATCTTCTTCGCCGGGACCGGGTTCATAATGATGTACGTGATGTCGAAATTCGACTATCACAAGCTGATACAATTCACGCTCCCGATCATGATACTCGCGCTTCTGCTCCTTATTCTCGTAATCGCCGGACTCGGGCGTACAGTAAACAACGCGACCAGATGGATCGCCTTAGGGCCGATAACCATCATGCCGGGCGAGTTCGCCAAGGTCGCTGTCATAATGTTCGTTGCAGGTTTCATAGCGAGGGATCATACACGTGTATACAGCCTGACAAAAGGTATCCTTCCGGTAGCCGCTGTGACGATGGTGTATGCGATCCTGATCATAAGGCAGCCGAACCTTTCCACAGCGCTTACCGTAGCAGGCATCGCATTTGGAATGCTGTTCCTGGCCGGACTTCAGTGGAGATATCTGATCGCGGTGATAGTGACTATGTTCGGCGGCGTACTCGTGCTGATCAGATTCGGCGGATATGAACACTGGCAGAGCAGGATCCTGAGTTTCAGTGATCCTTTCAAATATGCTCTCGGAGAAGGATTCCAGGTAGTACAGTCGCTGCTTGCCCTCGGGACGGGCGGCTTCTTCGGACTGGGCCTCGGAAAGAGCGTACAGAAGAACCTGTATCTTCCTGAGCCTATGAACGACTTCATCCTTTCTATAGTCGGTGAGGAGCTCGGTCTTGTCGGCGTGTTCTTCCTGATGTCGCTATTCATGGTACTGATATGGCGGTGCTTCATCGTGTCGATGCATGCTCCTGACAGATACGGCATGCTCCTTTCAGGCGGAACAGCTGTAATGATAGCGATCCAGGTAATAATGAACGTGGCGGTAGTTACGTCGTCCATGCCTCCTACAGGAGTCGCTCTGCCGTTCATAAGCTATGGAGGAAACGCCCTGTGGATATGTATGGGGCTTGTCGGCGTCGTACTCAACGTATCGAGACAGTCAGACCTCTATACTGCTCCTGAAAAGGAGCCTGAAAAAGAAACTAAAGCAGCGGAAGTCTTCTCAGCTGACGAGGAGCTGCGCAAGCTTGGATATACAGAATAGAGAACTGTGGCGGGCAAGGTCCGCGATCTGGAGTATACAGAATGAGAATAGTCATGACAGGCGGCGGTACAGGCGGGCACATATATCCCGCGCTTGCGATCGCCGACAAATTCAAAGAGATGGATCCTGAAAATGAAGTGCTCTACATCGGTGACGGAAACTGTATGGAGAGCACTATCGTTCCTGACCACGGATACGAGTTCAGAGCGATACCGGCCGAGGAAGTGAACAGGAGCAATCCGCTCAAGCTCGCAAAGACTGCAGTAAAGAACGTCGCGGGCATACATGAAGCGAAAAAGATCATGAAAGAGTTCCGTCCTGACATCGTGATCGGGACCGGAGGCTTCGTCTCATTCCCGGTGCTCTATGCCGGTCAAAGCCTCGGGGCAAAAGTCTATTTCCATGAGCAGAATGCTTTTCCAGGCCTTGCGAACCGGATGCTGGAAAAATATGCGAGCAAAGTCTTCCTGGGCTTCGGATCAGCTACGAGCTTTTTCAAGTATCCTGAAAAGCACATAGTGACCGGAAACCCGGTTCGTAAAGCCTTCTTCCAGGCTGACAGGCTGGAAGCAAGAGGAAAGCTCGGGCTGAGCCAGCAGGCTTTTGTTATACTGTCGTTTGGCGGAAGCCTTGGAGCGGGCAGGATAAACGACGTGATGTACGACGTCATGAAGCAGCTAAACGGTGAGGAGAAAGACGGGAAAAAGATCGTCCTCCTTTTCGGGACAGGAAAGATTTATTACGACAGAATAATGGAGAGAATAAAGGAGGAAGGCCTGGAGCTCGAATCCAACATAGTTATAAAGCCGTACATAGATGATATGGTATCATATCTTTCAGCGGCGGATCTTGTTATAAGCAGGTCAGGTGCTCTCACCTGTGCTGAGGTATGTGCATGCGGAAGGGCGTCTGTACTTATACCTTCCCCGAACGTCACCGGCAACCACCAGTATTACAACGCAAAAGAAGTCGCGGATGCCGGAGGAGCAGTCCTGATAGAAGAGAAAGACTTCACATTCGACAGGATGATGGAGCTGATAGTGAGATTCCTCAATGAGCCGGAAGCTCTTGATGAAATGTCGCAGAAGGCGGCAGACTTCGCGGGAGAAGACGCCGCGCAGACTATATACGATGAGATAATGAAAGACTTCCGGTAGAGAAGAAGCATACCGTTCAATGAGTGAGAACAAGAAAGAACAACTTGATAAAGAACGTGATTTTGTTGATGATCTCGACCTCACGAAAGAGATCGACATAGACGATATCTTCGGCGAAAGTAAAGACGCAGGAGATTTTGTCGATGATCTTCATCTGACACGGGAGATCGATCTTGAAGACATATTCGGCGACGATGCTCATACTGCAGGCCCGGATGATACAGCGGACCTGACGGAAGCGCCTGAGCTCGGGAAAGAAGCAGGCGGAGTCAGCGACGAGACTTTGATATTGTCTGTCGACGATCTGGGCGAGATGTCGGAGAAGAAAGACGAGGAGGACCTGGACAAGACCGTGGTGCTCGGATTCGACGATATCCCTAACCCATGGAGAGATGAAGAAGATGAAGTACTTGATCTCTTTGGGAAGGAAGGACGGACGAGAGTCTACCCTAAGGATGAAGACATACCTTCAGAGACCATGGTGCTCGACAGGAAGGCTTTGAAGAATGAGCTTTCTGAGGAAGAGATCGAGGCGCAGAAGCTCAGGGAAGCGATAGAATCCGGAGAGATGCCCGCTCCTGAGCAGGCCGAGGAAGAGCCTGTAAAGAAAAAGAAGCATTATAAAACGCACTTTTTCCTGAAAGTGCTGCTTCTTCTGATAGCTCTTGCCGCGACCGCGGCATTCGCTCTTTCGCCTGTGTTCACGATAAGAAATGTCGAAGTAGAGGGAAACAAGTTCTATACTGACGAGCAGATAATAAACATGTCGGCCGTAGAGACCGGCGGGAATCTTTTCACTGACGCGCAGAAGAACAAGATAAAGAAGAACCTTAAAGATAATCTTTATTTCAGATCCGTACGAGTGAAGAGGCATATACCGAACACGCTGGTGATCGAGGTGGAGGAGCGTGAAGAGCTGGCGGCGCTTAAATACGGCGACAAGTTCGTCGTAATAGACGAGGATGCTGTCGTGCTCAGGATCGCGAATCTGGATCCGGAGGTTACAGAGATCACGGGACTTCATATAATGAAGATGGAGCCCGGCGCGAAGGCGAAGGTAGAGGAGAACAAGATCTTCCAGGATACTCTTTCGACGCTTCACACTATGAAAGAGGGAGATCTCTTCTTCAAGAGGATAGAAATAGAAGATCAGGACATTACCGCGTTCATCTATGACATGCTGAAGGTAAGAGGAAACTCTGAAGAGCTGAGAGCTTCGATCGAGAGCGGTACTCTCCAGAAGGTGGTGAACAAGCTCATGAAGAGCGATATAGAGCGCGGGACTATCATTCTCGGCGAGAATGGATATATATCATTCTCACCTGCAGTGTAAAGATGAAGAAGACCATCTGTGAGACAAGGTGATACATAACATAACAACGACTATATATGGTAAACTCCAGGTGGACGATACACTACTTATTGCGAAATTGATTTAAAAAAATAAAAAAACAATTGCATAAATCTGGTGCAATTATGCTTTTGATATGGTATTATAAACAAGTAGTATATATGGGAACAAGGAGGGAATGCTCATGTTACAATTTGAAACAGAGCCGGATAACTCCGCAGTGCTGAAAGTCATCGGCGTCGGCGGCGGCGGATGCAACGCTGTCAACCGCATGATGGAAACCAACCTCGCGGGAGTAGAATACATAGCAGTAAACACAGATAAGCAGGCATTGAAGAAGTGCAACGCTGAGAATAAGATCCAGATCGGCGAAAAGCTGACCAGAGGACTTGGCGCAGGCGGAAACCCAGAGATCGGTCAGCAGTCAGCTGAGGAGACGATCGATACGATCGTTGACATCATCGAAGGAAGCGACATGGTCTTCATCACAGCAGGCATGGGCGGCGGCACAGGAACAGGAGCTGCTCCTATCATCGCCAAGGCTGCCAAGGACATGGGCATCCTCACAGTAGGCGTAGTTACAAGGCCGTTCTCATTCGAAGGAAAGAAGAGAGCTGCTCAGGCTGAACAGGGTATCGGCTTCCTGAAGAAATATGTCGATTCCCTCGTAGTAGTTCCTAACGACAAGCTGCTGGAGAACTGCGAGAAGAACACATCGATGATCGACGCGTTTGCAATGGCAGATGACGTCCTGAGACAGGGCGTACAGGGAATCTCAGATCTGATCGCAGAGTCCGCTCTCATCAACGTGGACTTCGCAGACGTGAGATCGGTCATGACAGATCGCGGTATCGCTCATATGGGCGTCGGCCACGGCAAGGGAGACAACAGGGCGAAAGATGCTGTACAGGAAGCTATCGAGAGCCCGCTTCTTGAGACTCATATTTCCGGAGCTAAAGCGATCCTGCTTTACATCGCCGGCGGATATGACCTTGGTATGATGGAGGTAAGTGAGATCGCAGACACCGTGGAGAAGGAAGCCTCGGACGATGCGATCCTCATCTTTGGCGCGTCCGTAGAGGAGTCCATGAACGACGAGATCGCGATCACAGTGATCGCTACCGGTTTCGACGAGGGACTCAAGGACGAAGATGGCATCATGCCGGCGAGCAACACACCAGGCGGGCTTACCACCAAGGAAGTTACTCTTGATGAGATCTTCGGAAATGATTCAGACAGCTCAGAGGATGGTTCATTCAAGATCCCGGGTTTCCTGAACAAATAGGTATATCCAGTTAACTTAAGCCGGTTGAACAAGCCGGCTTTTTATTATTATAACGGAATATCATGAGTGTGATCACATCCAGAGACAGTAAGACGTTCAAAGAACTACAGCGTCTGACACAGAAAAAGTACAGAGACAGAGAAGGGCTGTTCATAGCTGAAGGTCCTAATGTAGTCGATGAGGCTCTTGGTCAGGAAAGCATAGAAGTTGTGCGGGTTTTTGCGAGAGAAGGATCCGGGTTTGAAGATCACACGGAAGATACGGTGATCCTCTCGGACAAGCTGTTCGACAGTATCGCGGACACAGTCACAAGTCAGGGCGTGATCGCGGTGATAAGGAAGCCTGACAGAGGATCAGCGGCAGGTGTTCTAAAAAGCATGGCAGAAGCCGGTCGCAATGTGATCGTTCTCGACAGGCTGCAGGATCCGGGGAATATCGGGACGATAATCCGGACAGCAGAAGGAGCGGGGATAGGCGCGGCCATATTCATCAAAGGAACATGCGACCCGTTCTCGCCGAAAGTCGTCCGCGCTTGTGCAGGTTCGATCCTGAGGCTGCCAGTCGTATTTGCAGACAGTGCAGAAGACCTCATCGGTTCTGCGCACGATAACTGTTACAGCCTCGCTGTTACAGACGTGCGGAACGGCGTACCGTATTACAGTGCCGGCCTGTCAGGAGACAGAAAAGCACTTGTGATCGGCAATGAGGGTAACGGTGTCTCGGACACGTTCCTTGATGAGGCAGATATTCTGGTCAATATTCCGATGCAGGGCAGACTTGAGTCGCTCAACGCATCGGTCGCAGCGGCTTTGCTGATGTATGAGATGGCAAGGCCTGAATAAGAAATCGCGGGTCAGTACGGCCGGCGTATAAGATGGGGCTCAGCCGTGAGGCGAGGCTCAGGAGAAGTTAAAACAGGAGTCAGTTATGCAGGATAACAAACTTACAGAAGTCCTCGAAGAGGCAAAGAAGATGTTAATGGAAGCGGAGGATCTGAAGGATACTGAAGACCTCAGGGTGAAGATGCTCGGAAAGAAGGGCGAATTCACTGCAATGCTCCGCGGTATGAGCGAGCTCAGCAAGGAGCAGCGTAAGGAATTCGGAAAAGCGGCAAACCAGGCAAAAGCCGAGTTCGAGGCTTTGCTGAATGAACGTATCGACGAGATCAAGTCCAAAGCCAAGGAAGCAGCTCTCAAGGCTGAGCGGATCGACGTCACAGAGCCGGGAAAAGAAGTGAAGATCGGAGTACAGCATCCGATCACACAGACGATAAACGAGATCGCCGACATTTTCCAGGACATGGGATACGCCGTATTCACGACGCCGGAAGTGGACACGGTGTTCAATACTTTTGACGGATTGAACGCACCTGAGACACACCCGGCAAGAGATAAGACAGACACGTTCTATGTGGATGAGCAGATCGTGCTGAGGCCGCATACATCTTCATGCGAGCCTAGAGCAGTCCAGGGGCTCGAGCTTCCTTACAAGATCATCTCACCGGGAAGATGCTTCCGCTGTGATACGCCGGATGCGACGCACTCGCACACGTTCCATCAGATCGAGATGATGGTGGTAGGTGAAGGCGTCACTATGGCAGACCTTAAAGGATCTCTTGACCTCATGGCCAAGAGGCTCTTCGGACCTGAGACCAGGACCAAGTTCAGGCCTCATCACTTCCCGTTCACAGAGCCTTCTGCAGAGATGGATGTTTCCTGCTTCAAATGCGGCGGACGCGGCTGCAACGTCTGCAAGGGGTCTGGCTGGATCGAGATCCTCGGCTGCGGCATGACCCATCCGCATGTACATAAAGTCGGCAATATCGACACAGAGAAGTACACAGGTTTCGCTGTAGGCATGGGAGTCGAGAGGATCGCGATGCTGAAGTACGGCATCGATGACATAAGGCTTCTCTATGAGAATGACAAGCGCTTCATAGAGCAGTTCAAATAGGGAAGGGGGAGTCATAAATGTTAGTATCAGTAAACTGGCTGAAAGATTATGTAGATGTAGACGTTCCTGCAAAGGAACTCGGGGACAGGATGATAATGTCCGGTTCCAACATCGAGACTATAACTGAGATCGGGACCGGCATGTCCGGAGTCAAGATCGGAAGAATAGATAAGATAGAAAAGCATCCTGACGCAGATAAGCTCGTGGTATGCCAGCTCAATATGGGAACAGACGACCTGCTTCAGATCGTTACCGGCGCGGACAACATCTACGTCGGAGCTTACGTTCCTGTAGCGACACACGGGAGCCATATCCCGGGACCGCTCCACGGTCAGCCTAAAGTAGAAGGCGGCGTCAAGATCACAAAGGGAAAGCTCCGCGGTGTCGAGAGCAACGGAATGCTCTGCGGACCTCAGGAGCTTGGACTCGAGGACAAAGTGGCGCCGATGATCTCAAAGGACGGTATCTGGCTGCTCCCCGGAAACTGGGATGACCATCTCGGTGAAGATCTGGATGCGGCGCTCGGCCTTCATGACCACGTGATCGACTTCGAGATCACGCCGAACCGTCCTGACTGCCTCGCGATGGTCGGGATGGCACGTGAAGCTGCAGCTACGTTCGGTACGAAGATGAAATACCCGGACATCGCGGTCGAGCCGTCAGACGAGAACGCTGCCGACTATATCAAAGTCGACGTCAAGTCAGACCTCTGCCGCCGATACACCGCGCACGTGATCAAAGACGTCAAGATCGAACAGTCGCCGTGGTGGCTCCAGAAACGCCTCATCGCGGCAGGCATGAGGCCTATCAACAACATAGTAGACATCACGAACTTTGTAATGATCGAATATGGTCAGCCGCTTCACGCCTTTGATATCAGAAGGCTTGCGGGGCAGCACATAATCGTGGACACAGCCGAGAACGGCGCGAAGTTCACGACGCTTGACGGAACGGAGCGTACGCTCGACGATACGATGCTCATGATCAACGATGAGAACGGCCCTGTCTGCGTGGCAGGCGTAATGGGCGGTCTCGACTCAGAGATCGTGGACGACACTACGACAGTAGTTCTTGAGTCGGCAAGCTTTGTTGGATCCAGCGTGAGATTCACATCGAAGAAACTCAACTTAAGGACCGAGGCGTCCGGAAGATATGAGAAGGGCATCGACCCGAACCAGTGCGAAGACGCAGCCGAAAGGTTCTGCCGTCTCGTACAGATCCTCGGATGCGGCAAAGTCCTGAACGGATTCATCGACGTATACAAGAATCCTGAAAAGGCTCCGACAGTCACAGCCAGAGTAAGCAGGATCAACAAAGTCCTCGGCATCGATATCCCGCGTGAGCAGATGGTCGGATATCTGGAATCACTTGAGATGAAGGTAGAAGGCTCAGGAGATGAGCTGGTGGTCACACCGCCTACAGTAAGACAGGACCTTCTTGAGGAAGTAGACTATGTTGAGGAAGTCGCCCGTATGTATGGATACGACAACCTTCCGATGACTCTTCCTAATATTGCATCCAAGGTGTCGACTCCGGCAAGCTGGTATATGGCCCAGAAGGCGCGCGACATCCTGACGGGAATGGGCGCAGACGAGATACAGACATATTCATTCTCAGGAGACAGAGACATGGATATGGCCGGGATCGCCAAAGATGCCCAGGAGCGGGATTATGTAAAGATCATGAACCCGATGGGTGAGGATACACAGGCTCTCAGGTCCATGCTCAGAACGAGCATGCTCGAGACTCTTGCTCTCAACTATTCCAGAAATATGGATGCTATGAGAGCATATGAGATCGGAACAGTCTTCAGGAACAACCCGTCAGACGATCCTGACGAGAACAAGAGACTTCCGAAGGAATACAAGCACCTTTCAGTAGGTATCTATGGAGATGGCGACGACTTCTTCATGCTGAAGGGCATGGTGAACGCACTCCTCGACAGATTCGGCATCAGAGATGTTAAATATGTCGCAGTAAAAGATGATACGATGTTCCATCCTGGAAGATGCGCAAAGCTGATGATCACCGGAAAGGACGGAGAACCGCTGGATCTGGGCATCATGGGAGAAGTTCATCCGGATGTTCTTGAGAGATTCAGCATGGACGCCAAGGCGTGCATATGCGAGCTTGATTTTGATCTGATATGCGAAAATGCCGACACAGAGGTGCACTACCAGAAGCCGCCTAAGTACCCGCCGACTCAGAGAGACATCGCGATGATAGTAGACGACGAGCTGGAGGTCGGGGCTATCATCGACGAGATCGAATCGGTAGAATCAGACATCATCGAGAATGTGAAGCTCTTCGACATCTACCGCGGACTTCCGGTACCGCCGGATAAGAAGAGCTGCGCATTCAGCATCACATATAGAGCAGACGACAGAACGCTCAAGGATGAGGAAGTAGACGCAGTTCAGAAGAAGATAGTCGAAGACCTTGAGAAGAAGTTCGGCGCGCTGCTCAGAGAACAATAGCGCTCCGTAGCAAAAATCAGCCGGATGTATAGAAAGCGGCATCCGGCTGTGCTAAAATAAAAAATGGTTATTTATTCTATAGATGAGGGTGAGAAACTATGGATGAAAAAGTCAATGTGAAGATCTTTGGACAGGATTATCTGATCTCAGGTGATAAGGACAAGGAAGATATCGAGAAGGTAGCCGAGTACGTAGACAATAAGATGCACCTTATCGCAAGGGTGACTGACAAGCGCGGCACCGGCACTATCGCAGTACTGACAGCGATAAATATCACAGACGAGTATTTTGACGCGATGGATGAGATCGAGAGGCTCAAGGCTGCGAATCAGCAGATAGAGAAAGACGCCCAGAGATATCTGAAGATGCTTGACGATACCAAAGAGACACACAAGCAGTCCAAGGAAAATCTGGACAAGCTGATGGAGCAGAGCAAGGAAGACGAGACCAAGTACAGAGAGCTTGAGAAGAAATGCTCAGAATATGAGAACTCGATCTTTGATCTTCAGATGGAGAATATTCAGCTGAAGAGCGAGATCGAGAAGCTGACCAAGGAGTAGATGAACAAGAAGGCTTTACAGGTATTAGAATATAATAAAATTAAAGAGCTCCTCGGGGAAGAATGCGGATGCGAGATGTCGCGGGGCATGGCAAAGGCGCTTTCTCCCGGCGGAGATATCAGGGATATCACTGATGAATTAAGGTCGACCACGGAAGCGGTTGACCTTATTGTGCGTAAAGGGGCTCTCCCTACAGAGGGTATACACGACCTCAAGGGCACAGCGGGTATCGCGAGGAAGGGCGGATGTCTTTCCATGAAGAACCTTATCGCTGTCGCCCATGATCTTAGAGTTGCCGTCAGGGTGCTTTCGTTCCTGAAGGGCGACGTTCCGGAGATGCCGCACGTTATGGCGCTTGCCGAGCTTATCGTTCCTCATCAGGAGCTGTCCGACGATATCGACAGATGCATACTGTCAGAGGATGAGATGTCCGATGACGCGTCGCCGGAGCTCAGGCGCATAAGGCGTGCTATAATCCGTCAGAACGAAACTATCCGGGCCAGGCTTGCCCACATGGTGAACAGCCAGTCCAACCAGTCGTATCTTCAGGACAGCATAGTTACGATCAGGGACGGCAGGTACGTAATACCGGTCAAGCAGGAACACAGGTCAGAATTCCCCGGAATAGTTCACGACCAGTCAAAAGGAGGCGCTACGCTTTTCATAGAGCCTCAGATCGTAGTCGAGCTGAACAATGAGCTGAAAGAGCTCATGCTTTCGGAGGAGGCGGAGATCGCGCGGATACTCCAGGAGCTCTCAGACAGGGTAGGCTCATGCTATCACGATATCTGCAACAATCAGGATCTGATAACAAAGCTCGACTTCATCATGGCCAGAGGCAAGCTCTCATGCAGGATGAGAGGCGAAGAACCGTCACTGAACGAGGACGGCGTGCTGAAGCTCAGGTCTGCGAGGCATCCGCTCCTCGATCAGGATAAGGCAGTTCCGATCACAGTCGAACTCGGCGACCATATAGATCATCCGTACAAAGGGAGTCAGGACGGTCCCGGATATACGACTCTTGTCGTCACCGGCCCGAACACCGGCGGAAAGACAGTCACATTGAAGACGTGCGGGCTCCTTACGCTGATGGCGCTTTCGGGGCTCCACATCCCGGCTTCATCACAGAGCACTATCCCGGTCTATGAGGACGTATTTGCCGATATAGGAGATGAGCAGAGTATAGAGCAAAGTCTTTCTACTTTCTCGTCGCATATGAAGAATATAGTGTATATCGTTGGACGCGCAAGGCCGGACGTGCTGATTTTGCTCGATGAGCTCGGGGCGGGGACTGACCCGACGGAAGGAGCCGCATTGGGAGTAGCAATACTGGAGAAGCTGCACAATGCCGGCGCGCACGTGATAGCTACGACACACTACAATGAGATAAAGAAATACGCGCTGTCGACTGATGGAGTCGAGAACGCTTCGATGGAGTTCAATGTCGAGACTTTGTCGCCGACGTACAGGCTCCTTACCGGAGTCCCGGGGAAATCTAATGCCTTTGAGATCTCCAGGAAGCTCGGGCTTTCCGGCAAGATAATCGGCCGTGCAGAGAATCTGATCGAGAAGGGCGATCTCGCATTTGAGAATGTTATCACCCGTATCGAGAAGGATCGCTTTGACGCTGAGCACGACCGCGAGGAGGCAGGAATGCTCCGCGCCGAGATGGAGGAAGCCCACAGGAAGTTCAAAGAAGAAGAGAGATCGTTCAACGAGAAGAAAGAGCAGATGATGCGCGACGCCAGGCGTGAAGCGCGTGAGATAATACGTGAAGCCGGCGAGACTGCTGACGAAGTGAAACGCGAGCTCAGGGAACTCTCACACGAAGAGAGCCTTGGCGAGCGTAACCGCCGCTTTTCCGAGAGCAGACACAAGCTGAACGAAAAAGAGAAACAGTACCAGGAACGCGTGATCGGCCAGGTGAACGACGCTCCGGTGAACGTGGAAGACCTCAAGATCGGCGATACTGTGATGTATGTGCCGCTCGGCCAGGAAGGAACGATCGTGACGCTTCCGGATGATAAGGGCAGCCTCACGATCTCGGTCGGCTCCATGAAGATGAAGGTGAGCGCAGCCGACCTTACAGTCGTTCGCCATTCCAGAAAACAGCAGACAAGATCCCGCGCTTCGGTGACAGGCCTCATGCGGAGCAAAGCCATGTCGATCAAAATGGAGAAGGATGTCCGCGGGGAGAATCTGGACGACGCTCTCATGGAAGTCACTAAATATATAGACGATGCTGCGATGGCAAGGCTTGAGACCTGTGTGATAATACATGGCAGAGGAGAAGGCATCCTCCGCGACGGGATCCGCCGCGAGCTCAAGAAGAACAAACACGTGGCATCCTTCCGGCCTGGAGAATACAACGAAGGCGGGGAAGGCGTGACAGTCGTGACCCTGAAGCGATGATCGCTGCTGCCAAAACGAAGCAAAACTGCGAATCGGTAACAACGTTTTGAAAACAACACTCGATTTGGTAACAGAACAGATATGTACATAGTAAGCGCGTGCCTGCTGGGCGCCAACTGCAAATACAATGGCGGGAATAATGATAACGAGGCCGTGAAGGATTTCTGTGAAGGCCACAAGGTGCTTGTCGTGTGTCCTGAAACAGCTGGTGGTCTGAAGGCGCCGAGGCCGCCTGCAGAGCAGGTAAAGGTGTCCTCGGCTGAAGAGAAGCAGGTAAAGGCATCTGAAACAGATGCAGATCCAGATGCTATTCGTATAATAGACCGCGACGGCAGGGATGTGACAGAGTACTTCCTGCGCGGTGCTGAGATCTGTATGAAGAAGGTCTGCGCGGCGTGCAAGATGCCTGATAATGATACGGGTTCAGAAATAACTGGGCCGGGATCCAAAGACAGTACAGATGGGGAAAACGCTCATGATGTGAGATCTGAGGATCCGGAGATACCGGAGCTGGCGATATTGAAGGCGAACAGCCCGTCATGCGGTTCAGGCTGCATTTATGACGGGACTTTCACAGGAACACTTACTGATGGTGACGGGGTGTTTGCCAGGATGCTGAAAGATCGCGGCATAAAGGTTATAACAGAGAATGATATCAGTTCATTTGCTATGAATACAAAATGACGATTTTGACGATATTAAGGAGAAGAAAGATGATCGACATTAAAGAGAAAATCGCTGAGATACTGGCGGGGCAGCTTGACAGTCTTCTGAATGATGCTGAGGGCAGTCTCAGCATGGATGAGATAAAAAGTATGATCGAGATCCCGCAGGACAAGGCGAACGGGGACTATGCGTTTCCATGCTTCAAGCTCGCGAGGACGTTAAGAAAGGCGCCGCCGCTGATCGCGAAAGATATTGCGGCGGGCATCGAAGAGGAGGCTTTGTTCGAGAAAGTCGAGCAGGTGAACGCGTATGTGAATATGTTCGTCTCCAAAGAGGAGCTGTCCGGTATCACCCTCGACGCAGCGCTCGATCCTGACTTTGGAAAGTCAGACGAAGGTGAGGGCAAAACTGTAATCGTCGAGTATTCTTCCCCTAACATCGCGAAGCCTTTCCACATCGGCCACATCAGGACGACGATAATCGGTGATTCGATCTACAGGCTCTATGATGAGCTCGGATACAAGGTGGTAAGGCTGAATCATCTTGGCGACTACGGCACACAGTTCGGCAAGATGATCGTAGCGTACAAGAAGTGGGGCAATGCTGACGAGCTCGAGAAGGACCCGATCAAATACCTGCTCTACCTCTACACCAAGTTCCATAAAGAGGCCGAGAACGATCCGTCGCTCGACGACCAGGCGAGAGAGGCATTTGTCAAGCTGGAAGCCGGTGAAGAGGAGGAGGTCAGACTCTGGAAGTGGTTCAGCGATCTTTCGCTCAAGGAATTCAACCGTGTTTACGATATGCTTGGGATAAGTTTTGACGAGTACGACGGTGAGAGTTTCTACTCTGACAAGATGCAGCGCTTCATCGACGAGCTGCACGATAAGGGCCTGATGCATGAGTCGAGAGGTGCTAACGTCGTAGACCTTGAGGATTACGGTCTCGGCACAGCACTCATCACCAAATCCGACGGCTCGACGCTCTACTGCACGCGTGACATCGCGACTGCGGTGTACCGCAAAGAGCACTATGACTTCTACAAGAATATCTACGTCGTCGCCACCCAGCAAAACCTCTACTTCAAGCAGCTTAAGATGATCCTCAAGCTCCTCGGGTATGAGTGGGAAGAGGACTGCATCCACGTCCCGTTCGGCATGGTCAGCCTCGAGAACGGCCAGATCCTGTCTACAAGAGGCGGAAACGTAGTGTTCCTCGAGGATGTATTGAACAATGCGATCGACAAGACCAGGGAGATCATCCGTGAGAAGAACCCTGACGCGACAGAAGAACACGTAAACGAGATCGCCAAGGAAGTCGGTATCGGCGCGGTAAAATTCCAGGAGCTCTCAAATAACAGGATCAAAGACTACACGTTCACATGGGACAAGGTACTGAACTTTGACGGAGAGACCGGGCCTTACGTACAGTACACACACGCAAGATGCGCGAGCGTTCTCAGAAAGGCCGGGGACGATGTCGTCGCGAAAGCTCAGAACATCAACGCTCTGGACATGTCATATATCTCAGGTGAAAATGCGTATGAGCTCGTAAAGCTCATCTACGCATTCCCGGAGGTCATCAGAGACGCGGCTTACAAGTATGAGCCTTCGATAGTTACGCGGCATATTATAGACATCGCGCAGAGCTACAACAGGTTCTACCACGACGAACACATACTGGTGGACAACGAGGATGAGAAGCTGGCGAAGGTCGCTCTTACGATAGCAGCCAAGAATGTGATAAAGACAGGACTTGGACTTCTCGGTATCGCAGCGCCTGACCGTATGTAGAGTGTTCTGCCGTGCATTCAGGGATCGCTCCGGAGTATCTTTATCAGGACAGCTACAAAAGACACGTTCTGAAGAATTTATGAGAGAGGACTATGCGCTACGAAGGAATGATATACAGGCCGCCAAGTGAGGCCTACAGCCTGCTGGTTCAGGTGACGATCGGATGCTCGCACAACTCATGCACATTCTGCAGCATGTACATCGATAAGCAGTTCCGTGTGCGGGATGAGGCTGAGGTGTTCAAAGATCTGGAAGAAGCCCGCGCCATGTATTCATATGTGGACAGGGTATTCCTCTGCGACGGCGACGCGCTCTGTCTGTCATCGGACAGGCTGGTGCGGATCCTGGATAAGATATATACGCTGTTTCCGGAGTGTGAGCGTGTGAACGTATATGGAAACACGATCGATGTGCTCGCGAAAACGCCAGAAGAGCTGAGCATGCTCGCGGAGCACGGCATGAAGATGGTATATCTAGGCGCAGAATCCGGTGATCCGGCGGTGCTTAAAGCGATCCGGAAGGGCTCGACCCGCGAAGAGATCATCGCGGCCGTACAGACTCTGGAATCATCAGGCATCAAGACATCTGTGACTTTTATTTCCGGTCTTGACGGAAAGGCAGGCTGGCGCGATCATGCTGTAAATACAGGCACCATGATAACAGAGATGGGAGCTTCATATGTGGCGCTGCTTACTTTGATGCTGGATCCGAGGACGGAGATAGCAAGGCAGATACGGGAAGGGGAGTTTGAGCTCCTTTCGCCGGAAGAAGTGGTAGCTGAAACGTATCTCATGCTGGAGAACGCCGATCCGGTGAAGCCATGTGTGTTCAGGAGCAACCACGCCAGCAATTACCTGTCGCTCCGCGGAAATCTGCCGGACGATAAAGAACGCATGCTGGCACAGCTCAGGAATGCCATGAAAGACAGCGGAATGCTGAAAGACGAGAGATTCAGAGCTCTGTAGCGAGATGCAGCTGAATTAGAGTTGACACGATCGCAGGATACAGCTGGATTACATATGCCGCTGTCAGAGAATGCGGACGTACTGTATAATCAACGATTACAGGATAGTAGTAGATCTCAGATAACTGATTCAGAAGATATGGAACAGAAGATCGATAAAGTAGGAGAGTATCTCGTTCATCATCTTGATAAGATGCTGTTCGATGAACTGTCAGATGAATATCTGAAAAAAGCGGATGTCGAGGATATCCTGAAGGGTGTCCCGATTCCTTTCAAGGCGGAGCAGATCACAGGCGGAGCGACTTCGACACTGATGATCGCGAGCAATATGGCGTATGTGATCGGGTGTGATAGGTCTTTCAGATATCACGACAATTATCTGGCTTACATAGACAAAACATTCCCGCACGACTTTGAGAAGCCTCTTCTCAATGAGGGTGTCAAAGCTGCCCAGGACAGCGATCCGGAAAATGCGTGCATCTGGTTCAGAGCAGCACTCCAGATCGCGCCTGATTCGCAGGACGCTTTGTTCCTGTATGCACGCGCGTGCAAAGATGCATATGAGAACGGGGACGGAGAGGATTATATAGGGACATTCAAGGCTGAATCGCTCAGAATGTTCGAGCAGCTGACGATAAAACATCCGGATTTTGATAAGGGATATTATTTCCTCGGATATGCATATCTGAATCTGGGATTGTACACAAAGGCGAAGCTGACATTCGAGGAATTCATGCGTACATCTATGAATGCTGTGCATGCTGCAGGTGAGGGATCTACTGATGACGCCAGAAGCAGGGATGCAGGTTCCGCAGCTGAAAAATCTGTTGAAGAAGACGCGGAGATCAGAGAGACAGCCGAGCTTCGTGCTGAAGTCGCGGAGGTTTTGACGAATCTGGAAGACCCATGCAGGATCGAGGAGGGGATCAACGACATCTGCGCCGGCAGGTATGACAGAGGTGTGATCGAGCTCGAGCCGTACACGCGCGACAACAGGTTCAGCACATACTGGCCGATGTGGTATTACCTCGGGATAGCGTACAGAGCGGGAGGCAATCCGAAGGAAGCCGAGAGGCACTTTGTCACTTGCCTGAGGTATTCGCCGTCGAACACAGATGCAATGAATGAGCTGGCAGAGCTTTATGAAGAGTCGGGCGACGACGTCAAAGCCAGAAAGTACCGTGATAAGATCGAGCTTGTCGAACAAAACCGAAGGCTTGACCAGATAGAAAAAGAATCAGAGAAAGATGGCCTTCAGTAGCCATCTTTTTTTGTGTAAATGAAAACCTTGTGTTCGATGTGGGGATGAGTTTTTCCTGGATACTAAGTGTGGTTGCTTCTTGAATAGCAAGTGTAAATTAATTTTCAAAATTGTCAGAATATTTTGAAAAAGGGTATTGACATTCGCTTTTAAGGCGCTATAATGAAGATGAAAACAGAGAGAAAGACATAGATGCGGCAGAAGAAGGGGGCCGCAAAAACGTAACCAGATAAGATCAGAAAGGAAAGGAGATGAGACCATTGCCAGCATACAGACTGCATATAAGTCCAGGAGACATATGTGGGCATGATCTCATGCCCAACAAAGAGATCTGATCAGCGGTTATAACAAGATGAATCTGATTATCAATTTGATATATTCGTAGAGCCCTATCGTTGTAGGGATTGCATAAAGATCAGATCACATATGAAAACTGAACATATACCGGGACATAAAAAAGTCCCGGTTTTTTATTGAAATATAATGGCTGCAAACCCTTGACACATATCGGGGCTTTGATATATAATAATCAAGTCGCTGAAAGAAACGCGGCTTGGTGCGCCTCGATAGCTCAATGGTAGAGCAACCGGCTGTTAACCGGTAGGTTGTAGGTTCGAGCCCTACTCGGGGCGCCATTTTTTGCCGGCGTGGTGGAATTGGCAGACACGTAGGACTTAAAATCCTATGGTCATTGCGACCGTACCGGTTCGACCCCGGTCGCCGGCACCATAGGAACAATTCAATATCGCGGGGTGGAGCAGTTGGTAGCTTGCCGGGCTCATAACCCGGAGGTCGTAGGTTCGAGTCCTTCCCCCGCAACCAAACATGAATCGCTGAAGTCTTTGAAAATACAAGGCTTCAGCGATTTGCTTTTTCTGAGGCCTGGTCAGTAAAATGGCAGAAAGTGGGAAAATATCAAGTCTGTATCAAGTCGTATCAAGTCAGGCAAAATCGGATGAGTGAACGCTGGAAGCGTTGAAATAACTAAATTTCAATGATTGTAGGCTTTTTTTCATACTGTTCGGGTGTATAAACCGAAGGTCGGAAGATGCGTATCTTTTTGTTTCTTTGTGTAACTTGCATAGTGTAATGTGTCATATCTTGTTGTATATTACTGTTTCTGGAGCACAAAACAGCTGCTTATAGGTCTAAAATGAGCCATTTTCACCCGGAGATCGAAAGCGTGTATCTTGTTATTTCTTTGCTTATCGGACTTTGATGTGATTTGATGGTATAATGAATTAAGCAAATCGGGATTTGCAGAGGTGAACGATATGGTTGATTATGGACTAAATGATAGAGTAGCTATTATTACAGGAGCAAATAATCCGTGGGGAATTGGAGCAGCGACAGCATTGGCTTTTGCTCGTGAAGGAGCAAAGGTTATCTTAGTATATAAGAAAATCTTCAGGACGTTTGATGCATCCAAGATGGACAAAAATGGTGCAGACAGATACTACGGAGCAAATGCGGGAACGGCAGAGGTGGTAGAAAGCAAACTCAAGGAAATGGATGCGGAGTATCTTGTCTTAGAAAGCGATATTTCAAATGAGGATGCAGTAAAGGAAATCTATTCT
>JAFWHX010000003.1 GCA_017533915.1 Eubacterium sp. | reverse complement strand
TTTCCCCCAGCTTTAGCTGGATTGGGCAAATGGGACAGCGAAGCGAAGCGAAGAAGTGAACGAAGTGAACGTTCGATCCCTTCTTGGTGCAATAAAAGAACTCCGACAGTCAAATGACTATCGGAGTTCTTTTGGTACACCATGAGGGGATCGAACCCTCGACACCCTGCAGCAAATTCTTTGCAAAGTGTCCCTTGAAATCAGTGCGTTTTGTTTAATTCTCCAGCATTTTCAATGCTTACAGCTTGCGGTATCTTCTGTCCAATACCATTCTTTTGGGTTTCTTTCTGTCTTAATTGACAATCCACCGTGTTAATAGAGTATTAATCCCCAAGGCTGAATTTTGCTATTCCTTCGACTGCTTTGAGCTTCTTCTGAGCATCTACATCCACATAATATCTGGTCGTTGTTGAGACATCCGCATGGCCCAGAAGTTTTGACGTGTCTTCTATCTGGACTCCTGTTCTGCTCAGATTCGTTCCGAACGTATGGCGGAATGAATGGAATGTCTGTGGATCGATCCCTATTCGATTACAAGTCCTGAGAAGAGATCTCCGCACGTTACGCTTATAGTAGAACGTACCGTTCTTGGTAGTGAACAGATAATCTGTCTGATATCCGTTCTTCTCCATATCCTTTTTCTGCCACTCTCTATGTCTCTCGATCTCTTTGAGTACCGGCTCAGATAAAGGAACGATCCTGTTGCTTCCTACGGTCTTTGTCGGAATGATATGAAGTGTAGTCCCTTTGCCATCAAGCGACGCTATTTCTGACAACTGCTTATTGATATAAAGCATATTGCCGTGTATATCGTCATACCTGAATGCCAACAGCTCTGAGAATCTTGCTCCGGTATTTACCGCGAGCACTACCAGCAGCCTGAGTCTGTCGTTCTCCAACGCCTTGATGAGCTTTTTCAATGAATCGTCATCCCATACCGTGATACTTGAGAATCCGTCTTTCTTTTTTGGCTTCCCCGGCACCGTAACACTTGCGGTTATATTTCTGCATAGACCGTTGAGCTCCGCGTATTTGAAGAAGCGACCCAGAAAGTTGTGAAGCGCTCTTTTTGTGCTGTAGCACACTGTCGACTCATTGTACAGTTTCTGCAGATCCATCGGGGTCACGTCTACCGCTTTGATCCCTGCCATATGACTATGCCTGAGAATGCTCTCGTATGCTCTCAGATACTTCACCTTAGTCGAGTTCGCCAGTTCGCATTCCTTGAAGGAATTTTCCACCCAGTCATCGATCAACTTGCCCAGGCATACATTTGAAGACTCGCCATTTTTATTATGCCTCATGTACTCTTCATACTTCTCCTCTGCTTCTTTCTTACATGAGCCATAAAAAGATTTGCGATCATCTATCCATATGCCATGTTTGTCGAGCTTTTCACCTACCTTGCGTGTAATTCTGTAATACTCTTTGCCATTGATAACACAATTAGTTTTCTTTGCCATTGTATCCACCTCCTTGTTCATGTAACGTAATGACCCTTCTTTTTTGCGAACAAGTCGGATACAGTTTTCAAATGATCAGCGTTTATGAATAGGATGAGCAACCACTTTTAAAGTAGTCAATATTGTCATAGAATCATCTGAGGCAAGCACCTGATCTTTTGAGCATCCATAGTCCTTAGCAAAGTCAGCAATAAAGACCGGTTTGACAAGTGCCAGGATCTGATTTTTCATAGATATAAACTGTCTCTGTGTCATTTCTTTCTCCATGCGCTGGTATTCACGAACAGCCTGAATATCCATTGGAGTAGCATCGTCAGATACTTCCGTATAATACGCAAGTGTTCCGGCTCTTAAATCAACAAATGGTAATTCAACCTTGCTTATAGGTATTACTACAATAATCGGATAACGCCATGTCATGTTGCTTTTCTTTACGATTATATCTACATCGTAGGCATAGATCTTTTCTTCCACCTTATCAAGCGAGTTTTCTTCCAACTCCGTCTTGCCTAAATACTTGATCTCATAATCGTATTCAGTATAGCTGAAGAATTCTGTAGGCGTGATCTGCAGATACTTACAAAGCGTATTCAAAGTATCATACTTGATTCCCGCAGTCTGATCATAACACAGCGCCGTTAGAGTCGTTCTTGAGATACCAGTATCCCGAGACACTTTTGTGATCTTCAGATTTCTTTCTGCTAAAAGCACTGCCAGATTACTATCTACCATTTTTGCACCTCCTCTGAACATATTATATCATTTACCCAAAAAATGTCCAGCAAAATTTACATTTTTCTTGACTTTTTTCTGCGCATATTGTATATTTATATTGTAAAATGTTCAGTTTACACTACATTATGCATTAATTTTGATTATTAAAGGGGGTGATCACATGATGATCAGAACGATTGATAAGGCCTACGATGAAATCAAGGCAAGGGATCCAGAAACAGCTCTCAGCAGAGAACTAGTACGCCAGATGATCAAAACCGGAATGGTCCCGAGTCTCAAAGTAGGTAACAGGAAACTGGTGGATGTTGATGTGCTGCAGGAACATGTAGCAAAAATTACCGGATCCTATCACGAAGATCAAGAAGCTACGAGGTGATCCGGATGAGCGTGAGAAAGAAAAGAAGTCCTCCTCCACCCTTCGCTACGAGCAAAGGTACCTGGGAAAGGAATCCATACACCTTGCTTTTTCAGGACCAGTTGGACTCTCCTGCATATATCGGATTGAGCGCGAGTGCCAAGGAAGCATATACGATACTGCGCGAAGAGTACAAAGGCCCGATTTTCGGAAGCACCGTTATCTGCCCTTATTCAACATTCCAGAAAAAAGGCATGCGGCCCAACACTCTGTCCCGTGCCCTGCTCATGCTCGAGACCTTCGGTTTCATCAAGATAGATCATGGAGGCCTTGAGCATCAGCCTAACAGATACACTTTTTCGGAAGACTGGAAAGACATAAAGACTGATGAAGACGTCAGAACAGTTCAAGAAAGATTGAACGAGGCTATCGCAAGAAAGAATAGAGCTAAGTCAGTGTTAATGAGCACATAAAGAACGTCCACACGGTATGGTATTTATATATAAGGTATAACGAAACCGTTAGCAATTAGAACCGGCAAACCATACTGAATAAGTAACGAAAGCGATAGTTATTACGAAAAAGCAAAGACAGATTAGTATCGAATGCGTTACCTATGCTTATAACGAATGCGTTAGCTGAAAATGAACAATGGGAGGATCAGAGATGAAAAGGAAAACACCAATCAAAGCGATCAGAGCTAAATGTATCGACTGCTGCGGAGATGATCTGAAGGAAGTGCGGGAATGTACTATAACAGAATGCCCATTATGGCCATATAGGATGGGCCGACGGCCAAAAGATGATGAGCATGTCGACGATGCGAGTTAGCTCGAAAAACTGAGCTGGCTCGCTCTTTTTTTGAGAACAGGCACCCTAGAGAGGCTTTTTGATATGTGGATTTGCGTTCAAAACGAATAATACGTCACAAGGCAGAAATGTATTACCTATGTCCATATTTTTAATGATGAACAGCTGCAGCCGATAAACAGGTCGAAAAATCATTATCGCAATAAAAAAGGCCAGCTAGCCATGGGGTACGAAAAAATGGCAGTTTTGCAGGTAGGCCTCGCCGTATGAGAGCGAAATACACCCATAGCACAAACCTTTCAGGTTCGTACTATGGGTATTTCGCCCCTTCGGGGGACATATGTCTGCGCTTTATTGAAAGGGGTAAATCAATGGAAGGAATCAGTTTTATACAGCAAAGTAAGCTCCCAAACCTAAAAGGGAGAATAGATTATATATCCAATCCTGAGCGACAGGAGAATCTTTACGCGACATACTCCACCGCTGATGACTCATACTGGCGAGGCCTGGCCAGAGAGAACAGAGAAGACTTTAAGAGAAGCGGGACGTCAGGAAAGTGCATAGAAGCGCGTGAACTTATCATTG
This sequence comes from Eubacterium sp., assembly GCA_017533915.1. Taxonomy (GTDB): domain Bacteria; phylum Bacillota; class Clostridia; order Peptostreptococcales; family Anaerovoracaceae; genus Aminicella. Next base: position 61,448 of record JAFWHX010000003.1, on the reverse strand, counting down.
CGCTGCCGCCTGCATTCGACCGGTACGACTATGATCAGACTCTAAGATACTTCGTGGACAAGTATAAAGAAAGATATGATGTAGAGTGCACTGCCGCACTGCATCATAACAGGAGGATGAATAATCTTCACATCCATCTTATCTATTCAGAGCGGAAGGAACTTGCAGAGCCGGTAGTTAAGATAGCGAGCAGGGACAGATACTATGATTCTCATGGTAAACATCTACGGACTAAAAAGGAGGCTACGGATGAGCACGGCGATCTGCTTCCCGGATACAGAGTCATAAAGAAGGGTGAAGTATACGAGCAGCACCGCTTTGAAAAGAAAAGGAACATATTCAAGAGCGCAGCGTTTCTGGATGATGTCAAGGTATTCATGACGGATCTCATGAACGAAAAGCTGCCGGAACACGCACAGAAGATGTATGTCTTCCCGAAGAACAGCCCATACCTTCCAACCAAAAAGATAGGAAAGAACAATCCGAAAGCGGCAGAGATCACAGAGAACAACAGACTCACTGATAAATGGAACAAAAGGATATTACAGGCACAGGCTTATGGAGTCCCCAAAAAGAGTCTGATGGAGACAAAACGGCAGCTGATAAATGAGCCGGTCAGTCAGTCGATCACAAGATCCAATGGCCGAAAGGATCCGGTAAGCTTCAGAAACATCCTGATCAAAGCTGTCGAGACTTTAGGAATCATGCTGAAGCAATACAGATATATGAGCAGAGAAGACTGGGCAAAAGCCTGGGGTGAAGCTCTCGGAGAGTTCATCAAGGGGTGCTTTGAGCTGGCAACAGGGATAGATATGCCCAAAGTTAAACATGACAGGTATAGATAGCAAGGCCATTAACACTATGCTATAATTGAGAAAAGAAGCAGAGGAATATGGAAATGAACACAAGTCTAACAAAGAAAAAATTACATGACTTCTCCAAACAATGGGAAGGACGAGGATATGAAAAAGGCGAAACACAGCCATTTTGGCTAGAGCTCCTGGGAATCCTCTTAGATAAAGATGCAACTGATTATATCAGATTTGAAGAACAGGTGCATCTAGATAATACGAGTTTCATGGATGGTTATATTGATGCCACCCATGTCCTTATTGAACAGAAATCTCTAGGTAAAAGTTTATCATCATCTATAAGACAATCTGACGGTACTATGCTAACTCCTTTCCAACAGGCCAAGAGATATGCTGCTGATCTTCCATATTCAAAAAGACCACGTTGGATTGTGACTTGTAACTTTGCGGAGTTCTATGTTTATGACATGGAGAACCCTAATGCTGAAGCACAGGTTATATACCTCAAAGATCTTGAGTCAGAATACTATAGACTTTCATTTTTAACAGATACTGAAAGTGAACATCTGAAAAAGGAACTGCAGATTTCAAAGGATGCCGGTGATCTTGTAGGCAAGTTATATGATGCTTTTTATGAACAGTATATAAAAGTCAGAGAGCTAACAGAAAAAGATTATAAATCACTCAACATTCTTTGTGTAAGATTGGTTTTCTGCTTTTATGCTGAAGATGCTGGATTATTTGGTAGAAGAGATGCATTCCGTGATTATGTTTCATCGTATGATACCGGCCATTTGAGGACTGCTCTTATTGAGCTGTTCAAAGTGCTCAACACTCCTGATGGGTCAAAGGGAACCACAAATGAAAGGGATCCTTTCCTTGATGATGCCTTGCAAAAGTTCCCATACTGCAATGGTGGTTTATTCAGTGACGATACTATTATTATCCCACAGATAAACGAGAAAATCAGAGACCTTATCATTCAATCCTCAGACTTTGACTGGAATGAGATTTCACCAACCATATTCGGAGCATGTTTTGAAAGTACGTTAAATCCTGAAACTCGTCGGTCAGGTGGCATGCACTACACATCAATAGAGAACATTCACAAAGTAATAGACCCACTTTTTCTAGACGATCTTAAAGAAGAACTAGAATTAATACTTGAAGAGAAGCTAGAGAAGAAAAGGCTTCAAATGCTCGAGGATTATCAGAATAAACTTGCTGATTTAAAGTTTTTAGATCCAGCTTGTGGAAGTGGTAATTTTCTTACAGAAACATATCTTAGCCTTAGGAAATTAGAGAACAAAGTAATAGCTGAAAAGCATAATAATCAAATAACCATGGGTGCAGTGATGGATCCTATAAAGGTCAGTATCCAACAGTTCTATGGTATAGAAATAAATGATTTCGCTGTAAGCGTTGCAATGACTGCCCTTTGGATTGCGGAAGCACAGATGATGGAAAAGACTAAGGCAATTGTTAATAATGACCATCTTGAGTTTCTTCCTTTAGAGACATTTACTAATATTCGTGAAGGAAATGCTCTTCGTATTAACTGGGAAGAAGTAGTATCCAAAAAAGAGCTGAACTATATAATGGGCAATCCACCATTCGTGGGTCAACACATGCGATCCAAAGAACAGTCGGAAGATATGAGCGCGATATGGGGAGTTGGTGAAATAGAGACAAAACTAGATTATGTTATTTGTTGGTACAAAAAAGCCATCGATTATATGAAGGACTCTGATAAAGAAATAAAGACTGCCTTTGTTTCAACAAACTCTATTTGCCAGGGTGAATCTGTCCCAACATTTTGGAATAAAATGATTGTTGCTGGAGCAAATATAATAATGGCTCATAGAACTTTTATTTGGGATAGTGAAGCAAATGAAAAAGCTGCGGTACATTGTGTTATAGTTGGCTTTACTGATAAAAGCACAGATAAAAAGAAGAAATTATATGACAATGGTCAATTAATACTGTGTGATCATATTAACCCTTATCTTGTAGATGCACCTGACATTTGGATTTCAAATAGAATTAATAAGCCGCAAAATGGACTACCAAAGATGACTACAGGTAGTCCTCCAACAGATGATGGTGGACTTACATTAACAGTTTCAGAAAAAGATCAACTATTGGCAAAGTACAACGTTTTAGCCCGTTATATAAAACCGTTTATTGGTGCAAAAGAATTTTTGCATGATAAAGTAGGAACATTTACTCGCTATTGCTTATGGTTTAAGGATGGGAATCCGAGCGAATATGTTAATATACCTGAAATAAAAGAGCGCTTGTTAAAGGTAAAAAATATACGTTTGAAAAGTAATGCTGATAGAATTCAAAAAATGGCTAATTATCCTTATTTGTTCTGCCAAATAAGACAACCACAGTCAACATATTTAGTTTTCCCAAGGCATTCATCACAAAACAGACGATATATACCTATCGGTTTTATAGAACCTAGCATAATAGCTGGAGATGCATGCAGTATTATACCTAATGTCTCTATATATGAATTTGGTATTTTAACTTCTAATGTCCATAATGCTTGGATGCGGATGACATGTGGAAGAATAAAAAGTGACTTTAGATATTCACCAGCAGTATATAATAACTTCCCTTGGCCGAATCCAACAGTTGAGCAGAAGGCAAAGATAGAGAAAACAGCTCAAGATATTCTTGATGCAAGAGCGTTATATCCGGATTCTTCTTTAGCGGATCTATATGATGAGTTAACAATGCCACCGGAACTCAGGAAGGCGCATCAGGCAAATGACAAAGCCGTTTGGGAAGCTTATGGAAAAGCATGGGATATTAAGAGCGAAAGTGAATGTGTAGCATACCTTATGAAGTTATACCAGACATTAACAGAAGCAAAATAACAATCCCTATTTAAGCTTACCTTATATAGTAAGATTAATGGCGAGGGCATGAACCCTCGCCACTTTTGCTATTTAATCATATTTGAAAATTGTATCCGACCATGTACCGATGTGTTAAGAAAGTGTTAAACTCAAAAATCTGCTGTTATATGAGTAATGAAAAAGCCCTGGAACCAACTGATTCCAAGGCTTCCGAGTACACCATGAGGGGATCGAACCCTCGACACCCTGATTAAGAGTCAGGTGCTCTCCCAGCTGAGCTAATGGTGCATATATCTGAAGTGCCAAGTTTGAGGCGTCCCCCGCTGTGACACATGTGATATATTATCATTTCAGATATTGTTTGTCAACTAAAAAATTACAAATCAGCCAACAAAAATCATAAATCAGCCAACATTTTTTTGCTTTGATCGGCTGCCGAAGTTTATTCTTCTCTCAGTACGTCACGGATGGTCCTGGCTTTGTCGTCGACAGGAGTGCTGTGCAGATCGTCTGCCCAGACCGGGTTCTGATCGGTGATATCTTCCGCGGTATCGTCGTCTGTCTCTTCAGGCTCGCGGATCTCTTTGATCGGAAGGAGAATGATCGTCTTGTAGACTCCGTCTTCTTCAAGGGCGCGGAATGTGCCGCCGAGGTCGCCGACGATCTTCTTGCAGGTCTTCACGCCGATCTTTGTCGACTCGACTTTGCCCGCATCCTCTGTTATGTGATTCTTAAGTATGATCTTTATCTGGTTCTCGATGATCTCGGCTGTGATAATGATCGGATAATGCTGATCAGCATATTTCATGATGTTGGAGAACAGGTTGTCGAACAGGCGCTGCAAGGCGCTCGTCTCGGTATCGATCATGACGTTCTCCGGGATCTCGTCAGTGAGCTCGACCTCGTAGCCGTACTGTGTGAGCTCTGAGATATGCTCTATCATGAACTGCTGGAACAGGATGCCGGCGTCGAGCTCCTCAAGATCGCGTCCCTTTTCTTCATTGTTATATACCAGGAAGTACTGGAAGAGCTTGTCGGAAAGATCTTTAAGCTGTACTGCCTTGTCGCTGCAGGAACCGATGTACTTCTGAAGCTCCTGCTCGTTCTTGTACTTATGCCCGGATATGATGTCCAGGTATCCGATGAGCGACGTGAGCGGCGTCCTTATGTCATGCGACATCGACGTTATCAGCTGGTTGTTTGCCTCCTGAGCCGCGCGTTCACTGTTCATCCGCTCCATGATGGAGCTTCTCATCTGGTCGATATCGGATGCGAGAGCGCCGATCTCATCTTCTTCACCCGGGTCGATCTCCAGATCAAGCTCGCCCGCTCTTATACGGTTCACGTCGTCAGACAGCTTGATTATGCGCTGGAGCATGCGTCTGTTGTAGACGAGCACGAGGATCAGGAAGATCAAAGCCGCGATGAACAGCTTGACGTTATCGAGCACAGCCTTCCACCGGTACTCCAGATATACGTTGATATAAACAAAATATTCTTTGTCGAGGAAGCGGACTTCTCTGTTGAACAGGTCTTCTCCCTCTGTAGGAATGTCCTTCTTAAGAGTCGTGCTGTCGCTGTTGTTCTCTCCTGCCTCTTCAGATGACCTCACCGTGCTGGCGACCCATCCGCCCGTATAGATCTCGCCCATCCTGTCAGAAACTATCATTTCGGTATAGCTCTGACCGCGCACCCATTCCTGGAGCATCTCGATGTCGTCGCCCTCGACGTTGTTCTCGACTATGAACGCGTTCAGGCTCTCGAATCTCTCATTCACGGCGTCTGTTTTAACGGATTCGGAATTTGCGATGTTCTGCACTATCTGCTTCTCGATCAGTCCCATCAGCAAAAAAGCCCCTAAGGCTATCACGCCGGCCATGAGTATTACCACGGCCAGCTTGAAATTCACAGAGACTTTCTTTTTGCTGATAAATATATCATGTACGGATTTTTTATCTTCAGTCACTTCAGCGAACCTTTCTTTAATAATTATACGGCGCCAGGCTGCTTCACCCGGCGCCACTCATCAGGCATCTAGTCGATCCTGTATCCTTTTCCCCATACTGTCTTGATTATCTCAGGCTTGCTCACGTCGCGCTCGAGCTTCTTCCTGAGGTTCAGGATATGCACCATGATGGTGTTCCCGGCGGAAGTCAGATACTGCTCACCCCAGACGTTCTCATACAGGTCCTTATTCTGCACGACTTCCCCGCGGTGATCCATAAAATAGCGGAGGATGTCGAATTCTTTATCTGTAAGGTTGATCCTTACTCCATCTTTAAGCACGGATCTCTTCCTTGTATCTACCACGATATCGTCCGAAAGCTTGGTATCGTCTTCGTCTCCCGGGTTCTCCGGCTTATCGTATTCATTTCTGCGGCGGATCAGGGATTTGATCTTCATGAGAAGTTCCGTCTGAGAGAACGGCTTTACGAGGAAATCGTCGCCGCCTGTGCTGTATGCCTCGACCTTGTCCTTATCCTGCGACTTTGCTGTAAGGAAAAGCACCGGGACATTCGACTTCCGGCGGATCCTGGAACACACCTCGATACCGTCCATATCAGGCATCATGATGTCCAGGCAGACTATATCATAGACGTTTCCGGACTCGACTTTCTCGACCGCGACCTGCCCATTCTCCGCGGCGTCCACGTCATAGCCCTCACTCGAGAGGAGCACGCTGATGACCTCTCTGATGTTAGGATCATCATCAACGATCAAAACCTTACTACCCTGCATAGCTTATACATCCTTTCGTTTACACCAACAAAACCCATTCTGTACATGCCGGTCATGCCTGCGCCGGCAAAAAGATCATATCTGTATTTCTATGAAATCACTCAGCTTATCTACGTGCTCGTCCGCGAGCATGCTCATCTCTTCCCAGTCCGGACTGCTTATCTTGTCGTACACTGCAACAGTCCTGAATCCCGCCTTCGACGCTGTTTTTATCGCATACAGCCCATCTTCGAACACCCACGTTTCAGAAGGGTCAGTGCCCATCACCTCGGAGGCTTTGTTGAAGATGAGAGGCTCGCCTTTCGTCGTCCCGTAGTCTCCGCACGACAGCACTGCCTTGAAATAATGACCTATCCCGAGCTTTCTGAAAGCGCCGTCCAGCAGATACTTGTCCGTGGAAGTCGCTACTGTCATCGGTATCCCGGCATCTTCGAAGCGGTCCAGGAGCTCTGCTGCACCTTCTTTCATCTCAGGAGAGTTGAAATAGTAATTCTCCATGTCGCGGGACATGCCGTCCGCCACTTCTTCCGGCGAAAGATCCAGCCCGTAATGGTCGACCATGTAGACCGCGCCGCTCGCATTCGTCTGCGTGAACAGGAAGTCGCCCAGCCCCGGCTCAGCTTTGACGCCGATCGACTCCAGGTACCTGACTCCGCAGTTATGCCATACCGGCATAGAGTCCAGGAGCGTTCCGTCCACGTCGAAAATTGCACCGCTGATCAAGATCCTGTCTCCTATTCTGTCTTGGCGAAGGCATATTTCATCTTTCTGCCCTTGCCGTCTCGCTGGCCTGTATCTTTCAGAAGATATCCGCTATCGTCGATCCCCATGGTGAAGTCTCCGGCGACGATCTGCTTCTTGTCGTTCAGCTTCCAGGTGCCTTCTTCATTTATCTTCTTTCCATTCATATCCTTACCCTTGGCGGTGTATGAATAGTCGGAATTGAATATGTATGTGCAATACGACCCTGTGGAAGTATCGAGGTCGCCTCCGCCCTGAAGTATTCCCTGCTGTTCCCATGTGCCGATGTAGCGCTTCGTCATGGCGTCGATCGTAGAATCTTTTCCGGTGTCCTCAGTAGAGTCATAATTCTCCGGATCGTCCTCGTCGCCCTCTTCTTCCTTCTTTCTCTTCTCTTCCTCTTCGCGCTCTTTCTCTTCGTCTATTTCCTTTTGTTTAAGGTACGCGATGATCCCCTGATTGCCAGCGTCCAGCGACTTCAGAGAAACGTCGTCACAAAGCGCGATCACAGAATCCGACACCTCGTTGATGTCCGGTCCTTCTTCGCGGTGCGTGAACAAAACCACCCCGAGCACTGCTGCTGACAGGAACAGTATCACCAGCAGAACGATCAAAATCACTTTAACAGCCTTCATAATCTCTTTTCCCCCTTTAATATTATTATCCACACGCCCGGTACCCCTGCCGGACGCGCTGTGTTAACAAATTTTTACGGCGTCGGATGATCTCCTCCCCGGATCAGCATATTGCCAGTTCCGGCATCTTCAGATGATCTCCGCTCCAGCCCGCCGCATATCTTCCAGGTTCGCGCGCTGTATCGCATCCGTCTGTGACGAAGTGCACCGCGAAAGCACGAGCGTCCTGTAATTGTACGCTATCGAATCATAGCATGTTGACCGCACGCAGTTCGGAGTCGTCGTTCCCGCGAGCACCACATTCTCAGCTCCTAGTTCCTGGAGCATATCATCAAGATGAGTCTTGAAGAACGCGCTCCACCTCGGCTTTACGATGACAGTCTCACTGTCAAGCCTTGTAAGGCCGTCAGGTTCCTCGATACTGTTGACGCCAGTAGAATCAGGCGCCAGCACGCCGGTCACGCCGTGCTGTTTCAGCATGCGGTACCTCGGAGTCTCGATGTCGCTTCCATCCTGCTTGTAGACCCTCTTGATCCAGATGACTTTGATGCCAAGCTCACGGGCATCGTCAAGCGCAGCCTCGCACGCAGGCACCGTATACTTGGCGCCCATGATATGCAGCGCGGCCTTAGGCTCCACGAAAGCTTTTTCCATGTCGATCATGAGAAGCACTGTCTTCTCCGGCGCCAGTCCCTCCACATCAGAAAGCGGCGTGCCGTAAATACAAGTCTTCCGGCTCATGTGTACCACCTCACTCATCAAGTAATACAGCAGCAGGCGTTGCATCCGCTCTGCTTTAAAACGATCCAAGACTTATCCATCTTTATGTTACCACCACGGCACCGCAAACGCAAACAGAAATAAAGGAGCCGCTGCAGCAATATAGAGGGCGGCTATAGCAATACACAGAGGGCGACTGCGGCAGAAATTATAAAAGCCGCTGCAGCAATATCAGCTGCAGCGGCGGTGTGCGTGTTATGATCTCCTGCTGCTTCTTACTTGGCGAGCAGTGTCTCGTCGTTCGCGAATTCTTCGCCGGATGCCTGCTCGAACTTCTGCAGCAGGTCTTCGACTGTGAGCTTCTTCTTCTCTTCGCCCCGGATGTCCAGAATGATATGCCCTTCGTTCATCATGATGAGGCGGTTTCCGTACTGGATCGCATCCTTCATGTTGTGGGTCACCATCATCGCCGTAAGGTGGTTCTCCCTGATGATCTTCTCAGAGAGCGCGAGCACTTTGGCGGCGGTCTTCGGATCGAGCGCGGCTGTATGCTCATCCAGGAGCAAAATCTTCGGCTTCTGCAGTGTGGCCATTAGCAGTGTCAGCGCCTGGCGCTGGCCTCCTGACAAAAGCCCCACTTTGCTAGTCATCCTGTCCTCGAGTCCCAGGTCCAGGGTCTTGAGGAGATCGTAATACTCTTTCCGTTCCTGTTTTGTCACGCCCCATTTAAGAGAGTGCTTCTTTCCGCGGCGCTTAGCAAGAGCCAGATTTTCATCGATGCCCATAGTAGCGGCTGTCCCGGTCATAGGATCCTGGAATACCCGTCCAAGATATGTGGCGCGTTTATGCTCTCCGATACCCGTAACGTCGATTCCGTCGATGAAGATACGGCCTTCATCGACCGCCCAGACTCCTGCGATGGCGTTCATGAGGGTCGACTTTCCGGCCCCGTTTCCGCCGATCACTGTTATGAAGTCCTCATCTTCAAGCGTCAACGATACATTATCCAGCGCCAGCTTCTCGTTTATCGTACCTTTGTTAAAAGTCTTTGAAATACCCTTGACTTCCAGCATATTCTTCTTCAGCGTCCTTGCTGCTGCCTCGTTTGCCGCAGTTGCAGCTCCTTCAGCAGCGATTCTCTTTTCGTCCGTCATGATTTTGCTCCTTTCCTCGCGACCCTCGCGAATGAGGAGTTATATTTGCCCTTGAGATACGGTACAGCCAGGAAGATCGCGACGACTATCGCCGAGAAGAGCTTCATGTTCTCCGATGGCAGGCCGAGCCAGAGCACGAACGTGATTACCATGTAATAGATCACCGCGCCAAGCGCTGTAAAAGCAAGTCTCAAAGCAAAGTTAAGATGCTTCCCGAGGATCGCCTCGCCGAGAACTTCGCCGATTATTACGGCTGCGAGCCCGATCACGATCGCACCTCTTCCCATGTTGACGTCAGCATAGCCTTGATACTGCATCAGCAGCGCACCGGATAGGCCGACGAGAGCATTTGAAAGCGCGAGCACGGCGACAGTCGCAACGCTCGTGTTTATGCCCTGTGCGTGAGCCATCTCTTTGTTGCAGCCTGTCGCCCTGATCGTCATACCGAACTCAGTGCCGAAGAACCAGTAGAGCACGGCGATGATCACACCGACGAATATCGCGCCGATAAGAAGAGCACGATTGATCTCGCGGAGCGAAACGATCAGATCGTAGTTATCGATGCTAACGCCGAGGTTGGATCCGTTCATGATATTCAGATTGATCGAGTAAAGCGAGATCTGCGTAAGTATTCCCGCGAGAATGTCCGGGATCCCAAATACCGTGTGAAGTATCCCCGTCACAAGTCCGGCCGCGAGTCCTGCTATCGTGGCGAGCAAAAGCGCTACCCACGGCGACTGACCGGACAGGATCGCAACTGCCCCGACTGCGCCACCGAGCGCAAGCGACCCATCTACCGACAGATCCGCAAAGTTAAGTATCTTATATGTCGTATACACTCCTATCGCCATCACGCCCCAGAGAAGGCCCTGTGCGATCGACGGCGGGAATGATTCAAATAATACCGTAATATCCATTTAAGTAGTCCGTTCTGAAGTAAATAATCAGCTTATATCATCTGTTTGATATAGTCCGTTCTTGATCAAACAGTCATCAGGCGCATGCAGATACTGCATGCGCCCGGTCTTCCTATGAGATTTTGATCGTCAGGCTACTCTGCCTCGATGGCCTCGTAACCTTCAGGGATCTCGACACCGATCGCATCGGCAACTTCCTTGTTATAGAGCTTTGTTACTTTCGGCGCTGTCTCGATCGCCATCTCGCCAGGGTTGGTGCCGTCTCTGAGGATCTCTGCTGCCATCTCGCCGGCGCGGAAGCCGATATCATAGTAGCTGATGGAAAGTGTGACTACTCCGCAGACACTGCATACACCCTGCTCGCCGGCAACCACCGGGATCTTTTTGTCCATGATGACGTTTTTGATAGTCTCAGTGCTGGACGCCATCGTGTTGTCTGTCGGGATGTAGAACACGTCGCACTCTGTCGCCGCCTTGGTGGCTACGGACTGGACCTCGTTAGAATCAGCTGCGCTGTACAGCTTGTACTTGATGCCGAGCCCATCGAGCTGCTTGCTGATCTCTTCTACCTGATACTTGGAGTTAGACTCCTTGGAGCAGTAGAGGATAGCGACCTGCTTTACGTCTGGCTTGATCTCCTGGATCATCTTGGCCTGCTCGTCAAGAGGTGCAAGGTCGGATGTTCCTGTGATATTCTTTCCTGTAGTTCCCGTCCAGTCTTTTATGTCGAGAGCTGATCCGAAATCTGTTACAGATGTCCCTACGATAGGAATGTCTGCTGTGGCATTTGCTGATGCCTGGAGAGCAGGCGTCGCGTTTGCCATGATCAGGTCCACTTTATCAGTAACAAAAGTACTTGCGATCGTCGCGCAGTTTGCGTCTTCTCCCTGAGCGTTCTGTTCGTCAAAAACGACTCCGTCTTCGCCAAGTACGCTTATCATGCCTTCTTTGAATCCTTTAGTCGCTTCGTCAAGCGCAGGATGCTCTATCAGCTGGATGATGCCGACTTTATATGCATTGCTGTCCGCGTCACCATCCCCACCGCTCTTGCCGCAGCCTGAGAGTACCATAGCGAACGCACATACGAGCATAAGCATTACCGCAAATTTTGTTGTCTTTTTCATTTCTTTTTCCTCCAAACCATATTATCCGATACGCTCACTCCCTGCCTGGTGATAAGTGCAGCACGATCTTGTTTCGCGGCTGGCCAATGCAGCACGATCTTATATCGCAGCAGGCCAGTGCGGCACGATCTTACATCGCGGAGTGCGGCATGATCTTGCATCACAGCCGGCCGGTGCGGCGCTTTAGCACTGTTATGTGCGACACTTTAGCACTGTTAGGCAGTAAAGCGAACGGCTAAATAAAAATGCCTATAGAATAGGCCATTAACTAACTCCAGCGTTTTCTATTATAGGAGCATTTACAGAACCCGTCAACCAGTAATTTCATATAAATACCCGGACTACGTTTCGTATTGCCCGCCAGATACCTTTGATCTCGTACAACTTGCCGAACTCTTGTCGCTCTCATATATCAACAAAAGCGCTGGCTGTTCGTCGATCCCATATATCAAAATCAACGCTAGCTGTTTGTTGATCCAGTATATCAAAATCAACCTAGCTGTTTGTTGATCCTGTATATCAAAATCAACTCTGGCTGTTTGTTAATCTGCAAGGCACTCAACTACAAGATAATTGAAACGATCGGCACTGTAATTGTCTTTTCCACAGTGATATAATAATTACAGTAATTTGAAAAAGATGCGTAAGCACTGATCGATATACAGTAACGAACCATTGAAGAAGGAGATTTTGATCATGGAAAACACATTAGTAGCATATTTCAGCCCAGGTGGAACAACAGCCGGAGTCGCCGAGAAACTGGCAAGGGCAACAGGTGCAGACCTGTTTGAGATCAAGCCGAAAATCATGTACACAAGCGCAGACCTTGACTGGAACAACCCAAAGAGCAGAAGCTCACTCGAGATGGCTGAGCTCGACACCCGTCCTGAGATCATGTTCAAGAATAAGAACATGGACAAATACGATCTGATCTTTATCGGCTTCCCTATCTGGTGGTACCGCGAGCCGTCCATAATAGACACATTCATCGAACAGTACGACTTCAGCGGCAAAGTCATCGTTCCGTTCTGCACATCCGGCAGCAGCGATATCGGCAAAGCACCTATGAACATCCTCAGGCTTGCCCCGGACGCATACGTCAAACCGGGCAAAAGATTCCCGAAGGATGTGACCGAGCACGAGCTCGAGCAGTGGGCAAAAGCATATAAATAAGATGCACAGACATTAACTTACACTGATTATTATTGACTTACATCGGCTTACACTGATTATTACTGACTTACACCGACTTATATTGACTTACTCAGGCTATTAAAGTAATATCTAAATGAAATATAAACCAAATTGTTTTGTTGATCGGGGAGTGGCGCAGTTTGGTAGCGCACTTGACTGGGGGTCAAGGGGCCGCAAGTTCAAATCTTGTCTCTCCGACCAGAAAAAGAAGTGTTGAATCTCTAAAAAGTTCAACACTTCTTTTTGTATCTTGCTGAGCTGGTTGGCTTTTTGATCTTTTTTCCGGAATCGAGTTGGCTTTTCGCAATTTTCGCCCAAAAGCCAACCAGATCACCTTCCAAATCAGGGATTTTGGTTGGCTTTTTGATCTTTTTTTCGGAATCGAGTTGGCTTTTCGCAATTTTCGCCCAAAAGCCAACCAGATCGACCCTCAAATCGCGGGTTTTGGTTGGCTTTTTAATCTTTTTTCGGAAAATGAGTTGGCTTTTTGCAATTTTAGCTCAAAAGCCAACCTGATCGACCCTCAAATCGCGGGTTTTGGTTGGCAACCAGGTCAATGCACTAACTCAATGCGGTTTGCCTGGTGTTTACTACATTAAATACTGCGTTACTTGCCTACTGTTTTACTACATTAAATGCTGCGCGGCTTGTCTAATGTTTTACTATATTGATATATGGATATGGGATCTCGATACCGTTCTCCCTCAGGGCTTTGTTGACTGCAATGTTGACATCTGAGATGACGACCTCGGACGGTACATCCGGAAGGAAGAACACTCGTGTCTCGAAGCGAAGGCTGCTGTCTTCGTACGCCATGAAATAAACCGGCGCGTACTCTTCGCCGTGCTCTGTCTTGATGCCGGGAATAGTTCCTTTGCATTTCATCACAGCTTCACGTACGACTTTAATTGCTTTTTCCACATCAGTGTTATACGCAACGTGGAAAGTCGCCAGAAACGAGCGGAGCTCGATATGGTAGCTGTAGTTTTTGATACTCATGGTGTTGATGCGGCTGTTCGGGATGACTACTTCGTTGAACGGCGCGTGGATGACGACGTGCCGCATGGTTATGTCTTTGACGATACCGGCAGTACCGTCTTCCAGCTCTATCCTGTTGCCGATCTCAAATGGCTTGTACAGACTGATCATCATACCGGAGAGGATGTCATCGATAACATCCTGCGCCGCGATCGCCACCAGGGCACTGATTATGGCAGTCCCGCCGAGCATCATCTTCCACATCTCGTCCAGGCCGCCGAACAAAGAAAATGCCAGGATGATTCCGCCCACTATTATTACGACTGCGCAAAACTTCCTGAAAAATATCAGATGAAGCCCGTTTTGCCTGTCCTGCAGTTTTTTGAACGCCAGACGGTTTATTACCAACAAAATCCATATGACAGCTACTACTATGACAGCCATGAATATCTCGAACGGGACATCGTGATTTTTAAATAATTCAGTCATTATGTTATTTCCTCTTCTCGCTGACAGAATGTCAGAGCATTCCACACTTTTGTGAATTTCAGCTGCGATTATTATACTACCGCAGAACAGACTGCACCAACTTGTTTCCTCCCATGGGTGTTTTATATATGTATACAACGTAATACGGTCTGCCGCACAAGACGCGCTTTGTGAAAGCGGACATACGGTCTGCCGCACAGGACACGCTCCGCCAAGCAGACATACGGTCTGCCGCGCAAAAAAATACAGATGGCCGAATGGCCACCTGCATTTTTTGTTTTGTGTGAATTCGCGTCGTAAGCCTGGCGCTCCGGCAAAAGCCGATAGACCAGCGATGCTTTGAAAAGCGATACTTTGGCCAGCGATGCTTTGACAAGCGATACACTGACTGCACTGCACTCTTGCGAACTAACGCTTTGAGAACTGTGACGCCTTTCTCGCTTTCTTGAGTCCGTACTTCTTTCTCTCCTTCATGCGGGAATCTCTTCTCAGGAATCCTGCCTGCTTGAGAGGTGTTCTGTACTCCTCTTCATCTGCTGTAGCGAGCGCACGGCTGATACCATGTCTCAGTGCTCCAGCCTGCCCTGTCATTCCGCCGCCCTGTACGATGGCGATCACGTCGAATCTGCCTTCGCAGTTAGCGACCTGGAATGGTCTCATGACTTCCTGCTTCAGAAGCTCTGCTTCAAAATAATCATCAAGAGTCTTCTTGTTGATCATTACTTTTCCAGTCCCAGGGAGAAGTCTAACTCTGGCGACTGAACATTTTCTACGGCCTGTGCCGAGGTACTGCATCTTTGCCTTAGCCATTTCCTATTCCTCCCTTTCCTAGATTTCCAGCATTTCCGGCTTCTGAGCCTCATGATTGTGCTCAGGTCCCGCATAGACTTTCAGCTTCTTGTACATCATGCGTCCGAGTTTACCGTCCGGGATCATGCCCTTGATGGCATGTCTTACGATCTCCTCAGGCTTCTTTGCCTGCAGTTTCTCCAGAGGGATCTCTTTTCTTCCACCTGGGAAACCTGAGACTGTAACGTACATCTTGTCGGTCATCTTCTTGCCTGTGACCTTGACTTTGTCAGCGTTGATAACGATGACATAGTCGCCGCAGTCTACGTGCGGTGTGAACGTCGGCTTGTTCTTTCCTCTGAGGATAGCTGCTACCTGGGATGCCAGACGTCCGAGAGTCTTGCCCTCAGCGTCTACTACATACCATTTGCGCTCCACCTCAGCCGGCTTTGCGATAAATGATTTCATACAAAATCTTCCTTTCTGCCTACTGGGTTGCTCCTGCTCCGGCGTGTTCCGGTCCGTCAGACGTCCGCGCGCCGCCGCGCTCTCACAACTGTTTCGGTCCTGCCTACTCGGTTACATCCGTAACTGTTTCAGCGCTACTAAAAATAAATTTTCAGCCCGCGTGAGCTGCCGGGCCATCAAAGCCCTGCCCGCGGATCCGCTTCAGCCGCGCACAAAAATAATGGCGCCTCTTCAGCGGCAACCATTATTATATGACAATCCTATATCAAAATCAATACGAAATTTCTTTTTCCCGGCATTCGGCCCCAATCATCCTATATCTGTTGACGCGCGCTCTCAGCGCGAAGCTTCTCCAGCGCGGCTATCTCATCGATTATCGTGAAGACTGTCTTCTCAAGCCTGTGTCCTTTGCGGTAGTCTGCCGGAAACGCGAAATCGACACGGTCTTCGCGGATCAGCTTTGATGCTTCCTTGTAGTCTTCCTGATAAACCGCAATAGAATGACCGCCGTTTACCCGTGTAAGTTTCATGCACGGCACATCTGTGTCTCCGTCGCCGAAATATATCATGTTAGTGAACGGTACACGTCGGTCTTCATCTGGTACGTAATTGTTCAGGCTATGCTGATCCGTCACGTCGAGCACACCTTTGTTCACACGATATAGGAACTGGGTCTTGCTCGTGAAGTTGACCGCCATAGCCGGCCACTCCGCAAGGCCGTTCGCGCCGTAGAGGAACGAGGCTGCATAGATCTCCTTGAACTCGTCGGCGATCTCCGTACCTTCTATGATCTCCTTGAGCCCGGATGAGATTATGTAATGCTCGCAGCTGAGTCCCTGCTGCCCGCAGTAATCGTTCACCCGGCTGAACCATGACTTGACGCCCGGGAACAGCTTGACGCTTTTCCCCAGTGCATTGAAGTTCTCACGCTTTGTGAGCATCTTGCTCTTGCCCTTTTCGAGCATGAGATACATGTATGACAGGATGCTGTCCATGTCGTTTTTCTTCGTAAGGCGCGTGCACTCCGACCAGAATTCGTCCGAGCTCATGCCAAGGCCGTCCATAAAGCCGTAGTCCTGCATGTTTTTCGGTGACAGCGTCTTATCAAAATCATACATAAGCGCTACTATCGGCTTGCCCATATACATTCTCCAATCTATTATCTGTTTTCTTTTCTATATCATAACACATAGAGATCAATAATGTATGCCATTCCTTGAGCCAGAATGTATAATAGTTATAATGTATGTTATTCCTTGAGCCGGAATGTATAATAATATATATAAAGAAGCTTTCACAGCCTGGAGGTACTGATATGGTAATCGATTTTCAGAATATGGAAGAAAAACCGGTCGAAGGCTTTAAGGGTGGAGTCGGGATAACCAACCTGAAGAAGTTCGAGAACGAGCTTGGGAAGATCATACTGGGAAGGCTCGAGCCTGGTGCTTCGATCGGTCTGCATACTCATGAGACTAACAGCGAAGCGATCTACATCGTGAGCGGCACGGCTGACTTCATCTATGATCCGGAGGCTGGAGGCACTGCAGACAGTGCTTCATCGCCTAACTGCGATCAAAGCCGGTCTTGCGCATCCGGTGATCAAAACCTGCCCAGCGCATCAGATGACCAGAAACAAGCCTGCGCGAAGATCAGCGAGACCGTCTCTGCAGGCGGCTGTCACTACTGCCCTAAAGGACACACTCATTCGATGATAAACAACAGCGAAGAAGACATCATCTTCTTCGCCGTCATACCGGAACAGGCCTGAACCGGAGCTGAGCAAAAATACCGGACTGAAGTATTCTTCAGCCCGGTATTGATCTTTTTGCCGTTTTTCGGTATTGATGCTTTTGCTATTTTACTGTGATCTTTATCGTCACGTTCTTCGACTTTGCATTGTAGTTCGGCGCGCCTGAAGAGGTCACTTTTACCTTGACTTTGTAAGTGCCTTTTCCAAGGCCTTTTCTGATCTTGATATTTCCTGTCTTCTTGTTGATCTTGACCGGGTTGGAGGCTTTGCTGATCGTGTAGTCTGCCGTCGCTGTACCGGTGTACTGGTCTTTCCCGGTGACCGTGACGGTATATTCCCCTGCGTCAGCAGAGTCGCTGTCTGAATATGAAACATCGTAGCCGTCCGGTCCGACGATCCTGTCACCTGCTATGACATATGCTATTGCCGGTTTATGCGTCTTCCCGTTATATCTGTATGTCGTTCCTGTCAGTATCAGCGCTGTGATCGTTCTTTTATCCGCTTTTCCCGCTTCCTTAAGAGCATACTCGGCGTCTGTTAATTTTCTGAGCATGCTCTCGCTTATTCTCGCTTTCTGCCCCGCTGTCAGGTTGTCATATGCTGCACGCGCCGCCTCGATCGCCTCCTTGTCAGCTGTCGTTACTTTTTCGGCGTCAGGGAGGGCTTCGATCAAAGCTTTTACTTTGTCTGCAGCGGCAGCATCTGCCGCATCCCTTTCAGCAGCATCACGGTCATCTTTCTCTTTTGCTTTGATCAGCGCATCGACATTGGCTTTGTAAAAACTTGCGGTCGAGATCGCCGCGCAGGCCGACATGTCTGCGAGCTGCCCACCAGAGCCGCAGGTAATGTTTCTGACAGCATGACAAAAGCAAGTATAATGGCTAACAGCCTTTTATTTATAATGATACTGTTTCTCCTCTTAGGTATTATTTTTAATAATATCACTAACAACATAAGATAGATAATAAAAAACCGCCCGAAGGCGGTTTAAATGCATTATGAATTCGCTCCTTATTCGTCCGCAAGCGGCTTCATGACAGGGAACAGCTGCACGTCTCTTATCGTGGCGCTGTCTGTGATCAGCATCACGAGACGGTCGATCCCGATCCCGATACCTCCTGTAGGCGGCATGCCGACTTCAAGAGCGTTGACAAAGTCTTTGTCCATCGGATGCGCCTCGTCGTCGATACCAAGGTCGAGCTCACGCTGCTGCTCGGCGAATCTCTCGTACTGGTCGATCGGGTCGTTCAACTCCGAGAAAGCATTGCTGAGCTCCCAGCCGTTGATATATGCTTCGAATCTTCTTGTGATCCTCTTATCAGCAGGATCCTTCTTGGCAAGCGGTGAGATATCCACAGGATGCCCTGTCAGGAATACCGGCCCGTCGAGAAGTCCAGGGTAGTCCTCGCAGTAGTCGTCGAACATCTCTGCGATGATCTTGCCGCGCGTCCACTCCTTGACTTCTCCAGGATCCATGCCGTATTTGATCGCAGCCTCACGTGCTTCTTCGTCTGTCACGATCTTGCTGAAGTCGATACCTGTGATCTCGGAAACTGTCTCGGTCATGTCGATCTTCTTCCATGGCGGCGTCACGTCGAACTCTTTGCCTTCGTATTTGATGATCGGAGAGCCGTTGACTGCCATCGCGCACTTGTATGTGATCTGCTCCATGAGCTCTTCCATGCTCTCGAGGTTGCCGTACGCCATGTAGCACTCCATCGACGTGAATTCAGGGCTGTGGTTTTTGTCCATGCCCTCGTTGCGGAAGACTTTGCCCATCTCATACACGCGGTCAAGGCCTCCGACGATGAGCCGCTTGAGCTCGAGCTCGAGGGATATCCTGAGCCTGAGATCAAAGTCCAGTGCGTTGTGGTGTGTGTTGAACGGTCTTGCATTCGCGCCGCCTGCGATAGTCTGGAGCACAGGAGTCTCTACTTCCAGGAATCCATAGTCGTCCTCCAGTACCTTCCTGACTGTGCTCAGGATCTTGGCGCGGTCACGGAATGTCTTGCGGACGTCCTCGTTCATGATCAGGTCCACATAGCGCTGCCTGTAGCGGAGGTCCATATCGCGGAGCCCGTTCCACTTCTCAGGGAGCACCTGAAGAGACTTAACGAGGAGTACGAGCTTCTTGACATGGATGCTTATCTCGCCGGTCTTCGTCTTGAAAACAAAACCTCTGAATCCTACGATATCGCCGATATCATATTTCTTGAACCACTGATACTCTTCCTGGCCGATGTCGTCACGTTGGACATAGCACTGGATCTGACCCTGCTTGTCCAGAATGTGGAAGAACGAAGCTTTACCCATGACGCGCTTGCTCATGATACGGCCGGCCATGGATACTTCCTCATTCTCCAGAGCGTCAAAGTTTTCTTTGACATCCTGACTGTGTGCAGTCACGTCCCATGTCTCGATGACATACGGATTACGGTCTGCATCGATCAAAGCCTGAAGCTTCTCTCTTCTTATCTGACGCTGTTCCGAAAGCTTCTGTTCGTCTTCGACGTCGACAGCAGCTTCTGTCTTTTCTTCTGGATTACTCATTTCTAGTCCTCTTTTGCAGATTCTTCGATCTTTACTACTTTGAAGTGACGGATGCCGGATGGTACCTGTACCTCTACTTCGTCACCTACAGCTTTGCCGTTGAGTGCGCTTCCGATCGGTGACGAGCTTGAGATCTTAGGCGGATTCGCGAATGGATCGACATCTACTCCGACGATCGAGAAAGCCTGCTCTTCTCCCATATCCTGATCCTCTACTGTGACAGTGAGGCCGAGTCCGACTTTAGTCGTGTCGATGCTCACTACAACTGCATTCCTGATCTTCTCTTCCAGAGCCTGCAGTTCTTCGTGGAATTTAGCTTCGTTTTCTTTCGCCGCGTCATATTCGGCGTTCTCAGAAAGATCGCCGTATGAGCGTGCTTCTCTCAGCGCGTCTGCGATCTCTTTCTGCTTGACTTTGACCATCTCTGAATATTTAGCCTGGAGCTTGTCAAACTCCTCCTGGGTCATCTGATTCAAATCATTTTCAGGCATTGTCATTTATCTCCTTTAAAAATATAATAAACAAACAGCTTTTGCGGGGGCTTTGCTCCATCAAAATGCCGTTCGCTTGCAATTCTACTCCTGCGGCCTGCCATTGTCAAGGATAAGCCGTATATCATATGATAACTTATTATCGTTTTAGTTCTGCGCACAGTGGAAGCAGAACGGATCAACGCCTGAGGAACCTGCCAGGCCTAAAGGAACGACCATAACGAAGCTCAAGGGCGGAAAGAAATACTATGTAAAGATCCGCACATACAGGACTGTCGATGGAAGGAAGATCTATTCCAGATGGTCAAAAGCCAAAACAGTAAAAATCAAAAAATAGCTTGATCCATCACACATAAAATGACTGCTGTACAAAGTGTTGAATGAGCGCTTTGTGCAGCAGTCTTTGTTTTCCCTGTTAAACAACAACGTTATTTATATGTGATATGTATATTCCTGCTGGATGTCACGTATACCATGGATGCGTAATTGATGGAGAACTCGAGCACATCACCTATTGTAAGCGGCACCTTTATATCTTCTACATCTAATAATGTGTGGTCGCTCGACGCGCCGATCACGTGAACTCCCGTAAGAAGAGGGGTTATCTCCTCCTCGCTGCCGTAGTCGACTTTGCCGCATGCACATATAGCGCGCATCCTGTCGCCGCGGTCAGTATACTCAGGAAGATGTCCGAATGCGTCTCTTCCGATCGTACCCTGCGGATATGTCGGCTTCAGCTTGAGCTCTACCACTTCCATGCGAAGACGAAAGATGTCCTGATGAAGGAAGCTCATGTCACATCCGTAGAACAGCGGAAGGTCATGCGCGAGCAGGATCCCCTCGCCGATCCTCAGATGATTGATACGCTCCGGTATGTTGCCGTCAAGCACCCGCATAAGTGTAGAAGTCGCTCCACCGGAAATGATGTCCAGGCGCCGGCCGATAGCTGCTTCTATTTCTTCTGCTCTCTTCACGAACTCATCAAGCTTTTCACGAGTCGGAAGAATGGATCCGTAACAGCCGACGTTCATACCCACTCCGGCAAGCTCCAGCCCGTCCAGGTCATTCTCTACCATGAGAGCGGCGCTGATTAGATCATCACCGACATAGCCTTCACGCAGATCCCCCATTTCAACCATAAGGATGACCTTATGCTTCTTTATTGCACACCCTTCATTTTCAGCACGGCGAAGCACCTCATCATTCAGGGCACGAAGCACTGCGTCTTCGCTTTCAAGCGAATAATCACAATATTCAACTATCTCAGGGACTTCACTGAGCATCGGTATTCTGATCATCATGGTCGGTTTACGGAGCTCAGGATCAGCTTTCCCGATCTCCACAGCATCACGTATCTGCTCGATGCGTGATGAGCCGATCATGACGACGTCACTCTCAGCATATACTCTGATGAGCTCCGGAAGCCCGTTCATTCCCTTTACCACACCGGCAACAGAAATACCGCGCGCTCTGCAGCGCGCGGTGACTTCACGGATATTATCCGCTAGCTTACCCTTATCTATAACAAGCTCAGGATAACGGTTCATACGATCCTCCTGTATTATACTTGACCGATGGCATAAGCAGGCAGTGAGGCCGGAGGTTACTTACGCCCTGTTATATAAATGTAATTGTCGTCATCCACATATCCGAGGTCGCCTGTGTGCAGCCAGCCGTCTGTGATAGCTGCTGCCGTGGCTTCCTCGTCTTTATAGTAGCCTTTCATGACGTTCTCGCCCTTGAAGCAGATCTCGCCGATGCCGTCTCTGTCCTTGTTTATGACTTTGACCTGCAGGCCTGGTACGAGATGGCCGCAGGAACCTATACGGACGAGTTCTTTATCCGATGGATCTATCGCGGCTATGGTCGAGCACTCTGTGAGCCAGTAGCTCTGAAGTGCTGTGATCCCGAAGACACGGAGCTCTTCCATCGCTTCCTTATCGACTTTGCTCCCGCCTGTGATTATCATGCGGACTTTGCCGCCGACCACATCTCTGCTCGCCTGAGCGAACGGACGGACGATATTTATGCCGATCGTGCTGGTGATCTTGTTCGCGTTCATTATCGTATAGATCGCCGCGCTTCCGCGTCGCTCTTCTACGGTATCTGCGAACATCTGGCGTATGATCCTTATGTCTGCCGGCGTCATGACGAGCACGGTCGGGCTGGTATCGCGCATCTCGCTGCACATCGCCGCTGCTGACGCTGTCTCAGATGCTCTCGACCTGTGGACGCGTCCTGCTCCCGTGTATGCTCCGCGTGCTGAGCTGACTACTGCGGCGCCCCTGTAAAGCGGAAGGAGCAGGCCGCATGTTATCTCGTACATTATGTGAGCAGGAAGAGATGAATAAACGATATCTGACGGCCCGATATTTACCGAAGCCGCGGCTGACATCACGCCGTAGCAGATGTTCGCCTGTGTGATAGCGACGCTTCTCGCCGGTCCTGTCTCTCCAGACGTATATACGATCGCGGCGACGTCGTCACCTGATATGTGTCTGTCTATGTATTGTCTGTCACCCTGAGAAACACTGTGCTTTCCTGTCTCGATCAGTTCTTCCCACTTGTATACACTGCCTGCAGGCGCTTTCACATACTCTTGTGCAGGCGCCGTCTCAGCAGCTGCAGTCTCTGTTTCTTCAGGCTGATCGTTCTTCTCGTCAGCGTTGTAATCATATTCGATCAAAACCTCAAGCGGCGTGCTTCCGCTGTCTCTTATCGCAGTGAACGTATGCCTTAGCGTAGACTCAAATATCGCAACACGGACCTCCGCCTCATTAAGGCGGCGCTCCAGCTCTTCGAGCGGAAGGTCATACTCGATCGGAACTACAGTGCCGACCCCGGAGACGACGGCAAGATAGGACATCTGCCACTTGTATCCGTTACGGCCGATTATAGCAACGTTGCTGCCGCCGAGATCCATGTTTACCATTGCAGTGCCGAGGCCGTCCATGTCTGCGAGCAGCTCTTTATATGTTACCTCTGAGTATTTTTTCTCCTGCCCTGCTCCGGCTTCTTCCGCATGTGCTCCTGCAGCTGCATCAGCTTTATCTCCGTCTTCTGAAAGCAGCTCGAATTTCCTGATAAATGCTTTCCTGTTTTCGAACCTGCCGCAGCTCGTATAGATCAGGTCTTTTATGTCGGTAACAGGATGGATGTCGCTTGCCGCGATGAATCCATCTTTCGATTTTCTGATCTGCTCGACCAGCTCGCGTGCTCTGCTTTCCTCAAGACGCTTCTTCTCGTGCTCGTCCATATTCCCGCCTGCTTCAGGATCGCCTCCGAGCTTATTCCCGAAGCGCTTGACCTTGCCCGTGGTGGTTTTGATGAACGGCTCCTTGCGGATGTTTACGCGCTTGACCTGCTTGTACGGCGGGAGCTTGCGGTTGAAATCCTCGACCAGGTCTTTATAGAAATGATAGATGCCGCTCTCCCCGAGATCTCCATGCTCACTCTTCAGCTGTTCATAGTTCGGATAGATGTCAGCGGTGATCATGACGTTTCCGACGCGCTCATCTGTGACGCCGTGGACGATGACTTCCTGTACGAGCTCGCTCTCCAGAAGGACTGCTTCAACTTCCTCCGGGAAGATGTTCTTGCCGCCCTTTGTGACGATGACCGTCTTTGCGCGCCCCGTGATATGAACAAAGCCATCTTCGTCGATATAGCCAAGGTCTCCTGTATGGAGCCAGCCGTTCCTCAGGACTTCATCTGTCGCTTCCTGGTTCTCATAGTATCCCATCATGACGGACGGGCCTTTGACGATGATCTCACCAATGCCGTCCTCGTCCTGGTCTACGACCCTCAGCTTTATCCCCGGTACCGGTTTCCCGACCGAGTCTGCTTTGCGGTATCTGTCGCTGTTCAGGCAGATGATCGGTGAACACTCGCTCATGCCGTAGCCCTGGATCATAGGGATACCCATAGCTTCGAATTCTTCTATTATATATGGGTCAGCCGCCGCGCCTCCTACTACGAAAGCCTGCATGGCTCCGCCGAATGAATTATGGATAGCCTTGAACAGACGCCTTATTATCGTCTTGTTGTTGTAAAGCTTAAGTGCCTTGGAAAGGTCGATCGCGCGGCGGAGCTTCTGGTCCTCACCGCGGCGCTTGGCCTGCTTCCACATGCCCTTGTACATTTTCTCGAAAACGAGCGGCACGCCGAGCATTACGTTGGCGTGTACTTCTTCCATGTTCTTCTGGATATATTTGATGCCTTCGCAGATCGCGATAGTTTTTCCCTGATAGAACGTTGTAAGTATGTCGCATGTCATCTCATAGACATGGTGGATCGGAAGGATCGAGAGTACGATACCAGGCTCTGGGATCTTGAACAGCATAGAAAGCTGCATACAGTTGCTCGCGAGGTTGCGGTGGCTCAGCATCACGCCCTTCGCGGCTCCGGTAGTTCCTGATGTGAAGAGCAGTGTCGACATCTGGTCAGGGTCGACGTCCACGTCAGTGTATACAGTGCTTCCCTGGTCCAGAAGATCACGCCCCTGCTCAAGAAGATCCGGAAGTGAAAGCTCCTCTGCCTTGTCTGCTTTGTCCGTACCTTCCGCTTCAGCTGCATCATCCGGCGCCTGAGATCCTGATGACGAAGACTTCTCCATCGATATCAGATATCTTATGCTCTTTGGATCATCAAAAAGTCCTGCGATGTTCTTTCTGCATTTCTCTGAGTAAACGATAGCCTCAGCGCCGGAACGCTCAATCAGGCCAAGAAGCTCACCCGCCGGGAGATTCTTATCCAGAGGGACGATCACGCCGACGCCGCAGACGACTGTAAAATATGTGAGGATCCAGCTGTAGCTGGTCTCGCCGATAACGGCTATCTTCTTTCCGGAAAGCCCCATATCGATAAGCTTTGTGCCAAGCGCATCCATGTCGCTTTTCACTTCACTGTATTTCACAGGCTCGAATCTGCCGGTCTCTTTGTTCTTCTGCAGATAGGCATCGTTGTCCGCGAACTTCTCCGCGCTCGTGCAGATCAGCTCCTTCAGATCCTCGACCTTGCGGAACTTGTAGTAAACACCATCATACTTCTTATCATTCATATCAGATTACCTCAAACAAAAGGCCAATTTATTCCTTTTATATAATACCATTAATAATGGCAAATTTAAAGCGGCCCTTTATATGCCAGAATGGATCTGGGCATAAAAAAAGGGCCGCGGCTCTAAAGGGGGTTTTGGGTATGAGAGAGCTGCGGCCGGGGGGCTTGTCCGCGCTGCTGTATAACTGCTTATGTGCTGTTCGCAGTCACTGCAGCGTGGAAACGATTACGCCTGTATTAAGTTGTTTGCTGTTTTTATGTTCCGTGCCTTATTTCAGGCCTGCAGATCATTTGCCGATCTTTCCGTAATAGCGGTAAACCTCTGCATATCCGGTCCAGGAGTAGTTCACGCTTACTTCGCGTCCGCTTGAATCTCCTGTCTTTCCATCATAGTTGTTGTGTGCTCCGACGTCGTATCCGTTTCCTACATGCATCTGGATATGGCACGCTGTGTTGACGAGTACGTCGCCGCGCTTAAGTTCTTTTACGGTCGGCTTTCTGTAATATGTCTTGCCGTTCTTCTTGTATTTGACCGTGACTTTCTTCCATCCATTCTGTTTCATACGGTCTCTTACGCCGCGGACTACCGGTGACGGCTTTACCGTCGCCTTCATGAAGTCGTCTCCCATGCCGCTGAATGCGAGGGCGGCGTTTACGAATGTCGCGCAGTCGTAGTCCTTAGATGCACCGCTGTTCGTATATGGGCAAAGTCTGTCAAGTCCGCGCCCTGTGTATACGCCCATGCTGTATCCGTATGAGTTGTCGGCAGCTACTGCCTCTGCCCACTGTACCATCGCCTCGACGCCTACTCCACAGTCATAGATCTCGTCGCCGTATGTGATAGTAATGGTTGATCCTTTGGAAAGTGTAGTGCCTTTTTTCTTGTTCTGCTTCATTACCTGGCCCATCTTGACGCCCGGATACTTTTTGTTCATATCCTTCTTCTTGATGAACTGGCGCTTCACGGAAGCCTTGAAGCCGGCGGCTTTGATCGCCTTCTTCGCCTCGGATACCGATATTCCTACAACGTTCGGTACTTCGCAGGGCTTGATCGTCTGGATCGTGACTTCGTGCTTGATCTTGTAGCCTGCGTGTGATCTGGCAGTGATCGTTACGGTACCTTCCGCAAGAGCTGTGACCTTGCCTGATGAGCTGACCTTTGCGATAGTCTCGTCTGATGACGTCCACTTGATCTTGTAGGTCTTCAGCATCGACGCAGTGCTGTTTACTTTGAATGTTTCAGACTGGCCTGTGTAGATCACGTTCACTGTCTTGGCCCATTCGATCTTTGTCGCGTTGACTGCGTCGCCGTAGCCAGGCCAGATGACGACTGACTCAGAGAGCTTGCCCGGAGTGTCGCCGTTGTAAGCGCGGACTTTCAGGAAGACTTCCTTATCGTTCTTAAAGAGCATCTTCTTTTTGGACGCTGTCTCTACGCTGCCTTCCACGAGCTGGTATTCACCTTTTCTCTCGAGCGACCAGTACACTTCATAATGTGTAGCGTTCTTTGCTTTCGTCCACTTAAGAGATACGTAGCGGAGGCCTTTCTTCTGATCTGCTGATGAGATCCCTTTTACAGATGTAGACGTCGTTGCTCTGAGATATGTAGCTTTGCCGGGAACTGAAGTCTCGGCTGCGATCTGCTCATCTACCTGCGCCTGCGCCGCCTGTTCATCAGCTTCTTTCTGAGCTGCTGTCTGCTGTTCCTCGGCTTCCTGCTGCGCTATCTCCTGCTGCATTTCAGCCGCGCTAACAGCATCGGCATACACATTGGTTACGCCGATGCAAGCTAATGTTACTATTGCTGCAAGGACTGCCGCCGCACAACGGACTGCCCTGCCGTTCACCATATTCAATCTCATACCCATATCGATCTCCTTTTTACAGTCTTAATTTTATTAAGGAAATCTTAAGGAATCAACAGAAATCTTAAAGATCCTTTATTTTTGGGTATGTAATCAAAGCCTCCTCTACTACATATAGTTATACTATATACAGTCGAACCACTACTTTCAAATCTTAAGATATCTAAAGATATGGGGCTTTAAATTCTTAATATCTCTTAAGGACACAATATATAGTATAAATGTGTGATGAACACCACCTACAAGGTTTACCATAAACGGATTGTATTTTATTGTTCTTAAGAAATTGGATCCTGTGGTGTATAATGGCTTTGACGACGTCAAAAATCAACAGGGCAAATGCGCGCTTTACCCGGAAAAGCAAAGCTGCCGCGGATCCAGGAGGAACAGTAATGAGTGAGAAGGCTCCGGTAAAAAAGCCGGGAAAGATGAACGACCTGTCAGACAGAAAACAGGGCAGTAAGGTTCTGTTCGATAAGCCAGGTAATTTCCTGTACCCGATCCCCGCCGTGATGGTAAGCTGCGGCACTATGGAGAAACCGAACATCATAACGATCGCATGGACCGGTACGATCTGCTCGGACCCGCCGATGGTCTCGATCTCCGTCAGGCCTGAGCGATATTCATACGACATCATCAAAACCTCCGGCGAATTTGTCATCAATCTGACGACAGACAGGCTCCTGAAGGCATGTGACTACTGCGGAGTAAAGAGCGGCCGTGATGTGGATAAGTTCAGCGAGACCGGGCTCACACCTTCTGAATCACATACAGTCGGATGCCCTTCGATCGAGGAATCACCGGTCAGTATCGAATGTAAGGTCCGGAACATGATCCCGCTGGGGAGCCACGACATGTTCATAGCAGAGGTTACAGGAGTCACTGTCGACAGCGCATATATAGATGAAAGTGGAAAATTCCAGATGAACCAGACAGGACTCACAGTCTATTCGCACGGAAAATACCTGTCGCTTGGAAAGACCCTGGGGAAATTCGGTTTTTCTGTAAAGAAGCCTGCAAAGAAGAAAAAACGGAAATAGAAAAAGACAGCCATATGGGCTGTCTTTTCTGGTGGTCTGCGCGGGGCTCGAACCCACGACAACCTGGTTGTGACCCAGGTGCTCTCCCAGCTGAGCTAGCAGACCGGATCTGTCAGCCGTTTCTGGAAACTTCTTTCCGTCGGCTGACTTTACTATAATATCACATCTTCGTGCCAGACGCTACTATATTTTTCAGCAGCATCTGTCCCGCTATTAAGCGGCATCTGCCCTCTATCAGGCCTGTTCCGCTATAAGTTTCGATAAAGTGTCGTACAGTTTCTCAGGCTCTATCGGCTTCGCAAGATGCGCGTTCATTCCGGCCTGCTTTGACTTTTCCACATCTTCATCAAAGACGTTTGCTGTCATGGCGATAATAGGTATATCTTTTGCGTCAGGACGGCTCAGCGCACGGATCTCCTGCGCCGCTGTGAGTCCATCCATGACAGGCATCCTGACATCCATGAGTATAGCGTCGTAATATCCGGCCGGATGGCTGGAGAACATTTCTACAGCGATCTGCCCATTAAGAGCATGCTCTGTTGAAACATCTTCCAGATCGAGCAGGTCTTCCAGGATCTCGGCGTTCTGCTGCACGTCTTCCGCCATGAGTACACGGCGTCCTGCAATGTTCCTTTCGACTTCTTCCGGCTGTTCCTCCTGAGCCGGCTCTTCACCTGCCCGTCTCATCAGGACAGTATGTATCTCTCTCAGCAGGCTGTCCGGGAAGAGCGGCTTGGCGATTATGCCGTCTACACCTTCCATTTCAGCTTCGTCTTCGATAATATCCCAGTTGTATCCGGTAAGCATGATGACTGCTGTCTTTCCGTCATCAAATTCTCTGATCCTCTTTGTGAGCTCTAATCCGTTCATGCCAGGCATCTTAAAGTCAGTAAGGACAAGATCGTAGTCGTTCCCGCTTTCATGCGCTTCACGTATGCGGCTGAGAGCCTCTTCAGGATCATTGAATTTATCGCAGGAAACCCCGATATCCTTGAGTACCATGCTTCCATGATCACATGATACTTCATCGTCGTCCACCATCGCGATCCTGAATCCTTCAGGAAGGCGGATGCTTTCTTCTTTCCTGAATGTACGGTCAGATGGCCTCAGAGAGACTGTTACCGTGAACGTCGATCCGACGCCCTTCTTACTCTTGACGTCGATGTCTCCGTTCATCATCGCAACGAAATTCTTGGTGATGGCCATGCCGAGTCCGCTTCCGCCGTATCTGTTCGTAGCGGTCGCATCCTCCTGTGAGAAAGCATCGAAGATCTTTGGTATGAACTCTTCATCCATTCCAACACCGGTGTCTTTCATTGCAAAGCTTAGCGTGCACATGCCGTCTTCTTCAGCTATCTCCTGGACCGTAAGTGTTACCTGTCCCGGGACTTCAGTGAATTTCACTGAGTTTCCGAGGATATTGATAATGACCTGCTTGAGCTTCATATTATCGCCGTAGTAATAATCTCTTACACGGCCGACTATATTGCACTCATAATGAAGTCCTTTATCCTGGCACTGCCCGTTTATTATTATGTTCACCTGGTCAAGCAGCTCTCTCATTGAGAACTCTTCGTCTTTCAGCACCATTCTTCCCGACTCGATCCTGCTCATGTCCAGAATGTCGTTTATGAGTCCAAGGAGATGCTTGGCGCTTGCGCCTATCTTTTCCAGCTGTTCTCTTGTCTGCTGTGGAATATTCGGATTCCTGAGAGCGATCGAGTCCAGTCCGATGATCGCGTTCATCGGCGTCCTGATCTCATGGCTCATATTGGAAAGGAAGCTCGTCTTGGCTTTGCTCGCATCTTCTGCGAGCGCCTTTTCGATCTCGGTCTGGCGTTCACGTTTCTGTGTGATCGAATAGATATTGAACAATATCATAAGGCTGGTCACTATCAGCCCTACCTGTATCAGCACGCTTACCGCCAGTGTCTTATCTATGGTCTGGAGAGTCTCAAGCAGATATTCATACATTGGCCTGGCTGTCCCTGACGCGGCAAAGTCCTCGGCATAATGCATTTCAAACTCTTCCAGTGTCCTTGCTATGACAGCATCCGTCGACTGAAGCATCCACACGCTGGATGTGAATATGATAAGTCCGAGCAGCACGATCCACGCTATAGTCGATCTTCCGAGAAGTTTGTCTTTGTCATGATTCATCAGTATGTATCGGTACGCCACGAATCCAAGTATCCCCCATGTCGCGAGGATCAGATATGATTCTGTTGAAAGGGTCTGCACCGAAGTGATGTTCGGCACCAGGAATACCACAGCAAACATAAGGGAGACGACGACTCCGGCAATTCCTGTACCCATAAACAGCCCGTTGTTCTCTTCTTTGGCTGATTTCCAAGCTGACGCGGATGCGAACGCATACGCGATAGTAGCTCCAACTGTGGTCACGTCGACTATCCAGCTTATAGCTGTACGTCCAAGGAACGGGAAGATCAAAGAAACGCACAATATGAACCAGATCGCTTTAACCGGGACCAGATCGCGGTTCCTGACCGCTATACGGTCTGAGATCATACCGTCATCTGCCAGGGCGTACAACAGGCGTGAAAGTGCTATAAAGTTCCCGAGAAGTCCTGTAAGCATCCCGCAGAGTGCGGCGACACCAAGGATCAGAGCCCCGGTATCTCCCAGTGCGCTGTATGCAGCATTGAACGTCGGCGCTGACTGTATCCCCTCGTAAGAGCCGAGATTATGGATATAATCCACCCAGTTGTTACATCCTTCAGGACGTGCTGTTACGGCAAGCAGCGCCAGGAATGAATATGCGAAGCAGGCTGTTATCAGAGCCACAAGCATTATGCCGAAACTCCGCTTCAGATTGAATTTTGCTTCTGCCGCAGAGTGCGTTATCGATTCAAATCCGACGAAAGCCCACGGTGCAAGCGCGAAAATCGTAAATACGCCTACTATCGGCGTATGGTCAGGCGAGAATGCCGGCACAAACGATTTTGACGATCCTGTATGCGTCATGGCGACGACAAGGCATGTGACTATACCTCCAAACAGCAGGACCGCCGCGGCGATCTGCGTGATCTCTGCTGCCTTTCTCCTGAGGCAGATCACTGCTGAGATCACAAGCGCCAGCACAGCGAGCATTACCTCTCCGCCATACACATCAAAACCGGCGATCTGATAGTGGAATCCGAACTGGAATGTGCTGCCGAGGAGAGTCCTTGCTACAAGCGGTATGGCCGATGCGTTCGCCCATGCTACGGCTATATAAGTCAGCAGCAGAAACCACGCGCTTAGAAGCCCATGGTCATATCCCAGACACTTCTTGGTATATGTATAAGTACCGCCTTCATCTGGAAAACGGTTCATCAGATAGTGGAAATTGGCCGCGAGCACTGCCATGACCATAGCTCCGAGCATCATCCCGATGTAAGTTCCTATTGGACCTGCAAGCGGGAGGAAGGTATTCCCCGGCATCATGAATGCGCCCCAGCCCACTGCGCAGCCGAATGCGAGCGCCCAGGCTCCAAATGAAGTCAGATACGCAATGCTGCGACTTTCATTTTTAGTTTTGTTGTCGATGTTCATTTATGCCTCACCTCACATACAGACAGAGAACTGCAGCCGCTCTGCTGATCGTTCAGCCGGCGCTGTATCATCCTGCCTGCAGATGACCTGCCATGCTCTACTGATTTGACTCCTCATATGCAGCGATCCCTGCCGCGGTCTTCTCATAGAGCGCTCTGACCTTATCCAGCACGGCCTTCACTTCATCGTCAGTACGCTGTCTTTCGTTCCCCGGCCTGAACTCATCTGAAAGCTCCGAAGCAAGATCATACAGCCCCTTGAGGCCGAGATTTCCACAGACTCCCTTAAGGGCGTGCGCCGTCTCGAACATCTGCGTAGGATCGAGAGTCTCGCCTGCTTCCAGGAGATTCTCAACCACATTGTTCTTTGTGAACTTCCTGATATGCTTATCCACCAGTTTGTCCATGCGGAGGACGCGAATCACCTGATCATAGTCTCCGTCTATCTCGTCATACAATTCCTGGATCGTCATTTTTTACTTCCTTTCTATCTCTTGATCGATATCTCTTCCTCGATCAGTTTTTCAAAGTCATCTGGATGCAGAGGCCTGGAGAAATAGTATCCCTGAATAAGATCACAGCCGTTTTCGCGAAGGAACTGCATCTGCTGTTCTGTCTCCACTCCTTCTGCTACCACTTTCACATCAAGGCATTTAGCGATATCAAGTATGAGCCTGACGAGCCGCCGGTCTGTCTCGCTGTGCTCTATGTTGCGTACGAACTTCATGTCCATCTTGAGTACATCGAACGGCATTTCGGAAAGCATGTTCAGCGACGAATAACCTGACCCGAAGTCGTCCATCTCGATCATAAAGCCCATATCCCGTAATCCGCGGATCACTTCCAGAACTCTTTTCATGTCTTCTGTGTACGCTGATTCTGTAAGCTCTATCTTTATATCGTCATATGTCAGTCCATTGTCTTCGATAAGCCTTTTCAGCCTGTTTTTCAGGTCAGGGTCTAACACATCGGACCTGGACAGATTGACGGACACCGGAAGCGTGAAGTTATATTTATCCTTCCAGGCCCTGACCTGCCTGGCGGTCTCATTCCATACGAAATTGTCCACTACGCCGATCACGCCGTTTCCTTCGAAAAGGGGAACGAAATCATCTGGACTTATAAATCCGAGATCCGGGTGCACCCAGCGGATCAGAGCTTCCGCGCTTGACAGTTTCGGAGGGTCGCACTGTATGCTGTACTTGGGCTGGAAGTACACTTTGAACTGATAGCTTTCCACCGCGGTCTTCAGATCATTGAAAAGACGCTGGTCCATCAGTTCTTTTTCCATCATCTCTGTGCCGTAGATCATGAGCGGATCCTTATAATTGCCGCGGACCTTATTGCACGCAGCCCTAGCCTGGTCGAACTGGAGCAGAGGATTCACGCCTTTTGACCATGGCTTTACTCCCATACGGAGATGTATGCTGACTTTCTCCGACAGGCCGTTCACTTCATCCTGGATCCTGTCGAGCAATGCACGGTAGTCCGGCTGCTTGACGCAGTATATCGCAAAGCTGTCTGCTTCAAATCGGCACGCAATGCCGTCTGTCTCAGTCAGGAAGCTGCTTATCGCAGATCCTATACATTTAAGGACATCATCTCCAAAGTCGCGGCCGTGCAGGGCATTTACCGTATGGAACTTTTCTATGTTGATGACAACTGCGTCAAACTTCATCTCTGTATGATATTTGAACAGCCTGTTTGCGTACTCAATAAAGAAGTTTCTGGTGTACAGCCCCGTAAGCTGGTCGCGTTCTGCTGAAGAAATGAGCTGGCGGCCTTCAGAAAGCTCTATGATCCTGCCCACTCGGGCCTGTATCACTTCAGGCTGATCGAACGGCTTGGTTATGAAGTCGGCAGCCCCCATCTGCAGAGCTGAGAGCTCAGCATCTTTCTCCGCCGTCAATACTATCACTGGAATGGATTTCAGCTGCTCGTCTTTCTTCATGGTCTCAAGCACTTCAAAGCCGCTCATTACCGGCATGATAAGATCGAGCATCACTACGGAAAGATCATTTAAATGATCCTGCATCTGTTTCAGAGCTTCTTCTCCGTTTTCCGCACATATGATATCATAGTCATCTTCCAGGATCGCTCCTAATGCATCCCTGTTGATCTCATAGTCATCTACTATCAGAACCAGCTGTCTTCGCTGGATCTGCCTGGATTTGATCATTTATTCTCCTGGTCCTTTCTGTATATTATTTATATTAATGGCACAAAGCAGGACAAATGCATCCCTAGCTCGAGCTATTATCGTTCTTACTGCTTTGCAGCCTGCCTTTCAGATTTTGCCAGCTCCTGACGTATAGTTTCATAAAGCAGGTCTGAGTCTGCAGGTTTGGCCAAATGCGCATTCATACCGGCGTCTATCGTCGCCTTTACGTCACTGTCAAACGCATTCGCTGTAAGTGCGATGATCGGGATCGTTTTCGCATCCGGCCTATCGAGAGCCCTTATCCTCCTGGACGACTCCAGCCCATCCATTACAGGCATCCTGAGGTCCATGAGGATCGCATCATAATATCCCTCCGGAGCATGCTCGAACATTTCAAGCGCGACCTGCCCGTTCTCGGCGTGCTCACTCTCCATATCTTCAAGCTCCAGAAGATCCATGACGATCTCGGCATTCTCTATTATGTCTTCAACCACAAGGATCCTTCTTCCTGCAAGCTCTATCGAACCGTCTTCCAAGGCCTCTTCAGGTTCTATATATTCCAGCGGAAGCTCGATCGTAAAAACAGATCCTTTTCCCTTTTCACTCTCAGCCGTGATAATTCCGCCCATCATCTCGAGAGTCCTCTTTGTCACCGTGAGGCCGAGGCCGCTTCCTCCGTATTTGCTTGTGAATGAGTCATCCTGCTGAGCAAATGCATCGAACATTTTAGGAAGAAACTCGGGATCTATCCCTACACCTGTATCTGCGATCCGGAATGTAAGATATTTCTTCTTTTCCGTGCCGGGCTGTGTACTTACATCAAGACTTACCTTTCCCGGAGCGTCTGTGAACTTTACCGCATTGTCCAGGACCTTCAGGAGGACCTGCTTAAGCAGTGTCGCGTCACCGTTATATATCCCCGGCGCATCGTCATCTGCACTGAATTCATATCCCAGACCCTTTTTCTCACAAAGTGTCCTTGCTATGACATTCACCTGATCAAGCGCTTCCGCAAGCGAGAATTCTTTTTTGTTGACTGTCAGCGGTCCGGCTTCCATGTCATTTATGGTCAGAATATTATTGATCAGGCCGAGAAGATGTCTTCCGTTCTCGCCTATCTTCTCCAGGCTGTCACGTGTCTCCGGCTTGAGATCAGAGTCTTTAAGCGCAAGCTCGTCCAAGCCCAGAATAACATTCATGGGCGTACGCATCTCATGGCTCATCGTAGCAAGAAAGTTCGTCTTTGTACGGTTGGCCTCCTCTGCGACCTTCAGTTTATTTTCCAGGTGCTCGTTCTGGATGATACGTTCTGTAATATTAGTGATGAATCTGTAGATGATAAATACGAAAACACTTCCACCGAAAAGTATCCCTGCCATTACTATGTCAGGCTTCCCAAAAGTACCTACGATCAGATAGCCGGCAAGGAAAAATATCAGAAGTATGATCGGTATATTCAGAGTCTGATCCTTCTTGTCCCATCTTTCCATACTTCTGATGAACCGGGCGTACTGCGCAAAGCCATAGATGTTATACACCATCAGCGCAGCGCCAGCGTAAATCATTATAGTTATCAGAATCTGGAGCATGAGATACCTCCCATGTCAACAACAAAACCCCGCATGCATTCAGAGTATATCAAAACCCTGCTGCGGTGCAGCGATCGTTCTAAAAAACATATCTCTGTTGAATTTATTGTACTATATTTACGTTCCAGTGGCAATAAAAGACTCTTATATTGACCACAGGCACTCACTGCATAAAACAAAAAGAGGATGCTGTATAAGTGCTCATCCAGCACTTATACAACAACCCCCTCTGTCCATTCTGTATCGCGTCGGCTGCGCCGGCATTTCCATACATCTACGGCAGTTCTGCACGCGTTAAATATCAGGATTGGCCGGGTTCGTCATAGCGACGATCACGCTTACTACACGCTCAAAGTCTTCTACTGTCTCGTCACCCTTCGCCTCGTAGATCTTCTTACCGCGGAATACGAACGTAGGAACATTCGTGAACTCGCAGCCCTGATCCACAGGTGGATGATCCACCATGTTCACACGGTGGAAGCTCGCGGAATGACAGCAGTTGCACATGTTAGCCTCGACATTCTTTATAGCCTGCTCAGCCTTCTCGCAGAGAGGATCTCCCTCTTTGTAGTAGAACTTAGTTGCATACCATGAATACATGACCTGCTCCTTTCTGGCTTTCATTCTTTTTCAATTACCATTATAGCCCATCCTGATATCAGTGCAACAGAAATATTACTGATCTGTCACTTCTACCAGAGCCATATTTATTTAACTTTAACAGTAAGAGTAGTCAGCACGGTCTTTTTCTTATAGTCCGCATTGCCTGCCGCTGTCACGTTAACTTTCAGTGTATATTTCCCCTTCTTCAGGCCCTTCTTTACCGTGACTTTTCCGGTCGAGCTTACTGTGATCTTTTTCTTCGCTTTTTTATCGTAAGTCTTTACTTTATATGTGACCTTGCCTTCAGCATTCTTTACCGTGAATGCCGACGCGGCTTTGATGGTCTGTGTCTTCTTCTTGAGCTTTGCGTATTTAACAGTCGGCTTCTTTCCGGAAGCCTCGATCGGGTTCTCTGCAGGCTCGATCACAGGCTCATCATCACTTGTATCATACTGTGACGGGTACTCCGGCGCCGCATCGACAGAACCATCGATATGAAGATTCTGCGCGATCTGCCCATGATACGGTGCTTTACCAGTGATAACGAAGAGGTAGTCGCCTTCTTTATGCGGGAATTCACTTAATTTCTTTGCAGGATCGATAGTCTTATTTGTATCCACCTGTTCATACCAGCCGACTTTGAAATATTTCAGATCCAGTTTTCTGCCGTAGAATTCCAGTACCGGTGTAGCTACTTTACCTGCCGGCATCTTATAACCAATCACAAATGGGATCCCGTATACTTCTTCAGAAACAGGCTCCACACCTTCACCTTCCAGGCTGAACGGCTGATAATGAGCGATCCAGTGTTTTGCCGTGATACCGAATCCGTGTTTGTATGTTCCGGTGTAGCCGCTCCCGCTTTTTGCCGTGAAAGTTGCCAGCGGATAATAATCTATATTATTGCTGTCCACGACAAAAGGAGGCTTCAGTTCTTCTCCGGTCTCATACACTGAATATTTGACCTCATATGCGTCCTCCGGTACGATTTCACCAGTCTGAGTATTGACGAGCGTCAGCTTCGGTGTGAACGGCTTGCCTTCTTCCACATAGAAACCGCCGTCAAAGAAATCTTCTCCCGGAAGGTCTCCCTCAAAATCATCATCATACTTAAAATCATATCCATTGCTTATATCCTTATCCGCGGCGAATACCATTCCCGTAGTCAGCACAATTAAAAGCAGCACTGACAGCATCAAAATCAATACACTTTTCTTCATGGATCCCTGCTCCTTTCTCTATCGGACCGGACAAACGGTTCTGTCCTGTCAATAATCTTTTCTTTGAGGTTCCATCAGCTATTTCTGATTATATAATAACACTTTTCAGATTATCAGTATCCATATTTCTTCCGCATAGCGACCAGGAATATACCGGATATGATGATCCCTGAAGACTCAGCCAGCATAAAGGCATAGAATATCCCGGCGGCGCCGAAGAACTCGGGCAGCGTATACAGGAACAGGACCTGAAAGATGAAGAGCCGCGACACTTCTATTATCGCTGATATAGTTCCGTTCCCGAGCGCTGTGAAGAACGATGACCCGTAGACTCCGAAGCCGAAGAACAGGTATGAGACAGACGTTACGCGAAACGCCCAGTGAGTCAGCTCATATAGGCTTTGATCGTAGCTCACGAAGATCCTGGCGATAACGCCTGACATCAGCTCTGCAGCAGCGAACATCGCGACAGACGCGACTGCGATTATGATCAGGCTCCGCTTCAGCACGTTATGCACTTCTTTCATGTTGCGCGCGCCGTAATGAAAGCTTACTATCGGAGACGTCGCCATAGAATAGCCGATCTGTATCGCGCCGAAAAGCAGATATACATACATCACGACCCCGAACGCGGAGACGCCGTCCTCGCCTGAGTAGCGGAGAAGCTGCATGTTGTACATGATCGAGATCACAGCGGCGCTGATGTTTCCGAAAAATTCCGATATGCCGTTCCAGCAGGCGTGGAAGAAGATGCGTGCTTCGAACTTTACTTCCGACGGCTTGATCAGCCCAAGCAGGCTGTCGTTTGGAAGTGCAAAGTATATCAGCGGTATCACGCCGCCAATATATTCACTTGCGACCGTCGCAAGTGCCGCGCCCCTGATCCCCATGCCCAGCATGCCTACATATACATAGTCCAGTATCATGTTGGCGACGCCCGAGAGCACAGTCACATAAAATCCGAGCTTTGGCTTTTCCGCAGTATTGAAGAACGTCTGAAACATGAACTGAAGGGTGAGCGCGGGAGTAGACAGGAGCACTGTTCTCGCATAGATTATCGTATAATCAAAGATCTCACCTTCTGCCCCGAGCATGCTCGAGATCTCAGGGAGCAGCAGCTGTGCGGCAGCAGTCAGCGTTACGCCTAATACGATATCTGCATAAACGAACATCGAGAAATAATGCTGCGCATCATCTTTCCTGCCTTCACCCAACGTCCGTGCTACTACCGCGCTTCCGCCCGTTCCGAGCATGAAGCCCACAGTAGAGATCACCATGATCACAGGATATATGATATTCAGCGCCGCAAACGGAGTCTTCCCGCAGTAATTGGACACGAAAAAGCCGTCCACCATCCCGTATATGGATGTGAACACCATCATGCAGATAGCCGACGTCGCATAGCGGATCAGCCTCTTATAATCAAAATGGTCTGACAGCTTGATTCTCATCACTACTCACTCATACGATCACTGTAAATACTCTATCTGATCAGTAAGCTCCGGCATATATCAGTTCCCGGCCGGAATTTCTGTTATTTCTCAAAATGCTGGTAGTCCCGGGTCCCGGTCTCTCCGAGCCAGCGGAAGCCATGTTTTTTAAATATCCTGGTAATGCCGCTGTCTGCGAATATCATGTGGTCCCTCCTGTTGGAACGATCTGCGTAGGCAGCGCTGCTTTTCTGATTACTGTATATTGAACCGCCCGGGCACCATGGGTTCTCGAACGGATTCACGTCTATCGCCCGGCCGTAGCCATGCATGGATATTGTCGAAGTGCCCGCGACCATTCTGTAATTGAATCCTGATGTATTGTCATCATTCATTGAAGCGGTATCAGCTTTTTCTGCCGCAGCTGCACTCCAGACAGCAGTCTTGCCTGATGTAAAGTAATCATCGATGAGCCGCATTTTACGGATCTGGTTTTTTGTACGGTAAAGTTCACGGAACACGGCTTTTGTGTCCTTCGCGATCGACCTGTTCACGATGATCTCACCGGACCTGATCCTGCCGTCGAAATCATAATACAGTGTCCTGATATATCTGAGATCACTTAGCTTGACGGCTCCTCCAGGCTTATATGATCGCCCTGCGATCCGGCCATATACCAAGTCGCCTTTTTGTATCTTATAGATCTGAAAGTATCTGCCGGGACCGCCGCGGCGCTTTATGTCTTTCTTTGTGATCTTTTTGCCCGGCTTTATTCTGTATACCTCGCGCCTGGTGATCGGAGGATCGACTGCTTCTTCGGCTGCTTTGCTCATAGCCGCGGCGAATTCTTTCGCAGCTTCCCTTAGCAGTAACAGACCGGTTATTCCGCCAGTCGTGTTCCCACGGGCGTCGGCAAGACACACATTCGCGGACAGCATAAAAAACATCACAGCTGCCGCTGCTGTCGCTGCAATATTTAA
Organism: Eubacterium sp.; assembly: GCA_017533915.1. Taxonomy (GTDB): domain Bacteria; phylum Bacillota; class Clostridia; order Peptostreptococcales; family Anaerovoracaceae; genus Aminicella. The sequence goes on along the minus strand of JAFWHX010000003.1, from coordinate 21,527 downwards.
GATCTTGCTCTCCGGTCTTTCCATAGCATCATTATATCAAAAATTTCCTGTTCCACCATCTCTTTTCTGCATACGATATTTAAGGTGTCCGTACAGCAGAAACTACAGTAACACTTGAACTGGCATGCAAAAAAGATTTACACTGTTAATGAGATCAGATGAACAGACTGGAACTGCTCTGGATCTGATCGTATCATACAGACAGTTCTGATATTATGAATTACAGACCTGGGAGGTCATCAATGAAGATCGGGAGCTACAGGGAATTTCTTATAGACAGCTATAAGAAAAACAAGAAGACGTTTCTTTTCTACAGTGTGCTGAGACTGCTGGTCGTGCTCACTCTCGTCAGATGTATCATGAGAGGCAATTACCAGAGCGCGGCGCTGTGCGTATTGTCGCTGGTGCTGTTTTTCGTCCCGGCGATACTGCAGGACAAGCTGAAAGTCGATATTCCGCCTGTTTTTCAGGTAATCATCTTCGGATTCATATTCGCGGCGGAGATACTGGGCGAAGTCGACCACTTCTATGTGAGGATCCCCGGGTGGGATACCATGCTCCACACCATGAACGGTTTCCTTGCCGCGGCGGTGGGCTTTTCGCTTGTCTACCTGCTAAACCGCAAGAGCGACAAATTCAACCTGTCGCCCTTCTATCTGACGCTCGTTGCTTTTTGCTTCTCGATGACTATCGGGGTGCTGTGGGAATTCTTCGAATGTGCTAATGATCTTTTGTTCGCTGTCGACATGCAGAAAGACTTCATCGTACAGGACTTCGGATCGGTCACTCTCGACCCAAACAATATGGGCGAGTCGATACATGTCACGGACATCACGAAGACCGTCATCTACACAGCGTCGGGCAAAACCTACACGGTTGACGGGGGCTACCTGGACATCGGGATCCTCGACACTATGAAAGACCTGTTCGTGAACCTTATCGGCGCGATAGTCTTCTCCATTATCGGCTACTCTACCCTGAAATTCTCCAAGTCGTCCAAAGTCGCGGAAAGCTTTATGATCAAGCCTGTAAAGCCCGAAAAAGAAGACTGATGACCTATAAATATTTGAAGCTTACCCTCTCTGATGATATACTTGTCAAAGAGGGTATTTCTTTAACATCGGGTGAATATATGAAGACAGACAGTGAAGTAAAACACGATGTCGCAAAGATCAGAAACGAAGTGTTCAAGTATGGAGACGACATAATCAGGTCAGACCGTTTCCAGAAAGCAAAGCACGTTCGTCATCACATACAATACACCGTTGCGCAGCACAGTGTGGAAGTGGCGATGTACGCGCTTCTCATCACAAGATGGCTCAAACACTATAAGATAGGCAGAAAGATAAACGAAGAAGATATGGTGCGGGCGGCGCTGCTGCATGACATCGGTATGACAAATGACGAGGTGCATGACAGTCCGTCCTATAAAAAGGCTTTTTCGCATCCGCTCGAGGGATTGCGCATCGCCCGGGATGAATTCCACCTGAACCCGATCCAGCTGAATGCGATCAAGCGCCACATGTGGCCGATAGGAATCGTACCGCCTTCTCATCTGATCGGATGGATCCTCACTACCGCAGATAATTTAAGCTCACTCAATGAAGGCCTTGCAATGGCGAAAGGCAAGATCCGCAAAGCTCGCGAGAAGCGGAGCCGCGGGCGCGGCTAAAAATAGACAGCCTGGACAGAGGATACTCTTCAGGCACCGGAGGAATGATTATGAGCAGTGTTCTTAAAGCAGATGCAACTCAGGAAAACAAAGCAAGTGTAAAAAACGGGGTAAAGAGACTCGTGTTCGTGGGCATTGCGCTCCTTCTGGAGATCGTGCTCGATCTGGGCGTGATACTATGGCTCAACCAGTATTCTGAATGGCTCTATATTATCTCCCGTATTTTTGCCGCGATCCTGGTACTCTACATATACAACCAGAATAAAACGTCAGCCATGAAGATGCCATGGATAATTCTGATCATGGCGCTTCCGATACTCGGAATGACTACTTATGCCCTGATCGGACTTAACCCGGGCATGCATTCCATGAGAGAACGCTATAAAGAGATCGACGCGAAGATCCTTCCGCTTCTTTCTGATGATTCCGGAAACATCGAGCTTACAGACAGCAGCATGCCTGTTCCGAAGCGCGTAGATCTTGCAGAAGAACATCTCCGCGAGATAGACCCCGGCGCGGCCAACATAGCGAGCTATCTCAGCAAGAGAGCTAAGTACCCAGCATACGAGAATATACCTATAGTGTATTATGACGATGGTGCGAAAGGGCTGGAAGCCCAGAAGGAAGAATTACGCAAGGCGCAGAAATTCATCTTCATGGAATACCACGCGATCGAAAACGCCGAGAGCTGGCACGGTATCCAGGAGATCCTAGAAGACCGCGTCAAGGCTGGTGTCGAAGTACGCGTATTCTATGACGACATGGGCAGCATCGGCTTCATCGATACTGACTTCGTAAAGCTCATGGAATCCAAGGGCATCAGATGCCGCGTATTCAACCCGTTCACGATCGGCCTCAATCTCTTCCTGAACAACCGTGACCACCGTAAGATCACCGTGATCGACGGCCATGTCGCATTCACCGGAGGATACAATCTGGCAAATGAATATTTCCATCTCACCGAGCCGTTCGGCTACTGGAAGGACACGGGCATTAAGATCTACGGTCCGGCAGTCCGCAGCTTTACAGACATGTTCCTCGAGATGTGGAACGCGATAAACGGAGACGACGATAATGATACCGACTTTACTCAGTATCTTCATGATGTGACCGTCACCGACCAGGCCCCAGATACTGAGGCCGTCGAGGCGAGCGCGGAGACAGCCGACGCAGGAACCGTCAAAGCCAAATCAGTCAATGCTATTGCTGAATCAGGCATTGATCCTGCCGCGAGCTGCGGGTTCGTAATCCCATACGGCGATATTCCTCTGGATGATGAACACGTTGGTGAAGATGTATACATCTCTATAGCAGAATACGCCATAAAGTACGCCTGGTATGTCACGCCGTATCTCATCCTGACCGATGAGATGATACACGCTCTCGGACTAGCTGCTAAGCGTGGCGTCGATGTTAGAATCATCACGCCAGGTATCCCTGACAAGCCTCTGATCTACTCTATTACCAGATCATACTATCAGAACCTTGTCAGAAACGGCGTCAGGATATTTGAATACACGCCTGGATTCTGCCACTGCAAGATGAGCGTCACAGATGACGCCATCGCGACCTGCGGCACAATAAACATGGACTACCGAAGCCTTTACCATCACTTTGAGAACGGCTGCCTGTATACACACTGCCAGGCTGTTATGGAGACCAAGGCTGACTTCGAATCCATGTTTGAGCAGTGCCGTGAAGTTACTGAAGAATACAGATCCCCGACTGCCGGTAAGGCATTCGGGCAGATGCTCCTCAGACTCGTGGCTCCGCTTATGTAAAACACAGTACGCTGCAGCTTGTCCAGTCTGCAGCGTATTATTATTTTGCAATATTTTCTTGCTATCATCCCGCAAACATGATATAGTCATATAGTTGAATAAATTGAGGCGCATTCCCCGTATGTATTCATATTTATGCACCAGTAGCTCAGGGGATAGAGCGTCGGTTTCCTAAACCGTGCGTCGGGTGTTCGAATCGCCTCTGGTGCACCAAAACGCTGTAATTGCAATGGTTACAGCGTTTTTATTTTTCGGTTTTTTGGTCCATTTTCGGGGTGTTGCCCATTTGTTGCCCATTTGTGTTTTTGGGACGGGCTGAAAACGTTAAAATTTCAAGGAAAAATTCATGAGGACCTAACTTCGTCAGTCCACTTTTCAAGCGCTTTTACCGCGTCCATCTTCTCTTTCGAAGGCACATTTACATAATATCTTGCGGTATCTGTTATGCCTGCGTGGCCCATCAGCCTGGAGGCTACCTGGATCGGAACCCCGGCACGGCACAGGTTGGTACAGAACGTTCTGCGATATGTATGGAGTCCTCTGTGCGTGATACCTAGCTTGTCGTAGTACTTGTCCAGCGAGTGTTCGATATTATGCCTGTCATACAGCTCTCCGGTGTTGGTAGTGAAAAGATAATCGGTCCTGTATCCGTTCAGCTTCTTGTCCTTCTCCTGCCACTTCAGATGCTCCTCCAGGGCCTCTAACACCGCGTCATTCAGAGGAAGCTCGCGGTAAGATGAATCTGTCTTAAGAGTATCGATACCCATCTCATACACGGTTTTCTGGCCTCGTTTGAATATTGCGCGCTTTATTATCTGTTTGTTGATAGTGAGGATCCCGTCCTTGATATCGCTCTTCTTGATAGCAAGGATCTCGCTTATCCGACAGCCCGTATAATACGCAAGTATGACAAGAAACTTGTGGCGGAATCTCTTTCCTGCAAGATCAAAAGAACCGAGGATCTTCTTTATCTCATCATCAGTCCAGACTTCAGGCGGCCTTCCCTTCCTGTCCAGTCCGCGTCTTTTCTTCGGCACGACCGTCATGGTCGCGATGTTCCTGGCCATGCCCTCCATCTCGAGGTACCTGTAGAACCGCTTCATTACCTTGTCGATCGTCTGGAGCGATGAGTCCGGGGCGCCCAGATTGTTGTAGAACGACTGGAGCGTGTCGATGGTGATCTCCTCTATCGGCATGGTGTACAAAGCCGTATTCCTCACATAACAGTTCCATCTGCACATATATGTTTCCTTGGTCCTGTCCTGGAGAGTCGGATCGTTCAGCATGAAATTATACAGCCAGTTCTCTGCAACTATGCCGAAATACAGATTGCTGCCGTCGATACCTACAGCTTTCTTCTCGATATATTCCTTCCTTTTCTGCTCAGCCTCCTTCTTATTCTTACCGATAAAGGTCTTACGGATAGGCACTATGATCCCCTTATCATTGATCTTCTTGCCTATCGTCTCCCGTATCCTGTAGCAAGGCTTGCCGTGAAGAACATAATTTGTCTTGTTCATGTAACTGCCTCCTTCATAAAGGCCGGATAACACCCTTCTGCCCTTACAAAAAATTTTTCAAAAAACCTTCTTCCAACCTCTTGCTTTTTCTGCGGATGGTGATATTATACTATAAAGAACATATGTTCGTCAATATGGTTTGAAATGATTTTTACGATCTTTTAGCGTCCGGTTATTGAAAACGCACCTCCTGAAAGGGTTTGCTCATTGAAGCATACCAGTACATGTATGGCCTACGCCGGTTAAGGAGGAAGATTATGAGTGAAATCAAGCTTCGAACCATAAAATCGGCATATGCAGAAATCAAGTCTATGGACCCGAATACCGCTCTTACAGAGTGGGCAGTAAGACAAGTTGTCATCAGCGGCCTGATCCCATCAAGACGCGTTGGCACCAAGTACCTTGTTAATTTGAGTTCAGTCCTTGATTATTTCGGGGTAGGTGACAGCAATGACTGTGCCTGAAGAACGTGTCACCTTCTTCAAATCTCAATTCGATGCGATTTTGAAGCTTCCTGAAAAAGATGAACAGCTAAATATGTTCATCGCCGTATTCAACTATATGTTTTATGGCATAGAGCCGGACTTTTCTGAAGCTCCATACCTGGATGGTATGTTTATTTCCTGGCTCCCGGTATTCAATAAATCCGCAGAATACCGAAGGATCGCCAGAGAGAATGGAAAGAAAGGCGGAGCGCCTGTTGGTAATCAGAACGCCCGGAAACATGAAACAACCAGTGGGTTGAACGGTAACAAGCTGAATAAGAATAAGAATGAGAATAAGGGAGAAGGATATGACAATGAAGACCCGGCTGTCTCTTATAGAGACGAAAAAGAGTCTGGAGGACAGAGCATCGACGTTAGTCAATTTTATGTCCACTAATGAAGTAGATGCTCCAAATTGTCCTTTCTGCGGGAAAGAGCAGGAACTGATCGCTGTGCCGGCAGGCAATCCGGTATATAGACCATGTGACTGCGATGGAATGAAGGAGTATATAAAAGCAAAGAATCAGCTGACGGAACTCTACCGTTTAATAGAAGAAACCGGTGTAGAGCTTGACATGTGTTCCGTCTCTGCGGCAAGATCACTTGAGCACTGTCACTTAGGTGAGCGTTTCCGCGAATGCAGTTTCGATAATTTCGATAAGAGCTATGAGGAAACTGCATTTAAAACAGCTTTGGACTTCGCGAAAAACTTCCCGGAAAATGATGGCTCCGGACTCATCCTTGTCGGTCCAGCCGGCACAGGAAAAACACATTTAGCGGCAGCGATCTCTAATTATCTGGTAAAGGAATTGTATGTGCCGGTGTGCTTCTGGAATTATTCCGAGGCACTCGATCACATACGAAGATCCTTTAGGGATAACAGCGGCAATGCCAAAGATATCATTCAGAAAATGATCGACTCTCCTCTCCTTGTCCTGGATGATCTGGGCAAAGAGAAACGGTCAGAGTGGAGCGATGAGCAGATGTACCGCATAATCAACACCAGGTATATAGACAAAAAGCCCATCGTAATTACCTCCAACTTTGATCTGGAGCAATTGGTCGGCATGCTCGATCAATCCGTTCTGTCACGGCTATTCGGCACCTGCAGGGCGGTAAAAATGAATGGTATCGACTACAGACTTAGAGAATACCTGCCAAGCTAAAGACAAAAAACGGCGTCGGATCATTGATCCGGCGCTTGTTTTTTAGTTGCTTGACAACGAAAAGCATATGCTATACAATAAATGTGTACAAGGAGGAGTAAGAGTTATGGCACAGGTTAGTTTTAGAATAGATGATGGCGTTAAAACGAAAGCAGAAAGCGCCTGCGCTGCCATGGGCATGACCATGTCGGCTGCGATCAGTATATTTCTAACAAAAGTCGCAAATGAGAGAAGAATACCCTTCGAGGTCTCTGTTGATCCATTCTATAGTGACGAGCATATTGCTATGCTCGAAAAGCGTATTGCGGAAATGGAGGCCGGTAAAAATGTACATGAACACGATATAATTGAGGCGGATTAATGATAAAGTTATGGCACGATGAAGCGTGGGAAGACTATCTTTACTGGCAGAAACAGGATAAAAAATATCTGAAAAAGATCAATAAATTACTGAAAAGTATAGATAGAAATGGATATAATTGCATTGGTAAACCGGAGCCATTGTTAGGATCTCTCTCTGGTTATTGGAGTGTTCATATCGACGAAAAGAATCGAATCGTTTTCCGCATAGTTGACGAGGCTCTGGAAATAGTTGAATGTGGATCACATTACGAATCAACTAAGTAGTTTTATAATGTAAATATCACAAAAAAATGGCGTCGACCATGATGGTTCGGCGCTTGTTTTTTTCATACTTTTCATTTCCGCTTACCTTAGCGAGCAAAGCATTTTCACGGAAGATCCGCGAAAACGCAGATTCTAGGGTGGACCCTAGGACCCCGGCAGGCCTAAGTGTACATACTCGCTACCCCCAGGGCTTGCTTCATTCTACATCACTTTCTGCCTTCCCGCAGCATCTTATACCTGTTCTTATGCCTTGCTCTCCTCTCCAGCGTATGCTGCGAAGGTATGACGATCCCCGCTATCTCAAGCGCATAGCACCACTTACCGAAGTACACGCGGTAATACGGGCGCATCCTCTCAGGTATGTCCTTCTTGGTCGGCTTCCTCCCGAGCTCGTCACGCTTCTTCAGCAGGTAGTCGAGCAGTTCTTCTCTTGTGTAAGGATATTGCTTAGTCATGTTGTGCCTCACTTAACTCTTATCTTCCTTACCTTCGACCACTTGCCCAGGTAGTTCTTGCCATCGATCCTGGTGTAGGTCCTGACCTTGTAGAAGTACTTCTTACCCTTCTTTAGTTTCTTGTCAGTGTACTTTAAGGTCTTAGCCTTCTTCACTGTCTTGACCAACTTATACTTACCGGCCTTCTTGGTTGCACGGTAGACCTTGTACCCGGTCACGCCGAAGACCTTCTTCCACGTCACCTTAGCTTTATGCTTCGTCAAAGCCTTTACCTTGACAGTTGTCTTCGCAGCTTTGGCCTTCTTTATCGCAGCTGCCTTGGCTTTCTGCTCAGCTTCTTCCTGCTTCTTACGAGCTTCCTCTTCTTCCCGGGTGTACTCGGCATCTGTCTTGAGCGCGTCTATCTTTCCTTTGTACTCCGCGAGCAAAGCCGTCACTTCTTCTTTTGTCTCTGCCGCGTCGATAGCCGCTCTCCCAGTTGTAAGTATATCAAGGAGCAAAGCCTTCTCGGCTTCTCTGTACTCTTCCGGAGCCATGTAGCTGCCAAGCTCAAGCTCGGCGTTGTTCTTCGCCTCTTCCAGCTGTCTCGCAGCTTCCTGCTCTTCTTGCTTCATCTGCTCATCTGTCTTGACTGCATCAAGAGCTGCCTTGGCATCAGTAAGTGCCTGAGCAACGTCTTCAATTGCCTGAGCAGCATCTATCGCAGCGTTGCCCTGCTCCAAAGCCTGGGTAAGTTCTTCCTTCTGCTCGTCACGGTACAGCTCAGGGTCTTTAGTTGCTGCGTACTCTGACAGTTCTGTCTTGGCATTGGCTTTCGCCTCGGCAAGAGCTTTAGCGTCAGGATCATCTTCACCGCCCTGTCCCTGTTCCTCTGCGGTATATTCTGCATCTGTCTTGACATCGTCAAGCAGGGCTTCTGCAGCAGCAAGTGCATTTGCTACTCCGGCAAGGTCTTGTGCCTGCTGAATGTTCGTCTTGCCCTCAATGATAATATCAGCTATCAGCTGCCTCTCATTATCCCTGTATAAGGCAGGGTCTACATATGTTTCCAGTTCTGAACAGGCTGAAGCGATCGCGCTCTGAAGCGCTCCTTCCTGTTCCTCTCTGGTAAGCTCTGCGTCAGTTTTTACAGCATCCATGCTTCTCTTTGCCGCACTTAATGCAGTCGTAACTCCCGCTTCATCAACAGCCGAATCTATTGCATGGCATCCGCTGGAAAGTATTTCTGCCAGTTCGTTCTGCTGCTGCGGTCTGTAAAGGGACAGATCCTTACTGTTCTTATATGTGGTCAGCTCTTCCCGGGCAGCAGTCTTTGCGTTCGCAAGCGCTGCCTCTGCGTCCGCATTCGGATCATATGTTATCGTGACTTCATTTCCGCGAAGCTTCTTGTACTCTTCTCCAAGCGCTACATACTTGCTTGTAACATAAGGGCGCACGGTAAATGCTGCGTCTTCCGAATCTGCGTCAGTGATCGATATGCTTGTTTCTTCGGTCGTGACCGTCTTCATGCTCCCCGTGCTCGCCTTATACTTTACTTCATATGCTTCTGCTCCCGGCGACTCAGCCCATGAAACACTGAAACTGTTTCCTTCCGCCTGTACGCTTCCGCCTGTCACAGGAGCAGGCCTCACCTCTACCACACAGATAGGAGGAGCTATACACTGAAGAGAACTGTACGGCTGGTTCTTGAACACAGGCCCGGCGGAGACATAATACACGCCTGCCTCGTCAAATGTAGCCGTGAACTGTCCCTGCTTATCAGTCGTATATACCTTTGTCTGCCATGTCCTGCCGTAATCGCTGCTCACACGAATTGGTTCTTTATACATTGGCCCGTTGTAGTCACTTCCTCCGGATTCCTGCGATTTGGTAAGATACAGAAGAAGGTCCAGGCTGTCTCCTGCAGTAATGTTTTCATTCCCGGAATCAAAGTATGCAAAGCCGCCATACTGGTTGAACCTGAGGTCTGTGAACATACCAACGTCTATCTCATCTCCGTCTTCAAGGAGAATGTAATCAGCTGTAGCACCCCAGCCTTTTGCCATCAGAGGGTACTGATGATTCACAAAGTACATGAAGTTGTAGTAGTGGCCGAAGAACCAGAGAAGATAAAGACTGGTAGCCCCGCCGCTTGTTTCTATCGCATGTGTGCCTATGTCTGCCGCAGTGATCTCTCGTCCCAGATAATACTGGCTCAGGGCTTTAAGGAAGCACATGAGAAGCGTAGGCCTCTCTACAAGGACATATGGCGTTATGTACGTTCCTCCATCCTCGAAGCTCTTTGCCTCATAGCGGTTATATGCCTCGAGTCCGTACTCCTGAAGGTCGACGTATGGTACGTCTATCGGTACTCTTGCCATGACTCTGCTGTCCGCGTCTCTGCCTGTAAAGAACTCACTGTCGTCGCTCAGTGTGAAATATACTCTTACAGTTGCGCCGTCGTCTTCCGGTCCTTTTGTTTCCGCAGAAGAATGATACGGAATCAGACAAAAGATCAGCATCAAGCTCATCAAAACCGATATGGTCCTCCTGATAAATAAATTCACGATATCCACCTGCCTTCAGTTATTTAGATACCTCTCGTTGTTATCTTCTTGCCCTGATGCTCCAGTAGATCACCCGGGGAAGAAGACCTGAGGCCTGCATATAAATGCAGGCCCCGATCCTCATTAAAGAAGCAAGAAAATGTTCTACTTTATCTTCCTGGTCGCTTTAACAGCTGAGTATTTGCCATAGTATGTCTTACCGTTGATCTTTGTGAACGTACGTACTTTATAGAAGTACTTCTTGCCCTTCTTGAGCTTCTTGTTCACGTATTTTACAGTGGCATTTTTCTTTACTGTAGCGATCTTCTTGTATCCGCTCTTCTTCTTGAGTGAACGGAATACTTCGTAGCCTGTCACCTTGGCATTCTTCTTCCATTTGACAGTCGCTTTATTCTTCTTTACCTTGACTGTAAGGCCTTTGACCTTCTGCGCTTTGGCAGTATCAACAGCCTTCTTTACAGCGATCTTTTCATCAAGCTTGGCTATGGCGTCATTAGCTGCTTTGGTTATCTCTTCCTCTGCGGAAGCATCTTTGATAGCCATTATAGCCTTGAGTACGGCAAGCTCTGCGCTGTCAGAATCCTCCTGAAGGATGTTGCTCTTATTGTCGTCAAGATATTTGTTTATCCTGCTGATAGCGTCCTTCTTTACAGAGGCAAGGGTCGTCAGAGATTCGATCTCGCCCTTCGTTGCTGCCACCTCTTCTTTAAGAGTATTGATCTCTGTCTGGTTATCTGTGATCTGCTGTGTAAGGGTATCGATCTCACCCTGCGCGGCTACGATCTGCTCATTAAGAGAATTGATCGTTTCTTCGTCAGCTTCTCCGCTTTCCTGAAGAGCACTTATCTCTGCCTGGGCAGCTTCGATCTGACCATTGAGCTCATTGATCCTGGTCTGATTAGCAGTATTCTGCGTCTTCAGATCATCGATCTCATCCTGCTTGTCTGCAATATCCTGTTTCAGCTGAGCTATCTCTTCCTGACATTCTTTAAGCGCTGCCTTTGTCACAGCTTTATCCTGAGCTTCCTCGGCTTTCTTTACTTCCGCATCTGCAGCATCCTTGGCGACCTCAGCATCAGATGCCATCTTCTCCGCGTTTGTGAGTTCAGCTTCGATAGCAGCTTTATTGACATCTGACATTTGATCTTTCTTCGCTTCAAGTGCCTGGACTTTCGCAAGATATGCGTCAGCAGCCGCCTTTGCCTCTTCTGCCTTTTCTGCTGCAGTCTCCGCATCTTCAAGAGCCTTGTCCGCAGCAGCTACTGCTTCATCGCCAGGCGTTGCCGCAGCAGCATCAGCGGCTTCCTTGCTTTCCTCATATGTTGCTTTTGCAGTTTCAGCAGCAGTCTTTGCAGTTTCAGCAGCAGTCTTTGCATCAGCAACATCTTTGCGTTCATCATCAAGTGTAATATGTACAAGCATGTAGTCTGATACCTTAAAGTCCGGATAATAACCTGGTAAGATACTGTTGCCATCAACAAGGTATGACTGCTGAACTCTCAGTTCTCCCTTTATGCCCATCACAGCGATCCTGTACCAGCCTTCCTTTGCAAGACTGAATTCAGCTTTTCCGTCTGCGTCTGTAACAACATCAACGGTGTCATCGCCATCCTTCGCGGTAAGTGCTGTAAATGAAGAAGCCTTTTCGGCAGCTTCTTTAGTCTCAAACGGTTCGCTGGCAAGTACACTTATTTCTTTTGCTTCTTCTGCATCATCAGGATCACCCGTGATCACATCCGACTGACTCTGTGATACAGATATCTCGATGCCTTCGCCAGGCTTAGTCTCAATCGCACCATCTGTAAATTCAGAGTCATCGATATTCAGGAAGCCGAACGAATCATAGTATGCTGAAAGATATGCCCCATTATCAGTATCTGAAATGCATCTGTCAATCGCACCAGTTGCAGAAAAATGGAAGAAAGGAGCACTGGTCCTCAGTATTATTACGTCATCTCCATCATGGAGCGCATTCTTAAGAACCGGGAATCTTTCCTCAATGTTCTCGTGCACATGATCAAAGTAAACTGGTCCTGCGCTTAAATCTTCCCCTGAATATACATCCATATGTCCCGCCGATGGGTTCATCCTTGCCAGAGACGTAGGGTCTGCCTGAAGCGCCGGTATTGCAAGTTTGCCGTTTACGTATACATACGTATGTGCATGCTGGCAGGAATCATCTATGCCTGCCACCCCTGCTTTTGGCTTATATGCAGTCTTTGGAGTTGTGTACAGTCCTCCTTCATTTTCAAGGAACAGTCCCTGAATAGTCTTATTATTTGTCAACGTTACGTCACCGTTAAAGTGAGCCATATCAGAATCACCAGAATCATCAATGGCATATTCAGGATGTGTAATACCATAGTTGTCTACGATCCTTACATGTACACTGATAGGGCCGGCGTTTTCAAGCTGATAGTATGCACAGAGTGCTCCGGCAACTGCGTCTGTATATGCCTGATATTCAGTCTTGGATGCAAGGATGTCATGTGGATCATCGTGTGCATCTTCGATCGCCTTAGCAGCCTGGATCGCCGTATTAAGATCATTAACACTTTCAGCTGTGAAATGATCCTCAACTATCGTCTGAGAAGCTACCCACTCGGAAGCAGCAAGCCAGCGCTCGATATCTGCCTCTGAAGTCTTACCAAGCAGGTCATTATATGCGGCCTCAAGAGCATCGGCCACAGCATCGATCTCTTCCTGACGTTCTGCCTTATTTGTCTCCACAATGGCATTGCCTTCGCTGTCAAATAACGTATCATATGCAGCAACGGCAGCACTTCTGGCGTTCTCATATTTCTGTACCGACTTCGCAGAATACTTGGCTTTATCCTCATCAGAAAGCGACTTGTATGTCTCCAGTGCATTATGGATCTTTACAGGGAGAACCTGCGTATCTGGAATAAGATTGGAAATTCCAGCAGCTAAATCTGTAGTTAATGACTCAATCTGAGAATCAATATACTCTTGTGATAATGAATCGTCCTCATAGACTGCAACAAGCCTGTCGTTCACAAATACCTGTAAGTCATTCCAGAATCCATTCTGACTTGATAGTTTACCGTTCCAATTGTCATCGTTTGTGTAATAGCCAGATTTTGGAACAGAATCTATCAAGGCTTTAATCTGACTTTTATCTGTAGTCTGTCCAGCCGTAGAAATCTGTATAAAGAAACGATGTTGCGTAACCATATCTTCTGTTTCTACTTGAATGCAAAATCCTTTCACATTCTCCGTAGGCAATTGATATCCAGATTCATCAAATGATATCCCAGTAAAAGACGCAGGGAAACCTGTCCTTTGAGTAGATGCCGGGGCGACAAATTCATCATTCTTTGCATAATAAGATTCGTCCGTATACTTATTAGGATCTGCATTGTCCCACGTTCTTCCTGTCGTAACCCCTCTTGTCTTAACAGTAGCCCAACTTGTTGTAATATTCGTTATTGACGCACCTGTCGGCAATTCCATTAGATATACATTACCAGTTGTAGTTCCACCAGTATATGAACCTATCTTTGTGGCTTGTTCTATTTCTAAATGACACTCCTCTCCTGACAATGTGTATTCCAAATCTATTATCTTCTCCCCCTCGTCTGCATGCACCAACTGCAACGAAGAAAAAGCTAAAGTGATTATGGTTATTGCCAGAAAGGGAATACGCTTCCATGTAGCGCTCATTTACTCAAGTACCAGAAGTATTATGTATGGTGCCTTACTTCCTTCTTGAATCACAATACGAACAAAATCATTTCCTTCGTACTCGGTTTGTGACGAACTTTCGTTATTAATCCAAACATTATTGGATCCGCCTACAGAAATCTGACTTCCATGAACTAGAATATTCCCATCAGAATCCTCTTGATGAATTGAATAACTGTTCTTGCTAAGATACACAACATGGACATTATTAATTGTCTCAACTATTTCTGGATTCCCAGTATTGATTAATTGTTTTATATTTGTATTTCCAATACTTACATCTGGCAACGATGTTCTCCCAACGTCGGTCCTACCAGATACTTGCGGAGTTACAAACACACCTGTTACTTCTGCCGAAGTTTCACCAAACGGAGGTTGAATATGAAGAACTGAGGAGTAAACCCTAACAAACTTTATACTTAGATTTGAAATGTCCTCTGGCATTCCTGTGCTAATATCTGTAGCCCAGTCAAGATCAAATCCGTCTCCTCCAGTCTTACCATTTGTATACGGGATGTACGGATTTTCAGGGTTTCCATAGGCACTGTAGCTTCCATTCGGAGTTACATCTGCATATCCATACCCATATTCAGCATTGTCATCAGAATCTTCGATTGCTGTAACTCCAGTCATTTCCATAGCTGTATTGGAATGTGTGACTGAGATATTCGCATTCGTGTTCGTATGAGTCCCCATAGGATAGCTTTCGCTAGTAAGCGGCCACCATCCTTCTGAACCAAACGATGTAAACGGATAAAGAGCTGTTGAACCATCATAGATAGCTGCCGTAAGGGTGCTGTTAGAAAGCTGATACTTTGCGATCGCATTTCTCTGTGTTCCTTTATACAACTTAGGTGACGTCACGCCTGATGTCGTGAATCCGTCTTCATAATACTTGGAGCCAGCCAACTCATACCAAGTCAATCCATCAGCAGAAACCTGAACAGCACCAGCTTCCGGATTCCCATGGAAGGCATTACCATATACTACGAAATCAACTCCATAAGGGTTACCTGCATAATTCTGAATCGCATTCTGGAATTCGAACTCGATGTATCCGCCGAGTGCTCCAAGGGAAACGCCTGTGCTCTCTGGAGCAGACTTCCCTACAAACTTTGTAGCAGTAGTACCAGAGCCGCCAGATGTGCCCCATCCTGATCCTGTAGCAAATTGCCCAATAGGCAGATAGCTGACTACAGATTTCGGAGCCGGCCCTGACCCTGTAGCACTTTCAGGGTGCGGCGCCGGAACTTCAACGCCTACTGAATTACCGCCTTTGCTAACCACCAGTTTTGCAAGCGCAGTGTGATTTACTACATAGCTCCTGTACTGAGTCCCTACAGTTTCGTTAGTCAAAGAAATTACGCTACTGTATTCACTTGGCCTGGTGACTGTGGAATTCTTGTCAACATAAAGAGCAAACGTTTCCGGATAGTACTGGCTGCGAGTCCCGTTGTACGTAATTGTATAATCGCAACTACTGATATTTACATGTCCATTTGCAATTTTCATATCACATTCCGGCTCTGTCTGCTGATAATCCGGATCTCCAATACTCATAAAAGTATCGTTGCTCAGAATTCTCGGATTGAGTGCGCCGTTGATCGTCACGTTAAAGACATATGTCTTATAAGACGTAACATGATTCTCAAGATCATAGTACACATAGGCTACCGTTGATCCATTCAGATTGTTTTGATCTATCGTAGCCTCATATACTAATGTCGCTCCGTCTCTCACTTTCTTCTTTCTGAACGGCCACACACCTGGTTGATTCGTCGAGATCTCGCAATTTGGATAATTCGTAAGATCTTTCGCAAAAGTTATAGTTATCTTCTTGTCGGAATTCAATGAATTCCAGTCTTCGGTGATAGTAATGTTGTACGTATACTGATCACCGGAGATTACAGGCGTCACTTCCTGGGCTACTGTTCCACCGGAAACAGTGATGCTCGCGACGCCGGCGCTGAATCCTGTAAGCGAGTTATGACCCGTCGCATAGGAATCAGCGCATACACAGCAGAACACCATGGTCAGTGCAAACAACAAGCTGATCATTATTCTGCCGGATCGATGAAGTCTTTGCATTTCCTTTCCTCCTTCATCAAACAACTTAAAAAGTGATAACTTACATTGTCGTCATGATTACAAGGCGAACAATCAAAAATGACTTCCCCCAACACTCCGGGAAAGCCATGTACTAAAACATATTCAGATACTGCGGCTAATCCGAGAGTGCTTAGTATCCGGACACGACTCGTCTCCCGACTGATCTCCCGGCTATTGCCGGAGCTTCACGGTTGCTGAACAGCGGGGATCTTCACCCCATTCCGTTAGCCGCATCCCAGTATTAAACTAAATAATCTCTTTAATTGTTTCCCTTTATCGTTTTCTTTCCGAAGCCATATATCATGGCTCCCGGAATCAGTTGCAGCGCCTGTATAGCCATAATCCAGAACATAGGATATCCATAATTGTTGCCGATCCTTATCAGGACAATTATGATCACCGATTCGATCATTACGAGCGATATAGACAGAAACTTCATACGCTTCCACTTATCGATCGATTTGATCGGCTTTTTCGGGCTCACGACAGGTGATATGATCATTATCACCGCTGCTGCAGCTACCACAATGGAGTATATCCACGTTCCACACGGAATATACTCAGGAAAAACTATTAACCCCAATACCATTGTCATAAGGGAGAATATCAGACAGGCTGATTCTTGCCTGAAGTGAAGTCCCCCTGATACTGCCCTTAAAGGAAGCAGGAACAGCAGTCCCAATATATAAAGCTCGACCTCGTGAAGCAGCATGAATATGACAAGCATGATCATGCACTTTACTGACTCGGACTTTATGACTTCCCAGGCGTATCTGATCTTCACTTCCGCAAGCGGATCATCTGGATGTGACGCCGCCATGCACTCGATAATTCTCCCCATATTTTATATATTATCGCTTGCACCCCCCCAATTTCAATGGTTTTGGCACCTTTGCGTTATATATGGCGTATTGTCACATATCCGTGTTTATCGTCCAAATAATGTGAAATCGCGGCATAGATATTGAACGCTAATGACACATGGCTTACATTGGCAGTGGCGGTCATGAAAATGACAGCTACGGGGTATAACAAGAGGTTTGATGAGTAAGGAGGGATATCATGAAAACTATCTTAAATCTCATCTCATGTTTGTTTATGAATGTGGCAGAAGCATCTGCATCTTCGGCATCCAGTGTTTTATGGCATGAAGTGGAATGCCCGGAAGAATTACTGAAGTAAACTTGCATCAAAAATTGGAGGCCGGATCATTACTGGTCCGACCTCCGTTTTATTTTATGTCTGTTTCTTAGAAATCCATGACGACTATGAATCTGTTTTCTTCAATCTGCGTACTGAGCTTGATTCCGTACTTATCAGCTATTCGTTTCATGTTAAGCCGTCCGTACCCTCTTTCTCGTCCCTTGGTACTCACGCCATACTCCACATCTTCCAGACATGCCATGGTATTGATCACTTCTATATGATCTTTCTGGAACAGAATAAAGATGCTTCTCTTTTCCGGCTCCAAATCCGCGGCAGCCTCAAAAGCATTGTTGATAGCATTGGAAACCAGCTCGACCAGATCCTTTTCAGGTATTCTGTACTCCGGGAATGGTTTATCTATATAATACTCGAAGTGTACTTCCTCATTCTCCGCCCGCTTCTTTGCCTGATACAGGAATATGGAGGCTGCTATATTGTCTGTTATCGCGCCCTTCGTCGTAACGCTGTCCTGATCCACAATCTGGTCGGCATATTCATGGATCCGTTTCCTCACATCATCTATTTCATCGTCCTCGGAAATAGATATTATGTGCTGTATATGATTCTTGTACTCATGCTCGCGGCTTTTCATCTGATTCATAAGCTCGTGAAGGTAGTCTTCATATTCATGTGATTTGAACAATTCCTTCTCAGTACGCCTTTTGATGTACAGGTTGTAGATGAATACACCGTTTAAGATAACATATACTCCGATCAGGAGCAGCACTTCCAGCTTTTTATTGCTATACGCAGTATCCTCCGGAGCCAGCACATTGATCAGCAGAGCATATATTACCAGAAAACCTGCCAGTATGCCGAAAAGCGGCTCCCTGTTCTCATAGTAGTATGTGGACAGTAGCCTCTGGACCAGATCGCTTCTAAAAAGCAGTATCCCGACCGGGATCATTATCGCGAGCAAAATGAAATGCGCGATGTTCTCGTCTAATTTGAACCACTGCATGAAAAGCATTAGCACAACACTGAATATGATCTGATAGAATAATACATATGCAAATCCCATTATCACATCCGCCGCTGTATCGATGATCTTGTTTCTGAAAAAAGCACATATGAACGCCGTCATTGCTGCAACCGTAAAGATCGCATGGTACGGTATATTGAATGAATTGGCGATCGAAATGACCGGAACCGCGATAAGCCAGCATATGACCATCCTGGCGCTTATCTTTTCATTCTTTGCAAGAATCATAGCAACGATATAGATCATCGTGTTCTCAAACAGTGAACCCGCCACATCTATCCAGTCTATCATTTGCTCCCTCCGGCTTTCATTTTTGCTGCCTTTTTATCAAGCAGTTCTTTCATTCCCTTATATCTTTTCTGACTGACAATACATCCTTTATCATCGCTGTTATTAAATAACGCGACATAAGATCTCTTGTCCCCTTTTTCTATCATGTATACCTTCCTCATATTAACTATAAAAGATTCATGACAGATGAAGAAACCGGGATCATTTATATACTCTTTAAACGACTTGAGCGACATTCTCTTGGTTTGGTACTCGCCCTTTCTTGTATGGATAACCATATTACGAAATCTTAGCTCGGCATATAATATATCATTGACAGGTATTATTATTTCACCTTTTGTCGTGGAAAATGCTCTCGCCTCGCGCCTTACCGGAACACGGTTTTCAGATTTTTCTTGTCTCAGTTCATCTAGCAATGGGCCGAGCTGCTCCAGCATAGTGTCCTCTGTATATGGCTTGCTGATAAACGAATAACAGTGATAAGTGTTATATGTCTCCAGCGGATCGTAGTCTTCACCGGTTATATATACAATATGCACAAACCGATACTGTGGGATATTCCTGATGTCCCTCGCCACATCGAATCCCGTACCATCCGGAAGTCTTACATCCAGCAGCAAAAGATTCATATCATGCTTTGCAAGTTCATTAAGAGCCTCTTTTCTATTGCCAGCGTCATACACTTTCACGTCCGGAAAGTTCATTTCTACGATTCTCTTTGCATGCTTCAAATCGTTATAATCATCTTCTACGATTAATACGTTTAGTGTTGTTGTCATATTTACTACAGTTCCTTCTAGGTTTTGATAGTCGCAACCAAATATGGCTTTGATGGCTGCTTCGCCGCATAAAAAAACGGCCGCATGATGCAGTCGCTTCGATATCAGTATCCTTGTTTAGAATATATGCCAATAAAGTCTAGCAGTAAAACAAAGAAATGCACGGCAGATATACGGGCGCCTGCAATCCAAAACGCGGTCCTCGTCTTCCGACTTGATATGGGTCAGGGCTTTGACGCTCGGGCTCATAAGTTACGGCTGCTCGTCAGCCGGGGACTCGCACCCCGATTCCGTTAGCCGCGTCTGTTTCATATTTATTCTGTTGTTCATTATTGTATATAGTTTATCATAAGGGGCGATAGAAGTCCACTTATGAGTGGCAGCAGGTAATGCATATCAGTCTCTAAGACATCCTACAGGAATTACATATACATTATCTTCACGCCGATATGCATATTTCCCCACTCCGGTAAGCACTGCCATAAAAGACGGTTTATTCATTTTACTTGTATCAATTATACCATTTAGTTTTTTCAGTGTACTGGCTCCATATTCTATTGCGTCTTCACCTCCCAGTTTAATCTCAATTAGTCCATATGATCCGTTCCTGAGATGAATTACCGCATCACATTCGAGCCCGTTTTTATCTCTGTAATGATAGACTGATCCGCCAAGTGCTTCCGCATATACCCGTAGATCCCGAACACACATAGTTTCAAACATCAGACCAAATGTCTTCAGATCATTTATAAGATCTGCAGGTCCTATTCCAAGTGCTGCCGTACCAATAGATGGATCTATGAAATATCTTGTATCTGTTGTTCTTATTGCGGTTTTTGATCTGATGTTAGGATTCCACGCTGGCAGGTCTTCAATGACGAATATTTTCTTCAGCGCATCTATATACGATTGCACTGTTTTCGCATCAAGCGAGTCTAAATCGTTAGCTATCATATCTTGCCTGATTGCTTCTATCGATGTTTGCGTTCCCTGATTCCTGGCATAAGACCGCATCAAGAGTTTAGCTCTTTCGGGGCTTCTCTGAACTTCATCCACTCTTGAAATATCTTCATTAACAACTGCGTCATAATAGTCAAAGGCTCTATCAAGTGCAATCTCTCCCTTTTGCTCACATGCCGTCGGCCATCCTCCACGACACACCAGGTATGCTATATCTGTAAGCTCCAAATAATTCTTGCCAATCGGATCCTCATCACTCTCAAATAAAGTCCTAAGACTTACATCCCCATTTGATTCTCCAGATTCAAATATAGTCATAGGTCGCATCCTGAGCCATGCTATTCTTCCTGTCCCCGTATGGAAAATCTCTTCTCTTTTTGCTGGAACTGCAGAACCCGTCAGAATGAACTGACCCGTTTTGCCTCTATGGTCGATCTCAAACCGGACTGAATCCCATAAACCTGGCGCTATTTGCCATTCATCGATCAGTCTTGGGGGTTTCCCCTGCAAAAGAATGCCTGGGGCCATTTGAGCCATTTTAATATTCTCTACTCTGTCTTCCGGTAGTGCCATGTACAATATACTCTTAGCTATCTGTTCTGCAGTTGTTGTTTTCCCGCATAATTTAGGCCCTTCAATCAGAACTGCACCTATACCACTAAGTTTTCTTTTGAGCTGTGTATCCAATACTCTCGCTTTATATTGTTCAACCATATACGATTCTCCTTAATGAAATTTGAATTGCCGCTGAATGAATTATACACCATTCCCGAATTTGGCGCTATATTATTCCCGAATTTGGCGCTATGTTATTCCCGAATTTGGACTTTTAGAGTAGCATCAATTAGATGTCAAACTCCAATTTTATATATAATAATAAATTGTATTTCATCGTGTCCTGTTTGTCACTTATTCACAAGTTCAATTTACTTATAAAAATGTTGCCCATTTGTTGCCCAAAAGTTATCGCAAGACACCCGTGCTCGCCCATGCTCGTCCATGGGAAACGCAACGGAACAACACCCCGAAAACGGCTGAATTTCAACGGTTATCCGCGAAGAGGTTGAAATGCTCGCATTCTTCGAAAAACCTCCAAATGGCTCCGTGCGTCGGGTGTTCGAATCGCCTCTGGTGCACCAAAGGGATGTGGATGACTTATGTCATCCACATCCCTTTATTGTATCATATAGCGATTCGAACACGAAAGTGCTCTTTCACCCGTATGTCCTTATTATTTCTTCCG
>JAFWHX010000021.1 GCA_017533915.1 Eubacterium sp. | reverse complement strand
ATGCCAAGATGAGGCAGCCAGCGGTATTTTATCACCTTAGCGAGCGAATCAGTGCCTCCTGACGAGAATCCTGCCTTGAACGTGAGCCCGTTAGAGATCCCAAGCACCACACCGCAGAAAACTGCCACCAGGAAAAGATCATCACTCTCTATCAGCACTACGTGATTCATCTCAAGCAGCAGCTGCACCGTCGGATACGACAACGACATAAGTATGATCTTTCTGACTTCTTTGAATCCCAGGAAGATCCACACTATCACCAATACTATCATCGCAAGCACATAGTATGTTAACGAGTAATTTATCCCGGTCAATTTCTGTATGATTCTTGTGATTCCTGTTATTCCGCCGAAAGTAAGCCCGTTCGGAAGCATTATGCCGATAGTTCCAAGAGATCCGATCACAACCGCAAGCAGAGCCAGCCCTATCTCCTGGGCTCTGACCTGGATCCTGGACTTACCGTGCAGCTCAGGATCCTTTGCATATATCTCATTGACCTTCTTATTTGCCGCAGCTTCTTTCTCGAGCTTTTTATCGAGAGAGCTGACTGCTTTATTCTGATCTTTTTTATTCATAGCTCTTATCACCTGTTTATTTTAGGATCATCCTATTATTTCAGCCGGGTATTCCCTGCCGAATCTGTCGACCACAACAGCGGCGAAATTGCCGCCTGAAATGAAGCTGAAGCTGTCAGCGCCGGTATCAAATATGTATCTGCTTTCAAAAGTACCGTCATAGTCCGGATCTATCATTATATGATCCGCAAACTGCAGTCGGTCTGCCTTCAGCGCTTTTTCCACATGGATGCGGTCCTTCATCTGTATGGAGCCTGTATCTATATCAGGTACAAAGTCCTTAAGCCTGCATTTATACAGCAGTCTTCCGTCCTCAAGAGAATCCCTGCTCAGGACCTCTATATCGGCTCTTCCGCTGCACGGCCTGGATTCTTCCAGTCTTGTGAATACGAAGGCAGCTCCGGCTTTCCTGAGCCTGCGTCTTGACATCGCTGCGGCCAGTTCTTCGCTGTCGCAGGAGATCCACCTTCTCCTGAGCAGATGTGCCGCCTCAGGCAGGCTTCCGCTTCCGCAGAAGAAGTCTCCCACCAGATCTCCTTCGGATGTCGACGCTTCGATTATGCGCTTCATGAGCTCAAGTGGTTTCTGAGTGGCGTATCCCGTGCGTTCAGCCGAAGTGCGCCCGACCATGTCAATGCTCCATACGTCCTTCATATTGACGAGCGTATACCAGCCGCCTTCGTCCTTGTATTCAGCTACTCCCCTGAATCTGTATGGCTTGCGGTCCCTGTTGTATGACTTCTCCTTAGGAACATTGATGCGGTACTTTGGCGTCTTCGAATACACGAGTATGGTGTCGTGTTTACGGGCAAAATGCCTTTTGCCGGACCCGCCGGACTTATACTGCCAGATTATCTCGTTTACGAAGTTCTTTTCGCCCATAAGCTCATCGAGCACCAGCTTTATGTAGTGCGACGAGTGCCAGTCCAGATGGATCCACATAAGGCCGTCATTTGCCAGAAGATCCTTCATCATCAGGATCCTTACCGTCATGTTCTCGATATAGTATTCGAGGCTCCGGTCGAATTTGTCATCATATGCAAGGTGATGGACCTTGTGGCTGGCTCCCTGCGCATCTTTTACACTTACAGACGCGTTGAAGCTGGAGCGGGTGAAGAACGGCGGATCAATATAAATAAGACTGAAAGCGCCTTCATATCCCCGTTCAAGCAGCTGCTTCATGTACTCCAGATTATCGCCGAGGCAGAGTTCACTGGTTTCCGCAGCACGGATTTCATCCGCAGTTGCAAGAGAGCCATGCACGCTCCCGTACATGGCTCTGCCTTTATTGATTCCTTCGAGTATTTGTTCTATTACTGTCATATCAGTTGAGCACTTCCATATCGTCGAAGTCAACGCCTATCATCTCTTCGAGCTCAGCGCTCACACTGAGTACGAAGTCGATACCTGATTCCTTGGATATGATCTTGATCTTCTCAATGAAGCTAGGAAGGACCTCAAGGGCAAAGTCCCTGTGCCTCATAATGCCGTCAAGGAAGATCGTTTCGATGTCATTATCGGAACTCATGATACCGAAAAGGAAGCCGATATACTCGTCTTCGTTTGTAATATGCGGAAAGTCCTCCATACACACTACTCTTATCTTATAATCAAGATCATAGATGAGCCTGGAATTTTTATTTATAAATACGATGCTGCCTCTGGCTGTCTGGACTGTTTCATTTGCGAGTTCGATCATTCTCTTGGTCTTGCCGCTTCCTTTATGTCCAATCAAAAGCTTCACCATAGGTCAGTACCTCCTCTTCTTCTTACAGCGATATTTTGTTCATTTTACAACAGCAAAAAAACATATTCAATGACTTTGCCCCGCCTTTTTTACAAGGCGGGGCATTTAATTTCAAACAAACTGTTAAGCCCGATTATGCTTCAGCAGCCTCAGCAGCCTTCTGTGCTCTGAGTTCCTTTACAACGTCATCGATTCTGTGAGCAACGTTGCGGAAGTCGTCCTCGAGATATCCTCTTGTTGTCATCGGAGCGGTTCCGATACGTACGCCGGATGTCTGGAACGGTGATCTCTTTTCGTTAGGAACGCAGTTCTTGTTGAGTGTGATGCCTACCTCGTCGCATGCTGCCTGAAGCTCCTTACCCGAGAACGGCTCGTCAAGGAGATCGAGCAGGAATACATGGTTGTCTGTTCCGCCTGTTACGATCTTATAACCCATCTTGAGGAATTCGTCTGCAAGTGCTGCGCAGTTGAGTCTTACCTGGCGCGCATATGTCTTGAACTCAGGTTTCAGAGCTTCTTCAGCGCATACAGCCTTACCTGCGATGATGTGGCAGAGAGGGCCGCCCTGTGCGTATGGGAATACTGCGGAGTCTACCTTCTTGGCGAGATCAACTCTTGCGAAGATCAGGCC
>JAFWHX010000002.1 GCA_017533915.1 Eubacterium sp. | reverse complement strand
TACAGCTAAAGCGGCGGCGGAAGCGTTAGATGCAGATCTGTACACAGAAGCTTCATACCAGGCAGTGACAGATGCTGTCGCAGCAGTAGTCGAAGGAAAGTTCGAGTCACAGCAGGCAGAAGTAGACGCCATGGCGAAGGCCATCAATGACGCTATAGATGCCCTGGTTGAAAAGACAGTCGTGCTAGCGGATTATACAGCGGTAGATGCAGCAATAGCTACTATTCCTGCAGATCTCAGCATTTACACGGATGAGTCTGTTGCTGCAGTTACATCAGCAGTCAATGCAGTAGTAAGGAATAAGCCTGCATCAGAACAAGCAGCAGTAGACGCCATGGCACAGGCTATCGTTGACGCTGTTGCAGGGCTGGTAAAGAAACAGACGCCTGGTCCTGGCCCTGGTCCTCAGCCAGTAGTAACGATCGAGACAGTAAGGGCAGCGATCAAGGCCCTTGACCCTGATCCGTCAACATATAAGAAGAGTGATAAAACTGCTGTTGAAGCTATCCTGGCAGACTTTAATAAATTATCCGCAGCAGATCAGGCAACCCTTGACAGTGAGACATCGCATCCAGCATCAGGTCAGCCTCTCGGAAGAGTTCTGGAATCAGCGGTATGGGCTGTAAGATCATATGATCCGGTCGATAACAGTACTACATTAGCTGATGGTACTTACGACAGCACTACTGTGCCGAAACTTACTTCTACGTTCAGCAGCGGAAAGAGCACATCCGGAAAGGCTACCTGGAGCGTCAAATCTGTTACAGTAGTTAACGGAAAAGCTACAGCAACGCTTGCTGTTTCAAGCAGTACTTATGACAAGATCTGGATCGGCGGAAAAGAATATCCGAAGACAAACACAAGCGGAAACAGTGAGTTCGCAGGTGTTCCTGTCGATCTTAATTCAGTATTCTACTTTGCGGGCTATTCTTCGAGCATGAAGACATATATCGCATATAGTATGACCACTGCAATTCTGGAGCCGGCGCCGCCACAGCACGAGCACAAGCTTACGAAGGTAACTGCTAAAGCTGCGACATGCACAGAGGCTGGTTTTGAAGAGTACTGGATCTGCAGTGAATGCAAGAATATGTACTCGGATGAAAAAGCAGAAAACCAGATCGAAAAACCTGTAGAGATCCCGGCTCTTGGCCATGACTTCACAAAGCTGAAAGAAAGTGCAGAACCTGGATTCGGAACAGAGGGATACAAGTTATATGAATGTGCTCACAAATGCGGTGAGACAAAGAAGGAAACTACACCTTCCCTCAAGGCACAGGCTGAAGAAGCAATCAAGGCAGTAAGCGACGCTGCGGCAGCAGTAAAGACTCCGGAAGATCTGGCTAAGGCCAAAGAGCTGGCTGAAGAAGCAGACAAGAAAGTGGCGGCGGCTGAAAAAGCAGCAGGATCTGCAGATCAGGCTCAGCTTGAAGAACTGAAGAAGGCAAATGCAGCAGCACAGGAGAAAGCGGCTGGTGCTGAAGCTGAGATCAAGAAGTCAGTGATGGATGCAGCTGAAGCCGCAGAGAAGAAAGCTGCCGGATATACCGAGGCTGATTATAAAGCTGAAAGCGTAGAAGCGATCCAGACAGCTCTTAAGGCATTGAGCGAAGCAAAGGCCGGAACTGATCTCGTGAAGATCCAGACTGCGACTAAGGCGCTGAACGATGCGATTGAAGCTGCAGAGGAAAAGAAATCCACGACGATCAAAATCCTGAAGAAATCCAATAAGAAGACGGTCAAAGCCGGCGGCAAGGCACTTAAGAAGAAAAAGACCTTTACAGTGAAGACCAAGGCTTCAAGCGGTGCAAAGACTACATACAAGAAAGTTGGCAAAGGCAAGAAGAAGATCACCATCAACAGTAAGGGTAAGGTGACTTTAAAGAAAGGCCTGAAGAAGGGTAAGTATACCATCAAGGTCAAAGTTTCTGCTAAGCCTACAAAAGAAGCTAAAGGCGCGACCAGGACTATAAAGGTTACGATCAGAGTAAAATAACACAGGATAACCGAAACACATAGCGAACAGGCAAGCGGAGGGGAGCGCCACAAAGGTGCTCCCCTGCACGGCCTGTCCCCATTGAATGCATGCTGAGCACAAAGGTTATTAAATCAGTGACAGCGTTGACATTATATGTCCTCGTGTTACAATAATAATGTAGAAATTAAATAACAAAACCAGACTGGTACGCTCTGTATTCTGGATGTGTAGCTCGAAGAGATATTTGGAACAAGAATACTTGGTGATAATAGGGAACCAGGTATGAATCCTGGACGATCCGGTCACTGTGTGAGGGAGCGTCAGCACATTATGCCATTGGAACAATAAGGCCTCTATAAATATAATAGAGAATAGCCGTTTCTGAGAAGGCGTGCTGATACGATGAACTTAAGTCAGGAAACCTGCCGGTCTGAGATCTGAGACATGGACTTCCGAAGAAGGTTCCCGATGTTTTTGTGCCGTCCTACGACATCCCGACAGAGCAGGAACGCAGACCTTTTTCATGAAGTGGTGAAAAAGGTCTTTTGTTTTGTCCGGAGCAGCCCACCGGAAATGAGCTGAAAGCATTATAGGAGGATGTTAGATGAAAAAAAGTTTAAAGGTTTTGATCATTGCGGCACTGTCGGTAGTGATGTTACTGGGCTTGAGTATCACAGCATTTGCTGATGAGTCTGTAGAGCTCACCGATATCAAGAACGATACCCCGTCAGGCATGTACAAAGTTGTCTCAGCCAGTGTTAAAACTGTAGGCGGAGCAGACACTCTCGTTTTTGCCATGAACGGTACGGGTTATAAGTATATGTTCAAAGGCACCAAAGCCGAAGCAGCAGCTGCTGCTGACGATCTGGACAAATGGGCTAAAGGCGAGGAGAACGCCGCAGGCAAGCTGGAGTTCCAGATTCCTTTGGAAAAGGGTGAGATATACGTACCAATAGTTGCATTGTCACAGAAATACTATGAGGGCTACAAAAAGGGCGAGAACAAAATAGAAAAAGCGCTCTACGATAAGCTGTACGTGATCAATAAAGAGGCAAAATCGCTTGTTACGAACGATTATGAGCTCTCGATAGCGACGAAGAAAGAAGACTTCTACGGATTATCAGAGGATGAAGCTTATGGACTTGCAAAGGTAAGCGCCACTCCTGATCTCTGTGCAGATCTGATCGATGCTATATACGTACAGTATAGAACTGAGAATACTGATGCACTCTGCGCCGCGGCAAGAGGTGCATGGGACGGCCTCTCAGACGCTGAAAAGGAAGAAGTAGAAGGCGAAGATGCTGATCCGGATTACCTCGGGAGAAACACAGGGGATGCTTCCAAGGATGATCCGCGCAACCAGGATGGGATCGGCAAGAAGGAACTTCTGGTAGTTTCTTTCGGAACATCATTCAATGACAGCAGAGTTAAGGACATCAAGGGTGTAGAAGATGCACTTGCAAAAGAATATCCTGACTGGTCAGTGAGAAGAGCATTCACAGCACAGATCATCATCAACCATATCCAGGCAAGAGATGGATATAAGATCGACAATATGGATCAGGCTATGGAAAGAGCTGTTGCCAATAAAGTCAAGACTATGATCATCCAGCCGACACACCTGATGCACGGTGCTGAGTATGATGAGCTCATGGGTGTTGCCAATAAATATGCAGCAGACATCGACATTATGGTAGCAGAGCCTCTTCTTGGACCTGTTGGTGAAACTGAGACTGAGATCAATTCTGATAAGACAGAAGCTGCGACCGCCATGGTCGATGAGGCTGTCAAAGTTGCCGGATTCGAATCAATAGACAAGATGGCGGAAGCCGGAACAGCTCTTGTATTCATGGGTCACGGTACTTCACACGAGGCTAAGAAGACTTATCCTCAGATGCAGGAGCAGATGAAAGAACTCGGATACAAGAATGTATTCGTAGGAACAGTTGAAGGCAAGCCTGAATCGACATCTCTTCCTGAAGTGAAGAAAGCTGTAGAAGCAGCAGGATACAAGAAGATCATCCTTCGTCCGATGATGGTAGTTGCAGGCGACCATGCCAATAACGACATGGCAGATCCGGAAGATGAAGGCTCATGGTTCCATGGATTCGCTTATGGCGGCGAGTTCGAGGTAGAAGGAGCTGATCAGCCGGTAGATATCGGTGAAGGCTTTGGCGTAGACAATGTAACATGCCAGATCGAGGGTCTTGGAA
Organism: Eubacterium sp.; assembly: GCA_017533915.1. Classification (GTDB taxonomy): domain Bacteria; phylum Bacillota; class Clostridia; order Peptostreptococcales; family Anaerovoracaceae; genus Aminicella. The sequence goes on along the minus strand of JAFWHX010000002.1, from coordinate 125,151 downwards.
GGATCGCAGGCATCCAGAGCATGTATGTTGCTCATACAAAAGAAGCAATAGACTACTTTAAGGAGATCGAAGAGATCGACAATGTCACATCGACTAAGGTAAAGAGCTTCAAGGCTAAGGCTGGCAAGAAGAAAGTCACATTCACATGGAAGAAGAATTCGACCTTCGAAGGATATCAGCTTAAATACAAAGTCGGCAAGAAGACCAAGACTATCACTGTAAAGGGCTCAAAGAAGGTCATCAAAAAGCTCAAGAAAGGCCAGAAAGTATCAGGACAGATCAGAGGATATAAGATGATCGCCGGAGAGAAATACTATGGCCCATGGGCAAAATCAAAGACAGTTAAAGTAAAATAGTTTAAACAGCAGTTATTGACCAATAGAGCATATCATAGCATATTGAAGCTTAACAAATAATAGCTGTAAATTCACGGGAGACCTGCCGCATCAGCAGGTCTCCCAAAAGCCGTATTATCGGAACGAAGGGTAAATAAGGATGAATATCGCAAAGAACAAGTTCATTTCCATCTTACTGATCGTTTTGCTGATCTTCTCCAGCACGATCACCGCGTTTGCAGACGACGAAGCAGTGCAGGACAAAGAAGATCAGAAAAAGCAAGAAGAGCAGCTGAAAGCCAAGAAGGAAGAAGAGAAGAAAGCAGCAGAGAAGGCTAAAAAGGAAGCTGAGGAGAAAGCAAAGAAAGAAGCTGAAAAGAAAGCCGCGGAGGAAGCAGAGAAGAAAGCTGCCGAAGAACAGGCAAAAAAGGAAGCTGAAAAGAAGGCAGAAGAAGAAAAGGCCAAGAAAGAAAAGGCTGCTGAGGAAAAGACAGAAGAGCATGCTGATCAGGAAGACGAGACTCAGGCATCGGAACCGCCTGAGAATGATCAGGACAGTTCCGGCCAGACAGAAGCTGCAGATGATGGCGATGTTGAAGATGCTTTGCCAGAGAAAGAACTGGACGAAGCGGAAGACAAAGGGAAGAGCACTCTTAAGCTTCAGAGCGGTCTGTCAGATGGAACTTATAAGCCAGAGGCATTCGATTTTTCCGGCGGTACGGGAAAGACGAAAGTCACCTGCGATAAAGTCATCATTAAAGACGGCAAGGCAACTGCTGAATTTACAACAAGCAGCGATAAGATGACCCATTTCTATATGGGTACTGTCTCAAGTGACGCTGAGGACACATCGCTGTTTGATCCTGCGACGGGGAAACGCGGTAAGGACGTATATAAGATAACTGACAAAAAGGCATATGTTGAAGTCGAGCTGAATGAGCAGAAGCCGTTTGCTGGAAGAACTACCGCGATGACAGAGCCGCATTGGGTCCAGTATAAGTATAAGATCACGCTTTCAGATGATGCTGAAAAGACAAGCAGTGATACTACGATCCCGGATCAGGGAGAAGACCAGGGAGAAGACAGCGGAAGCACAGGTCTTTCAAACGGCACATATAAGCCTGATTCATTTGATTTTTCAGGCGGAACCGGCAAGGCAAAGGTCACATGCGACAAAGTGATCGTCAAAGACGGCAAAGCGACTGCGGTGTTCACGGCGAGCAGCGCTAACATGACGCATTTCTATATGGGTGCTGTCTCAAGTGACGCTGAGGATACATCGCTGTACGATCCTGCGACCGATAAATGCGGTGCCGGTGTATATAAGATAACCAATAAGACAGCATATGTTCCCGTGACACTGAACGAACAGAAGCCGTTTGCGGGAAGAACTGTTGCGATGACAGAACCGCACTGGATACAGTATCAGTATAAAGTCACCTTATCTGAGACCTCAGAAAAGATAAGTGACGATACGACCATACCTGATGATCCGTCAGATCCTGATGATCCATCGGATCCTGACGATCCGGCAGACCCTGACGATCCGTCGGATGAATCAGATCTCAAAGATGGTACTTACAAAGTAAAAGCCACGACTGACCGCAAGATGTTCTATCTTTATCCGAAGGAGAAGAACCCTGCGACAGTAGTGCTCGTGAAGAAAAACGGAAAGATGACGGCAACAATCACGCTTACCGGAGATGGATACGATTATGTGTACATGGGCACTCCGGCTCAGGCGAAGAATGCCGGCAAGAAGAAATGGATAAAATACAAGAAAGTAAACGGTTACTATACATTTACTATTCCTGTATCAAAACTTGATAAAAAACTTCCGATCACGCCGCATTCATCCAAATATGAAAGCGACGGTGATCCATCAACAGATCCGTGGCGTCCGGACAAGTGGATATTATTCTACAGCTCAGGTGCGAAGAAAGTAAAAGACGGATCAAGCATAACACCAAAGAAGAAAAAAGACGACTCCGGCAGCGCCAGCAAGAAAGACGACAAGAAAGCTGCCAAGGAATCCAAGTACACAGACGACAGTGGAAAGAGCACCAGCGCTGTAAATAACAGCACGAGCCTCAAGGATGGTGTCTATAAAGCAGACAGATTCAACTGGTCAGGCGGGTCTGGCAGACTATCATATATCCGCTGCAGGAAGATCACAGTAAAGGGCGGCAAAGCTTTTGCGACGATCGAGTTCGGCAGCAGCAAGTATGATAAGCTGAAAGCAAACGGCCGTATATACTCCAAGCAGGGAGGCGGCAATTCCACATTCACTATCCCGGTCAAGTTGAATGCAAATAACACCATAATCGGCAGAACGACTGCTATGTCACAGCCGCATTGGGTGAAGTACAGGATATTCATTTACAAAAAGGGCGCTACGGCTGGCAAGAACGGCTCTGGTGATACCGCCGAGGGTGATGACGGCCATGTAACGAATACCAAGAAGCTCTCGAGTAAGGCGCCGGATCTTATGGGCCTGGAGTTCAAAGAGGAAGTGAAAGTAGAGTACGCAGAGTACTTTAAGATCTATAAATATGAGCAGGGCGTTACCCTGATCGAGATCGATCAGGCATCTGATACTGCTCTGTATCAGAAAGAGAAAAAAGAAAACAGCAAGGACAACGCGGAGAACGGTGATGAAGCTGGCGGCGACGCCGCGTCAGATGATCAGGGCCATGTTGAATATGACGAAGACGGCAATATCATCGCGCAGTCACAGAACGAGATCGTAGACGGGCTGTACCAGAATAATATCGTGAACTACATCGTGGTTCCGGAAGGAGTCGAGATCCCGGCAGGCCTTGATAAAGACGGTATCATCCTGCAGCAGCCGATCGATAAGAACTTTATCGCTTCAGAAAAGGCGGCGGAAGTGCTTGAGCAGCTCGGCCTGCTCGACAAAGTTAAGGCAGTTGGCTTTGATGCTGAGAAAGACGGAAGCGAGGAACTTAAGAAAGCTCTTGAGGCTGAGAGCATGACTCTCGCGGGTGATACGGAAAAGCCGGATTATTCGGTACTCGTAAAGGAAAAGGTCAACATGGGCATTTTCCCTTCGGCCGTACTACCGGAGAAGCTCACCAAAGACGCGACTGAGGAAGATCAGACTGAAGTCGATGAAAAGACTGAGAATATCGGTACCCTCAGAAGGAGATTCTCTGCGCTTGGCGTTCCAATGATCATTGACCGCTCAGATGACGAGAAGACGAACTACGCATCCGCAGAGTGGATCAAAGTATATGGTGCGATCTACGGTAAAGAAGACGAAGCCGGTAAGATCTTTAATAAGTTTGTAGTTGAGAACAAGAAGGAGAAGAATGAACAGTAAGAAACTAACAGCGTTACTGCTCGCAGCGCTGCTTCTGCTCACCTGCGTGCTCACAGGGTGCTCAGGCGGTCCGACCGTGGACATTGAGTCCGGAGGGGAAGAAGCTGCAGAGGAAGCAGAGAAGAGTGATGCGCCGGAGATACCGGGACTTGAGTTCGAGTCAGAGCTTGAGCTTAAGCGCGCGACAGAGTTCAGCGTATATCATTACAAGGATGGATATGATCTGATCGATATCCATGACAGCCAGAGATTCCTGCTCGTCCCAGAAGGCGGAACAGCGCCGGAGGGACTTGATGAAGACATAATCGTTCTGCAGAAGCCGGTAGACCGTATTTACCTTGCGGCGACTGCCGCAATGGCAATGTTCGTTTCGATGGACGCACTCGATCATATCAGGATGTCTTCTATTAAGAAAGAGGCATGGACTTTTGATGAGCCGAAAGAAGCCATGGAAAAAGGCGATATAATATACGCCGGAAAATACAGCGCTCCGGACTACGAGACCATGCTTGACGAGCAGTGCGATCTTGCTCTGGAGTCGACCATGATCGATCACACTCCTGAGGTACAGGAGATGATCGAAGATCTGGGCGTCCCTGTGATGGTAGACCGTGCGAGCTATGAATCAGATCCTATGGGAAGAGCTGAGTGGATCAAGCTTTACGGCGTGGTCACAGATCATGAGAAGGAGGCGACAGAGTTCTTCGACTCACAGCTCGATTCGATAAAAGAGCTGGATGATTTCCCGAACACAGAGAAGACAGTCGCATTCTTCTATGTATCCACTGACGGCAAAGTCGTCGTAAGAAGAAGCACCGACTATATCCCGAAGATGATCGAGATCGCGGGTGCAAGATATGTATTCAAGGATCTGGACGACGACAGCGGGAGGACTGCTGTGGATATGTCTATGGAGCAGTTCTATGACGCTGCTATAGATGCTGACTACATCATATATAACGGAAGCATCGACAGTTCTGTGAAGACTCTTGACGATCTGACCGACAAGGACCCTGTAATGAAGAACCTTACAGCTGTCAGGAACAAGAACTGTTGGGTGACCAAGAGCGCGATGTATCAGAGGACAGACCTCGTCGCAGAAATGATCCTTGACTTCCATAAGCTGTTCAGCGAGGATGATCCTCAGGATCTGAAATATATAAACAAGCTGGAATAGTTTATCATATAACCGGCACGGAGCCGATGTGTTCCGTGCCATATTTTAATGCAGTGACAAAGAGGTAAGATAAGTGGCAGACGTGAAAGCTATTACAGAAGTCGCCGGCGCAGGCAGCGAGACGCTGAAGGAGACCGAGAAGATCCTGACGGATTATCATACGACCAACCTTAAGCGCCGTATGCGGTGCATAACATTTTTCGTTATAATGGCGATCGCATTCGTGATAATAACGATAGTAAACATCAATTCAGGAAATGTCGACATAGGTGTCGCGGAGATCGCCAGGGCTATATTCCTGCATGAAGGAACTGAAAAGACGATGGATATCATCTGGACCATCAGGCTCCCGAGGATCATCACTTCGGCCGTGCTCGGCGGTGCTCTCGCGCTGTCCGGATTCCTGCTCCAGACGTTCTTCAGAAACCCTATCGCAGGGCCGTTCGTGCTCGGCATATCATCAGGAGCAAAAATGGTCGTAGCCATCGTGCTCATTTTCTTCATGCAGTCTATGAAGCATGTGTCGTCATTCACGCTGATCGCAGCTGCTTTTATAGGATCGATGATAGCGACTTTGTTCATACTTGCAGTTTCAAGGCGTGTGCATAACATGGCGTCGCTCCTCGTTGCAGGTATCATGGTCGGAAACATCTGCTCTGCTCTGACTGAGTTCGTCATAACATTCGCTGAAGACTCAGATATCGCGAATCTCCACGGCTGGCAGCAGGGAAGCTTCTCGGGCATGACATGGTCCAACGTGTGGGTGTGCATCGTGATCGTGGGCGTGTGTCTTGTGATAACGATGATAGAATCAAAACCGATAAGCGCGTTCCAGCTCGGCGAGTCGTATGCGCAGAGCATCGGAGTGAACATCAGATTCTTCCGTGTGCTCCTTATCTCTCTTTCAAGTCTCTTCTCGGCTTGCGTGACAGCGTACGCCGGGCCGATATCATTCGTGGGGATCGCGGTACCGTTCCTGGTAAAGGGAGCGATGGGAACGTCCAAGCCGCTCGTCATCATCCCGGGATGCATGATGGGAGGCGCGGTATTCTGCATGTTCAGCGACCTCATCGCGAGACTGGCGTTCGCGCCTGTAGAGCTTAATATCAGTACAGTAACGGCGATCTTCGGCGCGCCGGTAGTCATCTATATGATGATAGCGAAGAGGAGGCTTGCAAATGCCTGAGGACATGAATAAAATCAGCGCCGCGGCAGAAGCGGCGGACAAAAACAGCAGCCTCCAGGAAGGATCAGGCCAGGCTTACGTAAAATTCGATGATCTTTCAGTCGGATACAACGGCAAAGCCATCATCCACGATATCTGTATCGACATAAAGAAGGGTGAGATCGTAACGCTTATCGGGCCAAACGGAGCCGGTAAATCGACCATCCTCAAGACCTTGACCAAACAGCTCGCGATCATCAAAGGAGACGTCGGCTTTGAAGGCCGGAGCATGCATAAGATCCCGAACAAAGAGCTGTCGCAGAAGATGGCGGTCGTCCTGACTGAAAGGCTCAAAACTGATCTTCTCACGTGCTACGACGTAGTGGCAAGCGGCCGCTATCCGTACACAGGCAAGCTCGGCATCCTGATGCCTGAAGATGAACAGAAAGTAGATGAAGCTATCGCGGCAGTGCATGCGACAGAGCTGGGGCCCCGCGACTTTAACGCGATATCAGACGGCCAGCGCCAGAGGATCCTGCTTGCGAGAGCGATATGCCAGGATCCTGAGCTGATCGTGCTCGACGAGCCTACGTCTTTCCTGGATATCAAATATAAGCTGGAGCTGCTTTCGATACTCCGGAACATGGCGAAGAAGAAAGACATCACTGTCATATCCTCGCTTCATGAGATAGACCTCGCCATGAAGATCGCGGACAAAGTCATCTGCGTAAAAGGAGACCACATATATAAATACGGCGCGCCGGACGAGATATTCGACGAGGATATGATCAGGACCCTCTACGATATCGACAACGGATTCTTTGATCCGCTCTATGGAAGCATCGAGCTTCCGGCTCCTACCGGGGAGGGATGGAAGCGCCACCTGTCGGACAGCGTAGCGGTAGAAAGGCCTGCAGCAAAGGCTGAAGAGGCACAGGCTGGCAGCGATGAAGGCTTTGATCGTGCGCATGACACCGACCGCGGGAGTGCACCGTACGCATTCGTGATATCATCCGGCGGAGGCGGTATCCCGGTATACAGAAAGCTCCAGAGAAAGAACCTGACTTTCGCAGCCGGCATCCTGTACTTGAATGACATGGATTACAGGCTCGCTCGTCTGCTAGCCTGTGAAGTCGTGACCGAAAAGCCGTTCTCTGATATCAGCGACGCAGCTTATACACGGGCAGAACAGCTGGTACAATCGTGCAGCAAAGTCATATTCGTTCCGTTCGAGACCGGAACATGTAATGACCGTATAAACGATCTCGTCAAGCTGGCAGATAAGCTCGGCAAGCTGGAGACGATATAAAAAACAGTATATCCAAAGCGCCGCCATATGACGGCGCTTGTTTAATTTATACAGAAGAGATGATATAATCAAGTCATGGATTATCGTAAGTTTTTACGGAGGAAATGGAAATGAATGATTTATCTGCAGCAGAGATGGAAGAAAAGATCGCCGAGCTGGCGGCGTCGATAGATCCCTCGGACACACAGGCGATGGATGCGGCACGGGATCGCCAGGTCACGCTTGCGAAGGTGCCGGGCAGTCTCGGTAAGCTCGAGGACATCTCTGTAAAGCTGGCAGGGATTACAGGCAAGGTCAAGGATATAGATGTTACAAAGCAGTGCATAGCAATTTTCAGCGCGGATAACGGCGTGGTGAAGTCGGGCGTTGCTTCTGCTCCGCAGTCGGTAACTCAGTCCCAGACGATCAACTTCACAAGAAGGATCACCGGAATGAGCTCGCAGGCAAGATACTTCGGGATAGACGTGCTCGTCACAGATATGGGAGTAGCCGGGGAGATACCTGAGGCGCTCTATACAGATAAGATGGTAATAGACGGAAAGATCCCTGTGCAGATAGTTAACAGAAGCCTCGGAAAAGGGACGGAAGATCTTTCGGCCGGTCCCGCGATGACGAGAGAACAGGCGATGAAGGCGATCCTTACCGGATTTGAAGCGGCTGACGCCATGAAGGAAGCGGGAGTTACACTCTGCGGCATCGGCGAGATGGGAATCGGGAACACGACGACCAGCTCATGCCTTCTGAAGGCTCTTACAGGCCTTCCTGCTGAGGATCTCGTAGGAAGAGGCGGCGGCCTTAATGATGAAGGCCTCGCAGCTAAAGTAAAGATCGTAGGAGAACGGGGCGCCGCGGCGACGGACCTCGATCCGATCGACAAGCTTGCGCTGGTCGGAGGATTTGATATCTGCGCCATGGCAGGATGCTTCCTCGGAGCAGCAAAGAACCATATCCCTGCTGTGATCGACGGGTTCATCTCCATTGCGGCAGCGTGCATGGCCAGGGAGTTCAACCCGGCTGTGACAGACTACATGTTCGCATCTCATAAATCAAAAGAGATAGGCTATATCGCCGCGATCGAAAGACTTGGCCTTGAGCCTATGTTCGACCTCGGAATGAGGCTCGGCGAAGGCAGCGGATGCCCGATCGCATTCAAGATCATAGAAGCGGCTGAAGCATCGATGAGTCTCATGAAGACCCTCGCAGAAGGCGCGATCGACGCGGAGTATCTGGAAGAGATCAAGCGCGGACATTATCTAGACTGATATCAGGCCAGGGAGAATACTATATGAATATTTTCATAAGCGGCGGATGCAAAAACGGAAAGTCGCTCCATGCGCAGGAACTTGCGAAGGAGATGGCTGAAGAGCAGCATGTGCCGCTCTATTACATAGCAACGATGATACCGGCTGACGACGAGGACAGGCTGCGGATCAAAAAGCATCTGGAAGCCCGCGCGGGCTGGGGATTCATCACGGTCGAAAAGCCGACATACCTTATGGGCATGTTCGACGATGGTTTCCGCGACGAAAACGGAGACCCGGTAGATCCGAAAGGCGCGTTCCTTCTTGACAGCGTGACGGCGCTACTCTCAAACGAGATGTTCGGTCCCCACGGTGAATATGATGAAGATGCCGGAGCCCGCGTAAAGAAAGATGTCGCCGATTTTGCCGAAGCGACCGGGAATACGGTGTTCGTCTCAGATTACATATACTCAGACGCAAGACTGTTCGACGACTGGACGGAGAATTACAGGCGGTCGCTCGCTATGTGTGACAGAGCGCTTGCGAAGGTGTGCGGCAAGGTGATCGACACGTCGTTCGGCACGTTTACGGTGATCAAAGGTAATTGACAGAGAATACAGGAAGAGGATAAGGGATGAATTTCATCACAGCGTTTTTCATGGCATGGGGCAATTTCATAACGCTGCCGTGCCCGTCTCAGAAATGGGACGGCAAGCTGAAGAATCTGATGCTGGCAATGCTGCCTTCAGTAGGGCTCGTCGTCGGGCTTTTGTTCTTCGCTCTCATGGTGGTATGCGAGAAAGTCAGAATACCGGACATGGTGGCGGCTTTGATCGCTGAATTCTACATGTTCTACATCCATGGATTCATGCATCTGGACGGTTTTATGGACTGCACCGACGCGATCATGTCTAGACGCGACCTTGAAGAACGGCAGAGGATAATGAAGGATCCGACGGTCGGCTCGTTTGCGGTCGTGATGGTGGCATTCCTGCTGATCGGCTGGCTCGCGTGCTTCTATACGATGCTCTCATCGTCGCCTCTCATGGTGTACGGCATCGTGCTTGTACCGGTCATAAGCCGGGCGGGCGCAGGATACCAGGTGCTCACGTACAAGCCGATCGGGCACAGCCAGTATGTGGAAGACTATGAGGATAAAGACCGCGGCAAGTACAGAGCTCTTGTCATAATCCAGCAGCTTCTCTACATGGTTATCCTTTATGTCGTATTCTCCTTCGTCGTAGGACTGGCCTTCGATCAGATGATCAAAGTCTTCTGCGTCAATCTGGCGACGAGCATTGTGACCTTCATCGCCGGAGCGCACGCGAGGAAACAGCTCGGCGGGATGAGCGGAGATATTGCGGGATATTCGATAATCTGGGGCGAGTTCGCAGGAGTGCTTGCGGCCGCGATCAGCACAGCGTATTAAAGAGCAGGGTCTGCAGCATATCCACCACAGCATGCTCATATGTATACAACAGTAAACGTTAACGGGAGAAAAAGACATGGTTTTGATAATAGGCGGGGCGTATCAGGGAAAGCTTGACTATGCAAAAGAGGAGTATGGACTGACGGACGCAGACGTCTTCACATGTGAAGAGGGAAGTACGGCAGTCGGTTTTGATGAGAAGATCGTAGACCATTTCGAACGGTATATTCTTGCTCTGATAAAGGCAGGACAGGTTCCGGAGAGGGCGGTCGGCATGCAGCTCCGTGCGAACAGATATAAAGGGCGCATCATAATCTGCGACGACATATCGCAGGGCATCGTGCCTATGGATAAGACTGAGCGCGCATGGCGCGAGGGCGTCGGGCGCACTATGGTAAAAGTCGCGCAGCAGGCAGATAAGGTTGTCCGCGTATTCTGCGGGATCCCTGTGGTGCTGAAAGATGAGTCGGCAGAAGAAAAGCCTGCGCCAAAAATCGATGGTCTCGAGGCGGTATTTGCATCAGAAGCGAACGGGGCGGTCAGGCCTGAAGCTGCGGCATACTCAGATACATCAAAGCCTGAACCTAAGACAGAAGGATCAAAGCCTGAAGCAGCGGCAGATAAGCCGCACAGCACCGGCGGGCGCGGACAGGGTCCGGCGCCTAGAACACCTTTCGGTATGCCGGGAGCGAACCCCTTCGAGCATTTTGATTTCGGTAACGCTGAAGAGGGCGGACTGACACCGGAAGAACAGTTCCGTATCAATTTCGAGAAGATGAAAGCGGAGCGTAAAGCGGCAAAAGAGAAAGCAGCAAAAGAAGCCGCGGAAAAAGAAGCGGCTCAAAAAGATAACGGCGGGGAATAGGGAGCAGTGATCACAAAGAGGCAAAGTATATATGTTATCCAGAATATATCTCATACGGCACGGAAGGACTGACGGCAACCGCAACCACTGGTACTACGGATCCACAGACCTTTCATTAACAGAAGCGGGCGAGGCGGAGATACGCGCGTACGCGGAACAAGGCATCTATCCGGAGATCCCGGAGGATGCTGATTTTTATACGACGGGGCTGATCCGTACGGATCAGACGCTTGAGGCGATTTACGGTAAGCGTGACCATAGTGAGATCTCTGAACTGCAGGAGATCGATTTCGGTAAAGCGGAATGCATGACATATGACGATCTGAAGCAGTTCGAGAATTTTGATAAATGGGCGTGGGACACGACGGGCGACATCAGGATCGTAGATGACGCGGAAACAGCGAATGAGTTCCATGAAAGGATCGGTAAAGGCCTGAAAATACTGCTTGGAAAGCACCGTCTGAAGGAATGGTCGCATAGGCACGGCGGACAGGATGCAGTATCGGTCGTCGTATGCCACGGCGGCGTGATCGCGTGCATAATGGAAAAGCTTTTTCCGGCGGTCTGCGGCTCGATGTGGGACTGGCTTCCTGAACCGGGGTTTGGCTATGCTGTCGACTTCCAGGACAGTGATCCATTCATGTACAGCAAGATCAACGACATAGGCCGGCTCGGACTCGGCTTGTACAGACTTCCTCTTCGCGGCCGTGCGGCAGAGAGGCATCAAAGCATTCCTGGCACAAAGCCGGCACAGATAGATCACAAAGCGACGAGAGCCCTGATCGATACACAGATGAAAAAGGGACACGGATACTTTGAGCTGGAGTTCCTGGCATGGCCGGATGAGTTCAGGCAGCAGATGGATGATTCAGAGGCGCAGCAGGATCAGAAAGAGGATCTGTATGTAACGGGCATTGAGAGGAAGCTTAAGGCTTTGCGAGGCGCGCTCGTAAAGAGATACGACAGGAAAAGATACTATCTCACAGCGATCGTCGATGCGAGCATGCTCGCAGAGGCGGAGACTTTGATCAGGAAGTCCGGAGCAGGATACCTGGACAGGCTCGCTGTCTGCGGCATAGAGAGATACTATGAGAACTATCCGGAAGATGAGAATATAGAGCCAGAGACACTTGCAGACAAGCGGATAGACGGTCCTGAAGAGGAATCCGGAAGACCGGTGAGCGCTGAGCTGGAGGCAGTATGGACTGAGCTCGGGAGGCTGAAGAAGACCGGGATGATCAAGAAAGGCGGCCTTGCGTTCAGCGGATCCGCGACGCTTCTCGACGACCTGCTGAAAAACCGTCAGGAGATCGAGTATGTAGAGCTTCCGGTGAATTACAAGATGGGATTTTCTGAAGGAGATCTGGCGCAGAAATACTATACTATATCACGCCGCAGATACAAGGAGATACTCGTGAGGAGCCCGTTTGCCGGAGGAGAGCTTGCAAAGCCAGATGAAAAAACGCTCCGAAAGCTTGAAGTGCCGGAGCAGTCTGGTGAACAAATAGATCAAGATGTCCTGCGGAAGACTATGGCAGGATATGCACTGCTCAAGCAGGATGCCGCTCCTCACAGCGCGGTCGACTGGGCGCTGAGATACGTCCTTTCGTTCCCATTCGTCGTTACATGTATCGCTTCGACAGGCGATCCAGAGCATGCGGAGGAAGATATGGGGGCGGCTGAAAGGTTCAGGCCGCTGAAGGAGGAAGAACGAGAGCGTCTGAAAAAAGCAGTATTATAGAGATATCGATATCTCGCCGGTATGGAGGATGTCCTCTGTACCGGCTTTTGCTCTTCTGAGGATGTCTGCGGCTGATCCGGAAGCGGTGAGAAGATCGCTTGCTTTTGCGTCTTCAAGATATTCGACAAGCAGACCGCCGTCGTCGGCGATGTCGATCGCGCGTGCCCGTATCCCGGCATCATTATATGAAGGATGGATCTTTATTTCCTTGCCAAGGATGAAGCATCTCTCGCGGTATTCATCCAGAAACGAGGAGGTATCAGGCCTGGTTATCAATGGAAGGATCTCATTTATCATGTCTGCGGCGAGTACCTCGCGGGCGAATTCTGCAGGATCATTAGCAATGGAGCCGGCTATCGCGCTGACATCAGGAGGAAAACTCCCAGGATAACAGTTTACGCCGATCCCGGTTATCAGTCTGTCTACCGTGCCGGTCTCAAGATCGGACCGGGCTTCGGTCAGAATGCCGCAGATCTTTTTGCTGCCTAAGTACAGGTCATTCACCCACTTGATCCCGGGATGGTGTCCAGTCACGTTTTCGATCGCGCGGCATGTTCCGACTGCGGCAGCCATGGTCACGTAGAGCGATTTCCTTATATCAAAATCAGGCTTCAGCACAAATGACATATAGAGACCGGCACCCGCAGGCGATTCAAAGCGTCTTCCAAGACGGCCTTTACCTGCAGTCTGCTTGTCTGCGATGATGACGAGCGGGCGGAACAGCGCGTCTGATTCCACTGTCTTTGCGACTTCATTAGTGGAAGTGACGACATCATATACTTCAAGCGAGCAGGGGATATTTACATATGCCTGCGTGCCGTCTACTGTAAGAAGCGTGCCGTGCTCGGACAGCATATAGCCTTTGTTGGTTCTGCTCTCGATGAGATAGCCCTCTTTTCGGAGAGCGGCGCAGGCTTTGTTCACAGCGGTTCTTGAAACGCCTAGTACTTCACCGATCTTCTCGCCTGAAACAAAATGTCCGGCATTGTCTGACAACAGCTTCAGCAATAATGACTTGGTTGACATATTGACCACCCCGTTAAGACAGTTCTGTCATTTATATAGGCGGGGCACAGCAGAAAAATGCCCCTGATCTTAAGTGTAAACCATCTGTCTGATCTATAAAGCAATTGTAAACCTGTTTGCCGGTATATGTCAAAGATAACGCTGACAATATCGCTGTTTTTTGGTATAATTAATATTGAGTAATTATGTGCATATCAGGTTATGCATAAGAATGAAAAGAGGCTTAAGCATCATGCGTGAATCAGAAAACAGACGTACACTGAGATTAGTCATACTTGTCTCGATGATCGTTGCCGCGATGGTCGTCGCGGGGACTCTGTGGATGGGGAGAAATGCACGTGTAGCTAATGATGAAGCTGTACGCGCTGTCAGCGTGTTCTTCATGGATGAACTTGCGGGAAGACGTGAGCAGGTCGTGGCGACTAATATGGAAAACTATATATCCAATATGCAGGCCGCCATATCTCTGATCACTGAAGAAGACCTGGTAGACGAAGAACATCTTCAGGAGCTCCAGTCTCGAATGAGGACGATGTACGATCTGGAGAAGTTCGCTTTTGTCGACAGCAGCGGCATGATATATACTGCTGACGGCAAGCTGGACGATATCGACAAGTATACATTCGACTACAAGACGATATCGGAGCCGGAGATCTCTGTGATCGAAGAGGATGGAGAAAACAAAGTCATTATAGCTGTCCCGGTAGAAGGGACGTCTTTACAGGGACACGAGCTGGTCGCGTCTTTTATCGAGATCGATATGGAGACGATGCTTCGCGGCCTGTCGCTGCAGTCAGATGCAAATGAGACTACATTCTGCAATATTTATGACAGAAACGGCGAACCGCTGACCAAGATGGTCCTGGGCGGTCTTGCCGCAGAGGATAATCTTCTTGACGCTCTGGAACATGCGGAGTACGCGGACGGTTATACTTACGAGCAGGTTGAGGACGACTTCAGTAACGGACGTAAAGGCATAGTTTCTTTCACGTATAACGGAATATATGAATCACTTGACTATGTTCCGGTCGAAGGTACTGACTGGATGCTGACTTACCTTATCCGTGAAAGCGTGATAAGCGAACAGGTCAGCGGGATCTCCGACAGGATCGCGCAGCAGAGTCTCATGATGACGCTGTTCATAACGCTTGTAATGCTTGCTCTGTTCATCTTCATAATACATCAGACGAGAAGGAGCGCGAGGGCACAGCTTGAGAAAGAGAAGATCGAAGCCGAGAGCCGTGTGAAGCAGGAAGAAATGCAGCAGCGCATCGAGCTCCAGGACAAACTGCTCGCGCAGGAAAAGAAACGTGTACAGCAGGATAAGATGATAACTGCGATGGCTTCTGACTACAGAAGCGTTTACTACGTTGATATCGATCAGGACGAGGGAATATGCTACAGATCTGTTTCTCCTGAACTGGATATAAACCCGGATGGCGAACATTTTAAATTCGAAGAAGCTTTCCGTGATTATGGCGAAAAGTATGTCGCTGAGAATTACAGAGATGGCTTCCTGAAATTTATCAGTGTGGATGAGATCAGGAAACGTCTTATGACGGAATCGATAATGGTATACAGATACCTTACTATACGCGACGGAAAAGAACGCTATGAGATGCTCCGTATGGCAGGGGTCCGTCATCCACAGGACAGAGACGATCATATCGTTCACGCCATAGGCGTCGGCTTCACAGACGTGGATGAGGAGATGCGTGAGGATATGGCTCAGAGCCAGGCCCTTTCTGATGCCCTTGCTGCAGCAGAGGATGCGAGCAAAGCCAAGACGGCATTCCTTTCGAATATGAGCCATGAGATCAGGACCCCTATGAATGCCATAATCGGTCTGGATAACATTGCGCTGAGCGATCCGGACATCTCAGATAAGACAAGGGATTATCTGGAGAAGATAGACGGGTCTGCACATCATCTGCTTGGACTCATAAACAATATACTTGATATATCCAGGATCGAGGCAGGAAGGCTTATCCTCAAGAACGAAGAATTCTCATTCTCAAGGCTCCTGGAACAGGTCAACACGATAATAAATGGTCAGTGCACAGAGAAGGGGCTGACATATGAATGCAGAGCTCTGAATAAGATCGACGATTACTATATCGGCGACGATATGAAGCTCAAGCAGGTGCTCATCAATATCCTGGGCAATTCTGTAAAATTCACGCCGAAAGGCGGGCATGTCGATCTCACGGTCGAAAAGATAAACTCATTCGACGGAAAAACATCTCTCAGATTCGTGATGTCTGACACAGGTATCGGAATGGATAGGGAATTCATACCTAAGCTGTTTGACACCTTCAGCCAGGAAGACTCGACTGTAACGAGCAAATACGGAAGTACCGGCCTTGGCATGGCGATCACGAAGAGCATCATAGAGATGATGAACGGCAGTATAAGTGTGGAGTCCGAAAAAGGAAAGGGCTCTACGTTCACTGTGACGGTGACACTTACTGATTCTGACCGGACATGGGACGGGAAGAACGGCATCGAGGTAAGTACCAGCGACATGTCTGTGCTCGTTATTGATGACGACAGGGTGGCATGTGAGCACGCAAGGATCGTTCTTGACAGCGTGGGCATTTCCGTTGAGACAGCAATGTCAGGCGAAGAAGCGATCGAGATGGTAAAGGTGCACCAGGCAAGGCAGGAGCCGTATAACCTTATCCTGGTTGACTGGAAGATGCCGGGCATGGATGGCATCGAGACGACCAGACAGATAAGGAATATGGTAGGCACAGAGTCAGCGATCATAATCCTTACCGCATACAACTGGGATGACGTTATCGACGAAGCGGTCAAAGCCGGCGTGGACAGCTTCATTGCAAAGCCTCTGTTCGCCTCGAATGTCATCGAAGAATTCAAATCTGCTCTGCAGAAGAAGATCGATGAAGCCCCTAAAGAAGAGCATAAAGCTGATCTTAACGGAAGGAAGATCCTTCTTGCGGAAGATATGATCGTCAACGCTGAGATCATGCAGGAGCTGCTCTCGATGAGAGGTATGGAAACAGATCATGCGGAGAACGGAAAGATCTGTCTGGAGGATTACTGCAGCAAGCCGGAAGGATATTACGATGCGATACTCATGGATATGAGGATGCCTGAGATGGATGGACTTGAGGCGACTAAGGCTATCAGGGCGACAGGAAGAGCTGACGCGAAAGATATACCGATCATCGCGCTTACGGCAAATGCGTTTGACGAGGACGTGCAGAAGAGTCTTCAGGCCGGCCTGAACGCGCATCTGTCAAAGCCGGTGGAGCCTGAAGCTTTGTTTGCGACACTGGAGCGCCTCATTAAGTGATCCTTAATATAGTTCGTGTATTATGTGTTCTGAAAGCTGCGGGGCAGCTCGTATAGAAAAAACAGAAAGGATGATTATATAAATATGGATCCGCAGACTATAGCGGTCTACGTTGGGGCGATGGTGATCCTGCTGATACTGTCGGCGTACTTCTCGGCGACGGAAACAGCGTTCACATCGCTTAACAGGATAAAACTTAAGAATATGGCTGATGACGGCAATAAGAAAGCGCGTAAGGTGCTTGATCTTGTTGATGAGTTCGACAAGGTGCTGTCTACCATCCTTATCGGAAATAATATTGTGAATATCGCCAATACCGCTATCGCTACGGTGTTTTTTGTGGCGCTGTATGGAAGCTATGGGCCTACGGTAGCGACTGTTGTGATGACGGTGACGGTCCTGATCTTCGGGGAGATATCGCCGAAGAATCTGGCAAAAGACAGTCCTGAAAGCTTTGCTATGTTCTCTGCCCCGATACTGTCAGTGCTCATGGTGATATTTGCGCCGTTCAACTGGATATTCTCACAGTGGAAAAAGCTTTTGTTCGTGATATTCAGACGCAAAGGCGAGGATTCGATAACTGAGGATGAGATCCTCACGATGGTAGAGGAAGCAGAGACTGCAGGTAATCTGGAGTCGGACCAGAGCGAGCTCATTCAGAACGCGATAGAGTTTGATGCTCTTAAGGCTGAAGACGTGCTGACGCCGAGGGTCGAGATAGAAGCGATCGACATCGCATCTTCGGAAGACGAGATCGCCGAGCAGTTCCTGAAGACCGGATTTTCAAGGCTTCCGGTATACAAGGATGACCTTGACAGCATTCTCGGAGTGCTGAACCAGAAAGATTTCCACAATTACATATATCACAAGGACAAGACGGTATCAGATTTCATCAAGCCCGTGGTATTCGTAGGAGAATCGATGAGCGCGGCAGAGCTTCTGAAGCGAATGCAGAAAGGGAAGTGCCAGATAGCGATCGTAGTAGATGAATACGGCGGGACTACAGGTCTTGTCGCCATGGAAGACATCCTCGAAGAGCTCGTAGGCGAGATCTATGACGAGCATGAGGAGGTCGAGTCGCAGGAGATAACAAAGCTTCAGAACGGCGCATACCGCGTGCTCGCGTCAGCGAACGTAGAGAAGATGTTCGACTATTTCGATGACGAAGATGAGGAGAGCGAAGCGACCACAGTAAATGGCTGGATAGTCCGTCTGATAGACAAGCTGCCGGAAGCCGGCGACACATTCAGCTACAGGTCATCAAAGAAGATATACACAGGCAAGGTGACTAAAGCCGATGATCGCAAGGCGCTGGAAATAATACTTAAAGTAACAGACGTACCAGAAAACGAAGAACAGAAAGAAGAATGATTCTTCACTGATTATAGAAAGGGGAAATACTACTTATGAGCTTAATGGAAATGATCTTTGGAGATCTGAACAAAAAGGAAGTAAAGAAAGTCGAGAAGATCGCCGATAAAGTCGACGCCCTGGATGACTGGGCAGCTGCGTTTACTGACGAAGAGCTCCGCGGGAAGACTGATGAGTTCAAGGAGCGCCTGAAAAACGGCGAGACTCTGGACGACATCCTTCCTGAGGCATTTGCCGTGTGCCGTGAAGCAGCGCTTAGAAGCGTCGGCATGAAGCCGTTCCGCGTACAGGTCATCGGAGGCATCGTGCTTCATCAGGGCAGGATCTCCGAGATGAAGACAGGTGAAGGAAAGACACTTGTCGCGACTCTGCCTGTATACCTGAACGCACTCACCGGAGAAGGCGTCCACGTCGTCACGGTGAATGATTACCTGGCCAAGCGTGACTCTGAGTGGATGGGAAAGGTATACACGTTCCTCGGACTTACAGTCGGATGCGTCATCCACGGAATAACCGATCAGGAGCGATATGACGCTTACAGATGCGATATCACATACGGAACGAATAACGAATTCGGCTTTGATTATCTGAGAGACAACATGGTCACATATGAAGAGGAGCTCGTACAGAGACCGCTCAACTATGCGATCGTCGACGAGGTCGACTCGATCCTGATCGATGAGGCGAGAACGCCTCTCATCATTTCCGGCCAGGGCACAGAATCGACAGACATGTATAAGAAAGCCAATCAGTTCGTTCTCGGCCTTACTAAGGAAGCAGATTTCACGGTGGATGAGAAAGAAGAGGAAGTATCTCTTACTGAAGCCGGCGTGAACAAGGCAGAGGCGTTCTTCCATGTCGAGAACTACAGCGATCCTGACAACATGGAGATAAGCCACCACGTACAGCAGGCTTTGAAGGCAAACAACCTCATGGAGCGCGACGTTGACTATATCGTCAAAGAAGGCGAGATCGTGATCGTAGACGAGTTCACAGGCCGTCTTATGTTCGGCAGACGGTATTCCAACGGTCTTCACCAGGCGATCGAAGCGAAGGAACACGTGCTCGTACGTTCAGAATCAAAGACTCTTGCGACGATCACTATCCAGAACTACTTCAGGATGTACAAGAAGCTTGCCGGAATGACAGGTACGGCTAAGACAGAAGAAGATGAATTCCGTGACATCTATAATATGGACGTTGTAGTTATCCCGACGAATAAGCCAGTAATAAGGGACGACCTGGACGACCAGGTCTACCAGCACGAAAAGGGCAAGTTCAACGCTATAGCGGACGAGGTAGAGAGACTTCACGAGACAGGAAGGCCTGTCCTCGTCGGTACTATCTCGATCGAGAAGTCAGAGCTGATCAGTGACATGCTGAAGAGGCGCGGAATAAAACATAACGTATTGAACGCGAAGCAGCACGAGCGTGAAGCCGAGATCGTTGCTCAGGCAGGCAGGCTCGATCAGGTGACCATCGCAACCAACATGGCAGGACGTGGAACCGATATCCTGCTTGGAGGAAACCCTGAGTTCGAGGCAAGGAAGAGAATGAGAAAAGAAGGCTTTGATGATGAGTCGATAAGCTTCGCCACAGGATTCGCGCACTCCGACGACGAAGAGCTGAACAAAGCCAGAGATACATATAGAAAATACTATGAAGAATTCAAAGTGGATACTGACGCAGAGCACGACAAAGTAGTAGAGCTTGGAGGACTTGCGATCATCGGTACAGAAAGACATGAGTCCAGGCGTATCGACAACCAGCTCCGCGGACGTTCCGGACGTCAGGGAGACCCTGGATCGACACAGTTCTTCATCGCTCTTGATGATGAGCTGATGAGGCTGTTCGGAGGAGACAGAGTAAAGAACGTAGTCGCCAAGATGGGGCTGGCCGAGGATGAGCCTATTCAGGCCGGGATGCTCACCAAGTCGATCGAGAGTGCGCAGAAGAAAGTCGAAGGCAGGAACTTCGGCATCCGTAAATACGTATTGCAGTACGACAACGTCATGAACAAGCAGCGTGAGCAGATCTACAACGACAGAAAGAAAGTCCTGCTTGGTGAGGATCTCAGGGAATACATCATGGGAATGATGAAGAGTATAGTTCAGAACATCATCGAGCCGTACACCCTGGATTCCAAGTATCCGGAGGAATGGGACTTTGAAGGCATGAACAAGAAGCTCAGGAAGATCACTCCGAGATTCAAGGGCGTGGATGAGTCTACTGACTACCTTGCGGGTCTCACGCCGGATAAGCTTGTCGCGGATGTGCAGGAAGAATTCGAGCACATCTACGAACAGAAGGAGAAAGAGATCGGCGTGCCGATGCCTATGCGTGAGATCGAGCGCACGATCATGCTCAGAGTCGTCGATAACCTGTGGATGGATCAGATCGACGCCATGGATCAGCTCCGTGAAGGTATAGGGCTCCGTGCGATCGGACAGCAGGATCCTGTCGCGGCATATGCCAAGGAAGGATTCGAGATGTTCGATGCGATGAACAACGAGATCGCCGAGGAAGTAGTTACATACTGCTACAACGTATCAGTCGAGACCAAGTCACAGCGTCATCAGGTGGCGACGATAAGCGATGAAAAGAAATCCGATTTCGTCGACGAAGAGATGCAGCAGATGGAAGCTGCCCAGAACGGCCCGTCAAAGAACATGAATGTTCCAGATCGTGACGATAAGCCTGAAACGGTGCGCCGCGACCGTCCGAAGATCGGAAGGAACGATCCGTGCTGGTGCGGAAGCGGAAAGAAATACAAGAACTGTCATATGAAGTCAGACATGGAGGAGGCGAAGAGAAAAGGACATGCTTAAACTGGATCCGGTCAAGCAGGATCTGCCGGCTAAGAAGGCGATCCTTATAGAGGTAGGTGATTCACTTTGACCTGGAAGGTCTCAGAAGTGAATCAGAAGAATTGAACAAAAAGACACTGGCTGACGACTTCTGGACAGATTCTGATGCTGCCCAGAAAGTGCTCCAGGAGAAAAAAGCTATAGATGATAAGATCAAGGCGTACGAGGAGCTGCTCGGCGAGTTCGAGGATCTGGAGGAGCTGCTCGATCTTTGCGATGAGATGGAAGCTGAGGGCGAGACTGAAGAGGCAGAGCAGGAGGCGGATGATATCATCTCATCATTTGAGCAGCTCAAGAAGAAGCTTGACAGCTACCGCGTGACGACTTTGCTGAGCGGAAAGTACGACCGCAAGAACGCGCTGCTCTCGGTGCATGCCGGAGCAGGAGGAGTCGACGCCATGGACTGGACTGAGATGCTCCTCAGGATGTACACGAGATGGGCTGAGAACCACGGGTTCAAGGTAGATGTCGTGGACGTCCAGGACGATACAGAAGCCGGGATCAAAAGCGCAACGTTCTTCATCGAGGGGACCAATGCTTACGGTTATCTCAAACATGAGAAGGGCGTGCACAGGCTGGTAAGGATCTCTCCGTTCAACGCGGCAGGAAAGCGGCAGACATCGTTTGCTGCGCTTGAGGTCATGCCGGAGATGGATGACGTCGGTGATGTGGAGATAAAGCCGGAAGACCTCCGTATCGACACATACAGAAGCTCAGGCGCGGGCGGACAGCACGTAAACAAGACCGACTCCGCGATCCGTATCACGCATATTCCGACAAACATCGTAGTAACGTGTCAGAATGAGAGAAGCCAGCATCAGAACAAAGATATGGCTATGAAGATCCTTATCTCCAGGCTTGCTGACCTGAAAGAGCAGCAGCATAAAGAAACACTGAAGGAGATCAAAGGCGACTTCTCGCAGATAACGTGGGGGTCACAGATACGTTCATACGTATTCCAGCCTTACACACTTGTGAAAGACCACAGGACCGGCGCAGAAGCCGGAAACGTACAGGCTGTCATGGACGGAGATATTGATATATTTATAAACGAAGAGCTGAAGCAATTATAACTTATAAGGTAATGTAGTCTACAGGAAGGACCGCTCGCGCTTAGTCCTCGTGTAGCGGTTCTAAGCTCGCATTTCGCTGAAGCTCGTGTTCACTAAGAACCGGCACTGCGGAAGTCCTTCCTGTGGACTACATTGCCTGATATGTAATGAGGTTTAACTATGTTATTTCTAAGAATATTGACAGATCCGATCGCATTCGTCGTCTACTGGGTAGTCATGACTATCGGATATTTCTTTGTACTTAAAAAGATGCCGCTCAAGAGATGGACGTGCATAGTGCCGTTCCTTGCGGAGCGCGAGATGACAAAGGTGCTGTTCCGGACGATGAGATCGTTCTACAGGCCGTTCATTATCTCGCTGGTATTTGGAGCAGCAGCCCTTTACCTTGGGACCAGTGAAGGTATGGGACTGGCATTTGCGATCATCGTATATATCGTGTACGGCATCTTTCTCTGCCGGCTCCATTGGCGTCTCGCAAAGAGCTTTGGCAAAGGCGTTCTGTTCAGACTTGGGACGATAATCTTACCGCCGATCTTTATGGCCATACTTGGTATCAGTAAGGCTGAGTACACGCCGCTCAAGCTCAGGCCGGTGAAAGAACTGCCTCCTGTGCTGAATTTTCTGGCAAAGGCGGCGATCGTTCTGTTGTCAGGAGCCGAGATAATCGCGCTGGTGGTGATCGTAGGGACTATCACGATACAGGCTCACAGACCTGGGTTCTTGGTAGAGATGGACCTGGAAGATATACATGATGAGCTGAATGAAATAGAAAGTACGGAAGAAGTAGTGTCCAGAGAAGAGGCCATGGGTGAGGATGCGGCTCTGATAGATACGATGGAGACCAGCAGGGATAAGTTCTTCCCGAACCATTCCCAGGACAAGAGTGTGGTCGTACTTACATACATAGTCGGGTCCAATCTTGAGGATATGGCAGGTCTTGCCTCTGCAAACATCAGACAGATGATCGATGCGACCGGTAAAGGCGACGCTCTTAAGTTCATCGTACAGGCAGGAGGATCAAAGCGCTGGTTCACAAGCGGGATCGACGACGAGTCTTATGGAAGATATGAGATACAGGGAGGAGAACTCAGTAAAGTAGAGGACCTTCCTGATGACATGAGCATGGCGGATGAGGAGAGCCTGGAGGACTTCCTGCTCTGGGCTAAGGACAAGTACCAGGCTGACAGATATATGCTCGTTCTCTGGGATCACGGCGGCGGAGTCGCTATGGGTTTTGGCTCCGATGACCTTAATAAGAAGCACGGGGATGAAGACGAAGAATGCATGGATACGCCGGAAGTAATCCAGGCAGTCAAAAAGTCCGGGATAAAGTTCGACGTAATAGGTTTTGATGCCTGCCTGATGCAGGATATTGAAGTCGCTGCGAAGATGGAGCCGTATACCGATTATTATCTGGCGTCAGAGGAAGTGGAAGGCGGCCTTGGATGGTACTACACTTCACCGTTCGGAAAGCTCGCGAAAGATCCGGGCATGAGCACTGAAGAGTTTGCTGTCGACATGTTGTCCTGCTATGACCAGCTGAACACGATCGTGAAGGATGATGACGGAAAGCCGGATACAAAGGCAACACTTTCATTGGTAGATACGACGCTTGCGAAACCTGCGTATGATGAATTCGTAGAACTTCTCGAACTCGCTGACAGGAAGCTGAAGAATGATCCAGGAGTTTTTGCTGACATGGCTGTTGCAGGCTCCAACGCATACAATTTTGACCAGAGCCTTCAGATCGACCTGATTGACTATCTGACAGTACTCAAGAAAGCGGATTATGAGGATGACCTCACTACAGACGAAGAACTTGATAAGCTTATCAACAGACTGCAGGCTTGTGTGCTTTACCGGAACAAGAATTCAGCAAACGGGATAAACGGCATGGCGTTCGCCTTCCCGTATAAAACTGCATTCTTGTACAGTGACACAAGCAAGGCGCTTAAAGACATGAAGCTCAATAAAGAGCGTAAGGTCTTCAATGATATATTCAGTATCATAGCTGTTCAGAAGAAGAAAGCTGCTGAGCAGGATGACTACATGGAAAAAATGATGGAGAATGCCGCTGAGAGTGACGATCCTCTGTCAGCACTTATGAATGACCTGGCCGTAGAAGACCTTACAGTGCAGGAATGGTACGTCAAGGGATTCGAAGATTACGACGATACTGAAGCTCTGGTCGATATCCCGCTTACGGAATCAGCTGACGGATATAAGATAGAGCTTCCGGAGCAGGCATGGAACATTATAGTCGACTGTGAGACGATGGTATGGCAGAAGACCGAAAAAACCGGCGAGATGAGGTATCTGGGCAAAGATCAGATCGTCGGGTCTGATGAAAACGGTAATCCTACTGTCGTAGCGGATGATTACTGGGTACATATCGACGGACAGCCTGTCTGCTACGAGGCTGAGCCTGTAAGGGAAACTGAAGACGGTGACGTCTACTCAGGCAAAGTACGCGCAAGGCTGAATGATGAACAGGATATAATTCTGCTCATCGAATGGGACCCTGTAAAAGACGGCAGCAAAAAGGATGCAGACAACGGCCGCATAACAGGATATTATCCTGTAGGAACAGGGCTTATCTCAAGCATCATGAACGTAAGGGGAACAGAAAACCTCAAGACAGGAGATACGCTCCAGTTCATATTCGATATATGCGATGAAGAAGGCAACATAAAGAAGACAGCGCCTGCCGGCAAGACAGTCCGCGTGATCAAGCAGGGCGATGTCAAAGTGGAGGATGCTCCACTGGGAGAATGCGACATCGTATTCAATGGCCTTCTGACTGATATCTATCAGAGGACGATGACGACTGAGCAGCTCGAGATGCACGTCGGTGAATAATTGTGCACTTACTATACAGTATTAGCTGCTGAACAGCGGCATCCGTTCGGGACCGCTCGCGCTTTGTCCTCGTGCAGCGGTTCTAAGCTTGCACTTCGCCTGCAGGCTCGTGCTCACTAAGAACCGGCACTGCGGAAGTCCCTCAGGATGCCGCTGTCAGCAGTTAAGAGGGTAATGTATGCTGAACATCTATTACGGACGGGAATCCGTCGATAAGGAAAAGTTCATATACGAAATGATAAAGGAGAGGGGCTTCAGCGCTGCCTCTCCTGTTTTAGTACTTGTCCCTGACCAGTATACACTGGAGGCAGAGCGCAGAGCGTTTCAGGTGATCGGCAGGGATGCGCTGATAGGGCTTGACGTGTACAGTATCTCCAGACTGGAACATAATGTGATCGCGGACGTTGGCCAGGGTGATGTCAGTTTCATCGACAAGTACGGGCGGCAGATGCTTCTGACCGGAGTGCTGTCAGAGCTTAAGGATGATCTCGAAGTATACGGCGGAAGCGTCAGAAAGCCGGCGTTCATCGAGATGCTGAACGATTATATCTCTCAGCTGAAACAATATGACGTATCTCCGGAACTGTATAAAGAAACGGCTTACGGTCTTGAATCGGACGATGCTCTCTCGCTCAAGATGCGGGACATCAGCAGGATCTATACAGCATATGACAAGCGCATATCAGGGAAATACACCGATTCTGAAGACTATGTGGAGCTTTTCCTTAACAAAGCTGACGAGTCGGGGCTTCTCAGGAAATCATCTGTATGGGTATATGGATTCGACAGCTTCGCTCCGAAAGCGCTCAAGGTGCTTGGAAAGCTGATGCGCCTGTGCACCGAGGTGAATGTCGTGCTCACATATGATGAAGGAGCAGCCGATGAGGCTTTGTTCGAGCTGACAGGCGCTGTAAGAGACAATCTTATTGCTGCGGCTGAAGAAAACGGCGCGGAAAGAGGCGTTATAAGATCGATCGCCGGGATGTTTGCTGATGGAAGATATAAAGTGAAGAAAAGCTCTGCGGAGATAGAGCATCTGGAGCACGAGCTGTATTCTGTAATGCCGCGGCCGATGAAAAGCCCGGATGCTGAGGGCGGCATAACGATCATCGAATCTGCCAACTATTATAACGAGGCGGAGTCAGCGGCGGCGTACATTCTCCATCTGTTAAGGGACAAGGGCTACAGGTACAGAGATATCGCCGTGATATGCAATGACTCGGACAGTAGAGGAGCTGCGCTTGAGCATGCATTTGACGAGTATGGGCTTCCGGCTTTTATCGATAAAAAAAGAAGCATATCAGGATCAGGCATTGCCGTGTGCATTTCAGCGATGATAAATGCGTGTATACATGGAATGAGGACGCAGGATATCTTCAGGGCTCTCAAGACAGGATTGTGTGTACTCGATCAGGAAGATACGGAGAAGCTTGAGAATTATGCTGTGTGTTACAGAATAGACAGAAAGCTCTGGAACAGGGCATTCACGTTTGGAACGGACAGATACAGTGAAGAAGAACTCAGCGAGCTGGAACGTTCAAGGATGATCGTTACAGGAACATTCGGAAAGCTTTCAGATCTTTTAAAGAAAAAGCAGAGTTATGCTGAATTCCTGAAAGATTTCTACAGATTTCTGACTGAAGATATGGCGCTTGTATGCAGACTTGATTCGCTTGTAAACGCGCGGGAAGAGTCGGGATTGAGGGATATCGCAGAGGAGACCGTCCAGATCTGGCAGCAGATATTAAGCATTCTGGATCAGGTGAACGCGATATTAGGTGATGAGCGGTTCGATTCTGAGGAATTCCTGAACATTTTCACTGTGGGACTCAGGCAGTCCGAGATCGGTATCATGCCGACATCACCGGATGATCTGGTGGTGGGTACGATGCAGCGTACCAGAGTCGGCTCGGTAAAAGCTATAGTCGTGGTAGGCGCGAACGACGGGGTGATACCGCAGGGAGGCTCAGGCTCTGGGCTGTTCGCCGAACAGGAAGAGGAAAGACTTGCAGAAAGCGGCTTTGAGGCATGTAAGTCGGAAAAGGTGAGGCGTGAGGAAGAGCGTCTTGCCATATACCGTAATTTCTCAAAGCCGGATTCGGAGCTCTGGATAAGCTATACCGCTTCAGATGAGAGTGGATCAGCACTCCGGCCGTCAGAACTGATCGAGGATCTGCTGAGGATATTCCCTGATAAGAAGACAGGACATGACATACTGAACACAGGAAAAGCGGAAGATCTGATCGGAGGTCGGACAAGTACATTGAGGCACCTTGCAGACGCCAAAGTGAAAAAAAGAGAAGGTGCAGATCTTGATCCGATCTGGGATGACGTGCTCGGCTGGTATAGATCGAACGAGCCCGAAACTGCGGCGAGCATGATAAGCGGTCTTGGGTTCGACAATAGAGCATATCCGGTCGGAGAAGGATTATCAGGTATCATGCTCTCCGGAAGAGATTCTGATACAGTGAGCGCATCCAGACTGGAGAGCTATGCCGGATGTCCGTTCAGATACTTCATAGATTATGGTCTGAAGCCTGAAGAAAGGCGGATTTTCGAGACGGGTTTACGAGAAATAGGCGATGTCTACCACGATTCACTGATGAAGATCACCTCAGAACTGTCCGAGCATGGCCTTTGGGATACAGTTACACCGGAACAGCTGGGCGAGATGATCCACAGGATAGCAGGAGCAGAGAGACAGGAATACGGAGACGGAGTATTTCATTATACAGGCAGCGATACTTACCGGGCAGACCGTGTGGAGAAGACTTTGATGGAAGCTGTCGAAGTGCTGGTTCGCCATGCCCGTGCAGGAAGGATCGCGGGGAGCAGATACGAGCAGGTATTCGGACGGCGGTCAGATATACCCCCGGTGGAAGTTGATGCCGGCGGAAAGAAGATATATATAGAAGGAAAGATAGACCGTCTGGATCTTCTTGAGAACGGGAGAGTAAAGATAATAGACTATAAATCCGGACAGAAGACGCTGACCGATCAGACGATCAGGGCAGGATACAGCCTGCAGCTTATGTTGTATATGAAAGCCGCACAGGAAGGAAAGCGCGAGCCGGCGGGAGTATTCTATTTCTATCTGGGCACAAAGGATATAAATACAGACGACCTTAAAGGTCCGAGCATCGCTGATGACACAGACCCGGAAGCTGTCTCGGCAAAGCGTGCTCCGAGTATGCAGGGCATAGTCGTAGACGACCCGGAGACGATATCAGAGATCCTGGGAGATGATACCACAGGAAGCATCGCATCCATCAAGCCGGGGAAAGACGGTGTATACCGGGGCACGAACAATAATATGGTGCTCGCCGAGGGAGATTTCTTTGATCTTCAGCAGGCGGTGGATGATAAAGTCCAGGAGCTTGCGGCCGGTATCCGGGAAGGACGCATAGATATACATCCGATGCGGAGGAAGGGCGAGCGCATAGCGTGTGAGTACTGCCCATATCTTTCCATCTGCAGATTCGATACGGGATTTACGGGCTGCAGATACAATGATATCGACTGATGACGCTTGACTTTTTATCTGTGTTGATGTAATATCAAAACAACTGAATTGCTAAAGACTGTGACGGAGACAGTAGTCCAGATGTGAAAAGGTGAGTAGCGAGCCGGGGATGGTGCGAGCCCGGTACT
The DNA here is from genome assembly GCA_017533915.1 of Eubacterium sp. Lineage (GTDB taxonomy): Bacteria > Bacillota > Clostridia > Peptostreptococcales > Anaerovoracaceae > Aminicella. The sequence continues at coordinate 96,380 of JAFWHX010000002.1, read as the reverse complement.
GAAGTAGCGCTGTGATGAAGATCACTCCCGAGTCGCGCGGCAGAAAGTTCTGACCAGTAAGCCGTGACGGTCCTCCCCCGTTATCAGGAGAGCATATGATGGTATGCGTTTTGTAGCAGGTGGTTTACACGCGGAAAATATGTCCGTCCTGATACAGGGCGGACTTTTTGGTATATAAGGAGAAGGTATGAGTAAATCTAGCAAGGCCATTGAGATAAGATGGCACGGAAGAGGCGGCCAGGGCGCCAAGACGGCGTGTCTGCTCCTCGCGGATGTCTGCTTCAGCTCGGGCAAGGAAGTCCAGGGATTCCCTGAGTACGGCCCTGAGAGGATGGGCGCTCCGATCACTGCGTATAACAGGATCTCAGATGAACCGAATATCGTGCATTCAAACATCTACTATCCTGATTATGTAGTAGTAGTCGATGAGACTTTGCTCGAAGCGGTGGATGTGACCGCCGGTCTGTCGGAGGATGGCGCGATCCTGGTTAATACGATGAGGTCGCCGTCTGAGATCAGGAGGCAGCTGAACGGTTACAAAGGGCGCGTCTGCACAGTCGACGCGGCGACGATCTCGCTCGAGACGATCGGGAGAAACATTCCAAATACGCCGATGCTCGCAGCTATCGTTAAGATCAGTAATGTCATCGACTGTGAGAAATTCCTGAGCGACATGCGCGAGTCGTTCGGTCATAAATTCAGGACCAAGCCAGAAGTCATCGACGGGAACATGAAGGCGCTCTCCATGGCGATGGATCAGGTGCGCGTCGGTTAATTGAAAGAGGTTGAATATGTTCAGATCAGCAAAAGATATACATGAGACCTCCCCTTGGGAGGAGCTTACCCCAGGTGCGGAGATCTATGAGCCTGCGACATCAAAGCTTGTAAAGACAGGTGAGTGGCGGGTCGAGACTCCGGACTGGAACAGTCAGAAATGCAGACAGTGTATGCTCTGCGTACCGTATTGCCCGGACTCCTCAATCAAAGTCGTAGAGGGTAAGATGTCCGGCATGGACATGGATCACTGCAAAGGATGCGGGATCTGCGCCAAAGTTTGTCCATTCCAGGCGATCACGATGAGAAGGGAGGAAGACTGATGGCAGAAACACGCAAGAAGAAGGCGCCGAAAGCTGCCGAGAAGATCAGGGAGCGCATGAGCGGAAACGAAGCTGTCGCTTATGCTATGAAGCAGATAGACCCTGACGTTATGGGCACATACCCGATCACGCCATCTACAGAGATACCGCAGTATTTCTCCAGCTATGTAGCAAACGGTGAAGTAAATACAGAATTCGTTCCGGTGGAATCTGAGCACTCAGCGATGTCCACATGCATCGGAGCTTCTGCTGCCGGAGCGCGTGCGATCACAGCTACTTCGTCAGCAGGATTTGCCTACATGTGGGAGCTGCTTTATGTAGCGGCGTCCGACAGACTTCCGATAGTCATGGCAGTCGTGAACCGCGCACTTACCGGACCGATAAACATCAACTGCGATCACTCGGATTCAATGGGAGCGCGCGACGCGGGATGGATCCAGATCTATTCTGAAGACAATCAGGAAGCTTACGACAACTATATCCAGGCTTTTCCGATCGCAGAGCGCTGCAGGATACCGGTCATGATCTGCCAGGACGGATTCATCACGAGCCATAACGTCCAGAACATCACACTTTACGGCGACGATGACGTAAAAGGATTCGTAGGCGAGTATCATCCGGAACATTATCTGCTGAAGAAAGATGAGACGCTGGCAGTCGGACCTTACGGCGTGAGCAACTACTATATGGAGATCAAAAAAGCGCAGGCTGAAGCGATGAAGCAGGCGCACGAGACGATACTGAAAGTCGGATCGGAGTTCGGCGAGTCGTTCGGCCACAAGTACGAGATGATCGAGAAATACATGATGGACGATGCAGAACTTGCAGTCGTTGTCATCGGTTCTTCAGCAGGTACCGGCAAGGCGGCGGTGAGCATGCTCCGTGAGCAGGGCATCAAAGCCGGACTTGTAAAGATCCGTGTATTCAGGCCGTTCCCGAAGGAAGAGCTTGAGGAAGCCCTGTCCGGGGTGAAGGCAGTAGCGGCGATGGATAAGTCGGAAGGCATGTCAGGCTGCGGTGGCCCGGTATTCGCTGAGACAAGGTCAGCGCTGTACGATGCGGCCGAGAGGCCTTTGATGATCGATTACGTATACGGACTCGGCGGACGCGACGTCACGATCGAGACGTTTGAGACGATATTCGCTGAGCTCGGCAAGATAGCCGAGACAGGAGACACAGGTGAAACTTACAGGCATATAGGAGTAAGGGAGGAAGAGTAATGGCATATAGTCTTAAGGAACAACTTAACAAAAAGCCGCGTCTTGCTCCTGGCCACAGGCTTTGTGCAGGATGTGGAGCGGGAGTCGCGATAAATAACGTGCTCCGCGCGCTGGATGAGGGCGATAGGGCGGTCGTGAGCAACGCTACGAGCTGCCTTGAAGTCTCAACATTCATCTACCCGAACACAGCTTATGAAGACAGCTACATCCACAGCGCGTTCGAGAATGCCGCTGCGATGACAGGTGGTGTCGAGACTGCATACAGAGCACTCAAGAAGCGCGGCAAGATCGACGAAAACTTCAAATTTATCTGCTTCGGCGGAGACGGCGGCACATATGATATCGGACTGCAGTCGCTTTCCGGCGCCATGGAGCGCGGTCACGACATGGTCTACGTCTGCTACGACAACGAGGCATATATGAACACTGGTATCCAGAGATCGTCATCGACTCCTCGCTTTGCGAACACTACGACATCTCCTGTCGGTACGGAGAGCTACGGAAAGAAGCAGGACAAGAAAGACCTGACCGCGATCATCGCAGCCCACAACATTCCTTACGTTGCGCAGACTACGATGTACAACGACATGCGCGATCTGTACAACAAAGCACACACAGCGATCTATACGGAGGGCCCTTGCTTCCTGAACGTACTTGCACCGTGTCCGCGAGGCTGGAGATACGATGCGTCAGAGCTTGCAGAAATCTGCAAGCTGGCAGTAGACACATGCGTCTGGCCGATGTACGAGATCGTAGAAGGTGAATGGCATCTTACATACGAGCCTCGTAAGAAGCTCCCTGTGGAACAGTTCCTCGCGAAGCAGGGCAGGTTCAAGCACATGTTCCAGCCGGGCAACGAGTGGATGATCGAAGATGCCCAGAAATACGTGGACGAGAAGTGGGAGAAGCTTCTTGCCAAATGCGAATAGAGAGAATAAAAGGCTGTCGTTCAATATGACAGTCTTTTACTATCATTAATTTTGATGATCAAGGATCGAACTTATGAGAAAAACCATAGCATTACTGATTTCCGCAATACTGATCATGACATCCGTTCTTGCGGTGTCATGCAGCAGCAGAAACACTAATGCCGGAACTGAAGGGAAAGACACCAGTGCGGTAAAGCTGAAAGCTATTATCGTGCCGAAGATCGAGCTTGGGGAAATGAGCGGAGATTTTCCGGGAGAAGCCCAGCTTTTCTATGAGAAATACTGTCCGGACGCTGAAGAGACCGAAGTGCCTCACATGCCTGACTGCGCGCATTTCTACGTGAATGAGGAGGACGGGATCGGGATCCTTGTTACCGATTCGAGCAAAACTGCGGCATCGCTTTCCTTAATGGCGCTTCTTTCCTGCGAAAAGTATGACCATTCTGAAGCAACTATCATTTCTGTAGGCTGTGCAGGAGGAAGTAAAGGTTACAGCAGGCCGGGCGACGTGGTTTTGATCACAGCGGTCTGCGACAGTGAGCTGGGCCATATGGCCGACGTTCGTGAGATGGAGGATAAGAATTCCGATGTCACATGGTTCCACGACAGTTCATATGACGATTTCTCATATAAGGACTTTAATGAGGACACTCTGGAGAAAGTATATAAAATGACCAAAGACTGCAAGCTCAGGACCACGAAAAAGACAGATCAGGTCATGGCTGAAAACTTTCCGGGCGAAGACTGGGCTTTGCGCAGACCTGAAGTGATAAAAGGAACTTCTCTCACAGGAGACAATTTCTGGAAAGGGGAGTATGGACATAAGAACGCTTTGTTCATCACAGATTATTACAACTGTCCGGATCCGTACGCCGTTACTGAGATGGAAGAGATCTCAGTTGCGAACGCGGCGGAATGCTACGGGATGCTGGAGCATGTAGTGTCCTTCCGCGTCATAGTGAATATGGATGTGTTCCTGAAAGGCGAAACGCCTGAAGGCCTCTGGGACGAGACGAAAGGTTACAACGATAAAGTTGAAGAGGATAACAGTGAGACGCTCGATATCTTCGAACCGGCGATGCACAATCTGTTCGACACAGCAAGTATCGTAATAGATGCCGCTGTCAACGGACAGATCTGATGGATCAGACAGATCCACGGCACACATATCGCCAGTCCGCGGCACGCACAATTGGCAAGATCCGCGGCGCGCACAAAATGTTTGACGCGCACATTATAATCATGATAGAATAACAAATGCGGTGCATCAGGCACCGCACGATATGCTTCCGTGGCTCAGTCGGTAGAGCAGCGCATTCGTAACGCGCAGGTCGCCGGTTCAAGTCCGGCCGGGAGCTCCACATCAAAACCCGGGTCTTTAGACCTGGGTCTTTTTTCTTTCTGATGAAATTCTTCCATGACAACATAGTTGTATGACAGACATACTGTATGCCTGTGCGCAGGCACATTACCGGCGCTTGTACTCCGAGTCGCAGTAGCAGCACCTGTATATCTTATGTTCGCGGTCTGCGAGGTAGAATTTATGTACGATCCCCTGCTCGGTGGATGTGATGCATCGAGGGTTGCTGCATTTTATCACGTTCGTCAGTGTTTCCGGAAGCTCCAGATGCACCTTCCTCGTAAGATCTCCGTTCTTTACGATGTTTACAGTGATGTTATTATCAACATATCCCAGCACATCCAGGTTTATATCGATGTCGCCATCTATTTTGATTATGTCCTTGAGTCCGTACTTCTCGCTTTTTGCGTTCTGGATGATCGCGACGCAGCAGTTGAGCTTATCCAGGCCGAGAAGCTCATAGATCATCATGCTTTTTCCGGCTTTGATGTGGTCGAGGACTATTCCTGTGTTTACTCCATCTATGTTCATATGTTACTCCTTTGATGTTCTGATTGGTTATCAGCGGCTTGCTGAAGTACCTTGCGGTGCGAGCATGCTCGTTTGCCGTGAAGGCTTTGACAGCTGCAGATGGGCTACTTCAGCCCAAGTAGATACAGTATCAAAGCCATCCTGATATGTTTGCCGCAGAGTGCCTGATAGAAGTAGCACGCCCGCGGATCATCGTCGACCTCGACTGCGATCTCATTCACACGAGGAAGCGGATGCATGATGATCATGTCGTCTTTCGCCGTCTTGAGCTTGTCGAGAGTCAGGATGTAGCTGTCGCGCAGGCGGACGTAATCTTCTTCGTTGAAGAACCGCTCACGCTGGACTCTTGTCATGTACAGGATGTCCAGGTCAGGCATCGCGTCCTCAAGCGCCTCGCACTCGGTCCATTCGGCACCGGCTTCATCCATCTCATCTTTCACATATTTAGGGAGTCTCAGTTCCGGCGGTGAGATGAGAATGAACTTTATACCCTCATACCGGAGCAGCGCCTCGATCAGAGAGTGTACTGTCCGCCCGAACATGAGGTCGCCGCAAAGCCCGATCGTGAAATTCCCGAGCTGCTTTTTCCTGCTTATCGTCAGCAGGTCGGTGAGCGTCTGCGTTGGGTGGAAGTGACCGCCGTCACCCGCGTTGATCAGCGGAACGGTGGTTTTCTGTGATGCGATGACAGGCGCACCTTCTTTGGGGTGGCGCATAGCGATGATGTCCGCGTAGCAGCCGGCCATGACGACGGTGTCGCTTACGCTTTCACCTTTAGTCGCCGAGCTCGATCCAGCATCATCAAAACCCAGTACGTCGCCGCCAAGCTCCATCATGGCCGCTGTAAAGCTGAGCCTCGTCCTTGTACTTGGCTCAAAGAACAAAGTTGCCAGCTTCTTGTGCCTGCACATCTCGCTGAAGCCTTTCGGATTGGCTTCGATCTGATCTGCGATCTCGATCAGGTGATCGATCTCGTCTTTACTGAGATCGGTGATCTTGATAAGATTCTTGATTTCTGACTTCGACATTTTCTGTCCTTTCTGTATTTGGTCTCTGTGACGCAGCTTTTCTGACGCGCCGCCTGACTGCATCATATATTCCGGCATATAGTCTGTGTGGCGGATATCTTAAACGCGCTCTATCCAGCTCTCGTCCAGTGGGTCGTCCCTGAACGCAAGAATTCCTGCCTTCTCGGCCTCATCTATGTACTCTGTCTCTACGGCGACGTCGACAAGGACATCGAGGTCGCAGAGGCTGTGGTTCACGACGTTATGTTCCTGAAGCATCTCGACAGACTTCCTCATCCCATATGTGAAGATGCTTACTATGCCGAGAACATCAGCACCGGCTTCCCGAAGCGCTTCGACTGTCTCGATCACGGACCCTCCGGTTGAGATCAGATCCTCAATAACTACTACTTTCTCACCGCGCTCGAGTTTGCCTTCGATCCTGTTAGTGCGGCCGTGGTCTTTCTTGGAACCGCGCACATAGCCCATCGGAAGATCCATGATGTGCGCTGTGATCGCCGCATGGGCGATACCAGCGGTGCTCGTTCCCATGAGAAGCTGGCACTTAGGGAAATATTGCCTGATAGTCTCCGCAATGCTCGTTTCGATGATAGTCCTTGCAGAAGGCGCGGTAAGCGTCAGCCTGTTGTCACAGTAGATAGGACTTTTTATCCCGCTCGCCCATGTGAACGGCTCATGCGGTCTAAGGAACACTGCCTCGATAGACAGTAAGCTCTTCGCGATCTCGCGCGCTGTCTTTTCCTCGTCAAAATCCATTTGCGTTCTCCTTTCTATCAAAATCTCCGCCTGTAATCTGTTTAGTGATTTTACAAATTCAATTGTAATCTATTTGCTGATTTTACAATTCAACTGTAATCTATTTGCTGATTTTACGATTCAACCCAGGAAGTCAGACACAGCCCTCATGTATGCCTCGACCGGATCTTCAGCCTGTGTGACCGGCCGTCCGATCACGATGTAGTCTGATCCGAGCTCGCGGGCTTTGGCAGGCGTTGTGATCCTCGCCTGATCGTCACTCGTACTATCGCTGAACCTGATCCCTGGCGTCACTGTCAGGAAATCGCTTCCGCACGCCTCGTGGATCAGACCCGCTTCAAGCGGTGAGCATACCACGCCGCCCAGGCCTGCTGCCTTTGCGTTAAGCGCATACTTTACGATGACGTCGTTAATATCTTTATCTATCAGAAGCTCTTCTGCCAGCATCTCCTGGCTTGTCGATGTGAGCTGTGTGACAGCGATCAGCACAGGTGCGGAATTCACCTGGTCAGCAGCAGACTGGCCGCCGGAAGTGAGCCCTTCAAGACCAGCTTTCATCATCTTTATCCCGCCGGATGCATGTACATTAGTCATGTCGACACCAAGCCCGGCAAGTGACCGCATTCCTCCCGCTACTGTGTTAGGGATGTCATGCAGCTTCAGGTCAAGAAATACTTTATGTCCTCTTTCTTTGATCTTGCGGACGACATCAGGGCCTTCAGCATAAAAAAGCTCCATGCCGATCTTTACAAAAGGCTTTCGTTTTCCCTCAAACAGGTCAAGAAAATCCAGAGTTCTCTCCATTGATGGGAAATCACAAGCAACGATCACATCTTTAGCCATATTTCCTCCTGTGCTCCAATTCGTCGATTCTGCGTTTTGGAGTTATGTTCTTATCAGCTCATTCTGTATTTCAGTGGTTCTATACTATCCCGACTATGTCCTTCAGCTTTTCGATCCCGAGCCTGTCCATTACGCGAGGCAGGTCTTCGATGATCTTTTTGCATGCGAACGGGTCTCTCAGATTTGCAGCCCCGATCTGCACGGCGGAAGCACCTGCCATCATCATCTCTATCACATCTTCTGCTGATGAGATGCCGCCCATGCCGATCAGCGGAATATCTACTGCATGTGCGACCTGCCAGACCATCCGGACGGCGACAGGAAAGATCGCCGGACCTGAAAAGCCGCCGACTTTGTTCGCGAGCACCGGCTTCCGGCTCTTGATGTCGATCCGCATGCCGAGTATCGTGTTGATCAGGCTCAGCCCATCCGCGCCGGCGTCTTCGCATGCCCGCGCTATCTCCGTAATATCCGTAACGTTCGGCGAAAGCTTGGTAAAGACAGATTTTGATGTGGCCTTCTTCACAGCGCGCGTGATCGCCGCGGCGTTTTCCGGGTCAGTCCCGAAAGCCATGCCGCCGTTATGAACGTTCGGACAGCTTATGTTGACCTCTATGATCCCGACCTGCGGTTCACGGTCCATAGCCTCAGCCAGTCTGACGTATTCTTCTTCAGCAAAACCACTGATGTTCGCGATGAGCGGCTTATGGAATATCTTCGCCATCTCAGCGAGTTCTTCCGAACAGACCGCATCAAGGCCCGGATTCTGAAGCCCGACTGAGTTCAGCATGCCTGCAGTGCAGTCCGCGATCCTCGGGAGCGGATTGCCGTACCGCTTTTCAACTGTCGTGCCTTTAAAGGAGATCGATCCCAGTATGTCCAGATCATACAGATCGGCGAACTCGCGGCCATAGCCGAACGTGCCGCTTGCCGGAATGACCGGGTTATCGAGTCTGAGCCCAGCCAGCTCGACTGAAAGATCCGGCTGCGCGTTACTGATTTTCTTGTCGTTACTGTTATTTCTCATCGTTCTCGTCATTTCTGTGGCCGATTTTGCAAGAATCATCTGCCTCGGCCACCATTTCAATCAAAATCTTCTGCGCCGGCCACAAAACGATACGGCTACCACAGGATCTCATCCATAGACAGGATCGGTCCGTCTCTGCAGATCCGCTTGTATCCGTATCTGGTCTTGCAGGAGCATCCCATGCAGGCACCGAATCCGCAGCCCATCCTCTCTTCAAATGAGAACTGTCCTTCAGAGATGTTATTTTTTATTGCGGTCTCGTATACGGCTTTCAGCATCGGTTCCGGTCCGCAGCAGAATACGCAGTCATAATCAAAATCGAGTTCGCCGGTCGTGTCGTTTCCGGATGCAGCCGATGCATTTTTGGCGTGTCCTTTTCCGGAGCTCATTATTTCCATCACATCTGTGACCAGGCCTTTGACGCCGGCAGAGCCGTCTTCTGTAGCGATCACCGGTTCTATGCAGAGGCTTCGGAACGAGTCGATCCCGAAAATGTCATCTGCTGACCTGAAGCCAAGGAGTACTCGGAATGAATGGGCGGAATCGTTCAGTTGCTTTGCGAGCTCATGGATCGGCGGCATTCCGATACCGCCTGCTACAAGCAGGCTGCGTTCTCCGCACTTTTTCGCATCAAAACCATTCCCCAGCGGAAGCAGCACGTCTAGCTCATCGCCGGGAGCTTTTGTTGCAAGCGCGTCGGTTCCGGCGCCTACGACTCTGTAAAGTATCTCTACGTGATCATCATCGTGATCGAATATCGAGATCGGGCGCCTCAGAAAAAAGTCGTCGATCTTTATGTCGATGAACTGACCCGGCCTGCTTATCTCAGAACAGTCGCCGGCAAGTGACATGTGATATACTCCGCCTGAGATCTTATTGTTAAATTGTACAGTAAGTATCTGGTCTTTCATAGCCTTAATGTGTTGAAATCACAGCTTTATCGTCTAATTACGATCTTGCGCCCGCGGATCGTTATCGCAGCCTTCATAGGCGATCTTGCCCTTATGTATAGTCATGATCACCTTCCCGCGCACGGTATCTCCTTCGAACGGTGTCGCGTGTCCCATGCTCAGGAAGTCGTCCGGGTCGATGGTGTATTCATATTCCGGATCGATTATGGTAAGATCCGGGAAGATCATCCTGTTCCCCCGAACAGCCTCTTTATATCCGACATTTCCCTCACAGCCGCCTCCTGCATCTTCACTATAGACGGCTCTGAATGATCCATGGTCCAGTGTCTCTGCGCCGGGGAGGCCGAACCTCTTCCGAGGCGCCGATGCAAGGCATTCTATCAGTCTTTCATATGTGAGGATCCCGGTTTCGACGAGTCTTGTCTTCAGGATCGGAAACGAAGTCTCCAGCCCTGTTATGCCAAACGGGCTCTTTTCAAGTCCGCGGGCTTTTTCTTCAGCGCTGTGAGGAGCGTGGTCCGTCGCGATCATGTCTATCGTACCGTCAAAAACTCCCTCGCGCAGTGCTTCGCGGTCGTCTTTCCCGCGCAGCGGGGGATTCATCTTGAACCGCCCTGAATCAGCAGGCTCGCCGCCGCGGCAGTATTCTGCCACATCGTCCTGGGTGAGTGTCAGGTAATGCGGCGCCGTCTCACAGGTCACGTTAACACCTGACTGCTTCGCTTCGCGGATTATCTGGACAGATTCTTTCGTTGACACATGGCATACATGATATGCGCAGCCTGTTTCATAGCATAGATTCACATCGCGCTCGACTTGCCGCCACTCGCTCGCCGAGCTTATGCCGATAAGGCCGGACGCTTCCGCGAAGAGACCTTCATGCACGCAGCCTCCTGGCTGGAGAAGGCTCTCGTCTTCGCAGTGCGCGACTATGAGCTTTCCAAGAGATCCTGCCAGCTGCATCGCGTCACGCATAAGATCGCCTGTCTGAATGCCGCGTCCGTCATCGCTGAATGCGCATACGTAAGGCGCCATGCTCTCCATGTCAGAGAGCTCGCTCCGTCCGTCCTGCTTGACAGTGATCGCGCCGTAAGGAATGACATCTAACAAAGATGTTTTGTTTATGATATCAAGCTCAGCTCTCAGGCTGTCCAGATCCTTCGGGACCGGCACGATATTAGGCATCGGGCAGACACATGTATAGCCGCCGTGCGCAGCCGCCAGTGAACCCGTACGGATCGTTTCCTTATATGAAAAACCCGGCTCACGGAAGTGAACGTGCACATCCGCAAAACCGGGTAGAATATCTTTACCGCTGAGGTCGATCACCTCAGCATCTGTATCTGTTCCGAATACGTCGCCGCAGCCGGCATTCTCGATGTCCGGAGCAGCACTGCAAAGGGCGGTCATCTCATCAGGAGCGGCGCCTTTGTCAAAAACAAAAGCACTTCCTCCCTTGAGGAGAACATCAGCCGTTACGAACTTCCGGCCGAGAAAGATCCTTCCGCCTTTAAGTAAGATCGTCATATATCAGATACCTTTATGATAAATCGTGAGATCGTCCTGCATGCAGGATGCGTCTGACGCAGAAAACAGTCATGACATAGTGCATCCTGATCAGTTTCAAAAAATGCCCGCGGCATCTGCCTCGAGCCAATATATTATATCATATTATCCGGCGCGACGGCAACAGATTAAGATATCTTTATTTGATTTTAGCGGCTTCGGATAGTAACATTAAATTGGAATCATGTTTTTGTTTTTTATAAAGGAGGCTGTAAAATGAAAGCTTTCATCAAAGAATTCAAGGAATTTGCAATGCGCGGAAATGTCATGGACATGGCAGTAGGCGTAGTTATCGGCGGTGCGTTCGGAGCGATCATCACTGCTCTTGTCGATAACATCATCACACCGATAATCGGTGCCGCTATGGGCGGAGTCAACTTCTCAAAGCTCGCCATAACAGTAGGTAAAGCCCAGATCGGCTACGGCGCGTTCATCCAGGCTGTGATCGACTTTCTGATCGTTGCGTTCTGCATCTTCTGCCTGCTCAAGGCAATGAACAAGGCCGCTAACCTCAAGAAGAAGGAAGAAGAGGCTCCAGAAGAGCCGACGACAAAAGAGTGCCCGTTCTGCAAGACAGAGATCGCGATCGGCGCTACAAGATGCCCGAACTGCACTTCAGTTCTTGAGCTCAACGCTGATATCGACCTCGAGCCGGAAAGCAAATAATCTATTACAAACTTGAACTGTTTCAATATCCGGGGCATCTGCAGGATGCCCCGGGACATGTTCCGCTGCGGTGGTAAATGCTGCTGATGATCAGATGTGCGGCAGCTTTCAGTGCCGCGGGCGATCGCCTGTGCGGCAGCTTCAGATGCCGCCGGATATAGACTGCAGGGATAAGACATGGCAATAGACCTTACGATCTGCATAATAGTATTCATATCTGCTGTTTGCTACGCGCACATCGGCTTCGTGAGAAGTGTGGTGAGCGTGATATCTTGGGTTGCCTGTTTTGCCTGTGGCCTGTTCTTCTATGATGAGATCAGGAGCTTTATCTATGGCGCCGGCGTCGGCCGGAAGATCGAGGCTTCTATAGCGGAAAACCTGTCAGATTCTATCATGGAATCATCCGCTGTTACATCTGCCCCTTCGATCGTTCGCAACTGGATCGGGATCGCTGCAGATGCTGCATCAAGCCAGGTCTCTCAGGGCGTAGCTTCATTTATAATCACGCTGTTCTCGTTCCTGCTTCTTATGCTGGCAGTGAAGATAGTGCTGTTCATCATAGTACATCTGCTGTCCAAGGAGTATCATGACGGTCCGCTCGCTTTCATAGACAGTACCGGCGGCCTTGTGCTCGGGATAGCGCTTGGAGTGTTCTATGTACTGCTCCTCCTTGCGGGGCTCGTGCTCGTTATGGAATTCCTGCCTGACGCTACAGCTGAAACTATCAGGAACTATCTGGATGAATCATACTTCAGTGGCGTCATCTACGATAACAATCCACTCTTTATTCTTTTCCGCTACGCGAAAGAAGCTGTTTTCAAATAATCCCATAATTACAGAAGCGCATAGTTCTACAGACCGTGAAAGCCTTGAAACTGCACGGTGTTTGGTGTATACTCGTTTGATAGTGGATATTGTATACACGATTTAGTTTATATGGACAGGTATTCTGATAAAAATGAGGCCGGCCCGGAATATTATATGCGGGAAGCGCTGAAAGAGGCGAGGACAGCTTTTGATCTTGGTGAAGTGCCGGTAGGATGCGTGATAGTGCGTGACGGCAGGATCATCGCACGCGGGCATAACCTCACAGAGACAGAAAAGGATCCGACCGTGCATGCAGAGATGAACGCAATAAGGGAAGCTTCGAAAGCGCTCGGCGGCTGGCGGCTCCCCGGATGTTCAGCGTACGTTACATGCGAGCCGTGCCCGATGTGCGCAGGAGCGATGGTCTGGGCGAGGATTGAAGAGCTGTATATCGGAGCAGACGACCCGAAAGCCGGTGCGTGCGGCTCGGTGATGAACGTTGCGTCTAATCCGGACCTTAATCACATGATCAAAGTCGAGCGCGGCATTCTGAAAGACGAATGCTCGGCGATGCTCAAGGAGTTTTTCAGGGGACTCAGATCAAAGCCCTGACATTGACGCCGAAGAAGTCTAATACCTATATGGAGGAAATATATAATGAAAAAGATCGGGACAACAATTGCAGCAATAATGGTTTTGATGATCATGACGACAGCGACATGCTTCGCCGCCGACTTCCGCATCGAGACTACGACGCCTGAGGACGGCGCCAAGGGCACGACCAAAGAGAATCTGTGCGTGAAGATCATATTCAGCCAGGAAGTCGGGAACGACGAATCCGTAGAGGCGAATAAAGATGCGTTCAGGATCATCGATGAGAAGGGCAAGGAATTCCCGTCACTCATCTACTATAACAAAGAGAACCCGAAGTATGTCCTGATCCTCGCGGATACGACCAAGATCCCGGAGACAGGTAAAGGCGCTATTCAGGACGCGACAGAGTATACGTGCATAATAGACGGTGATTTCCGCGACAATGCCGGTGATACTCTTGGCGATGAACAGCGTATAAGTTTCACCACGATGAACCAGGGCCAGGGCATGATGGTCTACATGGTGCTCATGGTCGGAATGATGGTCGCGATGATGGGACTCACATTCTACCAGACCAAGAAAGAGGCTGAAGAAGAGGCAAAGCAGAAGATCAAAGAAGCCGGGTACAATCCGTACAAAGAGGCAAAAGAGACAGGCAAGACTGTAGAGCAGGTCATCGCAGAGCACGAGAAAAAGAAGAAAAAGCAGGAGAAGAAGGCCGTTGCAGGCGCCGTAGAGAAAGACCAGAAACGCGACGGCGACTTATATAAAGTCAAGAAGCCGCAGCCTATATCAGCTGCCGGCGCGACATATAAGACGGGACGCAAGGCTAAGGCCGAAGCTGAAGCAGAGAGACTCGAAGCTGAGAAACAGCAGCGTAAAGCTGAAGGATACAGCAAGAAGAAATCAGATAAGCAGGAACCGGATAATAAAAAGAAGAAAAAGGGCGGAAGAAAATAGTTGAGCCTGCACTGTTCCGGAGCCTCAGGATGATCGTTCCGGAAACAGATCAGGTAAATGCATTCAGGATATGGCAAAAGTAGAGATAAAGTCATTTGTCAAGATCAATCTGTCGATCGATGTCGGCCCGCGCGGTGATAACGGATACCACCGGGTCGACATGGTGATGCAGCAGCTTTCGTTCCACGATGACGTAACAGTTGAATATATGCCGTCAGATCCCGGCCGGGAAGGCTGCGGGACGGCTTCCGGCGATGGCGGCTCGTTTGACATAGAGGTCAGTACGAACCGCTATTATCTTCCTGTAGATAACCGAAACCTGGCATATCAGGCAGCAGAGCTTATGGTGGATCTTGTATCAGGCGGCAGCCGGGATCAGGATGGTGAGCGCAAAGGTACGGGATCCGGCTCGGACTGCGGCATCGATCATGAAGACGGATGCAAAGATCCGGTGTATGTCGCTCCAGGTACTATCAGGATCTCGATAAGAAAGAGGATCCCGGTCGCAGGAGGACTGGCAGGAGGAAGCGGGAACGCCGCTGCTGTGCTTCATGCGCTGAATATCATATGGGGACTCGGGCTCAGTCTTTCTGAGCTTATGGATCTTGGGGCAAAGCTCGGTTCTGACGTTCCTTTCTGTGTGATGGGACAGGCAAGGTCAAACAGAAAGTTTCCGGAATACATCAGAAAAGACGCGATGGCTGTATCATGCGCCAGAGCAACAGGGCGCGGGACAGAGCTCGTTCCGGTCACGCCGCTTGACAGCTGGGTAGTCATCTCCAAGCCAAAGTTCAGCGTATCGACGAAAGAAGTCTACGAAGGGATAGACGCGCGCGAGATAGCGAAGAGGCCTGATAACGACAGGCTCGTCAGCTGCATGAATGAAAAGGCGAAAAAATCCAGGCACAGATCTGCACGACCTGACGCAGACCTGTATAGGGATTTTATAAATGTTCTGGAAGAGTATACTCTTGACAGATATCCTAAAGTCGCGGAGACAAAGGGAAAAATGCTCGAAGCAGGAGCAAAGTTTGCTTTGATGAGCGGGAGCGGGCCGACTGTGTTCGGTATATTCGGCTCGATGAGCGAGGCAAAGGAAGCTGCGGAAAAGCTCAGAGCAGAAGGCCTGGAAACATATTGGACCAGGACAGCCATATAGGGCATGTACAGATGGAGAAAAGCCATGGACAATAATGATCGTGTGAATCACAAGCCGCTCAGGGAACAGGTTTATGAGCAGCTGAAGAGGCGCATCCTTACAGGAAAGATCCGTCCTGGGACGCGCATGATGGAGATCGAGCTCGCTGAAGATCTGGGCGTCTCCAGGACTCCCGTAAGAGAAGCGGTGCGTGAGCTTGGTAAAGAAGGGCTGGTCACTATCGAGCCGAGACGCGGTAATTTTGCTTCTGAGATCTCGGTGAAAGACATGATAGATACCCTGACCGTCCGGGAGGATCTGGATGCGCTGGCTGCGTATCTGGCATCATCGCGAATCACCAAGGGCGAGGAACAGAAGCTGCTTGAGCTTACTGACAGGTATGCCGCGGCGATAGAGTCAGGCGATATGGATACCATGATCCGCGCTGATGAGGCTTTCCACAAGAGGATCGCGAGACTTTCCGGAAACAAGACCCTCGCGCAGATCGTAAGTACTGTGCAGACACAGGTACTCAGGTTCCGCTATCTTTATTATGAAGATCTGGCAAACTATAAGAACATGCCAACGGAGCACCGTGAGATAATTGAGGCTCTCATGTCAGGAGACAGTGAGCATGCTCGCGATATCGCTTTTGATCATGTCAGAAGGCTGAAAGACTTCGTCATGAAGGAAGGCGCTGATTTTGCGATATATAAATAAGGCAGGTGGATTCGCTATGAGAAATGAGTTTTATTACAGATCTATAGACGGAGAACATAAGATACATGCGGTAGAATGGGGTCCGAAAGACGAACCGAGAGCTGTTCTTCAGCTCATACACGGGATGACGGAATACATCGGAAGGTATGATGAATTTGCGTCATTCATGGCGGATAATGGATTCTGCGTAGTCGGAAACGATCACCTGGGGCACGGCGATTCTGTAGATTCATCGGATGATTATGGCTATTTCCGTGAAAAGAACGGAAACAGATGCCTTCTTGAGGATATACGGACGCTGAGGGATATGACACGGGAAAAGTACCCTGAAGTCCCATATTTCATACTTGGACACAGCATGGGCTCGTTCCTCGCCAGGCAGTTCATGGCAAGATACGGCGAAGGACTCTCAGGCGCAGTGATCATGGGGACAGGAAGCCAGGGAGCTTTAGCTCTGGACTCAGGTATGATGCTCTGCAGAGCGATCGCAGCGATCCGCGGATGGAGATACAGGAGCAAACTCGTACGCAATATGGCATCCGGGAATTATAATAAGAGATTCGGAAATGAGACGCCTGCGGAATGGCTGTCCAAGAATACAGAGAACAAAAAAGCGTATCTTTCGAATAAGAAATGCACATTCATATTCACTGTGAATGGATATTACAATCTGTTCTACAGCTTCAAGGACTGCCAGGACAGGAAGACAGTCGAGATGATCCGCAAGGATCTGCCTGTGCTTCTCGTTTCAGGAGCAGAAGATCCTGTGGGTAATTACGGCGAGGGTGTAAAGCAGGCATTCAAGCTCTATAAGGATGCAGGGCTGCAGGATATTGAGATGAAGTTATACGAAGGTGATCGTCATGAGATCCTGAACGAGCTTGATCGTGATAAAGTGTACCACGACCTGTTGAGCTGGTTCGAGGAGAAGATGCCTCAAGAAACTGAAGAGGCATAATCTGAGATAATAATAAGCGCGCGCCGTACGGCGCGCGCTTTTTTTGTACCGTATCAGGGAGCGGGATCCCGGTGCTACATGTCAGGCTTTTCCATCTTCCGCTTGCATTTGTACATTTCTTTATCAGCTCTTTCAAGAACAGACTCAACATTCTGATCCTGGTTTTCATCATATATTGCGTAGCCGATCGCGGCAGAGATCTTCTCCCACGGCTGAATGCTCATATCTTTACATGATTCATCTACTATCGACCTGAATCTCTCATAGAGCTTTTCTATATTCCCGTAATCTGAATTCGTAAGTATGACTGCGAATTCGTCACCGCCTATGCGGAACACAGGCGAATGGGCAAAGACATCACATATCGTCTTGCTGACGTTCTTGATCGCGATATCGCCGTTATTATGGCCGTAGCTGTCATTGATCTCTTTGAGGTTGTTCATATCGATCATGACGATGCCGAAAGGAGTATAGCCGACAGAGAGCTTTTGTTCGATGTCGCGTGTCAGTGCCTCATAAGCGGTCTTGTTGCGGATACCGGTAAGAGAGTCGCGTGTTGCGAGCGTTGTCATGGCATCTGCCCGCTGCTTGGCGCTGATCAGATCGTTCATCGTGTCGGAAAGCCGGTCAACAAGCGCATTCAGCTCGTTTGTCATGTCTCCGATCTCATCATTCCGGTATACTTTGGCTCTGTGTTTGAGATCGCCGCCTGCGATGATCTTCATGTCTTTTCCAAGGAGCTCCATAGGGTATGTGATGGTGCGGACGGCTTTGTTCACGACGTATACAGAGAGGATCAGAATGATGATCGCGATAGCCAGGAAGATACCGTACGTATATCTGATGGAATTATTTGCCTCCTTTATGCTGCCTTCGATCATCTTCTTGGGGACACAGGCGCAAAGCGTCCAGCCGACACGCTCGATAGGAATAGATATGTAAAGAGATTCGTTCTTCTCCATTAGATTATCCGGATTCTTAAGAAGATACTGTATCTCATCTTTTGAAAGTCCTGTATATTTCTCGACAGTCATATCCTTTGCATCCGGTGAGATCAGCATGCCGTCTTTATCCAGAGTGAATGAGAATGTGTCTTCGCCGAGATCGAACGACAGCAGCTCTTTATGCAGACTTGTTATATCAAAATCTGCAGCGTTCACGCCTGCGATCCTGCCTTTCGCGTCTTTAAACGGCGACGCGACTGTAATGGTCAGGCCGCGTCCCTGTGAATCGACATAAAGACCAGTGAAGAACGGCTTGTCCGCTTTCAGTCCCTGCTTATACCATTCAGACTTGAAATAGTTATATATGAGCTCTTCGCCTTCTGGGACGGCAGAAATGTACGACCATCTGTCATATGAGGTCAGGAGGCCGTTTTTGGTGCCGGCATAGATGGTGGTGATGAGATTCTCGTTCTCGTGTGATAACGGATCCCAGATAAGCTCTACATTGCTGAAAAACAGGAGCTCGTCATGCAGGCCGGCTTCTGTCAGCTTGTTGTTTGCGAATGCGCGGGTAAGCGCATACTCTCTGGTATCATCAGGAGAATAGTACATATGGCCCGCATTTATCATCTTATCCGGGTCTTTATACATATCTTCGATATAATCTGTCGAAAACTGTATGTATTTTTCGTAATGTTCGAGTTTTGCGTCAGCAGCCACAGCTTTCTGTCTGATAATGCTTTTGAGGTTATTCTCCAGCTGCTCCGTAAGCGCCTTCTCGGACGAGCCTCTTATCCAGCTCATGCATATGATGCCGATAACGCTCGCAGACACCAGGCTGATCATAGTCGCTGCCAGTACTATGCTCAAGATACGCGTACGTATCGGAATACGCTTCTGATACTGCGCGGATGGTTCATTTTTATTTGCTTTCATGAGAATGTCCCGGCCTCCCTCGCCGAACCAGATGCAGTTGAGCCGCATCGGGAAAGACAATAATACTCCTTATTAATAATATAATGATAAGAGTCAATAATCAACTGTCGATATCAGCGCAATAAAATGCAAAAAAGAGCCTGCCCTGTTAAGGACAGACTCTTTTGTCTGATCGTATCTATAATGTATGACCATTCTTTATCTGTTGCTGTCTCTTTCACTCACGAGTATCGTAGTCACCTCAGAAGTGCTGCCGTCATCATGTGCGATCGAGAGCTTCAGCTTATCGCCGGCTTTCTTCTTGGCGAGGATATCTGTAAGGTCAGACTGGACTGATACGTTCTTGCCGTCCGCCTTGTAGATGATATCTCCCTGATTGAGGCCTGCAAGGCTTGCCTGTGTGCTCGTGACTGATCTTACAAGAAGCCCGCCATGTGAGTAGCCGTACTGCTTTGCAACAGTTTCGTCTACTTCAGTCACCATGATGCCGATCTTAGGATCACCGCTCGTTGACTCTGATCCGTTGTCATCATAGCCGCTGCCGCCGTTCTCTATGATATCCTTGGCTATCTTGGCAGCTTTGTTTATCGGAGTAGCAAACCCGAGGCCGTCAATGTCAGATCCTGTGGATTTTGCCTCTACGATGCCGATCAGGTTACCGGACGCGTCGAACATGCCGCCGCCGGAGTTGCCTGGGTTGATGGAAGCATCTGTCTGGAGGAGGCTCATCGTTCTGTTGTCGATCGTAAGCTTTCTGTCAAGTGCGCTGATGATACCTGTCGTAGCTGTTCCTGAAAGTGTGCCGAGCGGGTTTCCGATGACTACAGTAGTGTCGCCGACTTCAAGCTTGCTGCTGTCCCCATATGTTGCAGCCTGCAGGCCTGTTGCGTCGATCTTTATAACTGCGATGTCATTCGCCGGATCAGCTCCGATTATCTGTGCGTCATATTCTTTGCCGTCACGTGTAGTTACCGTGATCTTCCTGGCGCCTTCGATAACGTGCTCACAAGTGATGATGTAGCCGTCGCTCTGAATGATGACTCCGCTGCCGGCGCCCTGTGTTACATAGTTCTGCATCCAGATGTCATTCGTTACAGACTCGGTCGTGATCGATACCACAGAATCCTGTGTCTTCTGGATGATGCTCTTGAATGAGAGCGATTCGTCTGATTGTGTCAGGGTGTAGTTCGTGGCATGGTCGTCAGATGATTTCATGCTGCTGATAGTCTTGTTGTTCATGTATGTGCTGATCGCAGTAGTGATGCCGACTGACGCAAGCATAGTGAAGAGCATCGCTATGATAAGTATTGCGACGAATGTGCTCTTTCTTATGAAGTTGCGATTCACCTGAGCGGCTGTGACTGCCTGACCCTGTGAATGCTCATATGCTCTTGAAGCTGAGCTGTAATAATCCGACGATCCGCCCCCAGCGTATGATGTATGTGCGGGCTCATCGTAAGTGCGGCTCTGTTCGTGCTCCTCATACTGCGGGTTGCCGGCGTCAAAGCCTGTCTTGGCAGCTGCATCGAAGCCGATCGTGCTGTCAGCATCAAAGCCGGTAGTTCTGTCAGCGTCAAAGCCTTCTGCGTTCGCTGCTTCTGCTTCAAAGCTTGCTGCGTTGGCCTTGACAGCCTGCTCTGCGATATCCACATCTATGCTGGCTGTGTCGTCTAAATTGTCTGAGCTGTCAGCAGTCTCTGTGTTGTCCACTGAGATGTAATCTACATCGATAACCTGAGTGCTGTCGTCGAGCCTTACCTCCGGCTCTTCGCTGACAGACTCTGAAGCTGCCGCTGGGCCGGCCTCGGCTTCAGCTGTATCAGTTTCTGCATTGCCAGAAGCGGCCGCTTCAGCTTCTGCTTTCGCTTCGCTGACAGCCTCTTCGCTTTCCTTTAATCTCTTTGCTGCTTCCTCAAAATTTTTCTCGTCCATATCCATTCCTTCTTTTCTTATATGTATTTACCCCTTTTTCGTATGCAGGGCATTCTTCATGTTTACAATAAGCAGTATACAACCTGTTTATGTCATTTTTGTGACAAAAAAAGGGATTTTTATGTGAGAATCAAGTGATTTGCAATGATTTCAGCATTATTCTGGCAATTGATCAGTAACATGCCTCTTCCTTATATATTAATATCTTATTCTGCATGGTATGATGCACCATCTGCATATGCTTGTAAAGAATCGGCGCTGACTGTATAATATATGAAAGTGAAGATTTTGATCGGGAGGATGAATTATGGCTAAGATTGGTGTGCTGGGCTGTGGAACGATAGGTATGTCGCTCGCGAGGATGCTGTATAACAGCGGACATGACGTTCTGGTATGGTCAGCCATTGAGAGCGAGATCGAGGAATGCAGTACTACGCATAAGCATCATAACCTGCCGGGGATGGAGATCCCTGAGGGAATAAAATATACACTGGATATAAGTGAAGCGTGCAGAGATAAAGACGTGATCATGTGTGCGATCCCGTCTGTGTTCATCAGACAGACGATAGCAAAAGCAAGGGATTACATTCCTGACGGGCAGATCATTGCGGACGTCGGAAAGGGGATCGAGAAAGATACTTTGTTCACGATGTCGCAGATCATTTCAGATGAGCTCAATAAAGACGGCGCACATTCCAACGTGAAGGTCGTCGCGCTGTCTGGTCCTACGCATGCGGAGGAGATCGCGCTCGATATGCCGACTACCATAGTGTCAGCTTGTGAGGACATGAAAGCTGCCGAGATCGTGCAGGATGTATTCACAAATACATGTATGCGTGTATACACGAATGCTGACGTACTTGGAGTAGAACTCTGTGGAGCACTGAAAAACGTTATAGCGCTCTCATGCGGTGTTGCTGTCGGTATCGGCTGCGGAGACAATGCGAAAGCTGCTCTCATCACCCGCGGCATGGCGGAGATCACGAGACTCGGCCTTAAGATGGGCTGCATGGAGCAGACGTTCAGCGGCCTTGCAGGGATCGGCGACCTGATCGTCACTGCAACGAGTATGCACAGCAGAAACAACCGCTGCGGCATACTTATCGGACAGGGCGTGCCGGTCGATGAAGCAGTGAAAGAGATCGGGCAGGTGGTAGAAGGCCTGAACGCACTTCCTGCAGCACTCGAGCTCTCAGAGAAATACGAAGTCGATATGCCGATAGTCCACGCTCTGGATATGATCGTCAACGGCGGAGTCGATCCGGTCGACATGGTCGAGAGGCTGATGAGCCGCGAGAAGAAATCAGAGATCGCAGATGACGTAATGGACCGTTTCTTCCAGAGCAGGAAGGCAGCAATTCATCACAGTTAGGATACAGAGGCAGTGGCATGCAGACTTCACCGCCTGCGAAGCACGATCTTGATAAAATCAAGATATTTGCCGCCTCCGGCCTCCATAGACCTGCGGTCGCCGACTGCGTATTCGTTATCCTGGGCAAGCCAGTCTGCCCAGACTTCTTCATTTGATTTCATCTCTTCGACAGTAATAACGTCTGCGCCTTCAGCATGGCTTACCATGTCAGACCAGTACGTTACGTCGTGCATGTATTCAAGCTGCTCCGGCGTCCACGAGAGCAAAAGCTCTTCGGGAAGGGCGTCGTGGCAGTCTTTTTTCATGCCCGGTATCGCTATATAGACATAGCCTCCCTTCTTTATGAAAGGCAGGAGCTTGTTGTCAAGATAGTCCGGATCACGTCCGAAATAGTTATATGAGTCAGTTGACACGACAGCATCAAAGAGATTTTTTTCAAACGGCAGGTCTTCTGCGTCGGCTTTCACCGGAACGATCTGCCAGTCGTCATCTTCAGCACCGCCGTCAGGTACCTTCAGCCCCATATCGATAAAAAATCTGAGGTTCTCTTCCGGGTCGCTCCACAGATCTGCAGCATATACCCTGAATCCGTACTCCTTCGCAAGAAACACGCTCGTCAGGCCTTGCCCGCTTCCAAGATCGCAGACTGTCGCGCCTTTCGGTATCAGATTATCGGTGAGGAGCTCTTCTTCGAGCTTGATCGGGTTCGGCCCCATGATCTTCGACATAAGTTCAGGTTTTTCATACTTTTTGCTCAACGGATATTTCATTTCAGCGCCTCCTGTTATTTCGTGACATATTTCTGATACCAGTTTTTCAGGTGAGTATCCAGCATCATATATGCAGCGTCATCAAAGCCCTGCCCGCGTTTTTCACTTGTACTGTCATAAATGCTGTACAATAGGTGCATCGGTCCGTATAAAGCAACAGCTGCCTCGTCCGACCCGACGATATCTTTTGTGTACCCCAGCGGACCGCTTCCCAGATACTGATGGTAAAGCCTGCTCATTTCCGGGCTTTTGTATTGTTCTACCGTCAGCATCCTTCTGAAAGAACAGGCAAATACATCCTCTGTCCAGTATCTGAACATTTTTCGGCAGTAATCCATGAATCCCTGCAGATCGATCTTTTCGTCCTGCGGCCTGTCAGGCATTCCTGACGCTGCGGCATTTACTTCATCCATCCGCTCCATCTCTTTTATGATCGAGGTGAAGATGTCCTGCTTGCTCCTGTAATGCTTGTATAGCGACGGCGCTTTGATACCGACCGCCTCGGCGATCATCTCAACAGTTACAGCATCAAAACCATCACGCGCAAAAAGTTTCACAGCCTCTGTCAGTATCTTTTCTCTGGTATCCATATGATCCTCCATTGAAAGCAGGTATATAGTTCAACTAAAGATTGGCTAATAAACATTAGCCAATCTGATTATAGGCTAATAGCTATTAGCCGTCAAGCCCTTCCAATCGATCTTATTTCACTCCGGAACAGCCCGCAGGGCTCCCGGAGTGAAGGTATTGCATCGTATGGTACAATGATACTATAAAATAGGTAAGTAGGCTCTTAAGCTGGGGAGAAGAAATGGAATCAGTAATAGGCAGGCTTGATGACAGCGTGATGCGCATGGTCATCGACAGCGTAGATGAATCATCAAAAGCCCATTTGTCAGACGAAGTCGGGAAAAACACTGAAGAGTCAAGCCGGAAGACCGACAAGTCAGATACTGAAGATACGAAGCTGAAAACTGAAGAATGATGTTTATATACCCTTGGACCGGAAGGGGACGTTGATGTTAGAGATCAAAAATATCAAAAAGGAATACAGGACTGCTGGTCTTACGCAGATGGCGCTTGACGGGGTGAGCATGAACCTGCGCGACAATGAGTTTGTAGCGGTGCTCGGGCCGAGCGGATCAGGCAAGACCACGTTTCTTAATATCATAGGCGGTCTGGATGAAGCAGACAGCGGAGAACTGGTGATAAACGGGGTCTCAACCGCTAAGTATAAAGACCGTGACTGGGATACCTACAGAAACCACACTATAGGTTTTGTTTTCCAGAGCTACAACCTTATACCGCACCAGACTGTTCTTAAGAATGTGGAGCTCGCGCTCACCATAGGAGGAGTCCCGGCAGGCCAGCGTAAAGCCAGAGCTGAGAAGGCTCTGGCAGATGTTGGATTGGCAGAGCATATCCACAAGCTCCCGATGCAGCTTTCAGGCGGACAGATGCAGAGAGTCGCTATCGCGCGTGCTCTTGTCAACGACCCTGATATCGTGCTCGCGGATGAGCCGACAGGTGCTCTCGACAGCAAGACTGGCATCCAGGTCATGGAGCTTCTTAAGAAAGTGGCTAGTGACCGGCTGGTCGTGATGGTAACTCACAACCCTGAGCTGGCCGATAAGTACGCGACGCGGATAATCAACCTTAGAGACGGCAAAGTAGTATCAGATTCTGATCCATTTTATCCAGCTGCCGCAGTATCTGGTGAAGAAAGCGAAGGGAGCCAAGCTGCCGCAGTTGTGTCGGAGGATGACAGTCAGGGAAACGTGGCGACTGCAGGATCCGAGAATGAAGCCGAGGAGTCAGCGGTCGAAGAAGTAGCTGAAAAAACAGCTGCCGCGGAAACTGATAAGGAAGCATCTGTCGCGGAAAGCACTGACAAGTCAGAAGCAGCTGAGGCAGTTAAGGCAACGCGCGTGAAACGCAATAAAAGGGCATCCATGTCATTCTTTACGGCACTCACGCTGAGCTTTAACAATCTGATGACGAAGAAGGGCAGGACTTTGCTTATCGCGTTTGCAGGGTCGATCGGTATCATCGGGATCGCGCTCATCCTGTCGCTGTCAACAGGAGTCAATAAATATATAGAGCTGGTCGAAGAGGAGACGCTTTCACAATATCCGATCCAGATACAGAATACGGGTTTTGATCTCACGTCATTGATGACTACAGCCGAGGGAATAAGCAACACCCAGAATAAAGATGAGGCCGAAAAAAAGAACGGCAAGGACGGCTCGGGCAAGGCAGAAGGCAGCGGTGGGAAGGCTCAGAGCACGAACGGCAAGAACGTTGAGGGCAGTGCAGTCGACGAAATGGACGAATATGGCGAGAAGATCGGCGAGCTGAAGACCATCACTGAGATATTCTCCAAATCAAATGCGAATGACCTGAAATCGTTCAGGAAATTCCTGGAAAGCGATGAAAGCAAGATCAACGATTATACGTCAGCGATAGAATACAGATACAGCATCGTGCCTTTGATCTATAGAGAAGATGACAAAGGAAAATTCAGGCAGGTCAATCCGGACAACTCTTTCGCCGCAGTCGGCCTTGCCGGATCGTCCGGGACATCGAACAATCTGATGTCGATGATGATGAGTACGGACAGCTTCTGGCAGCTGCCGGCGGATGAGGGGATGTATAAAGACCAGTATGATGTTGTCGCAGGACACTGGCCTGAAGACGAGCATGATCTGACACTGGTACTTTCCTCCAATGGTGAAGTCAGCGATCTTGTACTGTTTATGCTTGGCGAACGCGACCCGAAGGAGCTGGAAGACGCGGTGAAGCAATTTGCCAAAGGTGAAGAAGTCACCATGGACTACAGTGACAAAGAATATGACGCTTCTTTCTTTATGGGCCAGGAATTCAGACTCATCAAGAACTCATCATGCTATAAGTATGATGCTGACAAAGACGTGTACATCGACAAAAGGGACAACAGAAAATACATGAATAAAGTCGCTGCGAAGGGCGACAAGCTTACGATCACGGGAATAGTGAAGCCAAAAGAGGATGCCTCGATTACACCGCTTACGATAGGCTTTGTGTTCCACCCGGACCTTATCGAATATATCATAGATCAGAACAGGGATTCAGATATCGTTCAGGCACAGCTGGACGACAGAGGTAAAAACGTCCTGACGGGCAAAGACTTCGGTGATGATGACAATTCAGATTTTGATTTTGAAGACATGGTCACCATGGACAAGGACGCTCTCAAAGATGCGTTCAAGTTCGATGCAGGAAAGATGAAGGTCGATCCGAAGAAGCTCCCGAAGGCGAATAAGAACGACTTTGATTTCTCTTCTGTCTTCAGTAAGATGAAGACCCCGGATGCCGGCGATGCTATGAGCAAGATGATGACAGGCATCATGAAAGGCTTTGCCGAATATGTCAAAGAGAATTATGGCGATGCTCTGGATCCGGAGAAGCTGGCAGAAGGTTTTGCCAAGTTCATGCAGACTGATCAGGCAAAGGAGATCGCCGGGAAGATCACACAGGAAACAACGCAGGAGGAACTGACACAGATCTTATCAGAACTTTATGAGGCTTATATACAATACGCGATAGAAGAGGGCATCGTAAGCGACATCGACGTCAACAAAGTGCTGGAAGATTATATGAAGACTGATGATGCCAAGAAGATAATCTCCACAGCGATGGCCGGCCTGATGCCGGATATGAGCAGCATATCCAAGGCACTCCAGAAGAAGATGACACAGGGTATGGCGAACTACATGTCCACATATACCAAAGCCATGATGAAGCAGATCGTGTCCGGCATGAAACATGCGATGAGCATAAATCCGGATGCGTTTGCAGCTGCATTCAAGATGGATATGGATGAGGATGACCTTACGCAGATGATCACACAGCTGATGACCACAGGGAACGCCACATATGAAGACAATATGAAGAACTTCGGGTATGCGGATCTGGATGAGCCGAGCATGATCCAGATCTATCCGAAGAACTTTGAGAGTAAAGAAGAGGTCATTAATATAATAGATTCGTACAATGACCGTATGAAGAAGGCGGAAGAAGATGACAAGGTGATCACATACTCTGACATCGTAGGGGCTTTGATGTCTTCGGTCACTGAGATCATCAATCAGCTGAGCATGGTGCTCATCGCCTTCGTCGCTATCTCGCTCGTTGTATCGTCGATAATGATCGGCGTCATCACATATATCAGCGTGCTCGAACGCAAGAAAGAGATCGGTATACTCCGCGCGATGGGCGCGTCAAAAGGCAACGTTGCGAACGTGTTCAACGCGGAGACATTCATAATCGGTGCGCTTGCCGGTCTTCTCGGGATAGGTATATCCTACGCGCTTATGCCTCTTGAGAATTTTATTCTTCAGACGTTATCCGGCGGTACCAGGATGTATGCCATGATCCCGGCCGATGCCGCTGTCGTGCTCGTGCTGCTCAGCATCGTACTTACTCTGATCGGCGGGTGGATCCCGTCGCGCAAAGCAGCAAACAGCGATCCGGTGACAGCTCTTCGCACAGAGTAGAAGTTACATCATGGGTAAAGACGTTAAACAGAAAAAACGCTGGTCTGCAGGGAAGTGGCTGCTGTTTATAGCAGTCCTTCTTGTGGTGCTTGCTGCTGTACCTGTTGTAGATGAGTTCATTCCGCGGAAGGTGACTGTGAGATACATCACCTTCAACGGTGAGACTGAGGCTGAATACGAGACGCGTGCTCACAGGGTGTCAGATTTCCTGGCCGAGCATAAGTATGAGATCGCAGATGACGACATGGTGCTCGACCTGTATGAGACTGCCGCGATGGACCCGACTACAGATGATATAAAGGCGTCTTTAAAAAGCTGGTACATGCATCAGACCGGTAAATGGGGAAAAGAAGAATCGCTCGTTCCGTTCGCCCAGGGTTTTGAGAGGACCGCGGGCAGTATGCGTGATACGGACCCCGCCGGATATGACACTTCTTACGACCGCAGCGTGGATGGCGGCGGTGAAGCTGATGAAGAAGCCGCTGAAACTCTGAAGCAAAAGCAGAATTCCGGAGCTGATGCTTTCATCTCAAATGGAATGACTATCAGGATAAAGAAGGCGGAGTCTGCAGCTGCAAAGATCGGCGGTGAGAAAGTCGATATAATGATGTATCCGGGCAATGTCGAAGATACTCTCGGGTATAATGGCATCGAATGGGATGAAGACGACGTGATAGAGCCGGAACTCGACAAAGAGCTGGATTTTGACGACAGGATAAAGATCACACGTGTGAAGATCGTCGTCAAGGAGAAGAAAGAGACTATCGAGCCGGTCGAGAAGGGAGCTGTCTTCGATAAGGGGATCGCGTCCGGCACGATCGTGAGGACCGAGGGAAAGCCAGGAAAGGCCGTATATAAATACACATACAAATATATAAACGGAAAGAAGAAAAAGACGAAGAAAGAATTCGACCACTGGATCAGGAAGCCGACTGACATTCAGCTGAAATTCGGGACCAGTGTGACAGGTGAGACAGGCGCGGTCGAATTCGGCGAGACCTTTATCGGGAACTGCACGGCGTACTACTTCGGCAATAATGCGCACGGAGCCACAGGCGGGCACTGCCATTACGGGACCTGCGCTGTAGATCCAAAAGTTATCCCATACGGCACAAAACTGTATGTGGAAGGCTACGGCACCGCTGTCGCGAATGACTGCGGCGGCGCCGTGAAAGGACATATCATCGACCTCTACATGAGGAGCACCAAAGAATGCTTCAGCTGGGGCAGGCGGAACAGAAAAGTCTATGTCCTCAAGTGATCCCGATTGTGTGGAATATGTGTGCTTCCAGTCAATTTTATGCGTTTTCCGGCCAGGACGTTTCACAAAAGCGAACTATAATGCTATAATGCAGACAGTATTATGATCAAGAATGTATGGAAAAAAGTAATAATACTTCTGCTCGCGGCGCTCATCACGACGTCTGCCGCGCTGTCTTTTTATTACATTTCTGCGGAAGCTTTTCATGAGTGTGACAATAACGGATGTCCTGTCTGCAAGATGATAGAGATGTCCGGGAGCCTCACAAAGAGAGTTTCTCCGGCTGTTTCTGTTACAACAGCTGTTGTCGTGCTTCTTCTTACTATGGTCCTTCCGTCTCTGGGCAGGACTGTATCCAGAACAGCAGAAAATCTCATTACAATGAAAGTCAGACTCAATAACTGACGAATACTGGAGTTCTCAGGTCAGATATATCATTTTTTTGTGATATATGACTGATACTTTAGGGTATTTGTCAGTTTTTGCGTAGTTTGATTTTGATTGGAGTGAAAAAATGAAAAAGAATATGAAAATGATTGCGGTGTTTATGGCCGTTGCTCTTATAGTGTGTTTTGCTGCAGGATGTGGACAGAAGAGTGACCCAGCCGCAGAAAAGACGTCCGATGGAGGACTTAAGATCGTTACCACTATCTTCCCGGAATATGACTGGGTGATGAATGTCCTGGGCGACAAAGCAGACGGAGCAGACGTCACGATGCTTCTTGACAACAAAGTCGACCTTCACAGCTATCAGCCGACAGCTGATGACCTTATGAAGATATCTGAATGTGACATATTCATCTATGTCGGCGGGGAGTCTGACGAATGGGTCGAAGATGCTCTTAAAGGGGCTGCTAACAAAGATATGAAGGTCATAGATCTTATGGGGCTTATCGGAGATAAGGCAAAAGAAGAAGAGATCGTTGAAGGCATGGAGGAAGAAGAGGAAGAACACGGCGAAGGTGAAGAAGACGAGGAAGAGGGTCCTGAATATGACGAACATGTCTGGCTCTCACTCAGGAACGCAGAGATCATAGTAAGCGCGATCGGTGATACGCTTGCAGAAGAGGATCCTGACAATGCAGATGCTTACAAAGCCAACGCCGCGGCGTATACCGAAAAGCTCAATGAGCTTGACGGAAGATATGAAGAAGCTGTAAAGGCGGGAAAGAAAGATACAGTCCTGTTCGGCGACAGATTCCCGTTCCGCTATATGTTCGACGACTACGGACTTAAATATTACGCGGCGTTCGTCGGATGCTCGGCGGAGACAGAAGCAAGCTTTGAGACCGTGACGTTCCTGGCGAACAAGGTAGATGAGCTCGGACTGGACTTTGTCATGACGATCGACGGCTCTGATCAGGCCATAGCCAGGACGATCATTGAGAATACTAAAACAGGCAGCCAGAAGATCCTGATACTGGATTCTATGCAGACTGCTGCAATAGATGACTTTAATAAAGGCAAGACATATCTCGATTCCATGGAGAGCAATCTTACAGTATTAGCGGAAGCACTGGCCTGATCGTTATAGGGGAGGAGAACGAATGTCACTGATCAAAACAGAGGATCTGTGCCTGGGTTATGAGTCTCATGTTATAGTGAGCGATCTTAACTGCAAGGTGGATCCAGGAGACTACCTGTGTATAGTAGGTGAGAACGGCTCAGGGAAGAGTACTTTAATGAAGACTCTTCTGGGACTGCAGCGACCGATCGGCGGGAAGATCATTATGGGGGACGGGCTTAAGATGAGCCAGATAGGATATCTCCCGCAGCAGACTGATGTTCAGCGAGATTTCCCGGCATCTGTCAAGGAGATCGTTATGTCCGGATTTCAGGGGAAATGCGGACTCAGGCCTTTTTATACAGCAGATGAAAGGCAGACAGCAGAGGCATGTATGAAGAGGATGAGCATAGATGATCTTGAGGATCGCTGTTACAGAGATCTTTCCGGAGGGCAGCAGCAGAGAGTCCTTCTTGCGCGTGCTCTCTGCGCGACTGAAATGATACTGCTGCTTGATGAGCCTGTCACGGGGCTGGATCCGAAAGTCACCGCTGACATGTATGAACTGATAAGCCGCCTGAACAAAGAAGGGACTGCGATAATAATGATATCCCACGATATCGGCGCTGCCGTGAAATATGCAAGTCATATCCTTCATATCGGAGATACGATCTTCTTTGGAACGACCAGGGAATATCTGGAAAGTGAAGCCGGAAAGCTGTTCAGAGCATCTGACGCCGCGGCGTCATCAGTCCATGGAGACAGATCATCTGATGATATGGATCGTGACGGTCAGAAAGAAGGTGATGTAGAATGCTAGAGAAGCTTACAGTATATCTTCAGTATCCTTTCGTGCAGTACGCACTGATAGTCGGTGTGTTTATAGCACTCTGCTCATCACTGCTTGGTGTGACACTCGTTCTCAGAAGATTCTCATTCATCGGTGACGGATTGTCACATGTCGCATTCGGCGCTATGGCAGTAGCGAGCGTCATGGGACTTTCAGATGAGATGCTGCTTGTCCTTCCGGTAACTGTGGCAAGCGCCGTACTTCTGCTAAGAGCAGGGAAAAATGCAAAGATCAAAGGTGACGCCGCGATAGCGTTGATCTCAGTCGCTGCTCTTGCTTTCGGCTACATGGTCATGAATCTGTTCCCGGTATCGGGAAATGTATCTGGAGATGTCTGCAGCACACTGTTCGGTTCCACGTCGATTCTGACTCTTGAGCTGAAGGATGTAATACTTTGCATTACATTGTCTATTGCGGTGATAGTGATATTTGTCCTGCTCTATAATAAGATCTTCGCGGTCACTTTTGATGAGGATTTTGCTAAAGCGACTGGTGCAAATGCTGATATATACAATCTTCTGATCGCAGTTATAACTGCCGTGATCATAGTCCTTGCTATGAATCTGGTGGGGTCGCTTCTGATCTCGGCGCTCGTGATATTCCCTGCGCTCTCAGCAATGCGCATATTCCGCAGTTTCTTCAGCGTCACGGTATGTTCAGCCGTTGTAGCTGTTCTGTCGTCGTTTACAGGAATAATCGCTTCGATACTTGCCGGGACGCCAGTGGGTTCTACGATCGTAGCCGTGCAGGTCGTGGTATTTGCCCTGTTCTATGTTGCAGGAGCTGCTTTATCCAGAAGATGAAAGGATGGTGCAATAATTATGAAAAGAACTATAGTTGTATTTATGATCATCGTGCTTATGGCTTTTGCTGCGGGCTGTGGAGATGAGAAGTCCGGCACTTCTGATAATAATGCTGCTGCACAGTCAGAGAGCGGCGCAGCGGTAGAGGAGGAAGCTGCGACTGATGCGGCAGAAGAAGATGCTGATGTGGATGTTGATCTCACGACCCTTAATTCCACTATGGTCTATGGACAGGTGTATGAAATGCTGACCAGCCCTGACGATTATCTCGGCAAAGAGATCAAGATGGGCGGGCAGTTCGCAGTCTACACAGATGAAGCGACTGGAAAGAACTATTTCGCATGCATAATCAGTGATGCTACAGCCTGCTGCTCTCAGGGTATGGAGTTTGAGCTCGAGGGAGAGCATGTCTATCCTGACGACTATCCTGAACAGGGAGCAGAGATAACAGTGATCGGAACATTTGATACATACGAAGAAGGCGGGACTAAATACTGCACACTCAGGGAAGCGAAGATGATATAGCATATAGAATGCAGGGATACGGACGGAAGCAGACGGATCTCATCCGGCGAAGCCGAAAGATGAAATTGACGTCTGCTTCTGTTTTTTTGTGCTATGATATAAGCAGAAAAAGGTATTTGCCGTAATTCGATCAGACCAGAGTGAGTATATCTGGAAGATATGCTGCACAAAATGGCAGAAAGGCATGTTAAAGCGGTAAAAATCATGAGCGAAAAGAAATCAGGAGCAGGCTCCAGGCTTACAGATGAGCTTATTTATTTGTTCAATGAAGGCAAGTATTACAACGCATATAACACATTCGGCGCTCACCTGGATGAGGAATATATATTCAACGCCGGCGAGCGTCCGGCATCCGGTGTAAGATTTACTGTCTGGGCGCCGGGCGTCGAGTCAGTACGTGTCGTAGGAGACTTTAACGGCTGGAACGTCATGGGGAGCGGAGATGTTTATGATCTTAAAGAGCTCCAGCACTCAGGGATCTGGACCGGCTTTGTTCCGGGAGCAAGACCATGGCAGCTGTATAAGTACAACATCGGATACCGCGATGACGCAGAGTCAGGCGGCGTCAAAGCCCCTCAGGCTTCTGCAGACAGAAGAACGGCAGATACTGATGTGGCATCAGAAACTGGTGAGGAAGCTCAGGAGCCGCAGATCAGATATATGATGAAGGCGGATCCGTTTGCCTTTACTTCAGAGTCCAGACCAGGCACAGCATCAAGAATAGCTGATATGACATATGAGTGGCAGGACGATGAATGGATGGATGCACGGTCGAGGCGCGACATATTCAGATCGCCGATGAATATCTATGAGATGCACCTTGGATCATGGCGCCGTCACGAAGACGGTACATTCCTCACATATGTGGAGCTTGCAGACATCCTTCCGGATTATTTAAAGAGTATGGGCTATACTCATGTTGAGTTTCTTCCGCTGATGGAGCATCCGTTTGATTCTTCATGGGGATATCAGGTGACGGGATATTATGCTCCGAGTTCCAGATACGGGAGTCCGGGAGACCTCAGGTATCTTATAGATCGCTGCCATCAGGCAGGGATCGGGGTCATTCTGGACTGGGTGCCGGGGCATTTCTGCATGGATGAGCACGGCCTTGGACAGTTTAACGGGAATATGCTCTATGAGTCGTGTGAACACCCTGAATGGGGCACATACAAGTTCGATTTCAGCCGTCCGCAGGTCAGGAGCTTCCTTCTTTCCAACGCGATGTACTGGATAGAGGAGTATCATGTTGACGGCATAAGGGTGGACAGCGTTACGAGCATGCTCTATCTGAACTTCGGCGTGAAGGACGAAAAAACGAGGAGATACAACATGTTTGGCGATGAGCGCGACCTCGATGCCATGGAGTTTCTGAAGGAATTCAACTACATGGTCGGGACCAGGGCGCCAGGTGTCTTCACAATTGCCGAAGAGAGCACAGCTTGGCCTCATGTTACGGCTCCACCGGACGCCGGCGGGCTTGGATTCCACTATAAATGGCACATGGGCTGGATGAACGATACCCTGGAATACATGAAGACGGATTTCCCGGACAGGTGTTATGAACACGACAGGATCTCAACTCAGCCTGCGGCAGCGTTCAACGAGAATTATGTGCTGGCACTGTCGCATGACGAGGTGGTGCACGGCAAGAGATCGCTGATAAGCAAGATGCCTGGCGACATCTGGAGGCAGTTTGCTGGTATACGCCTGCTCACTTTGTATCAGATGACGCATCCCGGCAAGAAACTGAACTTCATGGGGCATGAGATAGCTGAATTCATTGAGTGGCGTGATTATGAAGGACTTGAGTGGTTCATGCTGGATCATGAAAATCACAGAAAATACAATGAATTCATCCGCGACATTAACCACCTGTATCTAAAACACCCGGCCTTATGGGACAACGACAGCGACTGGCGCGGCTTCCGCTGGATAGACGCAGAGAACAGCAGGCAGCAGATCTTCACGTATATACGCAGGAGCCTCACAGGAAGCGGCTTTGACGATACAGATAAGGTCATCTCTGCTGCTTTTCCTGCTGATTCTGCATTAAGTGAAAACGGAACGGAGAACTATGCAGAAGAAGCAGAGTCAAATGCCGGCGAGGCTTTGATCGTGGTGCTTAACGCAAGTGCCGAGACATACGATGACTACAGGATCGGAGTACCGGGACCCGGGGCGTATGTGGAACTGATCAATTCTGATGACGTGAAGTACGCCGGGAGCGGCAGGATAAACCGTGGTTTTACAGATGCAGTGGACGAGCCGGCTCATGGGATGCCGTACTCGATAAGGATAACGATGCCCCCGCTCGGAGGATGTATCTTCGCGAAGAAGTGATGGATAAAGCCGGATAACAGTAAGTAAATGGAAATTATAAGAAAAGCGTTCTATAAATCAGTTCCAGTCATGGCGGGATATGTTATCCTCGGCATCGGCTTTGGAATACTGATGGATAACGCAGGATACGGAGTGCTGTGGTCTTTTGCCATGGCGCTTTTTATTTTCGCAGGATCCATGCAGTATGTGGGGATCGGGCTTCTTACAGGAGGGGCTTCGATCATCACGACTGCCATAACGACGGTGATGGTGAATGCCAGGCATCTGTTCTACAGTATCTCGATGATCGACAGATATAAAGGCGCCGGAAAATATAAGCCGTATCTCATATTCGGACTTACGGACGAGACGTACTCGCTGCTTTGCGTGGACGATGAGCCTGGCATAGACAAAAAAGACCTGAACAGATACAGGTTTTTTGTGACGTTGTTCGACCACAGCTACTGGGTCACGGGGTGCGTGCTTGGAAGCCTGATAGGTTCGGTACTGCCGTTCTCAACTGAGGGGATCGAGTTCAGTATGACGGCGCTTTTCATCGCGTCATTCACAGAGCAGTGGCTGAAGACCAGGGACCATGTCCCGGCGCTGACAGGACTTTTCGGGACGCTTATCTGCCTCGTTCTGTTCAGGCCTGACCGCTTCCTGATACCGGCGATGATCCTGATCACAGCAGTGCTTACGATATTCCGCGGCAGGCTTGAAAATGGAGAGGAGGCATCAAAATGACCGGTGATGTTTATTCGGCGATACTCGTAGCTGTCATGGCAGCGGTAACGATCCTTCTCAGGTTCCTTCCGTTCCTGGTATTCAACAAAGAGACACCTGCATATATCGCCTACCTCGGCAAAGTGCTCCCGTCTGCTATAATCGGTATGCTCGTCATATACTGCCTCAGAGAGACTGAGTTCACCGCTGTTCCCTTCGGGCTGCCTGAACTCGCCGCGGCAGCGGTCGTGGTGCTTATGCAGATATGGAAGCGTAATTCTGTGCTTAGTATCCTCGCGGGCACGATCGCATATATGGTGATGATCCAGATGCTGATCTGAAAACAGATGGAATACACTATTCTTTTGGAGTATAATGATAATCAGATAATTATACTTTAAATTGCGGCCGGAATGCTGAAGGAGCATAAGAAAGTGGACCCGGCCCGGAAAGGCACATATGATCAAAACATCAGAAGATTTTAAAGCAGAATATGTACAGCTGTCCAGATCCATGTTCGACAGTCTGCCGGACAAGCTGGACAATGAAGATAAATTCGAGGTGCTTGCCGAACTCATCAAGCGCGAGGCTGAGACGAGAGCGGAAGCAGCGGCAGCATTCGAGCCTCCTAAGAACAAAAGAGTCTATTACTTCTCTATGGAATTCCTTATCGGAAAGCTTATGGAGAACTATCTTATAAACCTTGGAATAAGGAAACAGGCTGAACAAGGTCTGAAAGAATTCGGGATCGACATACAGGATCTCCTGGCACTCGAGCCGGAGCCTGGTCTTGGAAACGGCGGCCTCGGAAGGCTGGCTGCGTGCTTCATCGATTCTATGGCGGCACTCGGCATAAGAGGAGACGGAATGGGCATCCGCTACAAGTTCGGCCTGTTTAAGCAGAAGATCGAGAGCGGCTATCAGATCGAGCTCCCGGATGCCTGGCTTGATGACGGCTATATCTGGGAGAGAGCAAAGCCGATAAACTCTGTCATCGTGAGATTCGGCGGCCGTGTCGACAGAAGCTACAACAACGGCAAGATGGAATATAAGCATGTAGGCTACACTGAAGTAAGAGCGGTCCCGTTCGACGTTCCTGTTATCGGACGTAACGGCAAAGCGCTTAACCGCCTTTACCTCTGGGATGCAAAGCCGGTGCACGACACTATCGACATGGACGCTTTCAACAAAGGCGACTATGCAAGAGCGATGCGCGAGAAGAGCGAGATCGAAGCCATCACGAGCATACTCTATCCTGACGACTCGAACGGCATCGGAAAGAGGCTCAGGCTCCGCCAGGAATACTTCCTCGTTGCTGCCGGCATGGGAAAGATCATAAGAAAATATAAGGCTGAGTTCGGAGACGAAGGCCTTGAAAAGCTTCCGGATCACGTCCAGATCCATATAAATGACACACATCCTACGATGTGCATACCTGAGCTCATGAGGATCCTCATGGACCAGGAGGGATTTGAGTGGAACGACGCCTGGGACATCACGACCAGGACGATCTCATTCACGAATCACACTGTACTCCCTGAGGCCCTTGAGCGCTGGGACATCCCGTACTTCCAGGAGCTGCTTCCGAGGATCTACATGATCATCGAAGAGATCAACAAGAGATGGCAGGAAGAGCTTCAGAAAAAGACAGACGACTGGTGGGAGACAGAAAAGGAAACAGCGCCGCTCTGGGACAACCAGGTCAGAATGGCAAACCTTTCAGTCATCGGCAGCCATTCTGTGAACGGTGTGTCTGCGCTTCATACAGATATCCTTGAGCAGACAGTGTTCCATAAGTTCTACGAGATGGATCCTGCCAGATTCAACAACAAGACCAACGGCATCAGCCACAGGCGCTTTCTGATCCAGGCTAATCCGGAGCTGACCGACCTCATCGATTCAAAACTCGGGACAGACTGGCAGCGCGATTTTGATCAGATAAAACAGCTTGAAGACTTTGCCGACGATCCGGAATTCCTCGAACAGCTCGCTGCAGTGAAGCGCGCGAACAAAGTACGCCTGGCTGAATATGTCAGGAAGAACATGGAGATCGAGATCGATCCTGACTCCATATTCGACGTACAGGTGAAGAGAATGCACGCCTACAAGAGGCAGCTTCTGAACGGATTCAAGATCCTCGACCTCTACAACAGGCTGAAGCAGAATCCAGATCTTCCGATAAACAAATATACGTTCATCTTCGCGGGTAAAGCAGCCCAGGGCTATGCATTCGCGAAGGAAGTGATCAAGTTCATAAACAGCCTTGCTGACATCATCAACGCAGACCCGGACGTAAACGACAAGATCAAAGTAATCTTCATCGAAAATTTCTGCGTATCCAACGCACAGCTCATCTATCCTGCCGCAGACATAAGCGAGCAGATATCTACCGCCGGTAAAGAAGCAAGCGGAACCGGAAACATGAAGTTCATGATGAACGGTGCAGTCACGCTCGGTACGATGGACGGGGCGAATGTTGAGATCAACCGTCTCGTAGGGGACGACAACATGAGGATCTTCGGCTACACATCAGATGAGGTCGAGGAATTCTACAGACACGGCGGCTACATTTCAGGTGAAGTGTGCGGTAATGACCCGAGGCTCCAGCGCATGACGGCGCAGCTCGTAGACGGCTTCTTCGAAAAGTGCAACTATAACTTCTGGCAGATCTACGACGCTCTCCTGAGATACAATGATGAATATTTCGTACTCGGAGATTTTGATTCATACGTAAAGGCATGGGAAGACGTCGACAAATTGTATTCTGACAAGGAGAAGTGGGGCAGGATGTCGCTGATCAATATCGCAAGATCCGCGTTCTTCTCAAGTGACCGCACGATCAGGGAGTATTCGGATGACATCTGGCACGCGCTCTAGCTCTTTTCCGCCATTACCGGCGCCAGAAAGCCTCGCTGTATTCCCGATACAGCTTGCGTTTTCTGGCTTGGTCCTGACGGAAAAACCGCACGAGCGACTCATGGCTCATAAAGCGTAATGACGCTTCGGTAATATAAACTATATAAGGAGGCATTTTGATGAAAAAGAAAAAATGCATAGCAATGCTTCTTGCCGGAGGCCAGGGGACGAGGCTCGGCAAGCTCACATCAAGCATTGCCAAGCCTGCCGTTTCATTCGGCGGAAAATACAGGATCATCGATTTCGGCCTGTCAAACTGCACCAACTCGGGTATCGACACTGTAGGCATCCTGATCCAGTACAAGCCGCTCGTGCTCAACCAGTACGTTGGAACAGGCGAGGCGTGGGATCTGGCTGTATCTGACGGAGGAGTTCATATCCTTCCGCCGTACGCAGGTGAAAAGGGCGGAGAATGGTACGAAGGTACAGCTGACGCGATCTATCACAACATAGATTTCATCGACATGTACGAGCCTGAGAACGTGCTCATTCTCTCCGGCGACCACATCTACAAGATGGACTACAACAAGATGCTCATGGAGCATGAAGCCCACAACGCGGATCTTACTGTATCGGTCATCGAAGTCCCGTGGGAAGAGGCGAGCAGGTTCGGCATCATGACTGCTGATAAGGAAGACCGCATCACCAAGTTCTCAGAAAAGCCGAAAAATCCTGACAGCAACCTCGCTTCGATGGGGATCTACATCTTCTCCTGGAAAGCATTCAGAGAGGCTTTGCTCGAGGATCACGACGATGAGAAATCGACCCACGATTTCGGGAACGACCTAATCCCGAAGATGCTCGCAAAACAGCAGAAGATATTCGTATACAGATTCGAGGGATACTGGAGAGACGTAGGGACTGTACAGAGCTACTATGACAGCCAGATGGATCTGATGGATAACGTAGAGAACATCAATGTGTTTACAGAGAACAACAAGGTATTCTCCAATTCCAATATCTATCCGCCACAGTATATCGGACCGAGCGCGAACGTTTCGGATTCGCTGATAAGCAACGGCTGCAGGATATACGGTTCGGTAAGGCACTCGATCCTGGGGTCAGGAGCTGTGATCGCAGAAGGCGCCGTGATAGAGGATTCCATCATCCTTCCTAATGCATATGTCGGACGCGACTGCCACATCACACGCGCTATCGTGAACGAGGGCGCTGTAGTGGACGACCGTAAGGACGTCGGCAGCAAGGACGGCGACATCGAAGTATACGGCAAAGCCAAGCTGTCGATATAGAAAGGAGGAGAAGATGAAAACAATAGGACTTATCTCCGCTACATATTCCGGAAACGGGTTCGGCGGACTGACGAAGAACAGGACACTTGCATCTCTTCCTTTCTGTGGAAGATACAGACTCATCGATTTTGCTCTTTCAAACATGGTAAACTCAGGGATCAAGACTGTAGGAGTGATCACGCCATATAACTCAGGGTCCCTGATCGACCATATCGGAACAGGAAGCCCATGGTCTCTTGACAGAAAGAGCGGCGGGCTCTTCCTCATGCCGGGATCGGTCTACGGCGTACAGACAGGTGAGAGCAGATTCCTCATGCGTGACATGATC
The DNA here is from genome assembly GCA_017533915.1 of Eubacterium sp. Taxonomy (GTDB): domain Bacteria; phylum Bacillota; class Clostridia; order Peptostreptococcales; family Anaerovoracaceae; genus Aminicella. Next base: position 56,295 of record JAFWHX010000002.1, on the reverse strand, counting down.
GAGAACAGGATGTTCCTCGAACGTGACGACGCAGACTATGTGATCGTGACGGGGTCGAGCGACGTATACAACATGTCATTCGAGCCGCTGATCAAAGCCCATCAGGAATCCGGCAAGGATGTCACCGCTGTATATATGAAAGTCCCTAAGGGTGAGAAATATAAAGGATATTTCTTCGACATGGATATGTCGGGAAAGGTCACGTCCATAAACAGTAAGGCAAGAGGATGGTCTAACTACTTTATGGAATGCTTTATCATCAACAGAGAATATATGCTCAAGTTCCTCGACTGGTTCAAGGCGCTGGAGTACATGGATATGTTCCAGCTGATGAAGAAGAACCTCGACACAGTCGATATGGGGACATATGAGTTCAAGGGATACCTCGGGAAGGTGAGTGACACACAGGATTACCTTAAGGTCAGCCAGGACATGTGTGTCCACGAGATCAGGAACGAAGTATTCAATAATAAAGAGAGAATGATCTACACCAAGACACAGGATGAGGCTCCGGCGTTCTACACACCGGGATCCGACGTCAGGAATTCGATCATCTCCACAGGATGCAGGATAGAAGGCACAGTCGAGAACAGCATCATCTTCAGGTCAGTCAATATCGGAAAAGGCGCGGTCGTAAAGGACAGCATCATAATGATGCATGTGGATATAGGCGACGGCGCGATGCTCGACAACGTGATCGCTGATAAATACGTGAAAGTAAGCGACCGCGTCAAGATCGAAGGAGATGTGGACGAGCCAGTTATCATTCCTAAGAGCATGCATGTATGATCTCACTGGAACTGGAATATGAATAGTATGGAGAAGAATGTTATGGCAAAGAAGACTAATGTTCTGTTCGCGGCGTTTGAATGTGCGCCGTTTCTGAAGACCGGAGGACTTGGAGATGTTGCAGGCGCGCTGCCGGCTGCCTTGAAGTCGGATGACATGGACTGCCGTGTGATCCTGCCGCTCCTCAGCCAGATACCGGCGAAGTATAAGGAGAAGATGAAATACGTAGAGCATTATGACGTGGATCTCGGATGGCGCAAACAGTACTGCGGTCTCTTCACGATGAGGATGGGCGGAGTCACATACTACTTCCTCGACAACGAGTTCTACTTTAAGCGTGCCGCGATCTACGGCGAATTTGACGACGGAGAGCGTGTTGCGTACTTCTCTATGGCAGTGCTCGAAACGATAAGGCATATCGCGAAGAATTTCAGGCCTGACATCCTTCATGCGAATGACTGGCATACAGCCCTGATACCAGTATTCTTAAGAGAAAAGTTTAATGGCGATCCTCTTTACGACCGCATCAAGACCGTATTCACTATCCACAACCTCAAATTCCAGGGTCAGTACAGCGCATATATGACCGGCGACGTACTGGGACTTCAGGGAACACCTGCGGAAGGGCAGATGATCCACGACGGAGCGGTGAACTTCCTTCAGGGAGCTGTGATCTATTCAGACGCCGTAACTACAGTAAGCCCTACTTATGCAGAGGAGATCTGCAGGCCTGAATATGGCGAGGGACTGGAAGGGCTGTTCCAGTCAAGAAAATACAAGCTGTCCGGAATAATCAACGGGATCGATACGAAATCATACGACCCGGCGACTGATAAGGCGCTGGTAGTAAATTATGATGCATCCACTCTGAAGAAAAAGAGAGAAAACAAGCTTGCTCTTCAGAAAGAGATGGGTCTTAATGAGGATCCCGGCGTCCCGGTATTCGGTATGGTAGGACGGCTCACCATGCAGAAAGGAGCGAACCTCGTCTCCGATCTCATGGGCAGATTCATGTCAAGGAACATGCAGGTCGTTGTCCTGGGTACAGGTGATCATGTATATGAAGAAGCGCTTGGCCAGGCTGCGTTCTCGAGCGGCGGCAAAGTATCTGCGAGCATCTCCTTTAATGAGGGACTTGCCAGGAGGATTTACGCCGGAGCGGACGTATTCCTGATGCCGTCATTGTTCGAGCCGTGCGGGCTTGCCCAGATGATATCCATGAGATATGGTACGCTTCCACTGGTCCGTGAGACAGGCGGTCTCAGCGATACAGTCAAGGGCTACTGGGATCACGGAGAGGAAGCTGATGGCTTCTCCTTCAAGGATTTTGATGCCAGCGGCCTTTCGAACGCTGTAGACCAGGCTCTTAACCTCTGGTTCGACCACCCGGATATCTGGAAAAAGCTCCAGTCTAATGCGACCGGAAGGAACTTCAGCTGGGAAGAATCCGCAGAGGAATACCGGAAGCTCTACAGATCACTGCTGTAGGCACAGCGCTCTGGAGCAGACGTGACAAAGAGCGCTCCGATCCATAACAATTGTTTAAGAACATACACCGGCCGGGCCGATACCCGGCCGGTGTTGTAAAAAATAAAGATAATAAAGTATAAATCAAATGAAGATAATTCACGATTCAAGAAATGCCAGATACCGCTCTCCATTCGGAGCAGCAGAAACAGGAACAGAGATAAGGCTGGCTGTAGATATTGCAGATGCAGATGTCGTAGAGGCGGTCCTTCAGTACAGACGCGACGAGGAGCCGGTATATCAGCCGGTCCACATGGTCGAGGAAACGGCAGGCGATGAACGTGCTGGTTCCGGACAGGAACCGGACGACACAGTTCCAGGTGGTGTGACCCACAGGCTCGCCGCAGTCATCAAAGCTCCTGAAGAAAGCTGTCTTCTCTGGTACAGGTTCAAATTGATCCTCAAGGATGAAGATGGCATCCGTTCTTTATTTTACTGCAACAATGCGGATGGCTATGGCGGAAGAGGCCAGATCATCGATTCATCAGGTGAGCTCATCCCGTACCAGATCACCGTATATAAGAGGTCAGAGACTCCTGAATGGTATAAGAACGGCATAGTCTATCAGATATTCCCGGACAGATTCGACCGCGATGAGGACTGGCTCGACCGCTGCGAAAAGGCAAACAGATCAGTAAACGGACGCAGGAATGATATGCAGCGTGTGATCGAAAAAGACTGGTACAAGCCGGCATATTACGTCCGCGACTCTGCAAAAAGAGTTGTAAAATGGCCTATATACGGCGGAAGCCTCCGAGGCATCATGGGCAGGCTCGAGTATCTGAGATCGCTCGGTGTGACAGTTATATACCTCAATCCTGTCTTCGAAGCCAGCACCAATCACCGATATGATACCGGAAACTATATGAAGATAGATCCTGCGCTCGGAACGGATCAGGATTTTATTGATCTTGCAGAAGCAGCAGGAAAGCGCGGGATCAGGCTTATACTTGACGGTGTATTCAGCCATACCGGATCGGACAGTATATATTTTGATAAATACGGGAATTATCCTCATGACGGCAGCTTCAGCAGCGAGATACACGGCGCATGGGGCCATGAGGATTCGCCGTTCAGAAGCTGGTACAAGTTCGACCCTGAAGAAAAATGGGGCTATAAATCCTGGTGGGGAGTCGAAGATCTGCCAGAAGTTATCGAAGAGGATCCGGCATATCGTGAATATATCCTGGGCAGCAAAGCAGCAGCGGCAGATGACAAGTCACGCAGCAGCTCGCGGAAGGGATCTGGAAGTCTTACAGAAGGAGTAGTACCTCACTGGCTTAAGCTTGGCGCATCAGGCTGGCGTCTCGACGTCGCTGACGAGCTTCCGGATGAATTCATAAGAGGAGTCAAGACCGCCATCAAAGATACTGATCCGGAAGGCCTCCTGATAGGAGAGGTCTGGGAGGACGCAAGCAACAAGGTAAGCTACGGAGAAAGAAGAAAGTACTTTGCAGGTGACGAGCTGGATGGTACCATGAACTACCCGTTCAGAGCCATCCTGCTCGACTATATAAACTACACGATCACAGCGGAAGAAGCGGGAAGAAGATTCATGAGTCTCGCGGAGAACTATCCGAGAGAGAATCTGTATGGGGCGCTGAACCTTATCGGCAGTCACGACCGTGCTCGTATACTGACTCTGATGGCGGCAGATAAAGACAGACAGTCTGCAGTCAGCAAAGTCAAGCTGCTCTCAGCTCTCGAGTATGCTCTTCCAGGTGTCCCGTGCATCTATTACGGTGACGAGGCGGGACTGGAAGGCGCCGCGGATCCTGAGAACAGAAGCGGATTCCCATGGGGCGGAGAAGATCATGAGCTTCAGTTCCATTACCGCATGCTCAGCGTTATCTATAACGAGCATCCTGTGCTCAAAGACGGTGATATCATCATGCTGTCCGGAGACGCGGGGAGCAATTCGGGCTCCTCATGCGGCGGAAGGGCAAACTGTGAGAACAGCGAAAAGCCTGCTGATACACAGACGAGCACAAATATACCGGGCGACGTGCTCGCCTTCATAAGAGTAAATGCTGATGAGCGTATACTCGTGCTCGTGAACAGGAGCTACGGCAGAAATGAAGTAGACCTGAGCGGCATTGAAGATGTCCGCTGCGGCTATGCGATAGATCTTCTGACATCAGTAGAGCTGAAGCCTGATAAGCCTCTTGCGCTGGAACCTCTTTCGATGAAGATGATCCTGATGCTGGACGAGCCGCCTGTAAGAGAGCACCTTGACAGAAGCGCCGGTGTGATCTGCCATGTCGGATCATTAGGAGATCAGGCACTTGGAAAGAAAGGAAGAGATTTTGTTGACTATATAGCAGGCGTCGGATTCAGTATATGGCAGGTCCTTCCTGTAAATCCCGCGGGGGCGGGGGGATCGCCATACGACAGTGTATCAGCGTTTGCCGGCGATCCGGCCATGATAGACCTCAGCGAAGTTCCGGATGACAGCGGTCTTAAGGTGTTCTGCGACAAGAACGCTTTCTGGCTGCACGGTTACGCTGCATACGTGGCAATAAAAGAAAAGCTCGGCGGGATGGCTTTGATGGACTGGCCTGACGAGTACAGGCTTGCAGATCCGGAGGAATCATTCCGCGCAGCCAAAAAGGAATCGCCGGATCTTGTCAGCAGAGTCATGCATGAGCAGTACTGGTTCGCTTCGGAATGGAATGCGCTGAGGGAGTACGCACACAGCCGCGGTGTGAAGATAATGGGAGATCTTCCGATCTACATGTCAGCTGACAGCGCAGATCTCTGGACGAACAGAAGCATATTCAGGATGGATGAGAACGGCAGGCTGAGCGTTCACTCGGGAGTTCCGCCTGATTATTTCAGCAGCCATGGACAGAACTGGGGCAATCCGCTTTATGACTGGGATGAGCTGAAGAAGGACAACTATGGTTGGTGGTGCCGCCGTATAAGGCAGTGCGCAGAGCGTTACGATATACTGAGGATCGACCATTTTCGCGCGTTTTCAGAGTATTGGGCGATACCCGAAGACATGCAGCCGGTCGACGGGACGTGGCAGCTCGGACCAGGCCGCGACTTTATCAGAACGATCAAAACCATGCTGACAGAGGAAGGATTCGGCATGAAGCTGCTGGCTGAGGATCTTGGACAGCTGGATGCATGTGTATATGATCTTCTTAAGCTTTCCGGCCTTCCGGGAATGGATGTATGGCAGTTCTCGTCGTTTGAGATGATGGAACAGCCGGAAGAGGTCGCAAAGCAAAGAGCATTCTATACGGGGACGCACGACAACAGCACGCTCGCGGGTTTTGTGATGGAGCACGCGGATGAGATCATGGGGAGCAGTACTGCCGGGCATTACGACAAGTCGGCGGTAGAAGCCGCAGCGAAAGATATAATCCGAAAGATCTATGAGAGCCCGGCGATACTCGCAATGATGCAGCTCCAGGATGTGTTTATGCTCGACGACAGCGCGAGGATGAATGACCCCAGAGTCTCGGAAGGCAACTGGGAGTGGCGCATTCCGGGCAGCTCGATCAAAGCCTCATTTCCAGATGCTGAAGCCCGCGCCGCATGGCTTCATGACCTTGCAGAAAAGACAAATAGAATTTAGTGGATCACCACGGTACGTCCTTAGGCGTATGCGTGGAGAATCCCATTATCGGCATGGCGTCGATAAGCGCCATGTCTTCGGCACTGAGATCAAAATCAAAGATCTCAGTGTTTTCTTTTATTCTGTCTTTGTGGACTGACTTCGGCAGCGGTAGTATGTCATGCTGGATCTCCCAGCGGAGGCAGATCTGCGAAGGAGACTTTCCGTACTTTTCCGCCAGGCTGGTGAGCAGTGGATGCTGTAATACCTTCGCGCGCCCGAGAGGGCTCCATGCTTCGACCACGATCCCATGCTCCTTACAATATGCCGGCACGTCATCAAAGCAGAAGCCTGAACAGATCTTTCCAGTCCGATCAGCGCAGTCTGCCGACACACACTCTTCTTTTGTATACTCGGTTCTGATCCGGTCGTTCGGATCATATGGAACGCCGGCTCTTTCAGCGTAATAAGATTTCCTGTACCCATCGAGGAAAGCCGTGCACCCGTTCTGCATATAGCCTGGGTGATATTCGATCTGGTCTACCATCGGTGGGACCTCCAGATCCATCAGCGGCTCAATGTGCTCCGGCCAGTAGTTGGATACGCCGATCGCGCGGACAAGCCCATCTTTATATAGCGACGTGAACGCGCGCCACGTGTCAAAGTTGATCTCCTTCCAGTCAGGATAAGCGTGGTCATCTGCCGGCCAGTGGATTAGCAGCAGGTCCAGGTACTCCAGTCCAAGCCGGGTGAGACTCTCCCGGCAGGATCGTATGACATCATCATACGCCTTGTCCGACGTCCAGACTTTGCTGGTGATGAAAAGATCGCTGCGGCTAAGACTGTTTTCCGACATCGCTGCGGCCAGTCCGCGGCCGACTCCTTCCTCGTTTTTATAGAATGACGCACAGTCTATGTGGCGCATGCCGAGCCGGATAGCTTCGCGGACGCTGTCCTCCGCGTCATTACCTTCAGTCGATTTATATGTGCCGAAGCCGATACCCGGCATCTTCACGCCGTTACTCAGTATGACTGTGTCCGATAAGGTTTTGATCATTATATGCCCCCTCCGTCAGGGTAATGTCAGAGAGCTCTGTTTCTGATTAATTGTACCGCTAATCAGTATCCGGCGCAATTGAGCAGATGCCGGAGACGACAATTGTGCCGGGATCGGAAGTAACGATGGTAACGTGACTACTTCACCGATCACGATCTATGACGGTGTTGTGAACTCCCACGGCGGTGACAATGGCGCCGGTATTGGCGGCGGCATGCCGGACTATCCGAATACGATGATTGTTAAGGCAAAGAAACCAACAGTCAAAGCCTCCAGTCTTGCTAAGAAGAAACAGACGATCAAAAAAGCCAAAGCTTTCTCGATCCAGTACGCCCAGGGATTGGTATCATTCAAAAAGGTATCAGGATCAAAGAAGCTGAAGATCAGCAGCAAAGGAGTAATTACCGTAGCCAAAGGCACGAAGAAAGGGACATATAAGATAAAAGTAAAAGTGACGGCGTCAGGCAGCGAGATCTTCAAAAAAGGCAGCCGGACAGTCACGGTGAAAGTCAGAGTCAAGTAACAACGCCAGTAACAACACAAGAAAAGATAAGCCCCATACAGTTCAGTGCGAGCTGTATGGGGTTTTGACTGTTATTCCTGCTATCCGGAGCAGCTGTCCAAAGCGGCAGGTGCATATTCGGAATTATCCCTCACTGTTATTATCATACTCCTTCTCAGACCTGAGCATATCTTCCTCATACCCGCTCTTTTTGAGTATCTTGTGGAAATGCTTGCTCTTAGCGCCGAATGCGGCGTTAAGGTAGAGCGATTCGTCGACCGTTCCGCCATTTTGATACTTCGGACTTACGTTGAAGCTTCCCGTTCCATCATCTGTGAATGTGATGTCTGTGTTTGTCGTGACCCCATTCATATTGAGGACGAAATAGTAGTCGCTTCCGTTCTTTTTATAGTCCTTCAGGTAAGCCATGATAAGAGGCCTGATATCTTCTCCCCTGATCTCCGCATATCCCTTAGATGACTCGATACCGCCGGACTCGGCGTTCAGGATCACTTTCCTGAGGTAGTTCTCGATCTTTTTCGTGTATTCTTCACCTGATGCCAACTCCGACGCGGCCTCCCTGATGTCTGACATCGTCCGAGCTTTTACGTAGTATATACGCTTTAGTTTCGATCCGTTCTTCATCTTGTAATTGATGGAGACTTTGATCGTGTCGGCGTCGTATTCTTCTCTCTCCACGAATTCCTTATGATCCAGAACCGTCCTGTGGAGGTCCGTCAGGTCTTTGATCGAGTCGGGGTCGGACAGCGTGACGTCTGTGTTGAACGGAGACATAGTGTGGACCGTCGCTTTCTCAACGTCCGAAGGTGCCGGCACTCTGTCGGTCTGCCCGGTCACGTCGAAGCATGTTAACGCGAGCACGGCTGCAGTGACGAGCACCAGTGCGGCCAGAGTGATCAAAGTCCTTACGCGCATTATCCTGACGGAGCTGTCTGCGATCATCCTGAATACAACGAATGACGGAATGCCGCCGACCACACAGCCGAGCAGGAACGGCACCATCTGGTATGTCGCGTGCTCGCCCGGCGCAAGCTCGGCGCTGACTGCCCCGAACAGACTCATCATGCAGAACGAGAGGAATATCACGAGCATGTCGCTGACGACCGGGAATACAGTTGCGTCCTGCTCGCGCTCCAGCTTGATCCTGCTGTAGAGGAATCTCGTGATCAAAGTGATAAGGACCGCTGAAGCTGCGAAGATGACCATGATCCCGATGATCGTTATCTCAGGCGATCCGTCCCGCTTGGTAATATACCAGAGGAACGGGTTGCTGTACTGGGCGAGATCCATGAACGTGCCGCCGCCTGATCCGAGGATGAACGCTCTTTCATATGTTTCGCAGAGCAGGCATATGATCGGGACGATCGTGTTCAGCAGGCACGCGAGCAGAGCGTGGATGATGTCTTTGCCCGCGACGATCCCGGCTAGATTCGATATAGCGAACACGAACAAAGAACCGATCACGGTGTCCAAAAACCATTTAAAGCAGTTAAGCGCCGAGAGTATCTTTGATGGGTACAGCATGGCTCTGCCGTTCCCTATCACGTCTACGCTGTATGACAGGATGTCAGTCTCAGGGTCGAATGTTATCGTCTGAGGCGGTATGGCAAGTCCGAAAATGAACATGCCGACAGCGGTAAGAAGCACCGGCAGGAGAAGCAGCACAGTTCCTGTGAGAACAGTGCTTCTGAAGAGGCTCCCCCTCGTTACAGGAAACGAGTGAAGTCCCGCTGCCGACGGCCCGCTGTGTAGATAGCTGAACAGCATGACTGAAAGCACGACCGCATATCCGCACGATATAAATGGTGTGAAGCTGAATCCGCTTCCGAGCGTCGACACATAGTAATCGGCCAAGCCTTCAAAGTTCCTGAAGTTCAGGATCAGCGGCAGTATGCATACGCTGAAATAAGCCATGAATCCTACGAAGGCAAGAAGAGCGTTCTTTCTGAACAGTGTTTTGATCCACATGCCGGAGAATGCAGACTTAGAAGACAAGTTTTCTGATCTCATCATTCTCACCTCCCAGTTCATAGATAAATACTTCCTCAAGTGAAAGCGGAAGAATGTCGAAGAGGACAGGGTCATTTTTGTTTATGATCGCGCGCGCCTCTTCAAGGTCGTTGTCGATTATCATGAGATCCACGGTCCCGCGGGTCTCTTTATGTAGTATATTCAGCCCTTTATACGGGTCGAACTTTTCGTCTTCTTTTATACTCACTCCGATCGAGCTGATGTCGCCGAACGATACCTGTATCTTATGCAGTGAAGTTTTGATCGTATCCAGATCACGCTCGAGCACCATCCTGCCGTTTGAGATGATGCCGATATGGTCGCAGATCTCTTCCATGTCCTTCAGGTTGTGCGACGAAACGAGTACGGTCATGCCGCGGTCAGCCACGTCGTCGATCAAAAACTTCCATACGAGCCTCCGCACGATAGGGTCGAGCCCATCGAGCGGCTCGTCGAGCAGCAGGTAGTCAGGCATCGTCGACATTACGAGAGAGAACATCGCCTGCTTTTTCATGCCTTTCGAGAATGACTGGACGCGCTTCTTCTCGTCGAGCTTCATGATCCTCGTCATCTCGTGGAACCTTTCATCGTTCCAGATAGGATAGGCAGACATGTACATCCTGCTCATGTCTTTCAGTGTATATCCTGAAGGGAAGTAAAGCTCATCGTGGATGACACCGATCCTGGACTTCAGCTTTTCGTTTTCCCATATGTTCTCGCCGTCGTATTCTATCGTTCCCTTATCCTGGCGCCATACGCCGGCAAGGTGCTTGATTATCGTAGTCTTACCTGCGCCGTTAGTGCCGACAAGACCGTACACCGAGCCGTCCGGCACGTTCATGTCGAGGCCGTCCAGCGCCAGACTTCCGTCGAATTTCTTCGTAAGTCCTTCTATGCGTATCATATTGTCTCCTTTCTCTATTGCCTTCTGTAACGATACGGCTGCGGTTAGTATGCCTTATGGCCTGCCGCCGCCTCGATCACAGTCCCCTGTATCAATGCCGCCGCGTCATCAGAGCTGTATCCCATCAGCATCAGTCCCCTGAAAGCCTCGCGGACTTTATTCTTCATTTCATCTACCATAGCCGGGTCGCGTCTGATCCCGGATCTGCCACTGACGAACGAGCCCTTGCCGGAAACTGTGTATATGTATCCTTCACGCTCGAGCTCTCTGTATGCTTTCTGTACGGTGTTGGGGTTGAGCATCAGCTCCTCTGACAGCTCCCTGACTGACGGCAGCTTATCATCCTCGTGCCACACGTCTTTCACGATCATCTCTTTGATATTATCCATGACCTGGATGTAGATGGCACTGTGATTTTTCTCATCTAGCCGGAACACGATCAAAGCCTCCTTTCCCATTTGTGTCATCGTCAGACATATTTGAACTGTACTAAGTGTACTACATGTAATAGTACACTGTCAAGGGGGTAATTTTTTATCACATGAAAAAGCGGCTGCCGGATCAAACAGCCGCTTTTTACTGAAAGGGAAAAAGTCAGAAATGTTAAGTAAATTACGTTATTATATTATGACGGCCATATCTCGCCTTAGTCGTCTTTCTCGGTCTTATGACCTTTGATATCGACTTTGCCGCCATGGTTCCTGGAGATCCAGCCGACCCACGTCTTGCCGCGGTTGAGCTCGTATTCGGTCTCGATCTTTTCCACGTTGTAGTCTTTGACCTCCGCAGGATCCTTTCCTTCTGCCTCCGCGGCAGCTTTATCGGCGACGAGCTCTTCTGCCGACTTCGGTACCTTGTTCTTCTTAACTTTATAAAGAATAAGTTTCTGTCCGTCTCTTCTCCATTTGATCTTGGTATATGTGCCGTTGCTGATAACATATCCGAGACCGCCCTTCATGAGGTAGTCGCAGTATGTTACGCCGTGGCCGAGATATATTGCGTTAGTCACGTATCTGGTCTTATCAGTCAGGATGATCAGATTGTCGCGTGTCGTATTGTTGCGGAAGCTGTCCGTCTTGTAGACGTTCTTGTCCTTGTCATACGTCCAGTGTGTATTTCCGGATCTGTCTGAGAATGTGACGGTCACTTCGTCGCATGTCTTATGTCCGACAGGGCCGTTTTCCTCGCGGAACTTCAGCTTTGTCCTTTCTTTCGGCTCCATCCTGAAGTCAGCTTCCTTGAGTGCTGCAGGCACGTTCTTGCCGCGTACTCTTCCTGTGTGTTCCTGTGACTGGCCGAGGCTGTGATCGCGGAAATAGAGGTTTGACTCATTAGCAAAATGCATCTGGTCGATATGGTCTGTGTTATAGCGCCTGAATACGGTGTTTGCTCCGATGTATCCGCCCTCAGTGTGGCTCATTCCCCAGTGGATGAAGTATGAGTCGAACATAGCTGCGAATCTGATGAACGGAGGACGTGCTGATCTCATCGGTCCGATAGTCTCAGGCAGCTTCTTGTAGTCTGCAAACATCCAGAACATCCTGGAGATACCACCTTCGACCTCGCCCTCGACGATCATGTCAGGCGAATACTTCGGGTCGTCCATTCCTACCTGAGGTCTTGCAGGCTGTGCGTTCTCGACGACAAATCCGCAGATCCTTCTGTTTGCAGCTTCTTCATCAAAATCAAAAGAGCCCGTGAGCGGATTGACTATCGGCTCAGGTTCAGGCTCTTCAATAACTTCTTCTTCTTCCTGCGGGACATCCTCCTCGGTCGTCTTCGTCTCTTTGTCGCCCTTGAATTGAGTCATCGCAACCGCGCCGGCTGCAACGGCAATGATAAGGAGTACAATAATCCCGACAGCTAATTTCTTTGTTGTCATAATTCTCTAACCCCCATAATTGAATGACAGTCCGGTGCTTTGCCGGTCCCTTGCTCCGGCAGGCCGTCAGAACCATCAAAATAATCAATCAATACCCACTAGAATATTAACACATTTTCAGGACAATCGCCTTTACTAAATCCTTAATTTGTATTAAAATATAGTTAAGTGTAGATTAGGAGAGGTATGTAATGGTCACATATCATCAGGTAACTGAGAAAGATTTTGATGAGCTGGCGCTGCTGCTGTCGAATCAGTGGGCTACGCCGGAGATCAGAGATAACCCGATCGCCATGAAACACAGCGGTCTTATGTCTCTGTTCTATTTTATGGTCCATCATACTTTCACATGCGTCGCTGAGGATAACGGACGTGACATCGGGCTTCTGATCTGCACCAATCTGAAGGAACGGCCGATCGACATGAAGTATGCGAAGCTTCTCATCAGAGAAGTCGCGTTCATGATCTGCAACCCGGAGACAAGAGATGACGGTCTCGCATGGGGCGAGTACACACAGCTTGCGCAGGAGCTCGAAGAGAGGTCGGTGCACGGCATAGACGCTGAGCTGGAGCTCTTTGTTGTCGATCCGGAATACCGCGGACAGGGAATCGGAAAACGGATGTTCAGAAGCATGATAGAGTTCTTCAAGAAGACAGGGACAGAGAACTTCTTCCTTCACACGGACACCTCATGTACATACCAGTTCTATGAGAGAAGGGGCATGAACAGGATCGGTCAGCTGGAATCAGACATAAAGAGCGCCGATATCGATGGTATCGACATGTTCATCTACGCTGCTCAGGTGGATGATATAAAATAACGTATGATCCCGGGCATTGTCCGGTAAGCATGATGCCGGCGGAAAGCCGGCATTTTTTAACAGTATGGAAAGGCGGTTTGCTATGTTTGACGATTACATGGACAGGTACAAGGAATGGTTCACCAGCGGCTATGTAGAAGAGGATAACATCCTGGAAGAGCTGGATGATATCAGAGGAAATGAAGCTGAGATAAAAGAGCGCTTCTGTGAAACGCTCGACTTCGGAACAGCAGGGCTCAGAGGCATCATGAGAGCAGGGCTCAACGGAATGAACGTATACACGGTCCGCCTTGCCACGCAGGCTCTGGCTGATGTCATCAATACCTGCGGAGAGGATCAGGGCGCGGGAGTCACGATCGCGTTCGATTCAAGGATAAACAGTAAGGTCTTTGCCCGTGAAGCTGCGATGGTGCTTGCTGCGAACGGGATCCATGTAAACATCTGGGATGACCTCAGGCCGACGCCGGAGCTGTCTTACGCGATAAGAGAGACGGGATCGATCGCGGGGATCAACATCACAGCGAGCCACAATCCTAAGGAATACAACGGATACAAGGTATACTGGTCGGACGGCGCACAGCTCACTCCAGAAAAAGCGGCGACGATCAAAGAGAGGATGGACAGCATCCACATCTTCAATGACGTGAAGATGCTGAACTACGGCCAGGCGTGCAGAGGCGGATTCATCACAGCACTCGGAGAAGAGATAGACAAGAAGTATATCGACGAAGTGCTTAATGTTTCACTTGGACGTAAGTATGTGGAACAGGTAGGAGACGAAGTGACGATCATCTACACACCGCTCCATGGCGCTGATCACAAGATGGTACCGCAGGTACTGAGAGAACTTGGCCTCAAGAATGTGATACCTGTACATGAGCAGATGGAGCTCGACGGGACATTCCCGACAGTAAGGCTGCCGAATCCTGGCGAGCCGTCCGCGTTCAAGCTTGCGCTCGAATATGCTGAAGACGAAGACGCAGACCTCATCATCGGTACTGACCCGGATGGAGACCGTATGGGCATGATGGTGAAGGACGGCGATAAATATACATTCCTTAACGGAAACCAGATCGCCTGCCTGATGCTTGATTATATAATCGGAGCAAAGCAGGACAATGGCACACTTGCACCGAACAGCGCAGTCGTGAGGAGCCTCGTTTCAAGCCCGCTCGCTGACAGGATCTGCGAGGCGGCAGGAGTCTCTGTATATGAAGTCCCGACAGGATTCAAGTACATCGGAGAGAAGATGGAGCAGTGGCAGGCATCTGGCTCACACACATTCCTGTTTGGATTTGAAGAGAGCAACGGATTTCTCACCGGAATGTACGCGCGTGACAAAGACGGCGTCGTTGCGAGCATGCTCGCGGCAGAAATGGCTTGCTTCTATAAGGCAAAGGGCATGACCATAATCGACGCGCTGAATAAGATCTATGAGAAATACGGATATTATAAAGAGAAGACGATCTCAGTCGACTATAAGAACCTCCACGAAGCAGAGCCGGTTATCGCGAGGATCCGCGAGAACCCGCCGACAGAAGTAGTGCTGAAAGTCGAGAGCGTAAAGGATTTTCTCCCGCTTGATAAAGTGAATGTCATCAAGTACAACCTTGAAGATAACTGTGCGCTCGTAATAAGGCCGTCTGGAACAGAGCCGAAGATCAAAGTGTATGCCCTCGTAAAGGCAGACACCAAAGAAGCAGCAGGAGCGCTCGCAGAGCGCGTTGCTGAGGCAGGCAAGGCATTGCTGTAGCGCTGACAGGAAAAGGAGATAAGAATGAGCATTAAAGTTGAATCTGCTAATGTGAGCATAAATGATGAATACCTGAAAGCAGAGCGTGAAAGAGCCGCTCATGCGTATAAGGATCTTCAGACCGGCGATATTCATATGACCGGCTGGGTGAGCCTTCCGGATGAGATCTCAGATGAGAAGCTCGACGCTATCAATGCGGCGGCAGACAGGATCAAAGCCGACAGCGACTATCTTATTGTCGTCGGTATCGGCGGTTCGTTCCTCGGCGCATGCTCTGTGATCGACATGCTGGACAAAGGCAGGGGCGTCAAAGTCCTGTTTGCAGGACACGGCTTCGATCCGGTAGAGCTCGATGAGACACTGAAGGAGGCTGAGGGCGGCGATTACTCGTGCTGCGTGATCAGTAAATCGGGAGGAACAGCGGAGATCATCTCAACGTTCGGGATCGTGCGCGAGCGCATGCTTGAGCGCTACGGCCGTGAGGAAACAGCGAAGAGAACATATGTGATCACCGGAGCCGACGGTTATCTGTCAGATCTTGCTAAAGCTGAGGGGATGATCACGTTCGGTATTCCTGACGACATCGGCGGAAGATATTCTGTATTCACAGACGGCGGGCTGCTTCCGATAGCGGCGGCAGGGATCGATATCAAAGCGCTTATCGGCGGAGCGAAGAAAGCAAGAAAAGAAGATTTTGATGCTGAGGACAGCTTTGATTATGCCATCATGAGACAGCTGCTGAATGAAGGGACAGCGTCGCAGGACGGAACGGAGAAGACTGCCGAGATATATGAATTCTATGACCGTAAGCTCGTTATGTTCGGAGAGTGGCTGAAACAGCTCTTCGGGGAGAGCGAGGGCAAGGAAGGAAAAGGTATCATACCGATGTCGCTCCTCTTCAGCCGCGATCTGCATTCCATGGGGCAGTTCCTGCAGCAGGGAAGCCCGATATTCTATGAGACCATGATCAGACAGGAAGAGGATCCTGAAGCTGACTTCACTGTTCCAGATTTTGTCCCGCAGCCATTTGCCGGGATGAAGCTGTCCAGGATAGAGCGCAGCATGGAGACCGGGGTAACGAACGCTCATGTCAGCGCAGGCACTCCTGTTATCACGATCTATTTCAATAAGCTGGATGAGGATTCAGTCGGCGAGATGCTTTACTGGTTCAAGGTCCAGTGCGCGGTATCAGTACTTCTCCTCGGAGTGGATCCGTTCAACCAGCCAGGAGTCGAGGCGTACAAGAGCGAGATGAGGAAAGCTCTGTAAGCGCAGGCAATCATACTGATAGAAAGAAATGTAAAAAGGATCCCTGCCCGCAGCTCATATGCTGCAGGGCAGGGATCTTCAGTTCTTATGATATTGATATGCGGCTGTCTTATTTAGCCTTTACTTTCTTGGCTTTGGACCATTTGCTGACGATCTTGTAGGCCTGGCCGCCTGCTGTGAATTCATAGACCGCTCTTACCTTTACAGTGTACTTCTTGCCTTTCTTCAGGCCTTTCAAGGTGTACTTGAGGGATTCATCTGAAGTTGTGGACTTCTTAAGTGTAGCTGTCTTCGTCTTTTTGCCGGTCTTATAGCTGATCTGATATGCTGTTGCCTCAGCATCTTTAAGTCCTTTAAAGCTTACGACGGCTTTCTTGCCTTTCTTTGCCTTTACGCTGCTCAGAGCTGGCTTGAGGTTGACGACTTTAAGTGCGTTCTGATAATGCTTTTTTTCATTTCCCTTGTTTGCAATAGCTTCGGCATTCTTTTTGATGAATTCCTCTGCAGTGTTGACAAGTGATCTGATAGTAGCATCCGGTTTCAGTACCTGAATGTACTCAACGATCTTCTGTATCGTCTGGACGTCGCTGAGGTACTTGATAAGATTCTCTTTTGTGAACAGTCCGGCTCTCATGTCTAATGCAAAGTCCTTGGATTCTGCGATAAACTCCTGAAGAGCTTCTTTTATCAGATCTCTGAAAGCCGCATCTCTCAGATCGCCTTTTGCTTCTAATACTTTATCAAGAATCGCTGATAAGTCTTCCTGATATTCTTTGCTGTAATCAGGGTCATACTGCTTAAGGAATGAGTCAAGCGCGACCAGCTTTTCCTCAAGATTCTTCAAAGCAGTCTGTATCTCTTCAGATTCCTTGAATTCTTCAATCTTTCTGTCGCGGAGTTCCTTGATGTATGATTCTACGAAACCCTGTACTGCATCAAGCGTAGACAAAGCTTCTTTATAATCTGCAGAATCAGGATCGCTCTTGAGCTTTTCGGACAGATCATCAAGGAACGGCTGGTAGTCTTTGATGAGACTGCTCACTTTATCATAGTATGCCAGAGACTCAGGGCTTGTAATAACATCTCTTAACTCGGACAGCAAAGCGCTTATCTGAGTGTCGACGAATATGAGGTATCTATCCTGCTCAGGATCTGCCGGTGCAGATGGATCTGCAGGCGTATCAGCAGCCGTGCCTTCAGGTGTACCGGACGGGGTCCCGGCGTCATCTGCAAAAGCCATTACCGGCATGCAGCTGACGATCATGATCGTGGTCATTAAAACGGCCAGTAATCTCTTCATTTCTATTCCCTCCTTAAAAAATATATGTAATGGATCATATACTATTTCAATCCTTATATTATAGATGATTCTAATATATAAAATCAAGTGCCGGAGTCTGTTTAATTATCAGCCAGAGAGCATGTGGACCGGGGACAGTATTGCATCAGCGCCTCTCAGAATATATAATAGTGATATTAGTGGATTTATGTGCCATGGAAGATCACAGATGATGAAGCCTGCTTCCGCGGCGCAGTCTGCTGGAATTATTATCTTGGCCCCGTCTCATTTGCGGGGAGGAAGGAAAAGAAAATGGCAGAAGTTAAAACAGAATCAAAAGGAAAGTATTACATCACAACGCCGATCTATTACCCGAGCGATAATCTGCACATAGGCCATACCTACTGCACAGTCATGGCTGACGCCATGGCAAGGTTCAAGAGACTCCAGGGATACGACGTGAGATTTCAGACAGGAACCGACGAGCACGGCCAGAAGATCCAGAAGAAAGCCGAAGAAAAGGGTGTAACTCCACAGGAATTCGTGGACGAGATCGTAGCAGGGATCAAACAACTCTGGAAGACAATGGAGATCTCATACGACGACTTCATCAGGACTACTGAGCCGCGCCACATCAAGCGCGTCCAGGAGATCTTCATGAAGATGAATGAGAAAGGCGATATATATAAAGGAAAGTATGAAGGCTGGTACTGCACTCCGTGCGAGTCATACTGGACAGAGAAACAGCTGGTTGACGGATGCTGCCCTGACTGCGGAAGACCGGTACAGAAGACCAGTGAGGACGCATACTTCTTCAGGCTGTCCAAGTATCAGGACAGGCTCCTGGACCTGTTCGAAAATCATCCTGATTTTCTCCAGCCTGATACAAGAAGAAACGAAATGATCGGATTCGTGAAGCAGGGCCTGGAAGACCTCTGCATTTCACGTACGTCATTTGACTGGGGAATCCAGGTCCCTATCGACCACGACCATGTGATCTACGTATGGCTGGACGCTCTCACGAACTATATCACGACCCTCGGCTATCCTGATGAGGACAGGCCTGAATACGACAAGTACTGGCCTGCGGACGTTCATCTTGTAGGTAAAGAGATCGTGAGATTCCATACGGTCATCTGGCCGGCTATGCTGATGTCCATCGACGTGCCTCTGCCTAAGCAGGTGCTCGGCCACGGCTGGCTCCTGATCGACGGCGGCAAGATGAGCAAATCCAAGGGCAACGTCGTAGACCCTGTAGTTCTCATCGACAGGTACGGCGTCGACGCCCTCAAGTATTTCCTGCTCCGTGAGTACACATTCGGCCAGGACGGCGTCTTCACTAATGAAGTCATGCTGAACAGGATGAACTTTGATCTCGCGAATGACCTCGGGAATCTCGTATCCCGCAGCATCACGATGATCCAGAAGTACTGCGGCGGCAAGATCCCTGCTGCAGCTTCGCAGGATGATTTTGATAAAGACCTCAGAGAGATCGCGCTTGCGGTAGCGCCTAAGGTCGAAGCTCATATGGAAAAGTTCCAGTTCAACCTGGCGCTTGATGATATCTGGGTGCTGGTACGCCGCGCGAACAAGTACATCGATGAGAAGATGCCTTGGGTACTTGCGAAGACAGCAGCCGAAGACCCTGACGCAAAAGCACAGCTCGACACATGCATGCATGATCTTGCTGAAGCGATCAGGATCATATCTGTGCTGATACTTCCGTTCATGCATTCTACATCCGAGAAGATGAGAGATCAGCTCGGCATCGCAGACAAGAAGGCTGTGTGGGAGGATGCGTTCGTGTTCGATCAGCTCGACGGCGAAGAAGTACACCGCGGTGAAGCTTTGTTCCCGAGACTGGATGTGGAAAAAGAGCTGAAGGAGCTCGACGAGCTGAAGAAGCAGCAGATGGCTGAAGCGGGCATAGCGGAGAACAAGCCGCTCGAGCTCAAGCCAGAGATCGAATTCGATGACTTTGACAAGATCGATCTGAGAGTCGGTAAGATCATAAAGGCAGAGAAACATCCGAAAGCTGACAAGCTCCTCGTCTTCCAGGTGAAGATGGGTACCGAGACCAGACAGGTCATCTCCGGTGTATCACAGTACTTTAAGCCTGAAGAGATGGTCGGGAAGAAGGTCATCGTAGTCGCGAACCTGAAGCCGAGGAATCTCCGCGGCATGGAGTCAAAGGGCATGCTCCTGTTTGCGGACAACGGAGAAAAGCTCGGTATCGTAACGACCGACGCCGAAGACGGAAACAGCGTGAACTAGTGAGAACAGTTTTTAACTGGCTGCCCCTGATATGATCTGGGGGCAGTCTTTTTTGTAATATCTACAGGTGGATCATATGTTATTCGACGCACATACACATCTTAATGAAGAGAGATACACTGACGAAGAGAGGGCGGAGCTCGCGAGAGAGATCGAGCAGAGCCCAGTCGATTATATCCTAGATGCGGGAAGCTGCTTCAGCGACACCGAGCAGGCTGTAAAAGACGCTGAAAGGTATCCATGGTGCTATGCTTCCGCAGGGCTGCATCCCGAAGAGGTCGGCGGCATGACAGAAGAGAAGATGCAGTATCTGAAGGAGCTCGCTCTTCATGATAAGGTCAGAGCTGTCGGCGAGATAGGGCTGGATTATTACTATGATGACGGTGTTCCGCGCGAAGAACAGAGAAAGTGGTTCCGCCGCCAGATCCAGCTGGCTAACGAGCTTAAGATGCCGATAATGATCCATTCACGTGATGCGGATCTGGATACACTCACGATACTTAAGGAGGAAGGCGCTTTCTCAGAGGAGCGTAAGAGCTGGTTCCCCAGGAGGCCGGTAGATAAGACCAGATGGCCGTATATCAAAGGCATATTGCATCTGGGCGATGAGGCTGGAGCAGCAGCGGACGATGATGAGGCTATAATGCTCCCGGACGCGCGAGTCCTTATGCATTGCTTTTCATACAGCGCAGAGACTGCTTTAGAGTATGTAAGGCTCGGCGGTACCATCTCCATATGCGGGCCGGTAACATTCAAGTCGAATAAGAAGACCCGCCGCGTAGTCGAAAACATCCCGATCGATTTCCTGACAGTTGAGACTGACGCGCCGTATCTCGCACCGGAACCTATGCGGGGCAGGCCTAACAAGTCGCCGTATGTGGAGTACACATGCCGGAAAGTTGCTGAGATAAAGGGCATCACTTATGAAGAGGCTGCAGCTGTGACAAAGCAGAACGCCATGCGGTTCTACGGTATCATCGGCTGCTGAACATGTACCGCTTCTGTATATCCGGATCCGGATATATGAGCATATTTTTAAGAACTGACAGGAAACAGGAAAGGAAGGAATTATGCAGTTTTCAGTTTCAGAAAAACATGACCAGATAATTGAGCAGATAGAACATACGATAGCAGAGCATGACCTTATCCCTAAAGGAGCACATGTGGTGCTCGGCTTGTCAGGCGGACCGGATTCGGTTTGCCTGTTTCACGTACTCGCGATGCTCGCCGAGCAGATGGACCTGAAGCTGCATGCCGTACATATTAATCATCAGCTGAGAGGCGACGCCGCGGATAATGACCAGGAATTCGTTGAGAAGCTGTGTCTGGACGCAGGAGTCCCTTTGGACGTGATCGTGTTTGACTGTGCAAAATATGCTGAGGATATGAGGATCACGACTGAAGAGGCAGGGAGGATAAAGAGATATCAGGCGTTCGACGATGCTGCGGACAGGATCATGCGCAAGGAGCCTGATGCAGATGTCCGGATCGCTGTTGCACATAACTATGACGATCAGGCGGAGACGATCATGTTCAGGCTGATGCGCGGAACCGGTCCGGACGGGCTTGCCGGCATGGAATATATCCGTGAGGATGAGCGGGGCTACAAGCTGATAAGGCCGCTTCTCGACTGTAAGAAGAAGGACATCGTGAGATTCCTGATGAAGGAGAAGATCGACGCGAGACTCGATAAGACCAATGAGGAAGCGGTCTATTCCAGAAACGCGATAAGGCTCGACATATTTCCATATCTGGAAAAATACAGCCCGAACTTCCGCGACGCACTGGTAAGGCTCGGGAATGTCGCCCGTGAAGATAAAGCGCTCATGCACAGTCTCGCAGAGCAGGTCATGGAGTATGCCATTACAGAGATCGGCGACGGCTATATCCAGTTTTCAAGAAAAAAGCTTTCAAAGATCTCAGTTCCGGTCCGCCGCAGAGTGCTTTCACTCGCAGCGTCGCAGATAGGCCTGACAGAAGACCTGACGCAGGCGCACTTCACAGCTGCAGACGGGGTACTGATCAGCGGCGGTCCATCGGCTGGCGTCGATCTTCCGCATAAATACAGAGTATATAACGTATATGACGAGATAAGGATCGCAGCTCCGGACGAGTCGGGTGTCGCCGTGCCGCCGGGGAAAGTCATGGTAGTGACGCGTGATGAGTATGATGCGATGAAGCCTCAGCTGAGAGATGATAGAAATGAAGAACAAGATCAGGACAGTCCCGCCGGAGCGGAGAATGATGCGAAGCATGATGACGCGGAAAGCAGCTGTGCCGGAATGCTGAAGAACGGCAGATACGCTGCTTTTGATGCCGGAGCACTTGAACTCAAGTTCGGGAAGGGCGCGCTGGATAACGCCATGTGGAGAAGACGCGAGTCAGGCGACTACATGGAGATAAGCTCGTCCAGACGCGACGCTACTGCAAAGAAGCCGGAGGAGAAGAAGATCACATTCAAGCTTGGCCTTACATCAGGAGAGCAGGACAAGCCGCTGACCAAGAAGCTCCAGGACATATTCGTTGATGGAAAGATCCCGAAAGATGACCGTGAAAATATCTACTTCGGTGCTGTCGGGAGCGAAGTGCTTTTTATACCTGAGCAGGACGGCTTCCCTCGCGCAAGATGGTCGACCGGGTATAAAGTGACTAACGCGACAAAGCGTGTGCTTCTGTTCACGATATAGATAAACAGCAGGATAACGCTGTAGACGATACGCGCAGTATCATAAGACGCTCAAGATTCACATTGTCTTCACAGCGTTTTTATTGAAGTGACATGGGGTATATGTTAGAATATACGATGTCCCTTTATGTAGAAAGGGAAGTTTTTGCATATTTGATACAAGAGGTTATAGAAATTGAGAAAATTTACCAAGAGTCTGATAATATATACGCTCGTCTTTGCCGTAGTGCTTGGCGTCGCGCTGATGTACAGATCCGTTTCGCAGGCTGATACGAGAAGGATCGCGTTCTCCACGATGACTGAGTACCTGGAGGCGGGCAAGATCAAAGAGATAAACATCACCGGTACGAAGATAACCGGCAAGCTCTCAGATACTGAATATGTATATGCATATGCGAGCAATATAGTTGATATCCAGTATCTCAACGAGAACTATGTATATAAGATGATGAAGGATGGAAAGCTCAAATATGAGACGGATCCGCCTAAATCCTACAGTGCGTTCCTCTCGCTGCTTCCGACGCTCATCATGATGGTAGCGCTCGGTTTCCTGTTCTATGTGATGATGAACCAGAGCGGGAACGGAAAAGCCTTCACGTTCGGAAGAAGCAGAGCCAAGCTTTATGAGGATGACGACCGCAAGATAACATTTGCGGATGTTGCCGGTCTTAAAGAAGAAAAAGAGGAGCTGGCGGAGATCGTTGATTTCCTGAAAGATCCGAGGAAATATCAGAACGTAGGAGCGAGGATACCAAAGGGAATACTGCTCGTAGGCCCTCCGGGAACCGGTAAGACCTACGTTTCCAGAGCTACAGCAGGCGAAGCAGGAGTGCCGTTCTATACGATAAGCGGTTCGGATTTTGTTGAGATGTTCGTCGGAGTCGGCGCGTCCAGAGTCCGTGACCTGTTCGACCAGGCAAAGAAAAATGCTCCGTGCATAGTCTTCATCGACGAGATCGACGCAGTAGGACGTACCAGAGGCGCAGGACTCGGCGGAGGAAATGACGAACGTGAGCAGACGCTGAATCAGCTGCTCGTTGAGATGGACGGATTCGGAGAGAATTCAGGCATAATAATCCTCGCGGCGACCAACAGGCCTGACGTGCTCGATACCGCACTCTTAAGACCTGGACGCTTTGACCGCCAGATCGTGATCGGTATCCCTGACGTAAAGGGAAGAGAAGAGATCATCCGGGTACATTCCCGCAACAAGCCGCTTGCCGACGAAGTATCGCCTGAGATCATCGCAAGGCGCACGCCGGGATTCACGCCGGCAGACCTTGAGAACCTGCTTAATGAAGCAGCGCTGATAACAGCAAGACGAAACGGCCGCTACATAAGGATGGCCGAGATCGAAGAAGCAACGACCAAGGTCATGGCAGGGCCTGCCAAGAAGAGCCGTGTGATAAGCGAAGCTGAGAAGAAGCTCACAGCATATCACGAAGCCGGCCACGCGATAGTGATGAGGTCTATACCGGGATCTGATCCTGTACATCAGGTTACGATCGTTCCGAGAGGAGCCGCGGGCGGATTCACGATGTCACTTCCGACAGAAGATAAATACTTCGAGACCAGGGGCGATATGTTCAACCAGATCGTCCATCTTCTCGGAGGAAGATGCGCTGAAGCTCTCACGCTTGACGATATCTCGACAGGCGCGAGCAACGACATCCAGCGCGCGACAGATATCGCCAAGGCCATGGTCACAAAGTACGGCTTCAGCGAGAAGCTCGGTCCGATCAATTACAGCGGATCTGAGGAAGTGTTCCTTGGACGTGATTTTTCGAAGGAGAAGAGCTTCTCAGACGGAGTACAGCTTGAGATCGACGAAGAAGTCCGCGCGCTTGTCAACAAAGCCTATAAGGAGTGCGAGCGCATCCTGAAGGAGAATATGGACAAGCTCGAGACAGTCGCACAGGCGCTGATCAAGGTCGAGACGATCGACGGGAACCAGTTCGAGAGACTGTATACGGGTCAGATCGACGCTGACGGCATCGAGCGTGAGATCAACGAGAAAGAGATGAAGATCCAGGAGATCAACCGCAGAGAAGCCGCAGAATCAAGAAAGATCCGTGAGGAAGAAGATAAGAAGCTGGAAGAGTTCGTGAACGGCGAGAACAGATTCGATGACGGTGATCAGGGAGCTTATCCTATGAATCATATCCCGCCTCAGCCGGCGCAGGATGAGCAGCCTGCAGAGCAGGATGATGACATCGCCGGAGAAAAAGATGAGAACGACGGCCCTGGCAATAACGCAGACGAACAGGACATCGATGATGCCGGGCAGGACAAGGGCTCGGATGAATAGATACCCACGGAGGTAGAGAAGTGTTACTTGCATTCGATATCGGAAACAGCAATACGGTGCTCGGAGTCTTCAGAGAAGGAGAGCTCCTTACGAACTGGAGGATAGAGACAGATTCTCATAAGAGTGCTGATGAATACGGCATGCTCGTATCGCAGCTCTTCGCGTATGACAAGCTGAATATGGATGATGTGGACGATATAATCATCTCCACAGTAGTTCCTTCAGTGCTGTATACACTGGAGCACATGTCGATGAAATACTTCGGCTGCAGGCCTATCGTCGTCGAATCGGGCGTTAAGACAGGACTGGTCATAAAGTATGATAATCCAAAGCAGGTAGGAGCCGACAGGATCGTGAATGCGGTTGCAGCAGTTAATAAGTTCGGCGGCCCGCTCATCATCATCGACTTCGGAACAGCCACCACATTCTGCGCGGTGACTGATAAGGCAGAGTACCTTGGAGGCACTATCGCGCCAGGCCTGAAGATATCCTCAGAGGCTTTGTTCGAGAAGACGGCAAAGCTCCCGAAGGTAGAGCTGGACGAGCCGGGACATACGATCTGCAGGAACACTGTGGAGAGCATGCAGTCCGGACTGATCTACGGCCATATGGGACTCGTCGAGTTCATGGTGCGCGAGATGAAGAAGGAGCTTCAGGAGATCTGCGGGAAAGACAAGACAGTAAAAGTCGTTGCGACAGGCGGGCTCGCGTCAATGATAGCGGGTGGAGTCGACTGCATCGATGTTGTGGATAAGATGCTCACCCTGGAAGGCCTGGAGATAATCTATCAGAAGAACAAGAAGCCATGCAGGCACGAACAGAAAGATTTTGAATGGAACAGTGAAGAGATCGGCTGATACGCTGAAAAAAACTGTTTCACATGACAGGACAGTATGACTAAAGAACTGCCGCTGATCGGCGGAGTAAAACTTGAAAGCCCATTCGTTTTCGGGCCGATGGCAGGAATAACAGACGCCCCGATGCGACGCCTCACCAGAAAACTGGGGGCGTCGCTTTGCTATACTGAAATGATCAGCAGCAAGGGGCTGTGGTATGACGATAAGAAGACATGGCAGCTTCTTTATATGTACGAGGATGAAGGCCCGACGGCAGTACAGCTGTTCGGGCATGAGCCTGAGGTGATGGCTTCCGCGTGTGAGAAGATCAGGGACCTCAGGAATGTCATAGTCGATATCAATATGGGGTGTCCTGTACCTAAAGTGTTCAAGAACGGCGACGGGTCGGCCATGATGCTGGACCCGGATTCAGCAGGGCGAGTCGTGGAAGCATGTGTGAAAGCGGCAGGTAAGCCGGTCACGGTCAAGATAAGACTAGGTGTGGATGACAGCCATATCAACTGCGTCGAGATGGCAGAGACTCTTGAGCAGGCAGGGGCAGCCGCGGTCGCGCTCCATGCGAGAACGAGAGAGCAATTCTATTCGGGAGAAGCGGACTGGGATAAGATCGCCGAGGTAAAAGACGCGGTGAATATACCGGTCATCGGAAACGGAGACGTGAGAACGGCGGAAGACGCTCTCAGGATGATGGAAGAGACAGGCTGTGATTTTGTGATGACGGCACGTGCCGCGCTCGGAGACCCATGGCTGTTCGAAGAGATGAACGCCGCGTGGAAAGGAGAGCCGGCTCCGGAAAAGCCGGATCTGGAAGCGAAGAAGGTTTTGATGTCAGAGCAGCTTGCCGATATGTGCAGCCTCAAGGGCGAATACGCTGCCGTCCGTGAGATGCGTAAAGTGATCGGCTGGTACATAAAAGGAATGCCGGGGAGCGCGGCAATAAGAGGCATGGTGAATCAGATCACGGACAGAGATGAGATGGAAGCTCTGATCATGTCTCTTTCAGATCATGGGATGACCAGAACAGGGGATTGAGATCGAGTCCTGTTGAATAATACAGCAAACTGCGGGTATAATAGATATTAGAAAACTTAAATCGGAGGTTTGGAAATGGAAGATATGAATAAAGAAGCTGCTGAAGAGGCAGTCGAGGCAGCATCTGAAGGAGCTGAAGCTGCTGAAGACGATATGGGCGGCTATGTGGATCAGGATATAAACGACGAGGAGTATATGGCGTCGCTTCGCGAGAGAGTGGACCTTGCGCTTGATGAGATCAGGAATATCCTGGCAATGGACGGCGGCGGGATCGACCTTGTTGAGATAACAGATGACATGACCGCAAAGGTAAGGCTAATGGGACACTGTGCCGGATGCATGGGTGCAAGGATGACCATGAGCGGTATCGTGGAGTCCATCCTGCAGGATGAGGTCCCGGAGATCAAGGCAGTAGAAGCGATAGACTAGAGGATACCCGGCGGCCGGCAGGCCGCGGAAAGACGATTGACTATGGATCAGGAAAACAATGCGGTGGAGTATCCGCGTGAACAAGTCGAGAAGTGTATAGAAGAGAACATGGATGAGGCGATTCAGACCCTGAAGAGCCTCATTTCCATAAAAAGTGTAGCCGGATCCGCTGAACGTGAGAATACGCCGGATGGTGTCGTAGTATATCCGTTCGGTAAGGGCGTTCAGAACGTATTTGAGACAGCGCTTGCGAAAGGTCAGGATCTTGGATTCGAGACCTGTGATGTGGACCACTACGGCGGTCACATAGAATGGAAAGGCATGCCGGCTGACAGGAGTGATGAAGCGGGATCACCCGGCGGTGAGCATGACGGGCAGACGGAAGAAACCGGTAAGGCAGCCGGCGAAACGCTGGGCGTGCTCGCTCATCTTGACGTGGTCCCGGAAGGCGAAGGCTGGGAGCACGAGCCTTTTTCCGGAGATATCGAAGATGGATATATCTGGGGCCGCGGCTCTATAGACGACAAAGGCCCCCTCACCGCTGTGCTCTATGCGATGAAGTCTCTTAAAGACGCAGGATATGTACCTGCTAAGAATATCCGCCTCATAATCGGCCTCGACGAGGAGACCAACTGGGATGGAATGGAGTATTATTTCAGGCATATGCCGAAGCCGGATTATGGATTTTCCCCGGATGCAGATTTTCCTGTGCTGAATGGCGAGAAAGGCATAATGTCATTCAAGATCGCGGCAAAGCTGAAGCGCGACACCGTGAAAGGCTTGGAGCTTCGTAAGCTTTCCGGCGGAACGGCTGTTAATATGGTGCCGGCTCAGGCGCGGGCGGTCGTGAACGACCAGGATCCTGCTATATATGACAGGATCCGAGATATGGCTGATAATTATGAAATGACTACAGGGCATGCTCTCGGGATCCACAAGATGGGCAAGTCGCTCGAGATCACGGCGAAAGGGAAATCGGCGCACGGCTCCATGCCGGAACAGGGAGTGAACGCCGTGTCGATTTTGATCGGTTTCCTCGGCCAGCTGAATTTTGTCAATGAGGATCTGTGCCGGTTCTTCGACTTCTATAATGACTGCATCGGAATGACGACCGACGGATCGAAGATAGGCATCGCGATGGCGGACGAGCAGTCTGGTGCTCTGACTATGAATCCGGGGCTCCTGGAGTACGACGGACAGGCAGTCAGCGTGAAGTGCGATGTGCGTTATCCGGTGACGAAGAGCTCGGACGATGTGTACGATGGGATGATGCCTTTTATAGATAAGTACAGTCTCGGCATTCTCAAGTGCGAGGACAGGGCGCCGATCTATCTCGACCCGGACAGCCCGATGATCAAAACCTTCATGGACTGTTACCGTGACGCCACTGGCGACACGGAGCACAGGCCGATCGTTATCGGCGGCGGTACATACGCGAGAACATGCGATAACGTGGTAGCTTTCGGGGCGATGTTCCCAGGCGATCCACAGCTCGAGCATCAGCCGAACGAGAGGATATCACTGGACAGATTCAGCCAGATAATGAGGATATATGCCGAGGCTATCTACAGGCTGACACAGCCAGATTTCAGTTTCTGAGCTGAGCGGCAGTGAGAAAAGGAATTGGCAGAGTGAGAGAGATACATATTAAAAATGAAGAGGAGACGCGGGCTTTCGGGCACGCGCTTGCCGATGAGCTCCAGCCGAATGATGTGCTGGCACTGATCGGCGATCTTGGCGTAGGGAAAACATCTCTCACTAAATATATAGCAGAAGGACTTGGCGTCACTGAACCAGTGACCAGTCCTACGTTCACTATCGTCGCAGAACATCACTCGGGCAGGCTCCCACTTTATCATTTTGACGTATACCGCCTGGAAAGCGGAGCTGAGATGCTTGCTATCGGATGCGATGAGTATTTTGACGGAGGCGGCGTATCAGTTATAGAGTGGGCTGACAAAGTAGCCGAGATTCTGCCTGACAGGACCAAGTGCATCTTCATGGAATACGCAGATGCGGAAAGCGAACACGGCGGCGCGGATGCAGATAAGAATAAAGCTGATGGAGCTGATTATGCGGAAAGCGGCGGCCTGGGAGAGGAGCGTGTGTATAGATGTACATTCTAGCTATTGAAACGACCGGGCCTGTGGGTTCCGTCGCGGTCATAGATGCAGACGGGGCTGACCGCAAGCAGTCTGAGGATAAAGCATTATATTCCGCCGGTGCAGTACACGCAGATGAACATGTGCCGGTGAAGATAACGACTCAGACTATGAGCCATCTGAAAAATCTTATCCCTATAGCAGCAGAGCTTCTTGAAGAGGAAAAGATCTGCAGGGATGAGATATGTGCTGTCGCAGCTTCGATAGGACCAGGCTCTTTCACCGGCATCAGGATCGGTGTGAGCACGGCGAGAGCGCTGGCACAGGCGTGGAACGTACCTTGTATCAGTGTTCCGACTCTGGAGCTTTTCAGACAGAAATGCGGTGAGAACGAGAAACGATCAGTTGAGCCTGAGAAAAATATAACTGATAGTACCGACAGCGGAAATGCAGCAGGGCATGATGATGGATCTGTATGCGTGATCTTCAATGCAAGACGCGGACAGGTATATGGGGCCTGCTACAGCGGAACAGGGGAGGCTTTGATCGAGCCCGGACCGTATATGCTCGCCGATATGCTTGACCGGATCGAAGAACTCAGGATAAAGCCTTTGTTCTATGGAGACGGAGTGGACGCGTATTTTGATAAAGAAGAGTTCATAGGCAGAGTCAGTGATTTTGATGCCGCGCCTGAGGCAGGCCGTTATCAGACGGCGGACATGACAGCCAGATATGCGCGTGAAGTCTGGAAAACTGCATGTGCTGATGAAGGATCGGAAGCAGATGCGGAAGGGCAGATCTCGGCTGGCAGGATCGTTCAATATGAAGAACTACTGCCGGACTATATGCGTGAGAGTGAAGCCGAACAGCGGCTTAAGGACGGATCGCTCGAGAAGATGCGCAGGGCTAAGATGGAAAAGTTCATGAAAATGGCCGGGAAGCAGGCATAAGAAAGCAGACATGAGATGATGGACTATTTTGATGATGATAACGGGATGCAGTTTGAGGATGATGACCTGCTGATCAGAGAGGCAGATGTTTCGGATGCTCACGATATAGCAGAAGTAGAGATACTGTGCTTCCCGAAGCCGTGGTCAGAGGAAACGATCCGGCATGATCTTATGGAGAACGGCAAAGCCAGATACTATGTCGCGGTAGACGGCGGCCATGTGGTCGGATACATGTCAGTATGGGTGCTCGACTACGAGGGATATATAAATAATGTTGCTGTGATCCCGGGATACAGAAGGCGCCATATAGCGAGCATGCTCCTTGAGGTCATGCTTGATGCTACTGAGGCTGAGGGCATCGTGAGTCATACCCTTGAAGTCAGAAAGAGCAACAAAGCTGCTCGCAGGCTGTACGAGAAATATGACTTTAAGGAGACGGCGGTGCGTTCGCACTACTACAGCGACAACGGTGAAGACGCCGTGATAATGTGGCGAATGGGAGAACTGGCGGAATAGGAAGTGCAACAGTAACAGAACGACTATGTAGTTTTAGAAGATCAAGCTGACGAAGGTTTGGCGAGTACAATCTATAATAAAAATGAAAGACGGAAAATTTCTGACATTGGGAATAGAATCCAGTTGTGATGAGACAGCAGTGAGCGTGGTCGCAGATGGCCGCAAGATGCTTTCTAATGTGATCTCTTCACAGATAGATATACACACACTCTACGGCGGCGTTGTGCCTGAGATAGCCTCGAGACATCATCTGGAGAATATCAACGGCGTGATAGACGAGTCGCTCTCCGAAGCCGGTGTCACACTTGACGACATCGACCTCATCGGCGTGACCAATGGACCTGGGCTTATCGGCGCGGTAGTGATCGGTGTCGCAACAGCAAAAGCCATTTCTTTCGCGAAGGACATCCCGCTTGTCGGCGTGAATCACATGCACGGACATGTCAGCGCGAATTACATACAATACCCGGATCTTGAGCCACCGTTTATTTCGCTTGTGGTCTCCGGCGGCCATACGCAGATCATCAAAGTCACAGATTATAATAAATGTGAAGTGATTGGCGCCACAAGAGATGATGCCGCTGGAGAAGCTTTTGACAAAGTAGCTCGCGTCATCGGACTGGGCTATCCGGGCGGTCCCAAGGTAGACCGTGCTGCAAAAAGCGGAGATCCGGACGCTATCCAGTTCAAGCGCGTATGGCTCGAAAAGGGGAGTTACGACTTCAGCTTCAGCGGCCTTAAGACACAGGCGCTGAATTATATAAATCAGGAACGCATGCAGGGGCATGAGATCCCTGTTAACGACATCGCCGCATCATACCAGGCAGCGATATTGGACGTCATAATACAGAAGTCGATCCAGGCTGCTCTCGAGTTCGGACAGGCGCCTGGCATGAACAAAGCCGAATCGATCCAGGCTGCAGCCGGGCTTACACGTGAGCCCGACGTGAGCAAAGCCGAATCAGTCCAGGCTGCAGCCGGGCTTACACGTGAGCCCGGCGTGAGCAAAGCCTGTAAGCCAAAGCTGGTCGTTGCCGGCGGCGTCGCAGCCAACTCAGCCCTCCGCGAGGGCCTCGCACAGGCTGCGACCGAGAACGGGATCGACCTCTATATGCCGGATCCCGTTCTCTGCACCGATAACGGAGCCATGATCGGTGCCGCCGCCTATTATAAATACAGGGCTTGCGGCCCGGATCCGCTGACACTTGACGCATATGCGGATCTGGAAATGTAATTATCGGATCCGCTGACACTTGACGCATACGCAGATCTGGAAATGTAATTATCGGAGGTATAATTGCCCGTTCTATCTGTAACTGACATAACTAAATCATATGGTGTTACGCCTATCCTCGATAAAGTCTCATTTCATGTTGAGGCTGGCGAGAAGATAGGCGTTATTGGCGTGAACGGAGCAGGAAAGACTACTCTGATGAACATACTGGCGGGAAAGGAGAAATCTGATTCCGGCAGCGTTTTCATTTCATCTGATACGACTATGGGATTTCTGGAACAGCAGGACCACTTTGATGATGACAGCACACTGCTGGAAGAAACTCAAAGGATATACAGAAGGTTTTCGCGTATGGAGAGCGAGCTCTCCGAGCTTTCGCAGCGTATAACGCTTGCTGCTGAAGCCGCCGGTTCGGACCACGGCACGCCGCAGGCTGGTCAGGATTATGATTCACTGCTTCGCCGGTACGGTGACCTGCAGGAAAGATACAGTCTTGAGGGTGGATTCACTTACAAGAGCGAGATGCGCGGGATTCTGAACAGTATGGCTTTTGATGAGTCATACTATAACAAGAAGATCGGCACGCTGTCCGGAGGTGAGCGGACTCGTCTCGCTCTGGCATGCCTGCTCATGGAAAAGCCTGACATTCTGCTTCTGGACGAACCGACGAACCACCTCGACATAGGAATGCTGAAATGGCTGGAGCAGTTTCTTAAAGCGTACCGGGGCGCGATCCTCATCGTTTCACACGACAGGTATTTTCTGGATCAGATAGCAGGGCGGATCTTTGAGATAGAAAACAATAAACTCAGGGTATATAACGGCAATTATACGGCTTATGCCGAAAAAAAGCGCCAGATCCGCGAGGCGGATCTCCGGGCGTATAACAAGCAGCAGGACGAGATCCGCCGGCAGGAGGATATCATCCGCAGGTTCAAAGAGCGCGGTACCGAGCACCTTGCCAAGCGCGCCGCCTCCCGCGAGAAAAAGCTTGAGGCGATGGATCTTATCGAAAAGCCTGACTCTTCGCCGGGTACCCTCAGGATACAGTTCCATCAGAAATACAAAAGCGGTAATGATATATTCATTGCGGACGATCTTGCGATGTCGTTCAGATCAGTAGATCTTTTCTCGGGCGTATCTTTTGACATCAAGCGCGGTGAGCGGATCTGCATAGTAGGGCAGAACGGCATCGGCAAAACGACACTTCTCCGCATACTGAAGGGAGAGCTCGACCCGACCGGCGGGTACCTGAAGCGAGGGGTCAATCTCGATATCGGATACTACGACCAGCGGCAGGAGAGGCTCGACCCGGACAACACGGTTATCGATGAGATCTATGATTCGTTCAGATTGTACAAAGAGAGTGAGATCCGGGCATTCCTGGGCCGCTTCCTTTTCCGTGGCGACAGCGTTTTCACAAAGGTAGGCGACCTTTCAGGAGGCGAGAAAGCCCGCCTCGCGCTGCTTAAGATCATGATGTCCGGCTCCAACGTGCTTTTGCTTGACGAGCCGACCAACCACCTGGACATCGATTCCAGAGAGGTATTCGAGGACGCGCTGCTCTCATATCCCGGCACAGTTATCGCAGTCTCCCATGACCGCTATTTCCTGAACAAGATCTCGACCCGTATTTTCGAGATGGAGTCCGGAGGCGTGAACATATTCGTGGGCGGCTTCGACTATTACGAGGAGAAGAAAGCAGAGATCACTTCGACCAGCAAGTATATCAAAGACCTGCGCGGGATCGGTGCTTCATCTGGAAATTCTGATGGCCTGCGCGTGAGCGGGGTCTCATCCGGAAGTTCTAATGACCTGCGCGGGATCGGCGGTACATCTGCCGGCTCGATCAAAGCCCCCAGTGATAAGAGCAGGGGAGATTTTGATGGTGTGGCAGATGAAGACAGGCAGCAAAGCACACCGCTATCTGCCGCCGAGGAGCGCATGCTCACAAAGCGCCGCCAGACCGAGGAGAAGCGGCTTGCCAGGAAGAAAGAAAAACTCGAACATGATATTGAGAGCACAGAGCAGGAGATAGAAGATATACAGGCTGAGATGTGCAGACCTGCCGTGCTTGCGGATCCTGTTCGCCTGAATAAACTCGACGACGAGCTGAAAGAGGCAAAGGCGCATCTCGACGATCTCTACGAGATATATATGGAGTTGTAGACATGTATTCTTTTTAGCACTTGCAATAAAGCCGGCTTCTTATTATAATTGTTTTGACATATGTAGATACTAAGGAGGTCGGCTATGACATTTGATACAATAAGAGACATTATCGTTGAACAGCTTAACGTCGAAGAATCAATGGTAACTGAGGACACGAACCTGATGAAGGATCTGGAGGCTGATTCACTGGACGCCGTTGAGATCATAATGGCGATCGAGGAACAGTTCGACATAGAGATCCCGGACGATGAGGCGGAGAAATTCCAGACCGTAGGCGATCTCGTTGAGTATGTGGACGCCAACAAATAGAATTATTTGACTGATTGAAGACCCCGCCGTCCGGCGGGGGATTTTTTTAGGGTAGAAAACATGAGAAACAAAAACACCAAGATATCGAACGCTGTGATCAGGCGTCTTCCACGGTACAGGCGTTATCTGATCGAGCTTGACAAGAAGAAAGTGGACAAGATTTCGTCCAAGGAGTTCAGCGAGCTCATCGGATACACCGCGTCGCAGATCAGGCAGGACCTGAACAACTTCGGCGGATTCGGCCAGCAGGGATACGGCTACAGCGTGAAAGGGCTTTTGAACGAGATCAACAGGATCCTCGGCCTTGACAAAGAATATAAGATGGTAATAGCCGGCGCAGGGAATCTGGGGCAGGCGATAACCAAATATGCTTTGTCGCTTCCGCACGGCTTCAAGCTGACGAAGATCTTTGAGATCGATCCGGGTCTGATCGGCAAGCAGATGGAAGACATAGAGATCCTCGACTACGAGACGATCGTTGATTATGTAGAAGAGAACGATATAGATATAGGTGTTATATGCGTGAACCCGGAGAATGCGCAGGATGTTGCAGACAGGCTCTGTTTTGCCGGCGTAAAGGGCATCTGGAACTTTTCCACAGTAGACATTGAAGTTCCGGCCTCCGTTGCGCTCGAGAACGTGCAGCTTTCCGACAACCTTCATTCGCTCGCATACCACATGAACGACCTCGGCCACACACAGGCTGCAGCCCGCGAGGCAAAGGCGAAGGAAGAGGTAATGGCTTCACGCAAAGCCGACTGACGCGAAGCAATCCGATCAGTGCATAGAAAAAAACCGCCTTGCCAGGCAAGCGCGGTTTGTTTTCTGAAGCACAGGTGCGGCTCTTCTGGTCACACCATGATGTCTTCTCAGATTATTCCGGCTGAGGAGCGTCTACTGGGCATACACCTGAGCAAGCGCCGCAGTCAATGCAGAGATCTGCGTCGATAACGTAGGATGTGTCTCCCTGAGAAATGGCTCCAACCGGGCATTCTGATTCACAAGCGCCGCATGCGATGCATGCATCTGTGATCTTGTATGCCATAATGTGCCTCCTTTAGAAAATAGATATATCTACATTGATTATTATATCAATAAAGCGGATTTTGTAAAGTAAAAAAACATTAATTGCGGTGTCCGGCATGTACACCAAGGCACTGATGACGGTGTCAGGCATGTACACCAGAACACTAATTGCGGTGACAGGCACCGCTGATAGACAGACGAGGTTTTGATCATAACGCATGAAAGTCTACACACTTACCGGAAAAAGCGGCACGGGCAAAAGCTTTCAGGCCATGAACCTGTGCAGAGAATATGACATCGAATCGATAATCGACGACGGGATATTCATATACCGAGACCGCGTGATGGCAGGCACCTCGGCAAAACGTGAGAAGACAAAGGTCGGTGCGATCAAAGCCGCCATGTTCATCCGACCGAAGCAGCGCGAGGAGGTCCGCAAGAGCATAGAATCCGTAAAGCCCGATTCCGTGCTTGTGATAGCGACATCAGACAAAATGGCGGAAGAGATCTGTGAGCAGCTTGGCCTTCCGGAGATATATAAAAGGATCCATATAGAGGATATAACTACAGAGCGCGAACGCGAGAAAGCCTGGAAACAGCGACGCATTCAGGGGAAGCACGTCATACCTGTTCCGTCCATGCAGCTAAAAAGAGATTTTGCCGGCTATTTCATGAACCCGCTGAAGATACTCAAGTCTAGCGGAGTCTTCGGGATCGGCCAGTACACTGAGAAGACCGTGGTGCGGCCGACGTACAGCTACTCAGGCGACTTCACGATCTCAGACAAAGTCATAACAGATATCTCACACTGCGCCGCGACCCGTGTCGAGGGCGTGCGCCGCGTGAATTCAGTCTACGCGAACACCATGCCCGGCACACTCCGCGTTCAGGTGAATCTTGCGATGAAAGCAGACGGGAGCGTTCTCGAGAACGCCGTAACATACCAGAAAAAGCTCGCCCGCGTCATCGAATTCATGACTGCATTCAACGTAGTAGAGGTCGCTGTGACCGTCGACGAAATCATAGCATGACGCTTTGATCCGGGATGACCGAAGCGAGGGTCGTGTCCATTGGGAAGCTGCCCCGACACGTGATAAACCGCCAGAGACGTGCCCATTGGGAAGCTGCCCCGACACGTATGGCCGTGAATTGAAGAAAGATAAATTTCAGAACGATTTATGGATACAGCAAACAATAACAGTTCATATACAGTAGACAATGTGACCGATTTCGACCTGGTCCACATTTTCGAATGCGGACAGTGCTTCAGATGGGAAAGACAGGAAGACGGTTCATACACAGGCGCCGCTCAGGGCCGTATCGTTAATATGCGATATGATTCCGGCCGTCTTACAATAGCGCCTTGCACTGAGGCGGAGTTCAGAGATATCTGGCGTTCGTATCTGGACCTAGACCGCGATTACAGCGCGATCAAAACCAGGCTGTCAAAGAATGACGACATCATGAGGCAGGCCTGCAAGTACGGGTACGGCATACGCATACTTAAACAGGATCTCTGGGAAACAATAGTTTCATTTATAATTTCCCAGAACAACAACATACCGAGAATAAAAGGATGCATCGAGCGCCTTTGCGATAATTTCGGCGAGCCGATCAATGCTGATCCGAGTCAGATGGATGATGGCGGATCATCCGGAGATGAATCTGTCAGCTCTTGCGGTGAAATGCCTAGCTGCAGCAT
Source organism: Eubacterium sp. (assembly GCA_017533915.1). Classification (GTDB taxonomy): domain Bacteria; phylum Bacillota; class Clostridia; order Peptostreptococcales; family Anaerovoracaceae; genus Aminicella. The sequence continues at coordinate 19,319 of JAFWHX010000002.1, read as the reverse complement.
TCCGTCTCCAGAGAAGCTGGCTGACTTATCTGTGGAGGACCTTGCGCCGGTCCGTCTCGGCTACAGGGCAAAGTACCTGATCGAGACGGCGAGAACTGTGTGTGAGAATGGGCTCCCGGGAGATTATGATGAACTGTCGGCGCTGTGCGGAGTAGGGCCGAAGGTCGCAAGCTGCATTGCTTTGTTCGGGATGCAGGATTACGAAAGCTTCCCGATCGATGTGTGGGTCATGAAAGTGATGCATGAGCTGTACGGTCTTCCGGAGGGCGGCAAAAAGCAGATGGCGGAATTCGCACACGATCATTTCGGTGAGCTCGGTGGATTTGCGCAGCAGTATCTTTTCTATTACATGCGTGACCGCAGCTGAAGAACCCCAGATCCCGTTGGCTTTTCGAGCAAAAACGCCAAAAGCCAACTCGTTTTAAGAAAATCGGGGCAAAAGCCAACCAAAACAGCGCTTTTACAGGGGTTCCCCGTTGGCTTTTCGAGAAAAAACGCCAAAAGCCAACTCGTTTTAAGAAAAATAAAGCAAAAGCCAACCAATAGCGGTGATAAAATATATAACTAGAAGGAAGAAACGAACGAAAGCAAGGGCAGGATCATGAGTGAAAAAAAGAGCGAAGATATGAGTGAAAAGAAGAGTGAAGATATGGATGAAAACAAGGTTGAAAGCATGAATAAAGCAGGCGGCGCAACCAACAGTAAAGCAGGCGGCGCAGGCAATAGCGAAGTAAAGAGCGAAAGTAAGGCCGAGGAATCATCCGGCGTACGTGCTTTTCTCAAGAAGAAGGATGTCCAGATCAGTGCGAAGCGGTACGGGATCGATGCACTGAGCGCTATGGCGCAGGGGCTTTTTGCGTCGCTTCTTATAGGTACGATAATCAGTACGATCGGCACACAGTTCGGGATCGAGCTGTTTGTCAATATCGGGGAGTATACCAAGATGGCTACTGGGCCTGCGATCGCGATCGCGATCGGATACGCGCTTAATGCTCCGGCATTCGTGCTTTTCTCGCTCGTGACTGTCGGGATCGCGGCATCTGAGCTTGGAGGTGCAGGCGGGCCGCTTGCCGTTTATGTCGTGACTATCGTAGCTGCTGAGCTTGGTAAGCTCGTTTCCAAAGAGACAAAGATAGATATACTGGTGACTCCTGCGGTGACAGTGATCAGCGGAGTGCTGATGTCGGTCTTGTGTGCTCCTGCGATCGGAGCAGCCGCGTCTTCACTCGGCAATGCGATCATGTGGGCTACTGAGCAGCAGCCGTTCATAATGGGGATCGTAATATCGGTACTTGTGGGAATGGCGCTCACGCTCCCGATCTCATCAGCTGCGATATGCGCTGCTCTCAGTCTTACAGGGCTGGCAGGCGGGGCGGCAGTCGCAGGCTGCTGCGCAAACATGATAGGTTTTGCCGTTATGAGCTACAGAGAGAACGGGCTCGGCGGCCTGATCTCACAGGGCATAGGGACATCCATGCTTCAGATGGGGAATATCGTGAAGAATCCTCTTATCTGGGTGCCGCCGATCATAGCTTCAGCGATCACCGGACCTATGGCGACATGTATTTTTGAGCTGAAGATGAACGGCGCGGCTGTTGCGTCAGGTATGGGCACATGCGGCCTGGTAGGACAGATCGGCATTTATTCCGGATGGGTCGCAGACATTGCGTCCGGAGCAAAGGAAGCGATAACTTTCAACGACTGGGCCGGAATGATCCTCATATGTTTTGTGTTCCCGGCGATCATCTCTGTCGCGGTATGTGACGGCATGCGCAGCGCAGGATTGATCAAAGAGAATGATCTCAAACTGGATCTGTAATTGATATTTTCTCATATGGCAGGTGGGACGGTCCCGGAAAGCACACTATACAGAATGTGTTTTCCGGGACCGTCCCCGTTTATGCACCCAAAATCACACAATTATCACGAAAAACGGGTTGACATAACTGTGATGAGTGATAGAATATAAATGATGGTTGGCACTCGGATATAATGAGTGCTAACAAATACAGCTGGTAATCTGTGCATGGACTGGAGAATGACGTATTCCGGTCATTGTGTCTGGCGGGTTGCCGGACATAAGATGCAGACGGCATGCAAACCGGCAGAGCTTTGATGGCCGTGCCAAAGGAGCTTTGATGGCTGTGCCACAGAAGCACTGCAGACTGCATCATGCGCATATTTCATATTAAGCAGGAGGTAAAGAAATGAGTGTAGGAATCAGACCGCTCGGAACAAGGGTTTTGATCAAGAAGATCGAAGTAGAAGAGAAGACGGATGCAGGATTCATCCTGACTAACGCCAACAAGAAGGCGCCGCAGCAGGCGACAGTCATCGCTGTCGGAAACGGCACCAAGGATGAGCCGATGGAGGTAAAAGTCGGCGAGACAGTCGTATTCTCACAGTTCGGCGGAACAGATATTGATTATGACGGAGAGACATATACTCTTATGAATCAGTCAGACATACTGGCAGTGATCGAATAGTCAGGAGGTAAATGAAATGGCAAAATCAAAAGATCTGGTTTATGGAGAAGAGGCCAGAAGAAAGCTTCAGGCCGGAGTAGATAAACTCGCTAACACAGTAAAGATCACGCTTGGACCTAAGGGAAGAAACGTGCTCATCAATAAGCCTTTTGGAGCACCGCTGATCACTAACGACGGTGTTACGATCGCAAAAGAGATCTACCTGAAGGATGTAGTTGAGAATATGGGCGCACAGCTCGTTAAGGAAGTAGCAACAAAGACAAACGACGTCGCAGGAGACGGAACTACAACAGCTACACTGCTTGCACAGGAGATCATCAGAGAAGGTTTCAAGAACGTAGCAGCAGGCGCTAACCCAATGGTACTGAAGAAGGGTATCCAGGGCGCAGTAGACGTAGCAGTAGATGCTATCAAGGACATTGCGAAACCGGTGGAGACAAAGGAAGCTATCGAGCAGGTAGGTACAGTATCCTGCAGCGATCCTGAGATCGGCGCACTGATCGCAGAGGCAATGGAGAAAGTCGGACACGACGGAGTCATCACAGTTGAAGAGTCCAAGTCCCTCGGCACGACACTCGACGTAGTAGAAGGACTGCAGATCGACAGAGGATTCCTTTCACCATACATGGTAACAGATACAGATAAGATGGAAACAGTCATGGACGATGCTTACATCCTCATGACAGACAAGAAGATCGAGAACATCCAGGAACTCATTCCACTGCTCGAGCAGATCATGAAGTCAGGCAAGAAGCTCCTCATCATCGCAGATGACATCGAGGCAGAAGCACTTGCTACACTCGTAGTCAACAAGCTGCGTGGAACACTGAGCGTAGTAGCAGTCAAGGCTCCTCTCTTCGGAGACAGACGTAAGGCAATGATGCAGGATATCGCCATCATCACAGGGGGCCAGGTCATCAGCACAGAGCTCGGCACAGATCTCAAGGACGCAACGATTGACATGCTCGGCCGTGCTCAGAAAGTCACAGTCGACAAAGATCACACGACTATCGTCAACGGCTACGGTGATCCTGAAGAGATCAAAACAAGAATCGCAACAGTCAGAGGCGAGATCGCAAATGCCAAGATGGACTACGACAGAGAAAAGCTTGAAGAGAGACTTGCAAAGCTCGCAGGCGGCGTAGCAGTCATCAAGGCAGGTGCTGCAACAGAGACAGAGCTGAAGGAAAGAAAGCTCAGGATCGAGGATGCTCTGAACGCTACAAAGGCAGCAGTTCAGGAAGGTATCGTATCCGGAGGCGGTGTTGCTCTCGTAAGCATCATTCCAAAGGTCCACGAATATGTTGAGACACTTTCAGGCGACGAGAAGACAGGCGCAAAGATCATCGAGAGAGCGCTTGAAGAGCCTATCAGACAGATCGCTGAGAACGCAGGTCTTGAAGGAAGCGTAGTAGTAGCAGAAGTCAAGAATCAGAAAGAAGGATATGGATTCAATGCTGCGACAGAACAGTACGAAGACATGTTCAAGGCTGGTATCGTAGACCCTGCAAAGGTTACTCGTTCAGCACTTCAGAACGCTGCTTCAGCATCCGCAATGCTGCTCACAACAGAGTCAGGAATCTATGACATCGACGAAGTTGAATCAGCTGCAACGAACGGTGCTCCACAGGGCATGGGCGGCATGACCAACATGGGAGGCCTCGTATAAAGAGACGCCGAAGAATATAGACGATGCGCCGGGCAGACCGCTGATCAACAATCGGGATGTCGGGCAGACCGCTGACCGTCATACAATTTAACCAGAAAGAACGCCGGATTCTCAGGGTCCGGCGTTTTTGTATAAAGGAAAACCCCGCATTAGACGCGGGGATGTGTTTTTATAGGGGATATCGTATGTGAACGGATATATGAAAGCAATATGAAAAATCAGTTGAATATTAAATTAGCGTGTGCTAATATTTTTTTGTAAATATAATACTGTAAGGCGGGACTAACGGAATAAGGTGAGAATCCTTACTGTGTCTCAGCAACCGTAATGCGTGAGATATGCCGCAGGCATCAGGATGATGCGGCAGGCGGATCTGCACGATAAGCCGGGAGACGAGTCCAGCGCCAGGAACACGGGGATCCGAGGCAGAACCCGTTCTTCCGAAGGGTGAGTGAACCAGTACATTGAACATCAGGCCGCGGTAGAGCGTCGCAGGCCTGTGGTGCCGGCGGGCTTTCCTGTATGTCAGACTTGAGATATGACATAGAAATATTTCAGGCGGAGATCGCTTCCTGATATCAGGTGATGTCAGGTGATCCATTCCGCTTTTTCCCATTGAACTGCCTCAGGGCAGTTTTTTTATTGCTGCGGCAAAGGAAAGTTGACCGCCTCATATAACTTTCTGAGCTGTAACAGATACCAGGTGTTATACAACTGGTATTACTGACAGATTTTTGATGAAGTGTCCATTTGAGGATTGGACAGGAAAGGAAATGAAATGAAGAAGAACACATTACTGATCCTTGCTCTCTGCTTTGCGATGGTATTCGTGATGGCAGGGTGCGCGGGCAAAAGCGACAACACAGTCACCGGATCGAAAGGTGACGAGTACACTGTAGAAGAAGAGACACAGAAAGCGGGAACAGAAGGTGGAGAATATGAGCCTTATACCATCACCCTTAATCTTGAACGCTCAGGCATCGGCCAGAACATGGAAGAGACATTCACATCCGCGCCTAAAGCTGCTATCGCAGACGGAGACCAGATGGCGGACTTTCTGTTTGACCTTGGGCTGGAAGATCATATGGCAGGATATACAAGAGGAGCATGCTGGTCTACAGTTAGCGATTATCCTGCAAGAGCTAAGGTAAAGCAGATCACAGAGCCAGGAGTCAACCTGCAGAACGCTTCCAAGGAGCAGATACTGGAGCTCAAGCCTGACTTCATGATGGGCTGGGATTCATTGTTCTCAGACCAGAACTTCTCAGTAAAGTTCTGCCTGGACAACGGCATCATCCCTTACTTCCCATACTGCTGCTCAGACTCAGCCACATTCGAAGACATCTATAAGGATTATGACGTGCTCGGTCATGTATTCGGCGTTACAGACGTAGCTGAAGAGAAAGTCGCCGCAATGAAGGCAAAGCTTGCAGAAGTAGAGGAGAAACTCGGCGATGTAGAGCCTGTAAAGGTATTCGTATATGACTCAGGTGAGGAAGCTCCGTTCACAGCTTGCCAGGGAGTTCCTGGAGACATGATCAAGAGAGCTGGCGGCATCTCCATCTTTGACGACATCAATAAGGGCTGGGCTACACCTTCATGGGAGGAAGTAGTTCAGAGAGATCCTGACGTCATTCTCATCCTTGACTATGACGGCGACACAGAGAAGAAGACAGAATTCCTGAAGTCAAACGACTTCACAAAGAATCTGAGAGCTGTGAAGGAAGGCAAGATCTACTCAGCATGCTGCTCAGACATGCAGGGTTCCGCAGGTTCAGCTGGAACAGTAGAGATCATGGCTAAGCAGTTCCACCCGGACAAGTTCAAATAGAAGGAAGAAGCGACTTTGAGGAGCTTCAGCTCCAGCTTGAAAGGAGAAACTGATGTCTAAATCAGGTGAACCGCTCTTCCCTCTGAGGAAGAACTCACAGTATACCGTCTTCATGATAGTGATGGCGGCGGTCCTGATGGTGTCCATGATACTTGCGACGAGGCTTGGAAGCGTCGAAGTGAGTTTTGATGTGATCAGGAAAGTGGTGCTCGCCAGACTGCTTAGAGGAGCAGGCTCAGGCGGGATCGACGCCAGCATGGAATCGATCCTCTGGGATATCCGCATCCCGAGGATACTCACGGCGTTTATCGTAGGAGCTGGACTCACGATCTGCGGCATCCTCATGCAGGCACTCACCAAGAATCCGCTCGCTGATCCGTATGTGCTTGGTATATCGCAGGGTGCTTCAGCTGGCGCGGTATCGGTCATAATGTATGGATATTTGAGTTTCCTTGGTCCTTACGGAAGGATGGTGGGTGCATTCGCAGGCGCTGTGATTTCAATTTTCCTGGCTATGCGCATAGCGTCTATCAGGAACAAGATCACCGCGACACAGCTTGTACTCGCCGGTATTGCTGTATCCGCCCTGTTTGGCGCGATCACGAACTTCATGATCTATCACACCAAGACCGGATCAGACAAAGTCAAGACCGCGACATACTGGATGATGGGATCGCTGAACGGGTCAAACTGGGAAATGCTTCTTTATGCGACGATCGCATTCGTGGTATGTCTGGTCATAATAGTGCTGCTGTCACGTAAGCTCGATGTGCTTTTACTGGGAGAAGAAGTCGCTGTAACAGTAGGTGTGGACACCGACAAGCTGAAGCTGGTCATAATCCTGATGTCTACTCTGCTTACCGGGATCATCGTTTCCATAAGCGGAACGATCGGGTTCGTCGGGCTTACCATACCTCACATAACGAGGTCGATCGTGGGCACGAGGCATGTTAAGCTCATACCGGCATCGATATTGGTCGGCGGTACTTTTCTGGTGCTCGCTGACATGATATCCAGAGTTATAGTTGCGCCGGAAGAACTGCCGATAGGAGTCGTGTCCGCATTCTTCGGAGCGCCGTTCTTCCTGTATCTGATACGTAAATCACATGGTAAATTTGGAGGCTGATCATGAAATTAGAAGTCGAAGACATTAAGTATTCCATAGATCAGAAACTGATCGTAAAGGGAGTCAGCCTCGGAATAGAGGAAGGTGATTTTGTCGGACTCATCGGTCCGAACGGCTGCGGCAAGTCGACGCTGCTCAAGAACATCTACAGGGTGTACAAGCCTGACTCAGGTGCAGTGTATATCGACGGGAGAGCTCTGAATGACATGACGAGCAGAGAAGTCGCAAAGGAAATGTCCGTCATGCAGCAGGAGAACAACGTCGAGTTCGACATGACAGTTTACGATATGGTCATGCTCGGAAGATTCGCGCATCAAAACCTCTGGCACAACGACAAGATCCGTGAACGTGAGATAGTGGAAGACGCTATTAAAGAAGTAGGAATGGAAGGATATGAAGAGAGGAGCTTTCTGTCACTCTCCGGAGGTGAGAAACAGAGGACGCTTGTTGCCAGAGCACTGGTCCAGCAGTCGAGTCTTATCATACTGGACGAGCCGACCAACCACCTCGACATCGGATACCAGTATCAGATAATGAACATCCTTAAGTCGCAGAAAGACCTTACCGTCTTTTCATCGATACATGATATGAATATCGCAGCATGCTACTGCGATAAGATCATTATGATGAAAGCCGGCCACATAGTAAAAGTCGGCACCCCTGAAGAGGTCATGGTGCCTGACATGATAAAAGGTCTGTTCGGAGTCGATACCCAGATCACAAACAACCCTGTGACCGGTAAGCCGAATATCGTATTCCTGCCAGAGATACCCGAAGGGATACTTTCATAGGAAACAATTCCTCTATAAGTAATACATAAAACACAGAAGAGCAGCGGCCTGAACAATGATTGTCGGGCTGCTGCTCCTTTATTATCGATTATTATCAGTTATGCTTGGCTCACACCAGGTCGCTGAGCCTCTTCCTGCTGAAGAACTCCCGCGTAAGCTCATCGTATTCCTGCCACATCGGGAGTGTTTTGCAGTACGACGATCTCGGGCAGATACCTGCGTCTTTTGCAAGACAGGCTACTGCGGCCAGGTCGCCCTCAGAAACATCTAATATCTCCTGTACTGTGTATTCCTCAGGCTTACGGGTTAGCCTGTAGCCTCCGCTCTTCCCGCGCGTGCCTTTGATAAAGCCGGCAGTTACCAGATCCTTTGCGATTATCTCGAGATATTTCTTCGAGATGCCCTGCCTTTCAGCAACATCCTTAAGCGCAACGTAAGGCGCAGCTTCTTTTGATGGATCCAGCTCGCCATCCGCCGTATTCTTCTCGCATTCCGCCAGATCTATCATCACGCGGAGCGCATATCTTCCCCTTGTTGATATCATGTCATGTCCCTTCTGGTAACAACTTCTGCGCCGCTTTTGACAGCGGTATCATCTGGAGATATCTCTCATTACAAGTCCTATTATACTGCAGGGTAAATAGATAATACAACAAAAAGTCCCTGTTTCAGCATGTGATCTGACAGTTCCGCTACAGGAACGAGTAGTTGATATACAGCTCATCTTCTTTTGCAGTATCACTGACATAAGTGAATCCGTGCGGTCTTCCGGTATAGATCTCAGCGGCGTCTTTATAGACATGCAGCTGATTCTGGGCGACTTCTTCCCAGCCCGCTACACCGCCAGCGTCAAGCGGCTTTGTCGAGAAGATCCTGCTGTGTGCATTGTTTTTGACATACAGCCCGCCAGGCTCGTTAGTGTGAACGTACATGAGCTCTCCATCGAACAGTATGAAATTCAGTTTGTTTTCGGGTGAGAGCTCGCGTGAGATCTTTTCGACGAGCAATATTCTGCTGAAAGCCTGATCGGTAAGAGCCGCGGTGCCGGTCCCGCCGTCAGCAGAGCCGGAGTTTCCAGTGTGTCCATCGGTGCCTGACTGTCCGTTGATCCGACCTGCCTCGTCAGCTATATAGCAAAGTATCCGCTCACTGTCAGTCGCTCCCTTCTGCACGTCAAGATACTGCCTGAGCACAGGCGCTTCGAAGATGTGGCCGTTGTGGACGAGCGTCCATGCCCTCCCGTATGCGTCGCGCCTTACGAACGGATGCGTGTTTTCGTATTCCTGTGTCCCGCAGGTCGCACGTCTTATATGTGCCGCCATGTGAGCGGCGCTGATCTCCCCGGCGAGCCTGGCCTTTAGATAAGCACTGTCCTTTGCGGTGACAGGCTCTTTTTCGACCGACGGGTATCCATCATCAAAACCTACGAGCCCCCAGCCGTCCCGGTGCTCGCTGCTGTGGGAGAAGAACTCGCGAAGAAGCTCATTAGCATGTACTTTTCTGTCTGCAGTTATTCCAAAGATCTCACACATGATGCCTTCCTGACTCCATTAATAATGCCTTATCAAAACAACTGGTGACGCTTTACCGCTGACATTTCTGATATCTTATCAGATGCCATGCGCAAAATGATAAGCAGTATGTAATGATATGATACACCTTTTAAAACCTATTGACAAGATAGGTAATTAGATATAATATAATTACTGAATTACAGATCTGGTCCGGAAAGGAGAATACATGAATATATATGCTGACAACGCAGCTACAACTAAAATGAGCAGGGCTGCTATAGATGCGATGCTCCCGTGTATGGAGGAGGTGTTCGGAAATCCATCGACGCTTTACCAGACGGGGCAGCGCGCAAAAGAAGTAATAGAACAGGCGAGAGAAGACATCGCTGAGATCATAAATGCGTCGCCGAAGGAGATCACGTTCACTTCCGGCGGAAGCGAGGCCGACAATCAGGCGATCCGCTCAGGAGCCATGATCGGGAAGAAGCAGGGAAAGATGCACATCATCTCTACTGCTTTTGAGCATCATGCGGTGCTGCATACACTCAAGAGACTTGAAGAAGAAGGTTTTGATGTAACGCTTCTCGACGTACATGAAAACGGGATCGTGACGCCTGAGGAAGTAGACGCCGCCATAAGAGACGACACCTGCCTTGTCACGATCATGACAGCTAATAATGAGATAGGTACGATACAGCCTATAAGGGAGATCGGCGCAGTATGCAGGAAGCGCGGAGTGCTTTTCCATACGGATGCGGTCCAGGCTGTGGGACACATTCATATCGACGTGGAGAAGGACAATATCGATATGCTGTCTGCGTCTGCACATAAATTCCACGGGCCGAAGGGAGCGGGATTCCTGTACGCCAAGAAAGGCATCCGCCTGACTAATATCATAGACGGCGGCGCCCAGGAGCGCGGTAAGAGAGCAGGTACAGAAAATGTGCCGGCGATCGCGGGAATGGCAGCTGCACTTAAGGAGGCCGCGGCGAACATGGACAGTAATGCTGATAAGCTCACATCCATGAGGAATAAACTGATCGAAGGTCTGAATGAGATCCCGCACTCGGCGCTTAACGGGGATGAGCAGCACAGGCTTCCGGGAAACGTCAACTTCTGTTTTGAAGGGATAGAGGGAGAATCGATACTTCTCCTGCTTGACGACAAAGGGATACAGGCTTCGTCCGGCAGCGCCTGCACGTCGGGGTCGCTCGATCCGAGCCATGTGCTTCTCGCGATAGGCCGCGTGCACGACGTCGCTCACGGGTCGCTGAGGCTTACTCTTGGCGAGGATATAACCGAAGAGCAGGTGGATTACATTATAAAGTCAGTAAAGGAAACAGTCGAATACCTAAGGAGCTTCTCTCCGGTATGGAAAGAGCTCTGTGAAGGCAAGCGGAAATTCATATTGTAATATCGCAGACATATTCGAATTGCGGACAGAGAAGCATAGGGAAAAGAAACAGGAAGGAGCATAAAATGTCATTATATAGTGAAAAAGTCATGGATCATTTCCGTCATCCGCGGAACATCGGCTGTATCGAGGACGCTGACGGCGTAGGAGAAGTCGGCAACGTCAAGTGCGGCGACATAATGAAAATGTATCTCAAGATCGAAGACGGCATCATCCAGGACGTGAAATTCGAGACGTTCGGCTGCGGCAGCGCGATAGCTTCAAGCTCGATGGCGACGGAACTCATAAAGGGAAAGCCGGTCGCAGAGGCGATGGAGCTCACGAACAAAGCAGTAGCGGAGGCTCTTGACGGTCTTCCGGATTACAAGATGCACTGTTCGGTGCTTGCGGAGGAAGCGATCAAAGCCGCATTGGACGACTATAACAGCAAGCATAACAAAGATGGCGAAAGCACAGCGCCGGAAGCAGATTCAGCTTCGGAAGAAGAGACTGCAGACAGCAGCAGGATAGAGCTCAACCCTAAGCAGGAATAGAACGGTAGAGGAGAGCCCGATCTGAAACAGTACAGGGCAGAACCTGAGGGGCAGGACGGCAGGAAAGAGACGGAAGCGGCGCATCAGAGGCATGGTCCAGGCGCTGCTTTTGTTTTATCCTATATATAAGTAATACTTATAGCCATCACACTAAAATAAAGTATAGCTGATAATCATATAAACATATTGACACGATAGGTTTATGATGTTATCTTGTAATTGTTCAGAAAGAAAGGAGGCAGGGAAATGACAATAGAGCGCATCACAACAACTGATCTTATGTGTATGCGAATGCTGATCTCCCGGACGTGGAAAACAACCGGGGCGCCAGGATCTGATTATCCGCGCCTTGCTGACACTCGATGTTGAACAGACATTATGAGTACATCTGTCCGGGAGCTTCAAAAGAGGTCCCCGGCTTTTTTAGCCGGAGGCAGTAAATAAACACAGAGATCAGAAAATAGATCCGGTGAAGGATCCGGTACAGATGAAAAGGAGAAATAAAATGAGTAATTACAGATTCGAGACATTACAGCTTCACGTAGGACAGGAACAGGCAGACCCTGCGACAGACGCGAGGGCGGTTCCGATCTATCAGACGACGGCATATGTATTCCATAACAGCCAGCATGCAGCCGACAGGTTCGGACTGGCGGATCCGGGCAACATCTACGGCAGACTCACGAACTCGACACAGGGCGTGCTCGAAGAAAGGGTCGCTGCTCTTGAAGGAGGAAGCGCTGCTCTCGCGGTAGCTTCAGGGTCCGCGGCGATCGCATATACAATCGAAGCCCTCGCGGCGAACGGCGGCCACATCGTGGCGCAGAAGACGATATACGGCGGGACGTTCAACCTTTTTGAACACACACTTCCGCAGTACGGCATCAAAACTACATTTGTTGATGCTCACGATCTGGCTGAGCTTGAAGGTGCGATAGGAGACGATACGAGAGCGGTCTTCCTCGAGACGCTCGGAAATCCGAACAGCGACATTCCTGATATCGATGCGGTAGCGGAGATCGCTCATAAGCACGGCCTTCCGCTCGTCATAGACAACACGTTCGGAACACCTTACCTGATCCGTCCTATCGAGCACGGAGCAGACATCGTCGTACATTCAGCCACAAAGTTCCTGTGCGGCCACGGCACAGCGCTTGGCGGGGTCATCGTTGAGGGAGGTAAGTTCGACTGGAAGGCCAGCGGACATTATCCACAGATCGCGGATCCTAATCCGAGCTATCACGGTGTGTCGTTTGCTGACGTGGTAGGGCCTGCTGCATTCGTGACATATATCAGAGCTATTCTGCTCAGAGATACCGGTGCGGCAATATCGCCGTTCAACGCGTTCCTGCTGCTGCAGGGCATAGAGACTTTGTCGCTGAGAGTAGAACGGCACGTCGAGAACACACTGAAAGTCGTGGAGTTCCTGAACAGCCACCCGCTGGTCGAGAAAGTTAACCATCCGTCACTTCCGGATCATCCGGACCACGCGCTGTATGAGAAGTACTTCCCGAATGGCGGCGGTTCGATCTTCACATTCAATATCAAAGGAGGCCGCGAAGAAGCATGGAAGTTCATCGACGCGCTGAAGATATTCTCACTGCTCGCGAATGTGGCAGATGTGAAGAGCCTGGTGATTCATCCGGCGTCGACCACACACTCTCAGCTGACAGACGAGGAACTGGCAGATCAGGGTATAGGCCAGAACACTATCCGCCTGTCGATAGGAACAGAAAACATCGATGATATAATCGAAGACCTGCAGAACGGCTTCGACGCGATACAGAAATAACGATATTAAGAAGTAAAAGAAAAAAGGAGAATGATAAAATGAAAAAGCGAATCATAAAATACACAGCAGTTATCGCTATACTGATCCTGGCGCTGGGAACAGCGGCCGTGCTGACGTCGTGCGGAGGAAACGGCGGCGGTGAAGGCGGCTCGGACAGCAAAGAGGTATACCGCACCCTTGATGAGATCAAGGAATCAGGTGAGATCAATCTCGGAGTGTTCTCTGACAAGAGCCCGTTCGGCTATGTCGATGAGAACGGTGAATATCAGGGGTATGATATATACCTTGCCGAGCGTCTCGGCGAGGATCTTGGAGTCAAGATAAACTATGTTTCGACCGAAGCAGCGAACCGCGTCGAGTATCTGGAGACAGGCAAGGTCGATATCATACTGGCGAACTTCACGGTTACGGATGAAAGAGCCGAAAAAGTCGATTTTGCTCTTCCATACATGAACGTGTCATTAGGCGTGGTATCTCCGGACAGCCGTGTGATCAAAGACGTGTCTGAGCTCACAGCGGATGATGAGGTGATCGTGATCTCCGGAACGACAGCAGAGACATACTTCACCGAGAACCTTCCGGACGTGAAGCTCCAGAAATACGACACTTACGCAAACGCGAAGAATGCTCTGGAGAACGGGACTGCCGCGGCGTGGGCGAACGATAACACCGAAGTTATCGCTTTCGCAAACGAGAACAAAGGCTATACGGTCGGGATCCCGGAGCTCGGCAGCCAGGATACGATCGCCCCAGCAGTGAGCAAAGGCAATGAGACGCTTTTGACATGGCTCAACGAAGAGCTCACATCACTGGGTGGAGAGAATTTCTTCCATGAAGCGTACGAGGAGACACTGCTTGAGACTTATGGAAAAGACTATGAAGAAGAGCTCGTGGTAGAGCCGGGGAATTAAGGTGGTTCACGACAGAACGATAATGTTTTCCTTCTAAGAAATAACACCGTAAGATGGGGCCGTCCGCTAAATGCGGCAGGCCCCTTCTTCGTTTTGTATGCTGCAGTTTTAATTTCAGCTTGTCTGTGATACAATTCTACTGTAACTACGAACGTCAGACAGGCAATTAATATGAAGATACTTATGATAAATCACTTCCCGCTCGCCGGTTCAGGAAGCGGGACATATACAAGAAATCTGGCGGTGCATCTTGCAGCGCTCGGCCATCAGGTCACGGTGATCCTTCCGGAGAATACCGATGACTTTGAAGAAGTGCCCGGCGTCAGGCTGCACCCTGTTTTTTTCTCTGCCGCGAATGACCACGGCGTTCCGGAAGCTGTCAGACGCGCGTCCGCGAAGTCTTCTTCTAAGGTTCCGGATGATCAAAACCTTATCGGCAGCGGCAAGACGATGGCGGATCCTCTTCCGTTCAATTTTCCCTGCTTTACGACTCATCCCAGGAGCACAGTCTCATTCGGAGACCTTACAGAAGAGCAGCTGGAGCAGTATAAAGCTGCGTTCAGCTGCGCTATCGATGATGAGATCAGACGTGACCAGCCGGATGTCATACACGGGCAGCATGTCTGGATCCTCCCGGCTCTTGCGGCAGGACGCGGTATACCGCTTATCCTGACTGCTCATGGCACCGACCTCATGGGATACAACAGATGGCCGGAGCTCAGGAAGTATGCAGATCTGGCGATGTATGACTGTTTCTCGGTCATTTCGATATCAAAAGATAATTGTGAACTCATACGCGAGTTGTTCCCGTATGCCGCGGATAAGATCGTCATGATGCGGAACGGATATGATCCGACGATCTTCTACCCTGAAAAAGACGGCAGGACTGAAGTGCTGAGCAGCTACGGCATATCAGAGGAAGAGCAGAAAGGACGCAGGATCATCTGCTTTGCCGGAAAGCTCGCTCACTTCAAAGGGGTCGACGTGCTGCTCGAGGCGCTCCGCCTAATCGACGATCAAAGCGCATCCGGCGCTCCCGGCGTTTTTACAATCATAGCGGGGGACGGCGAGGAGAGAGATGCGCTCAGGAAGGAAGTGGGCGAGCTTGCCCTCAAGCACGTCAGGTTTATTGGAAATGTGGACTCTCAGGCGCTCAGGAAACTGTATAACATCGCTGACGTCAGCGTCGTGCCGTCCCGCCGTGAGCCGTTCGGCCTGGTAGCACTCGAGGCGATGGCGTGCGGGACGCCGGTGATAGCGTCCGATCAGGGAGGGCTTCCTGATTTTGTCAATGACAGCGTTGGAGGTCTTGCAAAGCCTGAAGACCCTGAAGACCTTGCGTCAGAGCTGCTGTCAGTCATCGAACGCGCTGATGAAGAGGGGTCAGGCTGGCGGAAGACGATCGCTGAATATGCCCGGACCCACTACGCACAGGACACCATTATCAGAGAATTAGACACATTATATAAAGCTTCGATTCAGGACAGGTGATCCAGGTTGATTACAAAAAATATGGTATCAAGGTTATATTTCAGGCTGCTCTCCTGATAGGGCTGGCGATGGCTGCCGCAGGTGTACTGAACATAGCGGCTCCAGCCGCCGTTACTGATACTGTTATCAGGAGTGAATTCAACACGTACATCATAGTCCAGGCAGCGCCGTCTTTGCAGCCATACTGCTGCAGTATTTCTTTACCCGGAAGTCGACTATGACTATATCCTCATCGCCAAGCTCTACGAGGGGTCGGAAGAGCTCATCATCAAAAAGCTGCTTGATCTGGGTATAAGCCGGAATAAGATCCTGACGGTTATCATTCCTGAAGACGGTAAAGAAGCACTGCTGGAGAAGCTGGTCGACATCGACAGGATCAGAAAGACGATGTAAGAAACATCGCGGACAAACCGGGATAATATATTGATTTTTCGCATTTCATGCGGTACAATTTTTGCAAATAATGTGGGGAACCGGCGACGCCGGCAAGGCTGGACGGGAGACCATCCGTCTGGCTGCCAAGTGCCAGCATGACTGGCGCCAGGCGCCGCTTCAATACCCAGGAAGCCAGATAGGAGGTAGACATGGCTCATTTCTTTAAAGAACCTTCACGTACGTTCAGCGAGTATCTGCTCGTGCCTGGATATACGTCCAAGGACTGCACACCGGATAACGTATCTCTTAAAACACCAATCACCAAATTCAGAAAAGGTGAAGAACCAGCACTTTCCGCAAATATCCCACTGGTCTCTGCGGTAATGCAGGCAGTATCTGATGACAAGATGGCTGTCGCGCTTGCCAAAGAAGGTGGGATTTCGTTTATTTTCGGCTCACAGACGATCGAGGACGAGGCCGCCATGGTGCGCCGCGTCAAAGATTACAAGGCGGGTTTTGTAAGAAGCGACAGCAACCTCAGGCCGGACCAGACTCTTCAGGACGTCCTTAACATCAAAGCCCAGAAGGGCCATTCCACGATCGCTATCACCGAGGACGGCACGGCTGAGAGCAGACTTGTCGGATTAGTGACGAGCCGCGACTACAGGGTAAGCAGGATGGCCCCGGATACGAAGATAAGTGAGTTCATGACACCGTTCGACAAGCTGGTCTGCGGAAAAGACGGGATCAGCCTGAGCGAGGCAAACGATATACTCTGGGACAACAAGCTGAATGCGCTCCCGATCGTCGATGATCAGCAGCGCCTGTCATACTTCGTATTCAGGAAAGACTATGACAGCCATAAGAGCCATCCGAACGAGCTGCTCGACGAACACAAGAGATATGTCGTCGGAGCAGGCGTCAACTCAAGAGATTACAAGGAGCGCATCCCGGCGCTCGTCGAAGCTGGAGCTGACGTGCTCTGCATCGACTCTTCCGAGGGATATTCAGTCTGGCAGTCAGATACCCTCGCATGGGTTCGCGAGAAATACGGAGACTCCGTAAAGATCGGGGCAGGAAACGTCGTCGATAAGGAAGGATTCAACTTCCTCGCTGAAGCCGGGGCAGACTTCATCAAGATCGGTATCGGCGGAGGATCGATCTGTATAACCCGTGAACAGAAGGGAATCGGCCGCGGACAGGCTTCAGCAGTAATAGACGTCGCAGAAGCAAGAGACGAATACTATGAGAAGACAGGGATCTATATTCCTATCTGCTCAGACGGCGGCATCGTTTACGACTACCACATGACGCTCGCTCTGGCGATGGGAGCAGACTTCATCATGCTCGGAAGATATTTTGCCAGATTCGATGAGTCGCCTTCCAACAAGCTGAATATAAACGGAAACTATGTTAAAGAATACTGGGGCGAAGGATCCAACCGCGCGAGGAACTGGCAGCGCTACGATCTTGGCGGAGACGGCGGCAAGATGAAGTTTGAAGAGGGCGTCGATTCATATGTTCCATATGCAGGACCGCTTCACGATAATGTCGAGGTATCACTGAACAAAGTCAAATCGACTATGTGCAACTGCGGCGCGACAAATATTCCGGATCTTCAGAAAAACGCGAAGCTTACGCTCGTATCGGCGACATCGATCGTTGAGGGCGGCGCGCATGATGTAATACTGCGTGACTCGTCGCAAAATGCTATAAGATAATATGGATCCGGTGACATGCAGTTCCGCTCGTTAGTCCTCGGCCTTCGGCCTGCGGAAACACTCACGGAACTCATATCACCGAATCCATTGTATTGATATTGCAGTTTTGCGTCGTGTCATTGTCCGGCAGTGGGACGGCTAAAGGAGTAATAAATGGAACAGGAACTTATAATTGTCCTTGATTTTGGGGGGCAGTATAATCAGCTGATCGCCAGGCGTGTACGCGACATGAATGTGTACTGCGAGGTGCTTTCTTACAAGACGCCGCTGGATGAGATCGTGGCGAGGAACCCAAAAGGGATAATCCTCACGGGCGGACCGAACAGCGTGTATGACATGGAATCGCCGCACTATGACAAAGCACTCTTTGATACAGAGATCCCTGTCCTGGGCATATGTTACGGAGCTCAGTTCATGGCGTGGGCGCTGGGCGGAAAAGTCGAGTCGGCAAAGGTAAGTGAGTATGGAAAGACCGAGATAGATATAGATAAGTCAGGAATGCTCTTCCATGACGTAGGGGAGAAGACTATCGGCTGGATGAGTCATACGGACTATATCTCAGAGCCGCCAGAGAGCTTCAGGATCACGGCGAGCACGCCGGTATGTCCTGTCGCCGCAATGGAAGACTGCGAGCATGCTCACTACGCGGTGCAATATCATCCGGAGGTCACACACTCTGTTGAAGGAAACAAAGTGCTGCGGGCTTTCGTATATGATATATGCGGATGCATGGGCGACTGGAAGATGGACGACTTTGTAGAGAGAACGATAGCTGATATCCGTCAGAAAGTCGGCAATGGGAAAGCGCTCTGCGCCCTGTCCGGCGGAGTAGATTCTTCAGTCGCTGCAGTACTGATGTCAAAAGCGATCGGTAAGCAGCTGACATGTGTGTTCGTCGATCACGGCTTGCTCAGAAAGAACGAGGCTGAGGAAGTAGATAAGGTATTTGGCCCTGAAGGGCCGTATGATCTTAATTTTGTTCATGTGGACGCGCACGAGCGGTTCTATGCAAAGCTTGCCGGAGTGACAGAGCCTGAAGAGAAGAGAAAGATCATCGGCGAAGAGTTCATCCGGGTGTTCGAGGAAGAAGCTGAGAAGATCGGTGCTGTCGATTATCTGGTGCAAGGAACTATCTATCCGGACGTGATCGAGAGCGGCCTCGGAAAGTCAGCGACTATCAAGTCACATCACAATGTCGGCGGGCTCCCGGACTATGTGGATTTTAAAGAGATCATCGAGCCGCTGAGGATGCTCTTCAAGGATGAGGTAAGGCGTGCGGGACTAGAACTTGGAATACCCGAGAATCTCGTGTTCAGGCAGCCGTTCCCGGGACCGGGGCTTGGCATAAGGATCATCGGCGACATTACGCCTGAGAAGGTAAGAATGGTCCAGGACGCGGACTTTATCTACAGAGAAGAGATCGCGAAAGCAGGACTCGACAGAGAGATCAATCAGTATTTTGCCGCACTTACCAACGTCAGGTCAGTCGGAGTCATGGGAGACTTCAGAACGTATGACTATGCGATAGCACTTCGCGCCGTGAAGACCTCGGATTTCATGACGGCAGAATCTGCGGAGATCCCATGGGACGTACTGAAGAAGATCACGACGAGGATCGTGAATGAAGTGGACAACGTAAACCGCGTGTTCTACGACATAACGTCC